>DATMGH010000172.1:0-100413 GCA_035555675.1 Solirubrobacter sp. | reverse complement strand
CGTGGGTGGCCGCCTGGGCGGACGGTGCCGACAGCGCGGCGGCGCCGAGTGCGAGCGCGGCGAGCGCGACGATGCGAGATCGGCGCATTCCGCCGCGGAGGCTACCTGTTGATGTCATCAACAGGTAGGGTGCCCGGCTATGCGCGCGTTTGCGCTGGCTCTGGGGGTGGGTCTTCTGCTTGCGGCGGCGGCGCCCGCGCAGGCGCAGACGGTGCGGTTCGCGGCGCCGCCGGACTGCCTCACGAACACCGGTTGCGGCGCCGGCCTGCGGTCCGTGTACGGACTCGACGTCGGGCCCTCGTTCGTACCGCTGGAGGTCGCGGACGCCGGCATCTCGGCGCTCGACAACGGGCTCGCCGAGGTGGCGGTCGCGTTCTCGTCGAACCCGGCCGTGTCGCGGCCGGACATCGTCACGCTGCGCGACGACCGGCGGATGCTCTACGCCGACCGCGTCGTCCCGGTCGTCCGCCGCGGGCTGCTGCACGCGTACGGCGCGCGCGGTGCGGCCGACATCAAGCGGCGGCTCGACGCGGCGTCCGCGGCGCTGTCGACGCTGGCGCTGCGCGGGCTCAACCAGTGGCTGGTCGACGGGCGCATCCCGGAGGCGGTCGGGGGCGAGTTCGTGGACGCCAACGGGCTCGGCGGCGGGCGGTCGGCGCGGCACGGTCCGCGGATCGTGATCGGCTACCAGGACTTCGCCGAGAACGAGGTGCTCGCGTACCTCTACGCGGAGACGCTGCGGACCGCCGGCTACCGGGTGCGGGTGCGCAGCGTGCACGGGCTGCGTCCCCAGGCGGTCGCGCTGCTGCGGCGCGCCAAGATCGACCTCACGCCGGACTACAGCGGGTCGCTGCTGCGTTACCTGGTCGGTACGCGCCCGGAGCGCTTGCGCGCGGGGCTGCGGCGGACGCTGGCCCGGATCCACGCGGAGCCCCTCCGGCTCTCGGGCGCCCAGGACCGCAACGTCCTCGTCACCAAGCGCGACACCGCGACCCGCCTCGGCCTGCGCTCGATCTCCGACCTCGCGCGCTACTGGCCGCCGGCGACGCGCTGAGCGTCTCCGCCACGCGGCGCGGCGCGGCGCGCGCGGCCCGCTCGCGGCGCCGGCGCGCCGGCGCGCCCCACCCTCGCGCGAGTGGTCACTTTCTGGCGGCAGGCGCCGGAACGCGACCGCTCGCCGCGTCGTGGTCTGAGTCTCGTGTCCGTGGGCGGCGTGGGTGGCCTGGGCGAACTGCGCGGGTGAGGGAGGTGGGAGCGCGGACCCGGGTCTTGCGTCCGCGGTCCGGCCGGGTGGCGCGGGCGTGGCGCGTTGCCGCTCGTCGGACGCGGCGAGTGGTCACTTTCTGGCGGCAGGCGCCGAAACACGCCCGCTCGCCGCGTCGTTGCCCGCGTCTCGTGTTCGTGGGCGGTGTGGGTGGCCTGGGCGAACTGCGCGGGTGAGGGAGGTGGAGCGCGGACCCGGTCTTGCGTCCGCGGTCCGGCCGGGCGGCGCCGGCGTGGCGCGTTGCCGCTCGTCGGACGCGGCGAGTGGTCACTTTCTGGCGGCATGCGCCGAAACGCGACCACTCGCCGCGTCGCGGTCTGCGTTTCGTGTTCGTGGGCGGCGTTGGTGGCCTGGGCGAACTGCGCGGGTGAGGCAGGTGGGAGCGCGGACCCGGGTCTCGCGTCCGCGGTCCGGCTGGGCGGCGCCGGCGTGGCGCGTTGCCGCTCGTCGGGCGCGGCGAGTGGTCACTTTCTGGCGGCATGCGCCGAAACGCGACCACTCGCGCACGGACGTGGCGCGTTGCCGCTCGCGCGGGGATGCGACCCGCCTCCGTTCGCGTCGCGGCGCCGATCGGACGCTCGCGACCCCGCCCGAGCTGACACTCCCCTCACCGGTGCAGTAACCGTGCCGCACCCTGCTGCCGCAGGCGGACGACGGCGGCGAGCCGCTCGCGCGTCACCGCTCGGCCAGGTCGTCGCGGGCGCGGCCCATCAGGCCTTCGAGCTCATCGGCGGGCACGGGTCCTCCTCGTCGTCATACGGGCGCCGGCGCCGCGCCCCAGATCGTCATCGCCTTCACGGCCCCTGCCCGGGGCTGCGCGGTCGGGCTCGGCCATCAGGTCCCGACCGTCGCGTCCGTCTTGAGCTGGTCGATCTGGTGGCGCCTGTCCGCGACCGTGCTGGGGATCGACGTCCCGCCCGTGATCGGGTCCTCGTCCGCGGCTCGATCCCGCTCTGCAACGTGTTCGCCGAGACGTACCCGGACGCGGAGATCATGCTGATGGGCGTCGAGGAGCCCAAGTGCCTGATCCACGCGCCCAACGCGAGCGTCGATCCGTCCGAGATCCAGCACGTGGCGCTGTCGGAGGCGCTGTTCTTGGAGAAGTACGCCGCGGCGGGCGCGCACTGAGCGTCACAGCACGCCGAGCTCACGGGCGCAGCGGACCGCGTCGCGGCGGCAGTGCACGCCGAGCTTGCGGTAGACGGCGCGGATGTGCGTCTTGACCGTGTTGAGCGAGATCAGCAGCTCGCCCGCCATCTCGACCGGCGTGAGCAGCGTCGCGAGCAAGCGCAGGACGCCCAGCTCGCGCTCGGTCAGCGGCTCGCCCGGCAGGTCGACGCGGGCCACGGGCGCGACCGCGTCCGCGGGGTCGACGAGCGCGATCCGGCCGAGCTGCGCGCGCAGCTCGGCGACGCCCGGCTCCGGGAACGCGAACGGCACGCGGTAGCCGGTCCGGTCGGCCAGCCCGAGCGCGCGCCGGCACGCCTCGGTCGCGCCGGTGACGCCGAGCGCGTCGCGCGCGAGCGCCTCGATCACCAGCGCGTGCACGCGCACGCTCGGATGCCCGGCCGGCTCGGCCGCGACGGGCGCGATCCTCTGCAGCGCGGTGCGCGGATCGCCGGACCGCAGCTCCGAGAGCGCCCGCGCGACGTCGAACGCGCCGCCGCCGGCCGGGTCCGGCGCCCAGGGCGTCGGGCCGAGCGCGTCCAGCCAGCGGGCGAGCAGCCCGTCGGCGCCGTGGCGCGCGTCGCGCGCCACGCGCGTCAGGCTGCGCGCCGCGGCCAGGTCGCCGCCGGCCGCGCAGACGTGCGCGCGCAGGCCGCGGACGGCGTCGACGGCGACGCCGTCGCGCGCTTCGGCCGCCAGCGCCGCGGCCAGCGCCACGAGCCGCTCGGCCTCGAGCGCGTCGCCGTCCCACAGCGCCAGCGCGGCCTGCACCGCCCGCGCCCACGCGAGCGAGCCCGCGTCGCGGCGCTCAGGCCGCGCCGCCAGGTCGACGGCGTCGGCCGCGGCCGCGCCCGCCGCAGCGCCGTCGCCGTGCACGATCGCCAGCGCCGCCTGGCGCGCGGCGCACGCCAGCAGGAGCGCGTCGCGGTCGTGGCCACGCGCCAGCACGGCCGCGCCCAGCAGCCGTTCCCCGGCTTCCGCGACCGACCCGCAGGACAGCTCGGCGAGCCCGACGTGGAACTGCGCGAGCGCGTGCAGCAGATCCGACGAGCCCGTGTCGAGGACGCGCGCCCCCGCCCGGCGCGCCGCCTCGACGTCGCCGGCGGCGCGGGCGCCCAGCAGCGCCGCGAACGCGGTCACGGCGGGCGGCGCGTCGTCGACCGCCGCCAGCGCACGCTCCGCCGCCGGCGCGTCGCCGCGGCGCAGGTGCTCGCCCGCGGCGACGACGCGCAGCCGCGCGTCCCCTTCGCCGGCGAGCGCGCGCTCGCACGGCACGCCGCCGTCGGCCAGCACGTCGAGCCACAGCCGCTCGAGCAGCTCGACGGCGTCCGCCGCCGGCCCGGCGGCGGCGACGTGCGCCAGCGCGTCGGCGACGCGGCCGTGCCCGGCGAGCCAGTCCGCCGCCAGCACGTGCAGCCCGGGCGTCAGCCGTCCGTACCGCATCGCGAGCCGCGTCCGCAGCAGCTCCGCGAACAGCGGGTGCCAGCGGTACCACCGGCGCGCCGGGCCGGCGGGCGCGATCGGGACGCCGTCGCGGGCCAGGCGCTCCAGCAGCTCGCCGCTGTCGTCGCGCCCGGTCAGGACCGCGGCCAGGTCGCCGCACACGTCGTCGACCACGCACGTGCGCAGGACGAACTCCTGCAGCTCGGCGTCGAGCCCGGACAGCACCTCGTCCATCAGGTAGTCGGCGACCGCGCGATCGTTGCCGCCGAACGCGGCCAGGAATCCCTCGACGTCACCCGTGCCGCGCAGCGAGCAGAGCGCCAGCGAGAGGCCCGCCGCCCAGCCCTCGGTGCGCCGCAGGAGCCGCGCCCGCTGGGCCTCCGTCAACGTCAGGCCGCGCGCCTCCAGCAGCTGCGCGAGCTCGTCCGCGGTGAACGCCAGCTCGCGGGCGCGCAGCTCGAGCACGTCGTCGTCGAGCCGCAGGCGCGAGAGGCCGATCGCGGGCTCCGCGCGGCCGGCGACGACCAGCGGGACGCCCTCCACGCGCAGCAGCGAGCGGATCACGTCCAGCCCGGCGGGCGAGAGCACCTGCAGGTCGTCGATCGCGAGCGCGGGCACACCGGCCGCGAGCGCGGCGTCGAGGTCGTGCTGCAGCCGCCAGGCGTCGGCGTGCGCGGCGTCGAGGCGGATCAGCGGCGCGCCGCACGCGGCCGCCCACGCTTCCAGCAGCGTCGTCTTGCCCCAGCCGGTCGGTGCGATCAGCGCGGTGAGCCGGTGGCCGCGACCGAGCGCCTCGATCAGGCGCGGACGGTCGAGACGCCGTGAAGCGACGGCGGCCGCGATCGTCGCTCCGCCGTCCTCGACCGCCACCGCCGCGTCGATCACCTCCGCAGCCTCCCGCATCCGCGAGCCGGCGGCGACCGGGCACGCCTGTGGATGTGCGGGAGCGCGCTCCCGGATCAGCGGGGGTGTCCGCCCCCCTCGAGGTAGCGCAGGACGGCCGCGACCCGCCGGCTCGCGACCTCCTCGCCGGGCAGGCCGAGCTTGGCGAAGATCGCCGACACGTGCTTCTCGACCGCCTTCTTGGTCAGCACGAGCGACTGGGCGATCGTCGCGTTGCTCTTGCCGAGCGCCATCTCCGCGAGCACCTCGCGCTCGCGCGCGGTCAGCTCGTCCAGCCCGCCCGCGGCGTCGTTACGCCGCAGCAGCGAGTCGACCAGCGCGGGATCGAACAGCGAGCCGCCGTGCGCCACCGCGCGCAGCGCCCCGTCGAGCACCGCGGCGTGGTGCACGCGGTCCTTGAGCAGGTACCCGCGGCCCTCGACGCCGTCCTCGATCAGCGCGAGCCCGAAGACCGGGTCGGCGTACTGGCTGAGCACCAGGACCCCGACGTCGCGGTGCGACGCTGCCAGCGCCCGCGCGATCCGCACGCCCTCGCCGTCGCCGCTGGGCGGCATGCGCAGATCGGTCAGGACGACGTGCGGCCGCTCGGCCTCGACGGCGGCCAGCACCGCGTCGCCGTCCTCGCACACCGCGACCACGTCGACGCCGTCACAGCGCTCGAGCACCGCGCCGATCGCCTGGCGCGTCAGCCAGGAATCGTCGGCGTACACCACGCGGAGCACGGACCGGACGATATTCGTTGCTCGACACGATAGGTTGCCGCCGTGGCCACGATCACGTCGGCGCCGGTCACCGGACCTGCGGCCCGCCCGCTGCACGTCGGCTTGCGCTCGTGGACGGTCACCGCCGCCGGGCTCAGCATCGTCGCCACGGTCAGCACCACCGTCCTGGCGCTCACCAGCCGCCACGTCGAGCATCCGCTCGCCACCGCGCTCGTCACCAGCTACTACACCGTGGCCCCGGCGCTGATCGGCGTGCTCTGGCTGCGCCGCCGCCCGGCGAGCCGGTTCGGCCCGCTGCTGATCCTGTTCGGCGCCGCCGGCTGGCTGTTCGGCCTGCAGTCGTCCGACGTGCCGGCCGTGCACTCGCTCGCGGTGATGGGCGACTTCGTGCTGGTCACGCTGAACATCTACGTCTGCCTGGCGTTCCCGTCCGGCCGGCTCGAGCACTGGATCGACCGCGCGCTCAACGCCGTGTTCGTCTTCGCCATGGTGCAGTTCGCGATCCCGTGGCTGCTGTTGAGCCCGGCCGTGCAGGGCGCCGGCCCGCTCTCGCGGTGCGTGCCGAGCTGCCCCGGGAACCCGTTCCAGGTCGGCTCGGCGCCGGAGCTGCTCACGGCGCTGGCGCACGTCGAGATCGTGGTCGGCGCGACGGCCACGGTCGGCGTCCTCCTGCGGTTCTTGTGGCGGCTGGGCCGTGGGACGCCGCCGCAGCGGCGCGCGCTGACCGGCGTGGCGCTCTCGTCGGGGCTGCTGCTCCCCGTGTTCGTCACCTACCACGTGATCGGCGAGTTCGCCCCGGGCGCGCGCGAGATCCTGGTGCCGCTCGGCTGGGTGCTGATCGGCGCGCGCCTCGTGTTCCCGCTCGGGTTCCTGGCCGCGCTGATCCAGGCCGACATGTTCGCGGCCGCCGTTCAGCGCCGCCTGATGGAGGAGCTCGCCGCCGGCCCGACCCCGCGGCACTGGCAGGCGTCGGTGGCGCGGGCGCTCGACGACCCGCACGTGCGGCTGGGGTACTGGGACGGCTACGTGTACCGGGACGCGGGCGGCGCGCGCCTGCCGGCGCCGGCGCCGCCGCAGACCTGGTTCCCGGTCGCTCGCGCCGCCCGCCCGGTCGCGGTGATCGCCGCCGACGTGACGCTGCGCGACGATCCCGAGCTGGTCGCGGCCGCCGCCTCGGCCACGCTCGTGGCGGTCGAGCGCGGCGACCTGATGGGCGAGCTGCGGGCGTCGCGAGCGCGCATGGTGGCCGCCGCCGACGCGGCCCGCAGCCGGCTCCAGCGCGACCTGCACGACGGCGCGCAGCAGCGGCTGGTGGCGCTGCGGGTGCGGCTCGGGCTCGCGGCCGAGCACGAGTCCGGCGAGCAGCGGACCGCGCTCGAGACGTTCGGGTCAGAGCTCGACGGCGCGCTCCAGGAGGTCCGCGAGCTGGCGCACGGCCTCTACCCGCGGACGCTCTCGCAGGCCGGCGTGCCGGAGGCCGTGCGCGGGCTGCCGGCGGCCAGCGCCGCGGCGGTCGCGGTGCACGACCACGGGTTCGGGCGCCATCCACCGGAGGTCGAGAACGCCGTCTACTTCGCGTGCCTGGAGGCGGTGCAGAACGCGTCCAAGCACGCCGCCGGCGCGACGCGGATCGCGATCGAGCTCGGGCGCGAGCCGGGTGCCGCCTGGTTCCGGGTGGCCGACGACGGGCCCGGCTTCGACCCGGCGACCGCGCCCCCGGGCGCCGGGCTGGTGAACATGGCGGACCGGCTGGCGGCGGTCGGCGGGACGCTCGCGGTGCAGAGCGCGCCCGGCACCGGGTGCCGGGTCTCCGGCTCGGTGCCGCTCGCCGGCTCACCCTCGCCGGGCGATGCGGCGTAGCCGCGCGTCCAGGAAGCTGGCGTGGTGGCCAGCGACCCACGTCCGCGCTGCAGGATCCAGATCCGTGGCCAGCTGAGCGAAGCGCTGCTGCGGAGCTTCGAAGGGCTCGACAGCCACGTCGAGCCGCCGACCACGGTGCTCGAGGGCACGATCGAGGACGCCGCCGCGCTGCACGGGCTGCTGACCCGGATCGAGCGACTCGGCCTCGACCTGGTCGAAGCCCGTCTGGACCCGCCGCCGGGCCCGGGGCATTCACCCGGGTGAGGTGAGGCGTCCTCATCCCGGCCCGGCCTAGCGTGCGCGCATCCCGCCCGACGCGATCACGGCGTTCTACGACCGCCACCCGTACCCACCGCCGGTCACGGAGCTCTCCGGCGCCGCGGCGGCCCGCATCGCGCATCACCTGATCTGGCCGGGCCGTGCGAGCACGTCGGTGGAGACGGTCCTGGTCGCGGGCTGCGGCACCTCCCAGGCCGTCCGGTACGCGCGGCTGCGCCCGCACGCGTGGGTGGTCGGCGTCGACGTGAGCGCGGCGAGCCTCGAGCACACGCGGGCGCTCGCCGCGCGTCACGGCGTCGCGAACCTCGAGCTGCACCGGCTCGAGCTCGAGCGCGTCGGTGAGCTCGGCGCGCAGTTCGACCACATCGTCTGCACCGGCGTCCTGCACCACCTCGCCGACCCGGCGCTCGGGCTGCGCCGGCTGCGCGAGGTGCTGGCACCGGGCGGCGCGGTGACGCTGATGGTCTACGCCCGCTATGGGCGGGCGGGCGTCTACATGCTCCAGGACTACTGCCGCCGGCTCGGCGTCGGCACGTCACCCGGCGAGCTCGCGGACCTGACGGCGACGCTGCGGGAGCTCCCGCTCGGGCACCCGCTCAGCCGGCTGCTGCGCGAGTCGCGCGACTTCGGCGACGACGACGCGCTCGCCGACGCGCTCTGCAACCCGCGCGACCGCGCGTACACCGTGCCCGAGCTGCTCGCGCTGGTCGACGGCGCAGGCCTGCGCTTCGGGCGCTGGGAGCGCCAGGCGCCCTACCTCCCCGACTGCGGGGCGCTGCGCGGGACGCCGCACGGCGCGCGGATCGCCGCGCGGCCGGCGCCCGAGCAGTACGCGCTCGTGGAGCTGTTCCGGGGGACGATCGTGCGGCACACGCTGATCGCGTTCCACGCCGGGGACCGCACGTCCGGGGCGGTCGACTTCGACGACGCCGCCGCGGTCCCGGTGCGCGTGCCCACCGCGCTCGCCGTCGAGGACCGCCTGCCGCCCGGCGCCGCCGCGGCGCTGCTCAACCGCGCGCACACCGACAGCGACCTCGTGCTGTTCGCCGACCGCGCCCAGTACGCGCTGTTCGGGGCGATCGACGGCGTCCGCTCGATCGGGGAGCTCGGTGCGCCTGCGTTCATCGAGGGGCTCTGGCGGCACGACCTGATCGTCCTCGACAGCCACACCACGGAGGAACCATGAGACTCCCGTCCTGGCGTCCCGGCGCCACGCGTGACGCCATCCTCGCGTTCCTCGACGGCACGGGCGACGTCCCGGTCGACGAGCGCGTCGCCTACATCGACAATGACGGCACGCTGTGGTGCGAGAAGCCGACCTACGTGCAGTTCGACTTCTTCGTCGACGCGCTGCAGCGGCGCGCCGCGGACGACCCCGCGCTGGCCCAGCGTCCCGAGTTCGCCGCGGTGCTCACCGGAGACATGGCGGCGATCGGCGAGATCGGCCTGGCCAAGGTGGCCGGCGCGCTCGCCGCGCTGTTCGACGGGGAGACCCCGGAGCAGTTCGGCGCGGCGGTCCAGGACTTCGCCGGGCGGTACCGGCACCGCACGCTCGGCGCCCCGCTGCACGGCGTCGTCTACCAGCCGATGCTCGAGCTGATCGAGGAGCTGCGCGCCCGCGAGTTCACCGTCGGCATCGTCACGGGCGGCGGCACCGAGTTCGTCCGCCAGGTCGGCCGGCAGCTCTACGGCGTCGAGCCCGGCATGGTCGTGGGGACGCTGATCGGCTACCGGTTCGAGCGCGACGGCGACGACCGCCCGGTCGTACGCCGGACGATCGCTCAGATCGGCAAGGCGAACGAGGGCGGGGCGAAGCTCGAGAACATCCAGTCCCAGATCGGCCGAGCGCCCCTGCTGGCCGCGGGCAACTCGGCGGGCGACCGCGAGATGCTCGAGTGGGCGCAGTCCCATCCGCACGGCGGGCTCGCGCTCCTCGTCGATCACGACGACGCCGAGCGCGAGTTCGCGTACGCGAGCAAAGCGGCGACGTTCGACGACGCCGAGCCGATCACCGCCATCGGCGCGCGGCTCGGGTGGGTCGTCGCCAGCATGCGCGACGACTGGGAGCGCGTCTTCGCCACGGCCTGAGCCGGCCGCCGGCCCGGGCGCGCCCGGGCCGGCGGGGTCCGCTCAGCCGGTGACGCCCGGCGCGGCCCGGCGCGAGACGGTCACGGTCGCCCGCGCGGCGTTGTTCGCCAGGCGCGGGTCGCGCGTCGAGGTCACCGCCGCCACGTGGTTCGCGTGGCGCCCGGGCGCGCCGGCCGCGACCGTCGCGGTGATCGTGGCGCTGTCGCCCACGCCGAGCGTGCCGAGCGCGCAGCGGACCGGGCGGTCGCCGGCACACGAGCCCTGGCTCGGCCGCAGCTTCAGCGGGGTCGTACCGCGCGGGCGGACCTCGGCGACGACCACGTCGTTCGCGGCGTCCGGCCCGCGGTTGACGACCCGGATCGTGTACGTGATCGGGTCGCCGGGCGCGGCGGTCGCGGGCGCGACCCGCTTGGTGACCACGAGGTCGGCCGTCGGGCCGTCGACGTCAGGGTCGACCGTCGGCACGGGCGTCGGGCTCGGGTTCGGGTTCGGGTTCGGCGTGGGCGTCGGGGTCGGGGTCGGGGTCGGTCCCGGCTGCGGCGGCGTGCGACGCACGAACTCGTTGATGAACGTGCAGTCCGCCTTGGGCTCGGCGGCGGTCAGCCGCACCTTCGCCGTGCCCATCGACGCGCCGACCGGGCGCCCGTTGCAGAGGACCGCGTCCAGGCGCCAGTACCCACGCAGCCGGACCTGGCGGCCGAACTCGGTGATCGTGTACGAGCCGAGCGGGAGCGAGGACGTACGGTCGCCGCTCGCGGGGACCGGCAGCAGCGGCTTGCGGGTCGTCGCGCGCTGGCTGTACGTCTGCGACGGGTCACGGTCGCGCGTGATCTGGAAGTTCGCCGTGCCGGTCGAACCGACCGTCGTCTTGCGGACCACCAGCGCGCCCGCGGGGACGAAGCGGTTGGTGAACAGGCAGACCACGCCCTTGCCGGCGCTCACCGTCAGCGACAGCGGCCGCAGCGGGTTCAACGCCCGGCCGCCGCAGTTGACGCCGGTCGCCACCCAGCGGCCCTGCGGCGAGCGCGGCGGTGCGGTCTCGCTGATCGCGTAGGTCCCGGCGGCGCCCGTCAGCGGCTTGCCGACCGCGGCGACCCCCGGCCTGCGGGTGGTGATCGTCTGCGTCGTCGCGCCCTTCCCGGCGACCCGGAACTCGAAGCTGCCGACGCCGCCGAGCGTGCGCTTGGCGAGCAGCAGTCCGGCCGGGGGCGTGAGCCGGTTCGTGTACGTGCACGTCACCGTGTCCCCCGCGCCCAGCCGCACCGCCGCCGCGCCCGTGCCGGCGTCGGTCGTCGCGCTGCTGGCGCCGGTCGCCGACGCGCAGCTCAACCCGGTCAGCGACCACCCGGGCGGAAGCTCCTCCTGCACGGTCCACGGTGCCTCGCCCGCGGCGCGGATGAAGGACTGCGAGGCGTCCCGTCCGTTCGCGGCCGACAGCGTGAACGAGTGGTCGGCGGAGTAGGAGAGGTTGCCGGTGAACCGGAAGTCCTGGGACGCCGTCACCGCCGGGTCGTCGACCACCTTGCGGATCACGATCGTGCCGCTCGTCGGCGGCGGCGTGACGTAGTACGCGAAGCAGTACACGTGCCGGGTGCCCTGCGGGAACCCGATCCACTCCACGTTGTCGCCGTTGAGGTCGTCGATCGCGCAGCGCACGGCGGCGAACCCGTACTGGCCCGGATAGACCTGGTCGAGCACCGGGTCGTCGACCGCGCCGCCCTGCACCCAGAGCGAGTTCGAGGCTCCGGCGCGCTGGACCTGGTCGGGCGTGAGCTCGACCGTGACCGCGCCGGCGAGGTCGAACCCGGTCGGGTTGCCGCCGGGGTCGAGCGCCGGCGTCGACGCCTGCGTGACGATCGGCGTGTCGTACGCGCCGGTGACCTTCGACAGCGAGCCCCACGGCCCGGTCACGGCGCGCGACGCGTAGCCGGTTCCGAGCACGAACCGCCAGTTGACCAGCGGCCGGCACCGGGGTTGCCCCGGTATCTCCTTGCGCGGCGTGACCGCTTCACCGGCGGTGTACGGCGAGTCGGCGCCGAGGTCGCGCAGGCTCTCCTGGATGTCGTTGCGCGCGAGGTTCGCGTACACGTCGGTGTACTCCGGGCAGGAGCGCGCGGCGTACGTCACGAGGTACTTCGTCTGGGCGTCGGCGGCGGCCGGCACCGCCAGCAGCAGGCCCGCCGCCGCCACGAGGATGGACTTCATCGTGCCCCCTTCAATCCAGCTTGGTCGCCAACTCGAGGCGGTCCATGCCCGACGGCTCCTCGAAGTCCCCGAACTCGAACGTGACCGACTGGATCGTGCCGGTGAACGAGAACACGCCGCGGTCCGCGTAGTCGTCGCAGACCGGCGAGCGGCTGTCCTGACCGACGTCGAAGCACTCGGTGCCGCAGCGCTGCGGCACCTGCCGCTCGACGCGGGTCCGGGCGGCCTCCGCGCCGTCGACGTACAGGGTCACGGTCGCCGGGCAACCGGGCACCGGCGCGTCCGGCACGAAGTCGAACGCGATCGTGTGCGTGCCGGGCCGGAGCCGCTCGTTCGCGATCGCGTCGTAGCGCGCGATCCCGAAGTAGTTGTAGTGGTAGCGGACCCGGCCCTCCCAGAGGAAGAGCGAGAACCCCGCGGCATCGCCGCCGAGGGCCGCAAGCACGCCCTCGGCGCCCTCCTCGGGGATCTCGACCGGCACCGTGACCCGCATCGGCACGCCGATCATCTTCGGGGCCGAGCCCTCCGGCAGCCGCACCATGCCCGGGTGGAACGTGACCCGCTTGCGGCCGTAGAAGAAGCTTGGGCGCAGCGTCACGTCGAGCCGCTCGGCGAAACGGTCGTCGAGCGGCAGCACGTTGTACTTGGCCGCCTCGGCCAGGAACATGTCCTGCAGCTCCCGGAGCTTGCCCGGCTCGCGCTCAGCGAGATCCACGGCCTCGCTGTAGTCCTCGGCGATGTCGTACAGCTCCCACGTGTCGTGCTCGAACGAGAACGTGCCCGAGGTCTCCCACGGCAGGCGTCCGTGACGGCAGCAGGCGATCCAGCCGTCGTGGTACATCGCCCGATTGCCCATCATCTCGAAGTACTGCCGGTCGCGGCGGCTCGGCGCGTCGGCGTCATCGAACGTGTACGCGAAGCTGGTGCCCTCGATCGGCTTCTGGATGTACCCGTTGACCGACACGGGCTCCCGGACGCCGACGATCTCCAGCAGCGTGGGCAGCACGTCGATGACGTGGTGGAACTGGCGCCGGACCGCGCCGTGATCGCCGATCCGCTCGGGCCACGAGACGATCATCGAGTTGCGGGTGCCGCCGAAGTGCGACGCGATCTGCTTGGTCCACTGGAACGGCGTGTCGCCGGCGTGGGCCCAGCCGACCGCGTAATGCGGCGACGTCCCGGGCATGCCCCAGGTGTCCAGGAAGCCGAGCGCCTCGTCCATCGTGGGCTGCTGCCCGTTGAGGCTCATCAGCTCGTTCGGCGTGCCGACGAGCGATCCCTCGCCCGAGGAGCCGTTGTCGCCGAGGATGTAGATCACGACCGTGTCGTCGAGCTCGCCGAGCTCCTCGTAGGCGCCGAGCACCCGTCCGACCTCGAAGTCGCAGTGCTCCAGGAAGTCGGCGAAGTTCTCGGCCTGGCGCGCGAACAGCGCCTGATGCTCCGGCGGCTGGCTGTCCCACGACGGGATCTGCTCAGGCCGCTCGGTCAGCTGCGTGCTCTCCGGGATGATCCCCATCCGGAGCTGGTTCGCGTGGACCTGCTCGCGGTAGGCGTCCCAGCCCATGTCGAAGCGGCCCGCGTTGCGCCCGCGCCAGTCCAGCGGCGGCTGGTGCGGCGCGTGCGCCGCACCCGTGGAGAAGTAGGTCATGATCGGCCGGTCCGGAGCGATCGCCTTCTGCTCGCGGATCCACGCGATGCAGTCGTCGGCGAGATCGCGCGTCAGGTGGTAGCCGTCCTCGGGACGCGCCGGTGCCTCGACCGCGGTCGTGTTGCGGATCAGCGACGGGAAGAACTGGTCGGTCTCCCCGGAGATGAAGCCGTAGAAGTAGTCGAACCCCTGGTTGGTCGGCCAGTTGTCGAAGGGGCCCGCCGGGCTCGTCTGGTTGTCCGGGACGTTGTGGTTCTTGCCCCACCACCCGCACGAGTACCCGGCCTGCTTGAGCAGCTCGCCCATGGTCGCGCAGCTCTTGGGGATGATCCCGCAGTAGCCCGGGTACCCCGTCGCCATCTCCTGGATGACGCCGGTGGCGACGGTGTGGTGGTTGCGCCCGGTCAGCAGCGCGGCCCGGGTCGGCGAGCACAGCGCGGTGGTATGGAACTGGTTGTAGAGCAGCCCGCGCTCGTGCAGGCGTTCCGCCGTCGGCATCCGCACCAGACCGCCGTTGACGCTCGGCCAGCCGAAGCCGACGTCGTCGAGCAGCACCAGCAGGATGTTCGGGGCGCCCGCCGGCGCCGCGCGCGGCGGTGGGAAGTCCGGCTCCGAATCGATCGCGTAGGTGTTGATCTTCGCGTTCGGGAACGTCCACTCGGGCTCTGGCAAGTGGAAACGGTCCAGGTGGAGCGGATAGCGGGCCATGCCTTCAGCACCTCCGGTGGGGTCCACACACGCTCCCGCGGCGCGGGGTGATGTGCCGTCATCCCACGCGGGTGAACCGGCGCCGCTCAGCGGACGTCGCCGGCGGGCCGGCGCGAGCCGGCGACGCGGTTGACCACCACCGGGGTGCCGGCCGGGACGACGCCGTGCAGCAGGCCCGGCAGCGCGGCGTCGTCATCGCCGCTCGCCGTGCCTTCGACGACCACCACGAGCGTGGTGCCGTCGAAGCGCACCAGCCCCAGCTGCTCCCCGTTGCGCTCCGCCCACGAGCCCGCGACGCGAGCCGCCGCGGTGCGCCAGTTCGACAGCTGCACCGTGCGGTAGGTGGTGACCGCCAGCGCGCCGGCGATCAGCACCGACGCGACCGCCACCACGGAGTAGACCGGACGGCGGTGGAACGCGGGATCGCGCAGGTACCCGCGGCTGACGCGCAGCGCGGTGAACACCGCGATCCCGGCGACGATGATCGCGAGCACGTTCGTGAGGAACAGCAGCAGCGCGCCCCACGCGCTGTCCCAGTCCCCGGCGACCGCGGTGACACCGACGACCGCGAGCGGCGGCACCAGCGAGATCGCGATCGCGACGCCGGGCAGGATGTCCCCCACGTCACGCCGGCCGACCGCGAAGGCGCCCGCGACGCCGGTCGTCGCCGCGGCGACGAGATCGACGATCGTCGGCGACGCTCGCCCCGTGATCTGCGAGTTGTGGCTCGGCGGGTGCAGCTCCGGCAGCAGCACCGCGAGCAGGGCCGCGAGCCCGATCACGAGCGCCGTCGCGCCGAGCACGATCGCCAGCGAGAGCAGCAGCGGGCGCAGCTCGCCGTACGTGATCGCGACCGCGGCGCCCTGGATCGGGATCGCGAGCGGCGCGACGATCATCGCGCCGATCACGGTCGCCGTCGAGTCGCTGACGACCCCCGCGGTCGCGATCGTCGCCGCCAGGACGAGCAGCAGCCAGAAGCGCGACTGCTTGGCGCCGACGTCGCCCGTGAACAGGTAGGTCGCGTCCCGGATCTCGTCCGGGGTGCGGCTCTCGCCGGTCAGCCGCTCGCGCAGCACCGCTGGCTCCACGTGGACGATCGCACGCGGGCAGCATCCCGTGCGCGCGCTTGAGGGCGCCTCACCCTCCGGGAGTGAACCGGCGCGATCAGGTGACGGCGATGAGCAGCGTGCACGCCGCACCCGCCGCGAGGCAGTAGTACGCGAACGGCGTGAGGCGGTTGGTCTGGAAGTACCGGACGAGGAAGCGCACGGAGAGGTACGCGGCACCCGCCGCGCACAGCGCGCCGACCAGCGCCTGGCCGCGTACGCCGTTGCCCTGCGCGCCCAGCAGGTCCGGCAGCTTGTCCAGCGCGGCCAGGCCGATCACGGGCGTCGCCAGCAGGAACGCGAAGCGTGCCGCGTCCTCGTTCGACAGTCCGGCGCGCAGGCCGCCCGCCATCGCCGCGCCGGAGCGCGAGAACCCGGGCAGCAGCGCGAGCGCCTGCGCGGTACCGACGCCGAGCGCCTTCACGGGCGTCAGCTCGGTCGCGATGCGCTCGTCGCTGAAGCGCTCGTCGTGGCGCACGGGCGCGCTGCGGCGCCAGCGCTCCGCGGCGAGCAGGAGCAGGCCGTTGCCGAACAGGAAGATCGAAGCCGCGACCGGCGACGCGAACAGGCTGCGCAGCGGATGCTCGAACGCCAGCCCGAGGATCCCGGCCGGGATTGTGCCCGCGACCAGCAGCCAGCCGAGGCGGGCGTCGCGGTCGCCGGGCTCGAGCCGGCGGTCGCGGACGGTCCGCCCGAGCCCGCGCAGGATCCGCATCCAGTCGCGCCAGAAGAACCCGAGCAGGACGAGCGCGGTCGCCAGATGCGTCGCCACCAGGAACGTCAGGAAGTACTCGTCCTGCTGGTGGATGTCCCAGCCGAGCAGCCGCGGCACGATCACGCTGTGCCCCAGGCTCGACACCGGGAAGAGCTCGGCGGCACCCTGCAGCAGCCCGAGCACGATCGCCTGGCCGTAGCCGATCGGGTGCATCAGCGGACCCGCTGCCGCCGGACGGCCAGTGCGCCGGCGATCGCGAGCGCGGCCGCGACGGCGGCGTAGTCGAGGTAGCGGAACGTGTGGTGCAGCGAGTCCCAGTTCGCACCCAGCGCGTGCCCGCCGGCCGCGAACGCGACGCACCAGATCAGCGACCCGACCGCGGTCAGCGCCACGTAGCGCGCGAACGGGAACTCGAGCACGCCCGCGGGGATCGACACGAACGATCGCACCAGCGGCAGCAGCCGGCCGAACAGCACGAACGAGGCGCCGTAGCGCGCGAACCACGTTTCGGCGCGTCGATAGCGCTCCGGGCCGATGTGCAGCCACCGGCCGTGCCGCTCGACCAGCGCGGGCCCGCCGGCGCGCCCGATCCCCCAGCCCGCGAGCGAGCCGGCGAGGGAGCCGGCCGTACCGGCCACGATCACGGCCGCCAGCGACGGGCCGGAGTGCCCGGCGATCGCCCCGGCGGCCAGCGCGCCGCCGAACAGCATTGCCACCTCGCCGCCCACGGGCAGCACCGCGTCGACGGTCATCACGAGAAAGACGGCGACCACGCCGGCGCTCGCGATCCAGTGGGTCAGCTGCGACGTCATCTCCCCCCAAGGGTGTGCGGAGCCACATGACGACAACCTGAACGCCGCCGGTCAGCCGGCCGGGAGGTGCAGCTCGAAGCGCGCTTCCGAAGCGACGACGGACACGTCGCCGCCCGCCGCGCGGGCGAGCCGCCGGGCGAGCGGCAGGCCCAGCCCGGCGCCGCCGGTCCCGCTGACGCCGGGCGCGAAGATCCGCTCGGCGTCCTCGACCGGGATCGCGTCGCCGTCGTTGCTGACGCTGACCACGACCTCGGTCCCGGCGCGGGCCAGCTCCACGCGGACGCGTGCGCGGGCGTGGCGGCGTGCGTTCTCGAGCAGCGGGCGCAGCGCGGCCGCGACCACGTCCCGGTCGGCGCCGACGGTCACCACCCCGTCGGGGACCCGCACGTCGACGTCGGGCTCGTCGGCCAGGGCGCGGACGAGCGCGGCGACGTCCGACGAGCCCGGCGGCCCGGCGTGCTCGCGCCGCGCGGCGGCCAGCAGCGTGTCGACGACCGCCGCCATCCGGTCGGTCCCCGCGAGCACGCGCTCGTGCGCGGCGCGCAGCTCCTCCGCCGAGCGGCCCGGCTGCAGCGCCAGCTCGGACTCGGCGCGCACGGCGCTCAGCGGCGTGCGCAGCTCGTGCGCGACCTCGGCGGAGAACCGCTGCTCGTGCCGGAACGCCGCGGCCAGCCGGCCGAGCAGGCCGTCGAGCGTCGCGGCGAGCCCGGTCAGCTCGTCGCGCGGCGGCCCCAGCCCGAAGCGGCGGTCGAGGTCGTGCTCGCTCCACTCCGCCGCCTGGGCGGTCATGTCGGCGACCGGCCGCAGCGCCATCCCGACCGCGCGGCGCGTGGCCAGCGCGCCGCCGGCGAGCACGAGCGCGCACAGCAGCAGCGTGCCGACCGCCGCCAGGTGCTCGGTGCGCTCGTACGGGTCCAGCGAGAGCCCGACGACCACCGTCCCCACGCGCGCGCCGTCCGCGGTCGCGGGCACCGCCAGGAGCCGGAAGTCGTCGCCGATCGAGCGCGTCGTCGCGCGGGTCACGCCGGCGAGCGCCTGCGCCTGCTGTTGCAGACCGTCCAACGGCGGGCCCACCACCGTGCGGCCGTCGCGGTCGAACACCCACGCGTGCTCGTCGAGCGCGGCGTCCCCGGCGCCGTCGCGCACGCGCAGCTCCGGCCCGCTCGTGTCGAGCGTCGCCAGCAGCGCGCCGGCGCGGTTGCGCAGCACCGTGTCCGCGTCCGCGCTCAGCCGGTTGGCCAGCAGCAGGTTGAGCGCGACGCCGGCGATCGCCAGCCCGGCCGCGAGGGTGAGCACCGTCGCCAGCGTAACCCGCGTGCGCAGGCTCACCGCAGCACGTACCCCACCCCGCGCACGGTCTCGATCCGCTCGTGGACCTCGAGCGCGCGCAGCTTGCGCCGCAGCCGGCCGACGTACGCGTCGAGCGTGTTCTCGTTGACGACCGCGCCGTGCGGCCACGCGGCCGCGGTCAGCTCGCGCCGCCGCACCACCACGCCCGGCTGCGCGACCAGCACGGCGAGCAGGCGGAACTCGGTCGGCGTCAGCGGTTGCGTGCGGCCGTTGGCGCTCACGCCGTGCCGGCTCGGGTCCAGGCGCAGGGCGCCGTCCGCGACCGCCGGCGGCACCGCCCGGCGCTTGAGCAGCGCGTGCAGGCGCACCACCAGCTCGGCGACCGCGAACGGCTTGGTCAGGAAGTCGTCGCCGCCGGCGTGAAAGCCCGACAGCCGGTCGGTCAGCTGCCCGTGGGCGGTGAGGAAGAGCACGGGCGCGTCGACGCCGTGCGCGCGCAGCGCCTGGCAGACGTCGCGCCCGTCGGCGTCGGGAAGCCCGATGTCGAGCACCAGCACGTCCGGCGGCCGCTGCGTGAACACGCGCACCGCGTCGCGACCCGTGGCCGTGACGCGGACGTCGAAGTCCTCCGCGGCCAGCGCGCGCTCGAGCACCGACCGCAGCTGCTCGTCGTCCTCACAGACGCCCACGCGCACGGCGTGAGCATCGCACGGTCTCTCAGCTGGATGTACCGCTCGGCGGCTCGGCCGGTGTGGCGCCGCGCTTCTCGGTGTAGAAGATCGTCTGCGGCAGCGGTTCGGGCGTCGTCTTCGGCGGCGACTGCTTCGGCTGTGGCTGCGTGCTGGCCATCGGCTACGAGGCTAGCGCCGCCGCCAGCGCCAGTCCACCAAGTTCAGCGAGCAATCCCAGCAACGCGATGCTGAAGCTCGTGTGCAGACGATCGACGATCGGCTGGTTGCCGTCACGCCGCCTCGTGAACGTCGCGATCATCGTTTCGCAGTACAGGTCGTCGTCCTCGAGAAGCTCTGGATCTCGACCGCGGATCGCATCGAGCGTCGCGCGAGCGTTCAGGCTGAACGCCAGCTCACGCGGGTGCAGGACGTACGCGCCGGCCAGCACGAGCACGAGTGCACCGAGCAGCCCGATGCTCGTGGCCGCGATCTCCAGCACACCGGAGGGGTGCTCACCCGCGAACACCGGCCGCGCCAGCAGTGTCAGCCCGACGCCGCCGGCGGCCAGCACGGGCGCGAGCCGGCCGCGCAGATCACCTACCTGCCGATCCTGCTCGTCCAGTGACCGGAGAGCCAGCTCGTAGATGCGCGCACGCGGCTCAGACATGCCCTTCCTTCTTCTTCCGCCGGCCCCGCCTCAGAAAGCCCGAGCGTTCGATCCATTTCGCGTAGTGCTCCATCGCAGCCGCTGAAAGGTACGGATTGGACCGGACAGTCAGCGTTGGCTACATACTCGCCCTGGTGCTGCCGTGCCGCACGCGCAAGACACAACGCGTTGACGCAGTATCGTTCGGCGTGGAGTCGATCGCACCCCTCGCACGGGTCAGGGAATCCGGTTCGAAATCCGGAGCTGGCGCGCAGCGGTAGGGACGCGCGACGCGGCCATCGCCACTGGGGCAACCTGGGAAGGCGGCCGTTCGATCGCGTCCGAGCCCGAAGACCTGTCGACTCCTCCCCGGAAAACGCGGCCTCGCGACAGGGCCGCACGGAACGAGCAGGAGACATACATGGCACGTACTGCCGTCTTGGGCCTTCCCCGCGTCGGGCCGAACCGCGAGCTGAAGTTCGCGCTCGAGTCCTTCTGGGCGGGCCGCATCGGCGCCGACGAGTTGGACCGCACCGCGCGCGAGCTGCGCCGGGCCGGTTGGGAGCGCGCCCGCGCGGCCGGGGTCGACGTGATCCCGTGCGGCGACTTCAGCCTCTACGACCACGTGCTCGACACGGCGTGCGCGCTCGGCGTGCTCGACCGCGCCGACTACTTCGCGCACGCCCGCGGCACGGACACGCGCCGCCCGCTCGAGATGACGAAGTGGTTCGACACGAACTACCACTACCTCGTGCCGGAGCTGACGCGCGAGCAGCGGTTCGCGCTCGACGCCGCGCACTGGCTCGAGCCGCTGCGCGAGTCCGCCGCGCTGGGCATCCCCACGCGCCCCGTGGTCCTCGGCCCGTACACGTTCCTGCAGCTCGCCAAGGGCGACAAGCCGCCGCTGGAGGCGCTGGTGCCGCTCTACGTGCAGCTGCTGCACGAGCTCGCCGCGGCCGGGGCGCGCGAAGTGCAGCTGGACGAGCCGTGCCTGGCGCTGGACGGCGTGCCGGACGCCTACGCGGACGCGTTCGCCGCGCTCGCCGACGCGCCGGTCGAGCTCTGCCTGGCCACGTACTTCGCTCCGGCCGACCCGCGCGTGCTGGCGCTGCCCGCGGCCGAGCTGCACCTCGACCTCGTGCGCGCGCCGGAGCAGCTCGCGCCGGCGCTGGACGCCGTCCAGGGCCGGCTGTCGCTCGGCGTGATCGACGGCCGCAACGTCTGGACGACGGACCTCGACCGCGCGCTCGACCGGATCGACGCCGCGGTCGCCGCGCTCGGCGCCGACCGCGTGACGATCGCGCCGTCCTGCTCGCTGCTGCACGTCCCGTACGAGGCGGCGCGCGAGCGCGGGATCGAGTGGCTCGCGTTCGCGGCCGAGAAGCTCGGCGAGCTGGGCGTCCTGAAGGCCGCCGTGGACGGTGACCGCGACGCGCTGCTGGCCGACAACCGCAGCGCGATCAGCGCGCGGCGGACGTCCGCGCTGACCAACGATCCCGCCGTGCGCGTGCGCGTCGGCGCGCTCGAGCCCGACGACTACCGGCGCGATCTGCCGTACCCGGAGCGCCGTGAGCGCCAGCGCGCTCGCGTCCCGCTGCCCGAGCTGCCGACGACCACGATCGGCTCGTTCCCGCAGACCGGCGAGATCCGCGCCGCGCGCCGCGACCTGAAGGCCGGGCGGCTGGACCCGGTCGACTACGACCGGTTCATGAAAGCCCAGATCGCCGAGGTCGTCGCGCACCAGGAGCACGTCGGCCTCGACGTGCTCGTGCACGGCGAGCCGGAGCGCAACGACATGGTCGAGTACTTCGGCGAGCAGCTGCAGGGCTTCGCGTTCACCGAGCACGGCTGGGTGCAGTCCTACGGGTCGCGCTGCGTGAAGCCGCCGATCCTCTACGGCGACGTGTCGCGGCCCAAGCCGATGACGGTCCGCTGGTGGCAGCACGCGCAGTCGCTCACCGACAGGCCGGTCAAGGGCATGCTGACCGGGCCGGTGACGATCCTGCAGTGGTCGTTCGTGCGCGACGACCAGCCGCGGCAGGAGACGTGCACGCAGATCGCGCTGGCGATCGCCGACGAGGTGCGCGACCTCGAGGCCGCGGGCTGCTTCGCGATCCAGGTCGACGAGGCCGCGCTGCGCGAGGGGCTCCCGCTGCGGCGGGCCGAGCAGGACGGCTACGTGCGCTGGGCGGTCGACTGCTTCCGGCTCGCGGTCGCACCGGCGCGGCCGGACACGCAGATCCACACGCACATGTGCTATTCGGCGTTCAACGAGATGATGGAGCACATCGTGCGGCTGGACGCGGACGTGCTGTCGATCGAGGCCTCGCGGTCGGACATGGAGGTGCTCGACGCGTTCGCGGGCGAGCTCGACTACCCGAACGAGATCGGGCCGGGCGTCTACGACATCCACTCGCCGCGCGTCCCGGACGTCGACGAGCTGGAGCGGCTGCTGGAGCTGGCCGAGCAGCGGATCGGGCGCGAGCGCCTGTGGGTGAACCCGGACTGCGGGCTCAAGACGCGCGGCTGGAGCGAGGTGCGCCCGGCGCTGCGGAACCTCGTCGCCGCCGCCCAGCGACGGCGGGCGGCCGTGCGCGCATGAACGGCCTCGACCGGTTGCCGCCCTGGGCGACGACCGGCGTCGGCAGCCTGCCGTACCGGGACGCCGACGCCGCCGTCGCCCACGTGGCGGCGGCGTACGACGTCCCGTTCTGCCCGCAGCTCCCGCGGCTGGAGGGCGACATGATCACCGAGTGGCTCGGGGCCGACCCGGGCCGCTGCGGGTGGTCGCCCGCCCGCGACCGCGAGCGGCCGCGGGCGTGGGACGCGTTCCTGGCCCGGATGCGGCTCGCCCCGCCCGCCCACGGGGTGGTCAAGCTGCAGGCCACGGGGCCCGTCACGCTCGCGTGCGCCCTGGAGCGGCGGACGGGCTCGCTGTCCCGGCGCGAGGCGTTCGGCCTCGCGTCGGAGCTGTCCGCGTGGCTGGCGGCGAACCTCGGCGCCCAGGTGCGGGCGCTGACGGCGCTGGAGCTGTCGGTGCTGCTGATCGTGGACGAGCCCGCGCTGCACGTGCTCGGCGTCGACGACGTCGAGCGCGTGTGGGACCCGCTGCGCACGTGCGCGCCGAGCTGGGGACTGCACCTGTGCGGGCCGGTGCCGTGGGACACCGTGCTGCGCGCGCGGCCGGACGTCCTGTCCTTCGACCTCGCGGTCAACCCGGTCGACGCGAGCGCCGTCCGCTCGCTGCTGGCGTCCGGCGGGCGGATCGCGTGGGGCGTCGTGCAGCCGCACCGGCCGGAGCACGGGCTGCACGCGCGCGAGCGGCTCGCCGAGGCGCTCGCGGTCGTCGACGCGGACGGGTCGCGGTCGCTGATCACGCCGAGCTGCGGGAGCGGGCGGATGTCGGTCGCGCGCGAGGCGGAGCTCGCCACCGCCGTCTGGGACGTTGCACGGGGCCCGGAGGGGGTGCAGCCCTCCACTGCCGGCTCGCGCAAGTCACGTGCGGCACCCCCCTCCCGCTAGCCGTCCGGGCGGCGCTGCACCGCGTAGGGCGCGAACGTGCTGCGGTTCTCGTCGACGTCCAGGCGGCGGTCGACGGGCGGGAACGCGCGCTGCGGGCAGCGGACGCGCTCGCAGGTCTTGCAGCCCGTGCCGATCGGGGTCGCCAGCGCGCGGTCGGAGAGGTCCAGCCCGCGCGCGTAGACGAGCCGGTGCGCGTGGCGCAGCTCGCAGCCGAGCCCGAGCGCGAACGTCTTGGCCGGCATCCCGTAGCCGGTCCGCTTGCGCGCGACCGTGCGGGCGATCCACAAATAGTCGCGCCCGTCCGGCATCTGCGCGATCTGGACCAGCACGCGGCCGGGCGTGGTGAACGCCTCGTAGACGTTCCAGAGCGGGCAGGTGCCGCCGCTGCGGGAGAAGTGGAAGCCGGTCGCGGACTGGCGCTTGGACATGTTCCCGGCGCGATCGACGCGCACGAACGAGAACGGGACGCCGCGCAGCCGCGGGCGCTGGAGCGTGCTGAGGCGGTGGCAGACGGCCTCGAAGCCGACGCCGAAGCGGTCCGCCAGGCGCTCGATGTCGTAGCGGAGCTCCTCGGCCGCGGCGTGGAACCGCGCGTACGGCATGAGCGTCGCGCCGGCGTAGTAGTGCGCGAGGCCGATGCGGGCGAGCTTGCGCGTGTCGTCGTCCTCGAAGCCGGCGGTGGCGACGATGTCGTCGAGCAGGTCGTCGTGCTCGAGGAACGCCAGCTGGGTCGCGAGCTGGAACGCCTGCTGGCCGGCGCGCAGCTGGTCGGAGAGGCGCAGCACGCGGGTCCGGGGGTCGTAGCGGCGCAGCTCGCCGGGGGCGGCGGCGACGGGCTGGGTGCCGACGCGCACGCCGTGGCGCTCGTGCAGCGCCCGGGCGAGCTTGAGGCGGGCGTCGCCCGGGGCGAGGTCGAGGTCACTGGCGAGCGTCTCGGCCGCGTCGTCGAGCGGCGCGATGTGGTTCTGGCGGTCGTAGAAGAAGTCGCGCACCTGCTCGTGCGGGAGGGCGCCGAGCTCGCGGCCGTCCTCGGCGCCGATCAAGGCGGTCGTGCGCTCGACGACGTCGCGGTGGCGGCGCCGCAGCGCGATCAGCGCCCGGGCGACGGTCGGCAGGCTGGTGGCCAGCTCGCTGATCTCGGTGCGGGAGACGGCGACGCCGAGCGTGTCGTCCAGCAGCGCCTCGCGCAGCTCCGCGATCAGGCGGGCGGTGTCGTGGGCGGAGAAGAAGTCCGGGTCGACGCCGAACGTCTCGGTCAGCCGGAGCAGCACCGGCACGGTCAGCGGGCGCCGGTCGCGTTCGATCTGGTTGAGGTAGCTGGGCGAGATCTCCAGGACGCGCGCGAGCTCGGCCTGGCTGAGGCCCCGATCCTCCCGCAGATGGCGCAGGCGGGCGCCGACGAGCAGCTTGCTCATGCTTCGCAACCTTCGCAATCTGGCGGCTTGTGGTTCACAGCTCTGCGCATTGGTGAGTGCCATGATCTTCGCATCCTTCGCAGCGACGAACCCTTTCCCGCGGTCGGCCTCGACGAGTGGTGCGCCCGTGCGGGCGTCGAGGCGGTGCCGCGCACGCCGCTCGCCGATGGGCTGTCGGTGCCCTGGCTCTACACGCGCGCGGACGCGCTGCCGCGCCTCGTCCCCGGGCTGCGGGGCGCGCGGGCGTGGGACATCCGGCAGGAGCACGCGCTGGGCGGCGAGCTCCTGGAGGACCTCGAAGGCGGCGTGACCGCGATCGCCCTGCGCGTGCCGCCGGGGACGACCCTGGACGCGCTCGACGCGGGGCTGGCGGGCGTGCTGCTCGACCTCGCGCCGGTGCGACTGGACGCGGGAGCGCACGGGATCGCGGCGGCGGAGACGTTCCTGGCGCTGTGGCGCCGGCGCGGGCACGACCCGCGCGCGGTCGCCGCGGCGCTCGGCGTCGACCCGCTCGGGGCGGGCGTCTCGCCGGACGCTGCCGCGGGCGCGTTCGCGGCCCGGGTCGACGCGGTGCTCGCACCGAGCGCCACCGCGCTGGCGGCGGACACGCGGCCGTACGCCGAGGCGGGCGCGACCGCGGCGCACGAGCTCGCGCTGTTGATCGCGACCGCGACCGCGTACCTGCGGGCGTGCGAAGCCGCCGGGCTCCCGCCCGAGCGCGCGGCGGCGCGAATCGAGCTGACGCTGTCCGTCGACGCCGACCAGTTCCTCGGCATCGCGAAGCTGCGCGCCGCGCGGCGCATGTGGGCGCGGGTGCTCGACGCGTGCGGCGTCGAGGACGGCCGGTCGCCGCTGTACGCGCGCACCAACGCGCGCATGCTCGCCGCCGTCGACCCGTGGGTGAACCTGCTGCGCGCGACCACGGCGGCGTTCGCGGCGGCGGTCGGCGGCGCCGACGGCATCACCGTGATCCCGTTCGACGCGCCCCGCGGGGCGGACTCGCGGCTCGGCCGCCGGATCGCGCGCAACACGCAGCTGATCCTGCTCGAGGAGGCGCACCTCGCGCGCGTCGCCGATCCCGGCGGCGGCGCCTGGTACGTCGAGCGGCTGACCGACGACCTCGCGCACGCGGCGTGGACGAAGCTGCAGGCGATCGAACGCGCCGGCGGGCTGCTCGCCGCGCTGCGCTCAGGCGCGATCGCCGCGGAGATCGCGGCCGCGGCCGCCGACCGCGCCGAGCGGATCGACCGCCGCGAGCAGCTCCTGACCGGCGTCACCGCGTTCCCGCTGCTGGGCGACGACGGCCTTCCACCGACGCCGGAACCGCAGGGGCCGGCAGCGGCGGCGGCCGGCGAGGACGACGCCCCGCGCGACGGCGCAACCGCCGCCGGCGAGGACGCCGGCCCGCGCGGCGACCGCGCGATCGCCGCCGCGCCCCTCGTCCCCGTGCGCGACAGCCGCCCGTTCGAACTCCTGCGCGCCCGGGCCGGGGACGCGAGCGTCCTGCTCGCGTGCGTCGGCCCGATCGCCCGCCACACCGCCGCCGCGACGTGGGCCCGCAGCTTCTTCGAGAGCGGCGGCATCCGCGCTCACGCGAGCGACCCGCTCGAGACGCCCGAGCAGGCGAGCGCCGCGCTCGATGGCCACCGCCTCGCCGTCCTCTGCGCCGCCCCCGACGAGGACCCCGCGACCCTGCGCCCGCTCGCCGGCGCCCTGCGCGCCGCCGGCGCCCGCCGCGTCTATCTCGCCCACGCCACCCCCGAGCAGGCGAGCGCCGCGGACGCCGACGAGGGCATCGACGACGGACAGCCCATGACGACGATCCTCGAAGCGGCGCTCGCGGCATGAAGGTCCCCGCCAGCTTCGCCGACCTCGACCTGGGCGCGGGCCGGACCGCGAAGCACGCCGCACCCGCGACGTGGGCGACGCCGGAGGGCATCGACGTCGCGGCCGGCTACGACCACGAGGACCTCGACGGCCTCGACACCCTCCCCGGCTTCCCGCCCTACCTGCGCGGGCCGTACCCGACGATGTACGTCCAGCAGCCGTGGACGATCCGCCAGTACGCGGGCTTCTCCACCGCCGAGGCGTCCAACGCGTTCTACCGCCGCAACCTCGCCGCGGGCCAGAAGGGCCTGTCGATCGCGTTCGACCTCCCCACCCACCGCGGCTACGACTCCGACAACCCGCGCGTGGCGGGCGACGTCGGCATGGCGGGCGTCGCGATCGACTCGATCCTCGACATGCGCACGCTGTTCGCCGGCATCCCGCTCGACCGCATGAGCGTGTCGATGACCATGAACGGCGCGGTGCTCCCGATCCTCGCGCTGTTCATCGTCGCCGGCGAGGAGCAGGGCGTCGAGCACAAGCAGCTCTCCGGGACGATCCAGAACGACGTCCTCAAGGAGTTCATGGTCCGCAACACGTACATCTACCCGCCCGGGCCGTCGATGCGGATCATCAGCGACGTCTTCGCCTACACCTCCCGCGAGCTGCCGCGCTTCAACAGCATCAGCATCTCCGGCTACCACATGCAGGAGGCGGGCGCGAGCGCGGACCTCGAGCTCGGCTACACGCTCGCGGACGGGATCGAGTACGTGCGCGCCGGGGTCGCCGCCGGCCTTCCGGTCGACCGCTTCGCCCCGCGCCTGAGCTTCTTCTGGGCGATCGGCATGAACGTCTTCATGGAGGTCGCGAAGCTGCGCGCCGCGCGGCTGCTGTGGGCGCGCCTGATGCGCCGGTTCGATCCCCAGGACCCCCGCTCGCTCTCCCTGCGCGCGCACTGCCAGACCTCGGGCTGGTCGCTCGCCGCCCAGGACGTGTTCAACAACGTCGTGCGCACGTGCGTGGAAGCGATGGCGGCGACCCAGGGCCACACCCAGTCGCTGCACACGAACGCGCTCGACGAGGCGCTCGCGCTGCCGACCGACTTCAGCGCCCGGATCGCCCGCAACACGCAGCTCTTCCTGCAGCAGGAAACCGGGACGACGCGCGTGATCGACCCGTGGGCCGGCTCCTACTACGTCGAGCACCTGACCGACCAGCTGGCGCGCCGCGCGCTCGCCCACATCGAGGAGGTCGAGCAGCTCGGCGGCATGACCGCGGCGATCGAGGAGGGCATCCCGAAGCTCCGCATCGAGGAGTCGGCCGCGCGCACGCAGGCCCGGATCGACTCGGGCAAGCAGGTCGTGGTCGGCGTCAACCGCTTCCGGGTCACCGACGACGAGGGCGTGGACGTCCTCAAGATCGACAACGCCGACGTGCGCGCGCGGCAGATCGCGAAGCTCGAGCAGCTCCGGCGCGAGCGCGACGAGGCCCGCGCGCAGCGGGCCCTCGCCCGCCTGACCGAGGGCGCGCGCGGCGACGCGAACCTGCTCGAGCTGGCGATCGACGCCGCCCGCGCGCACGCGTCCGTCGGCGAGATCTCCGACGCGCTCGAGCGCGTGTTCGGCCGCCATGCGGCGCAGATACGATCGATCGCCGGCGTGTACCGCAGCGAAGTCGGAGACCAGGCGTACCCGCGCACGCGCGAGCTGATCGAGGCGTTCGAACGTGCGGAGGGCCGGCGCCCGCGCATCCTCGTGGCCAAGATGGGCCAGGACGGCCACGACCGCGGCCAGAAGGTGATCGCGAGCGCGTTCGCCGACCTCGGCTTCGACGTCGACATCGGCCCGCTGTTTCAGACGCCGGAGGAGGTCGCGCGCCAGGCGGTGGAGGCCGACGTACACGTCGTCGGCGCGAGCTCGCTCGCCGCCGGGCACCTGACGCTCGTCCCGCAACTGCGCCAGGCGCTCGACGCGCTCGGCCGCGAGGACGTCCTGGTGGTCGCGGGCGGCGTGATCCCGCCGCAGGACTTCGAGGCCCTCAGCGCCGGCGGCGCGGACGCGATCTATCCGCCGGGAACCGTGATCGGCGACGCCGCCGCGTCGCTGCTCGAGCTGCTGCTGGAGCGGCTCTGAGGCGGCCGGATCCCAGCGAGCTCGCCGCCGGGATCCGCGCCGGCGACCGCGCGGCGCTCGCGCGGGCGATCACGCTCGCCGAGAGCCTGCGCGCCGACGACCGCGAGCGCGCGCAGGCGCTGCTGCTCTCGCTCGACACCGGGGGCGCGCAGCGCGTCGGCCTGACCGGCGTGCCGGGCGCGGGCAAGTCGACGCTGATCGAGACGCTCGGCCTGCGGCTGATCGAGCGCGGCCACCGCGTCGCGGTGCTGGTCGTCGACCCGTCGAGCACGCGCAGCGGCGGCAGCATCCTGGGCGACCGGACGCGGATGCAGCGGCTCGCGCTCTCCGACGACGCCTACATCCGGCCGTCCCCGTCCTCCGGCGTGCTCGGCGGCGTCGCGCGCCGGACGCGCGAGGCGATCGAGCTGTGCGAGGCCGCGGGCTTCGACGTGGTGATCGTGGAGAGCGTCGGGGTCGGGCAGTCCGAGACGCTGCTGGCCGAGCTGGTCGACTGCCTGTGCCTGCTGCTCGTCCCGGGCGCGGGTGACGAGCTGCAGGGCATCAAGCGCGGGATCGTCGAGCTGGCCGATCTGGTCGTGGTGAACAAGGCGGACGGCCCGCGCGCCGGCGAGGCCCGCCGCGCCGCGACCGACTACCGCCACGCGCTGCGGCTGCTCCAGCCCGCCACGCCCGGCTGGACGACGCCGGTGCTGACCGCGAGCGCCGCCGAGGGCACCGGGATCGACGAGCTCTGGGACGCGGTCGAGCGCCACCGCGCGCACGGCTCGGCCACCGGCCAGCGGGCGGCGCGCCGCGTCGAGCAGCGGCTCGCGTGGCTGCGCACGGCGGTCGACGAGGCGGTGCTGAACGCGTTCCACGCGCGCGCCGCCGGCGCGCTCGCCGCCGCCGAGCGCGCCGTGCTGGCGGGGGAGCTGACCGTCCCGCAGGCGGTCGCGCGGGTCACGGACGCACCGTGAGCTCGGCCGCGCCGATCGCGCGATTGCCGTAGGGCCCCTCGCCCGCTCCGCATCGAGTGGTCACTTCTGTGCCCGATGCGGGGAAACGTGACCACTCGAATCGCGGCAGACTGTGCGGGGTGCGCGTCGCGTTGTTTGTCACTTGTTTCAACGACACGTTGTTCCCGGGTGTGGGGCGGGCGGTGGTGACGGTGTTGGAGCGGTTGGGGTGCACGGTCGAGTTTCCGCTCGAGCAGACGTGTTGTGGGCAGTTGCATTGCAACGCGGGGTATGGGCATGAGGCGGCGGGGTTGCTGGGGCGCTTCGGGCGTGTGTTCGCGGGTTATGACGCGGTGGTGTCGCCGTCGGCGTCGTGTGTGGCGCATGTGCGTGAGCGGATCCCGGACGCGCCGCACGTGTACGAGCTGACCGAGTTCTTGGTCGACCGGTTGGGTGTGGAGGATGTCGGCGCGTCGTTTGCGCACCGGGTGACGCTGCATCCGACGTGTCACTCGCTGCGGCTGTTGGGGATCGGGGATCGGCCGGCGCGGCTGTTGCGGGCGGTGCGCGGGATCGAGCTGGTGCAGCTGGAGGGCGCGCGTGAGTGCTGCGGGTTCGGCGGCACGTTCGCGATCAAGAACGCGGACACGTCGATGGCGATGCTCAGCGACAAGGTCCGGCACGTGCTCGACACGCGCGCGGAGGTCTGCACGGCGGCGGACACGTCGTGTCTGATGCATATCGGCGGCGCGCTCTCGCGCGGGCGCACCGGCGTGCGGGTCATGCACCTGGCCGAGATCCTGGCGGCCACCGAATGAGCTTTCAGACCGCCGCCCGCGAGACGCTGGCCGACGCGCAGCTGCGCCGCAACCTCGGTCAGGCGACCGCGCTGATCCGGGCCAAGCGCGAGCGCGCCGTGGCCGAGGTCCCGGACTGGGAGGCGCTGCGCGACGCCGGCGAAGCGATCAAGGCGCACGCGCTGGCCACGCTGCCGGAGCAGCTCGAGCGCTTGCAGGCCGCCGTGGCGGCCGCGGGCGGCGTGGTGCACTGGGCGCGCGACGGCGCCGAAGCCAACCGGATCGTCGCCGCGATCGCGCGCGAGCAGGGCACCGACGAGGTGATCAAGGTCAAGTCGCTCGCGACCGACGAGATCGGCCTCAACGAGGCGCTCGCCGACGTTGGCGTGCACGCGATCGAGACCGACCTCGCGGAACTGATCGTGCAGCTCGCCGGCGACCGGCAATCGCACATCCTGGTGCCCGCCATCCACCGCAACCGAGCCGAGATCCGCGCGCTGTTCGAACGCACCATCGCCCAAGGGCAGTCGCTGGGTGATGAGGCCAGCGCGATCGCCGAAGCCGCCCGCCTGCACCTGCGCGCGAAGTTCCTCTCAGTACCCGTCGCCGTCTCCGGCGCGAACTTCGCGATCGCCGAGACCGGCACGATCGGCGTCGTCGAATCCGAAGGCAACGGCCGCATGTGCCTCACGCTCCCGCGCGTACTGATCACCGTCATGGGCATCGAGAAAGTCCTCCCCGCCTGGGAAGACCTCGACGTCTTCCTGCAACTGCTCCCACGCTCCTCCACCGCCGAGCGCATGAACCCCTACACCTCACTCTGGACCGGCGTGACCCCCGGCGACGGACCACGCGAGTTCCACCTCGTCCTGCTCGACGCCGGCCGCACCGACGTCCTCGCCGACCCGATCGGCCGACCCGCGCTGCACTGCATCCGCTGCTCCGCCTGCCTGAACGTCTGCCCCGTCTACGAACGCGTCGGCGGCCAAGCCTACGAATCCGTCTACCCCGGCCCGATCGGCGCCATCCTCACCCCCCAACTACACGGACTACACGCCGCCCCCTCACTGCCCTGGGCCTCCACGCTCTGCGGCGCCTGCTACCAGGTCTGCCCAGTCAAGATCGACATCCCCTCGATCCTCGTGCACCTCCGCGAGCGCGTCGTGCGCGAGGAGAAGTCGCGGCTCGCGCCGGAGGCGCTGGCGATGAAGGGCCTGGCCACGGCGTTCGCGACCCGCCGCCGCTACGAAACCGCCCAACGCCTCGCGCAACTCGGCCGCGGCCCACTCGCCAAAGCCGCACTGCCCGGCTGGACCGCAATGCGCGACCTCCCCCAACCACCCCGCAAAACGTTCCGCGACTGGTGGAAAACCCGCGAAACACCCGCCGCGGCGCCGCCGCCCGACGCCGCCCCGCCGCCCAACGCCGCCGCGACGCCGCAGCCCGCCGCGCCCGCGCGCGACTCCGAGCCCGCACCGTGACCGACCCCAAAACCGAGATCCTCACCCGCATCCGCGCCGCGCTCCGCCCCGCGCCCGCAGTGCCCGCCATCCCCCGCGCCTACCACCGCGCCGGCACCCAGCCCACCACCGGCGCCATCGACCGCTTCTGCGAACGCGCCGCCGAGTACCGCGCCACCGTCCACCGCACCACGCCCGCCGGCCTCACGACGACGATCGCCGCCGCGCTCGGGGACGCCGCCCGCGTCGGCGTCCCCGCCGGCTTCCCACCGCTCGGCCGGGAGGTCGTCGAGGACGAGCAGCTGAGCGTCGAGCAGCTCGACCGCCTCGACGCCGTCGTCACCGGCAGCGCGCTGGCGATCGCCGAGACCGGCACGATCATCCTCGACGGCGGCCCCCGCTCCGGCCGCCGCGCGCTCACGCTCGTCCCCGACCACCACGTCTGCATCGTCGACGCGGCCGCGATCGTCCCCGCCGTCCCCGACGCGATCGCCCGGCTCGCCCGTGACGGCCGCCCGCTCACGTTCGTCTCCGGCCCGAGCGCGACCTCCGACATCGAGCTCGACCGCGTCGAAGGGGTTCACGGCCCGCGCCGGCTCGACATCGTGGTCGTGAGCTAGGCGCCGAGCTTCCGCACGAGCGGCAGCGCGGCGAGGGAGCTGACCCGTCGTAGGATGGCCGCCGTGCCCACCTTGACGCTCCTGCACAACCCGCACTGCTCGACGTCCGTGCACGCGCTGGACGCGCTGCAAGCGGCGGGCCACACCGTGACCGTCCGCAAGTACCTGCTCAAGGCGGAGCGGCTCGACGAGGCCGAGCTGCGGTCGCTCGCCGAGCGCCTGCAGGGCGACCCGCCGGACGCGCTGATCCGCCGCGACAAGACGTACGCGGACCTCGGCCTGAACGCCGACGGCCTGAGCGTCGAGGAAGTCGTCGCGATCCTGCTCGCGCACCCGGCGCTGCTGCAACGGCCGATCCTGGACGACGGGACGGCGGCGATGATCGGCCGGCCGCGCTCGCGCGCCGCCGCCTGGGCGGCCGCGGGCCGCGTGGCCTAGCGGGCTTCGAGCGCGCGCGCCTCGGGCGCGTCGAGCTCGCGCAGCTCCGCGCGCGCCTGCGCGACGACTCCGCGGTCGTCGTCGGCCAGCGCGCGCTCGAACAGCGCCCACGCGTCCGCGCCGGGGACGCCGACGAAGTGGAACAGCTGCTTGGCCGCGGTGCGGCGGACGAGCTCGTTGCGCGAGCCCAGGCCGCGCTCGATCGCCGCGACGCCCGCGGCGTCGCCCAGCCGGGCGAGCGAGCCGGCGGCCAGCAGCGGGGCGACGTAGGCGTCGACCGGCAGGTCGAGCAGCGCGCGCAGCGCCCGCTCGCCCTCGTCGCGCTCGCCGAGCCGGGCGAGCGCGAACGCCGCTTCCGCGCTCGCGGTGTCGTCGTTGCGCCCGGCGAGCGCGCGCAGCGCGTCGAGCGCGCCGGCGTCCCCGGTCGCGCCGAGCGTCCGGGCGGCGGCCGCGCGGATCACCTCGACCGGGTGCTCGAGCGCGGCGACCAGCGCCGCATGGTCGGTCCCGATCCCGTTCGCTTCCAGCAGCGCGCGCGCCTGGTGGTCCTCGAGCTCCGCGTACGGCACGTCGCGCGGCGGCTGCGGCACGCGCAGCTCGGGCATCTCGAAGCGGAACTCGAGCGGCTCGTCGGGCACGGCGGCTACGGGTAGAGGCCGATCGAGCCGGCGGTGCGGATCGCGGAGGCGCGGCGGCCGTAGGCGCCCGCGCCGTCGCCGTACGCGCGCTCCTCGACCGCGGGGAACGCCATCGCGGCGACGAGCGACGTCACGACGCGGCCGGGCACGCTCGCGAGCAGCGCGTGCACGCCCGGCACGTCGGTCGCGGTCTGCGCGGACAGCCACGCGGACGCGGCGCGGACCGCCGCCGGGCCGTTGGACTTCGCGTCGTCGGCGTGGAACTGCTCGTGGCGCTCGGTCAGGTCCTGGGCCCAGAACGCGGTGCGCGGCGGCCGGCCGTTGAGGTCGCTCATGTTGGGCGTGAGGTCGTTGGCGGCCGCGGCGTAGTTGGCCGCGGTCAGGTCGGCGTCCATGAACGAGTCGACGCTGACCTCGCCGCCGGGCCCGGTGCCGCGGCGCGTCTCCCACTTGATCCGGTGCTCGATCGTCGCGGTGACGACGAACACGCCGAGGAAGCCGATGCGGCGGACGCTGATGCCGGTGACGCGCACGTCGCCGAAGCCGGTGACGCCGAACTCGCTGCCGGACGGGGCGATGCCGCCGCGGGTGATCGTGCCCGCGTAGCTCAGCCAGGAGGAGACCGAGTCCGTGATGTCGAGCTCGGCCAGCGCGGGGATGACGATGTCCGGGAGGTGCACTTCCTCGACCGTGCCGGCGGCCTGGGCGCCCTGTGGGCCGGCGGCGGTCTCGCTCTCGGGCGCCTCGCCCTCGGCGCCCTCCTGCTCGGCGGTCTCGGCGCCCGGCCCCGCGGTCTCCGGCGTCGCGCCGGCCGGCATCGGCGGCCTGGTGACGAACGGCTCGAGCTCGCCCAGCTCCACGTGCGACTCGGCGCCGGGCTGCGCGTCGCTGAGCGTGCCGGCCGGGGCGACCGCGCGCGTCGCGTCGGGCGACGCCGCCGCCCCCGCGTGCGGGTCGCAGCGAATCTGGGCCTCCAGGCGGTACGTGCGCACGTCGGGGCCCGGGTTGCCGACGCGCGGCGGCGCATCCTCGCGGATGCCGTGCTCGGCGGCGATCGCGGCCGGTGAGCGCGAGCCGAGCGCGCGCGCCACCGCCGCGTTGCCGGCCGTCCGCTGCAGCCGCGCGATCTCGCCGGCGAGGCCCGGGACGTCGTCCCGGACGGGCTCCGGCTCGGGCTCGCGGCGCTTGGAACGCTCCTGCTCGTCGAGCCTGCGTCTCTCGGCCATGGGCGCGCCGATCATATGCCCGCCGCGACGGCACCCGCGCGCGTTTCCGCGCCGGGCCGTCGTCCGGCCGGCCGCCGGATGTTCGCGCGCTGACACCGTCGACGCGAGTGGTCACGTTCCGGCGCCATCCGCCGGTCCGCGACTCCTCGCGGTCACTCGGCGGCGCACGATCGCGCGGCCGGTCGCCACCGTGTCGCAGACCTGACGCCGCGCCGCCGCGGGGTTGCGGACCCGCCGCGGGCTGCCGATGACCAGGAGTGTGACCTCCCCGCTTCCCAAGCGCGGCGGCATCGCCGCCCTGGCCCTCGCCGTCGCCCTCATCCCCCTCGCCGCCGCCGGCCCTGCCGACGCCGCCTCCAAGCACCGCAGCCACAAGAAGGCCAAGCGCGCCAAGGTCGTGCGCACGGTCAAGAAGCAGCGCGTGCAGGCCGTCCCGACGGCCGCCGCCGCGCCCGCCGCGACCCCCGCCCCCGCTCCGGCGGCCACCCCCACCTTCACGTCCGTGATCAGCATCGGCGGCTTCGTCTTCCACGACCTCACCTACGCCGAGGCGGTCGCCGCCTACGAGGCGGCCGTGGCGTCCGGCGCGACCCCGTCCGCCCCGGCCACTTCGATCTCCGTCACCGTGACCGTCAGCGGCGGCTGAGCCGGCCGATCGGCTACGCTTCACCGCGGTGTGCCGGGAAGCCTGGTCGGCGGTCCCGTTGCCGACCCCTGAGGTACACCCGTGGCGTTCGCCATCACCGTCTTCGTCGTCGCGCTCGCGCTGATCGCGTCCGAGCGCGTCGACCGCACCAAGGTCGCCCTGCTGGGCGCCACCCTCGTCGTGCTGGCCGGCACGATCGACCAGGAAGAAGCGATCGGCGCGGTCGACTTCAACACGATCGGCCTGCTCGTCGGCATGATGCTGATGGTCCGCGTCACCGAGACCACCGGCGTCTACACATGGCTGGCGATCCGCGCGGGCCAGATCTCAGGCGGGCGGCCACTGCCGCTCGTCGTCGCGCTGGCGGTCATCACCGCGGTGCTGTCCGCGTTCCTGGACAACGTGACGACGATCCTCCTGGTCGTCCCGATCACGTTCCTGCTCGCCGACGCGCTCGACATCGATCCACGGCCGCTGGTGATCATCGAGATCATCGCGTCGAACATCGGCGGTACGGCGACGCTGATCGGCGACCCGCCGAACATCCTGATCGCCGGCCACACCGGCTTGTCGTTCGGCGCGTTCATCACGAACCTGGCGCCGATCGTGCTGATCGTGCTGCTGGTCGTGATCCCCGGCCTGTACCTGGCGTTCCGCTCGCGCCTGCAGATCCTCCCGGCGGCGCGCGAGCGCGTGGCCGCGCTCGACGCCGGGAAGTCGATCGAGGATCCGGCGGAGGCGCGCCGCACCGTCCCGATCCTGGTGCTCACGATCCTGGTGTTCTTCGTCCACAAGCCGCTGCATTTGGAGCCGGCGACGGTCGCGCTGGCCGGCGCCGCGGTGATGCTGCTGGTCAGCCGCCAGTCGCTGCACGACTCGATCTCCTCGATCGAGTGGCTGACGCTGTTCTTCTTGATCGGCCTGTTCGTGATGGTCGGCGCGCTCGAGCACACGGGCGCGCTGGAGGAGGTCGCGCACGGGATCGCGAACGTCACCGGCGGCGAGCGCGTCCCCGAGCTGCTGGGGATTCTGTGGACGTCGGCGATCGGCTCGGGCCTGGTGGACAACATCCCGTTCACGGCGGCGATGATCCCCGTCGTGGACTCGCTCGGGAACGATCCCGCGTACTGGTGGGCGCTCGCGCTGGGCGCCTGCTTCGGCGGCAACGCGACGATCGTCGCCGCCGCCTGCAACGTGGCCGCCTCCGGCATGGCCGCCCGCGCCGGCCATCCGATCGGCTTCCTCTACTTCCTGCGTTACGGCCTCCCCGCCACCGCCGTCTCCCTGCTCCTGGCCACCGCCTACGTTCTGGTGAGGTACGCATGAGCCCGCACACCATCAGCCGCCTCGCGCTGCGCGAGCCCGAGCCGCTGCGCACGTCCGACACGGTCGCGGACGCCGGACGCCGCCTGCTCGACAGCGACCTGCCGGCGCTGCCCGTGGTCGACGAGCGCGGTCGGTACACGGGGATCTTCGGCGAGCGCGAGTTCATGCGCGCCGTCTTCCCCGGCTACCTCGAGCAGCTGCACACGACCGGCTTCCTGCGCCACGCCAGCGACGCGCCGATCGAGCTCCGCGCGGGCTGCGGCGCGGACGCCATCGTCCGCTTCATGAACGCCGAGCACGTGGACGTGAGCGCCGACTACTCGGACGTCCACGTGGCCGAGATCTTCCTGCATCATCGCGTGCTGGTCATCCCCGTGCTCGACGACCGGCGGCTGGTGGGCGTGATCAGCCGCGGCGACTTCTTCCGCATGGTGGCCCGGCGCCTGCTCAATCACGAGTGACCCGCCCGGCTCATAGGATGGACCCGTGCCCACCAGACGCTCGCCCGCCGCCGAGGAGCAGCTGCGCCTGATGGTGAAAGTGGCCCGGCTCTATCACGAGCACGACCTGCGCCAGCCGGAGATCGCGCGCCGCCTGCACATCTCCCAGGCGCGCGTGTCGCGCCTGCTCAAGCGCGCCGAGGAGGACGGGATCGTGCGCACGACCGTGATCGTCCCGGACGGCGTGCAGACCGCGCTCGAGGAGCAGCTGGAGGCGCGCTTCGGCCTGCGCGAGGCGATCGTGGTCGACGTGCTCGACGACACCGAGGCGGGCCTGGCGCAGGATCTCGGCACCGCGACCGCGCGCTACCTGGAGGCGTCGCTGACCGGCGGCGACGTGGTCGGGATCTCGTCCTGGAGCTCGACCCTGCTGGCCGCGGTCGACGCGATGCGCCCGCTCCCGCCGAAGGCCGGCGCCAAGCGCGCGCTGCAGCTGTTCGGCGGCGTCGGCAACCCGACGGCCGAAGCCCACGCCGCGCGGTTGACGCAGCGCTTTGCGGACCTCACCGGCGCCCGCCCCACGTTCCTGCTCGCGCCCGGCATCGCCGCGTCCGAGAGCGCACGCGCCGCGCTGGTCGTGGACCAGTTCGTGCGCGAGGCGCTCGACGGCCTCGCGGACGTCACGCTCGCGCTGGTCGGCATCGGCGCGCTGGAGCCGTCGAGCCTGCTGCAGCGCAGCGGCAACATCTTCTCCGAGGACGAGCTCGCGGCGCTCGGCGAGCTCGGCGCCGTCGGGGACATCTGCCTGCGCTTCTTCGACACCGACGGCGTGCTCGTGCAGTCCGACGTCGAGCGCCGCGTGATCGGCGTGACGCTCGAGCAGCTGCGCGGCGTCGACCGCTGCGTCGGGATCGCCGGCGGCGCGCGCAAGTTCGACGCGATCCGCGGCGCGCTGCGCGGCGGCTGGATCAACGTGCTGGTCACCGATCGCGTGACCGCCGAGCGCCTGCTCGCCGACCCCGCCTGACCTCCGCCTAACCTGGCGCGTCGCCGCTCAGCGCGGCGCGCCGTTTCGCGCTGCACCATCACATCGACCCCTGAGCGGTGCGTGCCCCCGCAAGCGCTTGCGCGACCCCGCCCGCTTGACAGCCGGGCGAGGCCGTGTACCTTCCCCGTTGCCGACTATCAATTCAAGACTGAATGGATATTCATCGTGCTTCTGGCAGACACTCACACCGCCGCCGCATGGGCCGCCCGCAAGGACGGGATCGACGTGGCCGAGCTTGAAGCGATGGCGACCGACGTCCGCCGCACGGTGGTCACGATGGTCGACCGCGCCGGCCTCGGCCACATCGGCGGCGACCTCTCGGTGACCGACATCCTGGTGACGCTGTTCGGCGCCGTCCTGGACGTGGATCCCACCGACCCGGCCCGCCCCGACCGCGACCGTTTCATCCTCAGCAAAGGCCACTGCGCCGGCGCGCTGTACGCGACGCTCGCGCACTGCGGCTTCTTCCCCCGCGCCAGCCTCGACACGTTCATGGCCCCATTGTCCGCCCTCAACGGCCATCCCAACCGGGTCAAGGTCCCCGGTGTGGAGACCAACACCGGCCCGCTCGGTCATGGCTTCCCGGTTGCGGTCGGGTGCGCGCTCGCCGCCCAGCTCAAGGATCTCGACTACCGCACCTACGTCGTCCTCGGCGACGGCGAGCTGCAGGAGGGCTCCAACTGGGAGGCGGCGATGACCGCCGCCCACTATGACCTCGACCGCCTGACCGCGATCGTCGACCGCAACCGGCTGCAGCAGGGCGCGGGCACCGAGGACACCAAGCAGCTCGAGCCGCTCGCCGACAAGTGGACGGCGTTCGGGTTCGAGACGCGCACCGTCGACGGCCACGACCACGCGCAGCTGCTCGACGCGCTGGAGCCCAGCCGCACCGGCCGGCCCGTCGCCGTGATCGCCAACACGATCAAGGGCAAGGGCGTCTCGTTCATGGAGGACCGCGTCGAGTGGCACCACAAGGTGCCGTCCGCCGACCAGGTCCGCACCGCCCTCCAGGAGCTCGCGCGATGACTTCTCAGCTCGTCCAGACCTACGACTGCCGCCAGGCGTTCGCCGAGACGCTGATCGAGCTCGCTCGCGCCGACGAGCGGATCGTCGCCGTGTGCAACGACTCGGTCGGCTCCTCGAACCTCGTCGGCTTCCGCGAGCAGTTCCCGGACCGCCTGATCAACGTCGGCATCGCCGAGCAGGACCTCGTCGGCGTCGGCGCCGGCCTGGCCAACGGCGGGTTGATCCCGTTCGTCTCCGCCGCCGCCCCGTTCCTGACCGGCCGCGCGCTCGAGCAGATCAAGGCCGACGTCGCGTACTCGAACACGCACGTGGTCCTGTGCGGGCAGAGCCCGGGCGTCGCCTACGGCGAGCTCGGCCCGACGCACCACTCGATCGAGGACCTGTCGTGGACGCGGGCGATCGACAACCTCAAGGTGCTGGTCCCGGCCGACCCCGCGCAGACCCGCGCCGCGGTCCGCTGGGCGGCCGCGAACCCCGGCCCGCTGTACCTGCGCGTCCCGCGCTTGAAGGTGCCCGAGGTCACGCCCGAGGACGCGCCGCTGGAACCCGGCCGCGCCCTCCGGCTGATCGACGGCGACGACGTCACCGTGATCGCGCTCGGGACGATGGTCTCGCGCGCGCTCGACGCCGCCGAGCGCCTGCGGGCCGACGGAATCTCAGCTCGAGTGGTCAACATGCCGTTCGTGGACCCGCTGGACGTCACGGCGGTGCTGGACGCGGCGCGCGAGACGCGGGGGATCGTCACGGTCGAGGAGGCCGTCACGACCGGCGGCCTCGGCGCGGCGGTCGCGACGCTGGTCGCCGAGCACCATCCGGTCCCGATGCGCATCCTCGGCGTCTCCGGCTTCGCGCCCACCGGCAGCGCGACCTACCTGCTCGACCACTTCGGCCTCAACGCCGACGGCATCGCCGCAGCCGCGCATGAGCTCGCCTGACCACATCCTCGCGATCGACCAGGGCACGTCGGCCACCAAGGCCGTGCTCGTCGACGCCGCTGGGACGATCGTGGCGCGGGCAACCGCGCCCGTGAGCCTCTCGACGCCGCGCGCGGGCTGGGTCGAGCAGGACGCGAACGAGATCTGGGCCAGCGTCCAGGCCGCGGTCGCGGGCTGCGTCGGCGACCGGCGCGTGGCGGCGGTCGCGCTCAGCACGCAGCGCGAGTCGCTGCTGCTGTGGGACCGCGAGACCGGCGAGCCGCGCGGGCCGATGCTCAGCTGGCAGGACCGGCGCACCGACTGCGGCCCGCTGCGCGAGCACGCCGAGGAGGTGCGCGCGCTCAGCGGCCTGCCGCTGGACCCGATGTTCTCCGCCACCAAGGCGCGCTGGCTGCTGGACGCGTACGGCCGCGCCGGCGCGTGCCTGGGCACGGTCGACTCGTTCCTGCTCACCCGCCTCGGCGGCGAGCACGTGATCGAGGCCGGCAACGCGGCCCGCACGCAGCTGCTCGACGTGCGCACGCTCGAGTGGTCGCCGGCGCTGCTGGACATCTTCGGCATCCCGGACGAGGTGCTGCCGCGCGTGGTCGCCAGCACCGGCCCGTTCAGCGACGTCCGCGACCTGGCGCCGCTGCCGGACGGCACGCCGGTGTGCGCCGTCATGGGCGACTCGCACGCGGCCCTGTTCGCGCACGCCGGCTGGCGCCCCGGCCAGGTCAAGGCCACGTTCGGCACCGGCTCCTCGATCATGAGCCTCGGCGCCGCGGACGCCTGGACGCCCGGTGGCCTCTGCCTGACCGTCGCCTGGCAGGACGAGCACGGTCCGGCGCACGCGTTCGAGGGCAACATCCGCTCCACGGGCGCGACGCTCACCTGGCTCGCGCACCTGTTCGCGACGACGCCCGACGCGCTCGCGCAGGAGGCGGCCCCGTCCAGCGACGGCGTGCACCTGGTGCCGGCGTTCGGCGGCCTGGGCGCCCCCTGGTGGGACGACGACGCCGTCGGCGTGATCTCCGGCCTGTCGTTCGCGACCCGGCGCGAGCAGCTGGCGCGCGCCGCGCTCGAGTCGATCGCGTTCCAGGTCGAGGACACGGTCGCGGCGATCGAAGCGCTGGTCGGTCCGGTCCAGACGCTGCTGGCCGACGGCGGGCCGACCGCCAACCGCACGCTGATGCAGCTGCAGGCCGACACGGGCGGGCGCGCCGTCGCGCGCTCGCTGGCCGCGGAGCTGTCCGCGCTCGGCGCCGCGCACCTCGCGGGGCGCGTCGCGGGCATCTGGACGCGCGAGCAGCTGGAGGCGCTGGACCGGCCGCGCGAGCTCTACACCCCGAACGACCCGGAGCCGGTCCGGCGCGCGCGCCTGGAGGCGTGGCACGCCGCGGTCGCCCGGGCCCGGCTTCAGAAGGAGACGCAGCATGTCGCGCTTTGAGGGACGGACGGTGGTGGTGACGGGCGCCGGCGCCGGGATCGGCAAGGGCATCGCCGCGCGCTTCGCCGGCGAGGGCGCCCGGGTCGTGCTCGCCGACCGCAGCGACGCCGTCCACGCCGCGGCCGAGGAGCTCGGCGGCACCGGCGTGCAGGCCGACGTCACGGTGCCCGAGGACGTCGAGCGCGTGTTCGCCGCCGCCGACCGCGTCGACGTGCTGGTCAACAACGCCGGGATCATCACGATCAGCCGGCTCGAGGAGCTCACGCTCGACGACTGGGAGCGCGTGCTGCGCGTGAACACCACCGGCACGTTCCTCTGCTGCCAGGCCGCGGCGGCGCGCATGCGCGCGCAGGGCGGCGGCGGGCGCGTCCTCAACGCCGCCTCCGGGCAGGCGCGCCAGGGCTTCATCTACACCCCGCACTACGCCGCGTCGAAGTTCGGCGTGGTCGGGCTCACCCAATCCCTCGCCAAGGAACTGGCCAAGGACCAGATCACCGTCAACGCGTACTGCCCGGGGATCGTGGGCAGCGACATGTGGTCCTACAACGACCGCGAATGGGGGCGGCTGCTGGGCGACTACGCGCCCGGCGAGCTGATGGCCGAATGGATCGCCGGCATCCCGCTCGGGCGCGCCGGCACCGCCGACGACGTCGCTTCACTGCTGCTCTTCCTGGCCTCCGATGACGCCGCCTACATCACGGGCCAGACCATCAACGTCGACGGCGGCATGTTCATGAGCTGAACGCGGCGCCCCGCCCCGCGCCCCTGAGAGAGGAGAGACAATGTCAACCGTGCAACCCACGGGCAGGGTGACGGCTGCCGCCGCGCCCGCCGAACGCCACAAGTCGCGCTGGGAGGAGCAGCTGCTCACCGGCTCGCGCGGTCCCGCGCTCGCGCTGCTGGTCCTGTGCGTCGCGCTGACGATCTACTCGCCGTTCTTCCTGACCAAGGACAACCTGCTCAACGTGATCGACCAGGTCACGGTGCTGGGCGTCCTCGCGCTCGGGATGACCGCGGTGATCATCATCGGCGGCATCGACCTGTCGGTCGGTTCGGTGCTCGCGCTGGCGATGATGGTGCTCGGCTGGCTCTCGCACGCCGGCGGGCTGCCGGTGACGCTCGCGGTGCTCGGCGCGCTCGCCGCCGGCGCGGCGGCCGGCGCGGTCAACGGCGTGCTGACGACCAAGGCCAAGCTGCCCGCGTTCATCGCCACGCTCGCGATGCTGTCGGTCGCCCGCGGCCTCGCGAACGTGATCACCGACGGCCAGCAGATCGTCGGCTTCCCGGACGCCTTCACCAGCCTCGCGTCGAGCCGCCTGCTGGGCTGGGTCTCGGCGACGGTCGCGCTGCTGATCGTCCTCTACGTCGCCGGCTGGGCGTTCCTGCGCTACCGCGCCAACGGCCGCGCGCTCTACGCGCTCGGCGGCAGCGCCGAGGTCGCGCGCCTGGCCGGCCTGCGCACCACGCGGCTGACGATCGCGGTCTACACCGTCACCGGCCTGCTGGCCGGCGTCGCGGCCGTGATCCTCGCGATGCGGCTGGACTCCGCGCAGCCGAGCGCCGCGACCGGCTACGAGCTGGACACGATCGCCGCGGTCGTGATCGGCGGCGCCAGCCTCTCCGGCGGCGTCGGCAGCGTCACGGGCACCGCGCTCGGCGTGCTGATCATCGGCGTGCTGCGCAACGGCCTGTCGCTGATGAGCGTGTCGCCGTTCGTGCAGATGGTCGTGATCGGCGTCGTGATCGCGCTCGCCGTCATGCTCGACGTGCTGCGCCGGAAGGAGGCCTGAGCCATGTCGCGCTCCGCGTTCTTCGTCGTCGCCCCGATCGTCGTGATCCTGGGCCTCGCCACGGCGTTCTCCCAGCGCTGGGACGTCGACACGCCGCGCATCGGCCTCGCGGTCGCCAACCTCCAGGCCGACTTCTTCAACCAGATCAAGCAGTCCGTGACCGCCGAGGCGGCCAAGCGCGGCATCGACGTCGTCGTGGCCGACGCGCGCGGCGACGCCGCCACCCAGGTCAACCAGATCGAGGACTTCGTCACCAAGCAGGTCGACGGGATCATCTACATCCCGGCGGGCGCGACCGCGGCCGGAGTGCCGGTCAAGGCGGCGCGCAAGGCGCACATCCCGATCGTCGCGGTCGACCGCAACCCGCCGGACGCGCCGGCGGACACGTTCATCGCGTCCGACAGCGTCGCCTCGGCCAAGAAGCTGGGCGAGTACGTCGCCAAGCAGACCGGCGGCGAGGGCCAGGTCGCGATCCTGCAGGGCCAGATCGGCACCACGCCGGAGATCGACCGCAACCAGGGCTTCCAGGAGGCGCTGGACGAGAGCCCGGGGCTGCGGGTGGTCGCCGAGCAGCCCGCCGACTGGGATCAGGACAAGGGCTTCAACGTCGCCCAGAACATGCTCCAGGCGCACCCGGACGTGTCGGTCTTCTTCGGCCGCGCGGACGCGATGGCGCTCGGCGCGGCGCAGGCCGTGCGCGTGGCCAACGTCAAGCACAAGGTGACGATCGTCGGCTTCGACGGCGACGTCGCGGGCCTGAAGGCCGTGGACGCGGGCGTGATCGACGCCACGATGACCCAGCAGACGCAGCGCATGGGCCGGATGGCCGTGCAGAGCACCGAGCAGCTGATCGCCGGCGACAAGGTGCCCAAGCAGCAGCTGCTGCCGGCGTTCCTGACCACCAAGGCCAACGCGGCCGAGTACATCGCCAAGCACCCATGAGCGGGCTCACCGTCAGCGGCGTCTCCAAGCGCTTCGGCGCGACGCAGGCGCTCGACCGCATCGACCTCGAGGTCCGGCCGGGCGAGGTCGTCGCCCTGCTGGGCGAGAACGGCGCCGGCAAGTCGACGCTGTCGAACATCGTCGCGGGCACGTTCGCGCCCGACACCGGCACCATGACCTGGCAGGGCAGGCCGTACGCGCCGGCCACGCCCGGCGAGGCGATCGCCGCCGGCATCGGGATGATCCAACAGGAGCTGCGGCTGCTGCCGGACCTGAGCGTGGCCGAGAACGTCTTCATCGGCCGCTGGCCGATGAACGGCCCGCGCGTGGACCGTGCGCAGATGAACCGCCGCGCCGCCGAGCAGCTGCGCCGGCTCGGGCTCGACATCTCCCCCACGCGGCCCGTCCGCTCGCTGCGCGTCGCCGCGCAGCAGCAGGTCGAGATCGCCAAGGCGCTGACGCTCGACGCGCAGCTGCTGCTGCTCGACGAGCCGACCGCGGCGCTCGGCGCCGAGGAGACCGAGCACCTGTTCGCGGTGATCGACCAGCTGCGCGCCGAGGGCGTCTCGTTCATCTACGTGTCGCACCGGCTCGAGGAGATCGCGCGCATCGCCGACCGCGTGGTGGTGCTGCGCGACGGGCGCTGGGTCGCGTCGCACGAGTCCGCGCAGGTCCCGGTGGACCGGCTGATCGAGGACATGGTCGGCCGCAACCTCGAGCGGCTGTTCCCGGACACGGGGACGCCGAGGCGCGAGGAGGTGCTGCGCGTCGACGGCCTCACGTCGGCCGAGGGCGCGTTCCGCGACGTCTCGTTCTCCGTGCACGCGGGCGAGATCCTCGGCATCGCCGGGATCGTCGGCGCCGGGCGCACGGAGCTGGTGCGGGGCATCGCCGGGGCCGACCCGGTGGCGTCCGGCACGGTCACGCTCGCCGGCAGGACGCTGCGATCCGGCGACCCCGCGGCCGCGATCCGGGCCGGCATGACGCTGGTGCCCGAGGACCGCAAGGCCGAGGGCGTCGTGCTCGACCTGGCGATCGAGGACAACATCGCGCTCGCGAACCTCGACCGGCTCGGCGCGCAGGGCTGGGTCAAGCCCGGCCGCGTGCGCGAGGTCGCGGTCGAGGCGATCGATCGCCTGAAGGTCAAGGGCGACCCGGCCCAGCCGGTGCGCGCGCTGTCCGGCGGCAACCAGCAGAAGGTCGTGATCGCCAAGTGGCTGGAGCGCAACCCGCGCGTGATCATCCTCGACGAGCCGACGCGCGGCATCGACATGGGCGCCCGCGCGGCCATCTACGAGGTGATCGCCGCGCTCGCGCGCGAGGGCATGGCGGTGATCGTGGTCAGCTCGGAGCTGGAGGAGGTGCTCGGCCTCTCGCACCGCGTGCTCGTGCTCAGCCGCGGCGAGCAGCGCGGGATGCTGACCGGCGCCGAGGCGACCGACCACGCGATCATGGAGCTGGCGACGACATGACCCTGCCCTCGTTCCGTCTCGACGGCGCGGTGGCGCTCGTCACCGGCGCGGCCTCGGGGATCGGCCAGGCGATCGCGCTCGGCCTGGCCGAGGCCGGCGCGGACGTCGGCTGCGTCGACCTCGGCGACCCGGCCGCGACCGCGGCCGGCGTGCAGGCGCGCGGGCGGCGCGCGCTGGCGATCTCGGCCGACGTCACCGACCCCGACGCGGTGACGGCCGCGGTCGCGGAGGTCGAGGCCGGCCTCGGGCCGCTGCGCCTGGCGGTCAACAGCGCCGGGATCGCGAACGCCGCGCCCGCGGAGGACATGCCGCTCGCGCAGTTCCGGCAGGTCATGCAGGTCAACGTCGACGGCGTGTTCCTGAGCTGCCAGGCGGAAGGCCGCGCGCTGCTGCGCCACGGCGGCGGCGCGATCGTGAACGTCGCGTCGATGTCCGGCTCGATCGTCAACCGCGATCTGCTGCAGGTGCACTACAACGCGTCCAAGGCCGCGGTCGTGCAGCTGTCGAAGTCGCTGGCGATGGAGTGGGCGCCGCGCGGCATTCGCGTCAACGCCATCTCGCCGGGCTACACGGCCACGCCGATGAACACGCGGCTGGAGGTCGCCGAGCAGGTCAAGCGCTTCGAGGCCGACACGCCGCTCGGCCGCATGGCCCGGCCGGAGGAGCTGGTCGGGCCCGCGGTCTTCTTGCTCAGCGAGGCCGCGAGCTTCTGCACCGGCGTCGACCTGATCGTCGACGGCGGCTTCGTCTGCTGGTAGCTGCACCCGGCATTTGGGGATTTCTGTCCATCGACGGCGGGGCGGTGACGTTCCAGGCTGAACGACGTGCACAACGAGCTGCTCGTGGTCGGCGCCGCCCTGCTGCTCGCCGGCCTGTTCGCGCGCGGGGGCCGGCGGCTGGGGCTGCCGGCGATCCCGTTCTTCATCGTCGCCGGGATCGTGTTCGGCCCGCAGACGCCGGGCGTCGTGGTGCTGTCGGACCCGGACGAGATCCACCTGCTGGCGATGCTCGGGCTCGTCCTGCTGCTGTTCCACCTCGGCATCGAGTTCTCGATCGACGACCTGCTGCGCGGCGGGCGCAAGCTCATGTGGGCGGGCGGCGCGTACATCGCGCTCAACTTCGGCGCCGGGCTCGTGCTCGGGTGGACGTTCGGCTGGGGCACGCGCGAGATCTTCGTGATCGCGGGCATGATCGGCACGTCGTCGACGGCGATCGTCACGAAGCTGATCCTCGATCTGCGCCGGGTCAAGAACCCGGAGACGGGGATGATCCTCGGGGTCATCATCGTCGAGGACGTCTTCCTGGCGTTCTACCTCGCGCTGCTGCAGCCGATCCTGGGCGACCAGCAGGACGCCGCCGGCATCGCGCTGTCGGTCGGGGTCGCGTTCGCGTTCCTGCTCGGGCTGTTCGCGCTGGCCCGCTGGGGCGCGGGGCTGGTGCGGCCGCTGCTCGCGACCGGCGACTCGGAGCTGGCGGTGATCCTGGTCGTCGGGTTCGGCGTGTTCTTCGCCGGGTTCGCCGAGGTCTCCGGCGCGTCGGACGCGGTCGGCGCGCTGCTGGCCGGCATGGTCGTCGCGGGCACCGGGATCGGGCCGCGCGTGGAGCGACTGCTGATCCCGCTGCGGGACACGTTCGCCGCGATCTTCTTCTTCTGGTTCGGGTTGACGATCGCGCCCAGCGACATGGAGGCGATCGCGCCGGCGGTCGTGATCGCGGTCGTGGTCACGCTCGTCTTCAACGTGATCGCCGGCGTCGTGGCGGCGCGGATCTACGGGTTCGGGCGCCAGGCGGCGTCGAACACGGCGCTGATGCTGGTCAGCCGCGGCGAGTTCGAGCTGATCCTGGCGTCGCTGGCCGTGGCGGCCGGGCTCGACGCGCGGGTGGCGCCGTTCGCCGCGCTCTACGTGCTCGCGCTGTCGATCCTGTCGCCGCTGTTCTCGGCCCGCTCGGACGTGCTCGCGCGCTGGCTGCCGCGGCGGCTGTTCGCGCCGGGCGCGGACGAGGCGCCCGTGGTCGACGCCGTGGAGCCGGAGCCCGTGTTGCAGGCCGGCGTGATCCGGCGGCTCGGGGCGGAGACGGTCGAGTTCCTGGTGCGCGGCGAGCACGCGGTCGTCGGTGCCGCCGTGCGCGACCTCGGGCTGCCACGGGACGCGATCGTGAGCGTGATCGTGCGCGAGGGGGCGGCGCTCGCGCCGCGCGGGTCGACGCGGATCCGCGCCGGCGACCGCCTGCACGTGCTCGTCCGCCAGGAGGTCGCGCGCGAGGTGAGCGCGCTCGAGGAGCGTTGGCGGCGCGGCCCGCTCGGCGCGCCGCCGCGGCCGCGCCGGCGCCTGCGCGGGACGTCGCCGATCTTCACCGTCCGGCCGGCGGACGAGCAGGCGGTGGTCGGCGAGCTGGGCGCGCCGGAGCGCGTGCTCGACCAGACGGTCGTCGCGCTCCTGCGCGTCCGCCGCGACACGTCCGGCGCGCTGGTCGCGCTCGAGGACGGGCGTTACGCGGTCACCGGTCCGCTGCTGATCGCCGGCTCGCGCGACGACGTCACCACCTACGCGCGGCGCCGCGCCGAGCGCGCCGATCCCGACGCGCGCGCGTGGCTGCAGACGGTGGTCGGCGCGCTGGCGATCGACGTCTTCGACGCGCGGCCTAGTACACCCCGGCGTCCAGATCCTCGATCAGCCCCGGGTGAGCCGGCTCCCAGTCCAGCAGCCTCCGGGTGATGGTGTTGTCGGTCGGGTTGTCGGCGGCCACGAACGCGCTCAGGAAGCGGAAGCGGTCGGGGGCGGCGGGTGCCGCCGGCACGTGGGCGACGCGGCCGATCGCCTCGGCGATCGTGCGAAACGGGATGCCGGTCTCGGCGACGCCGTGCAGCCGGGAGCCGGGCGGCGCGTCCTCGAGCGCGCGGCGGTAGAGGACGGCCGCGTCGAGCGTGTGGATCGCCGGCCAGCGGTTGGCGCCGTCGCCGACGTAGCCGGACACGCCGTTCTCGCGCGCGATCTCGATCAGGGTCGGGACGAAGCCGTGCCGGTCGCGCGCGCTATGGACGCTGGGCGCCAGGCGGATGACCGAGGCGCGCACGCCGCGCTCGGCGAGCGCGACCGTCGCGTTCTCCGACGCGATCCGGCCGTCGCCGTCGAACACGTCGTCCTCGGTGCCCGGGCGGCCGGTGGTCCCGCCGATCCACAGCATCATGCTGCCGCCGGTGGTGACGAAGTGCTTGCCGGTGTTCGCCAGCGCGTCGCCGATCGTGGCGATCGCGGCCAGGTCGGACGCCGCCGCGCCGGCCATGTCGCCGGAGAACGCGATGTCGTGGCGGAACGCGAGGTGGATCACGCCGTCCGCCTGCTGCGCGGCGCGCGCGAGGCCGTCGAGGTCGGTCAGGTCGCCGCGCAGGACGTCGGCGCCGGCGGCGGCGACCGTGGCCGCCGCGTCGTCGGAGCGGGCGAGGCCGACGACCGTGTGGCCGTGGTCCTGGAGCTCGGGGATGACGGCGGACCCGATGTGGCCGGAAGCGCCGGTGAGGAAGACGCGCATTGCTGACTCCTTGCGTGATGTCAGTGCCTGACATCGAATGGTAGCGCGCGGCATGTCAGTCGCTGTCATCATTGGTGGGCATGGGACGCTGGGAGCCGAACGCGCGCGGGCGCCTCGCCGAGGCGGCGATGGCGCTCTACGGCGAGCGCGGCTTCGAGCAGACGACGGTCGCGGAGATCGCCGAGCGGGCGGGGCTCACCGAGCGCACGTTCTTCCGCCACTTCGCCGACAAGCGCGAGGTGCTGTTCTCGGGCAGCGAGGAGCTGCGCTCGGCGCTGGTGGACGCGGTCGAGTCCGCGCCCGCGTCGGCGGCGCCCCTGGCGGCGGTGGTCGCCGCGCTGGCGCAGGTCGGCGACACGTTCTTCGCCGGCCGGCGCGACCACTCGCGGCGCCGCCAGGCGATCATCGACGCCAACGCGGAGCTGCGCGAGCGCGAGCTGATCAAGCTGGCGACGCTCGCGTCGGCGCTCGCGGGCGCGTTGCGCCGGCGCGGGGTGCCGGGCCCCGTCGCGAGCCTCGCGGCCGAGACCGGGATCGCGGTCTTCAAGGTGGCGTTCGAACGCTGGGTGGCGGCGGCGTCGGAGGGCTCGCTCGCGGGGCTGGTGCGGGAGACCGCGGACCAGCTCAGCGCGGTGGCCGCGCCGGCGACAGAGATGCAGTGATTGAATGTCTGGATGGAACTCGCCGGTCGTGGGACGAGATCGCCGCGGGCGTCTTCTGCCCGATCGGCAACGGCGACCGCGCGCCGCGGCGATACCGCAGCGCTCAGCCCCACGAGCGGTCACTTTGCGGCGCATGGCGCCAGAAAGTGACCACTCGTCGACCGTGCTCTGGGCCAAAGCGTCGATCGACCCGTAACCGCTGCGGCGGCCACGCGGCGTTCATGCTGCGCGCCGCGCGCACGGCGCTGGCGCGCTCACGAACACGAGATGGCAGTGCCGGTTGTTGACGACCTCGACGCGGAAGCCGCCCAGCGCCGCGGCGACCGGCTCGGCGCTGCGGCGCGCCGCGTCGATCGCCTCGGCCAGCGGCCCTTCGCGGACGTCCAGGGCGGCGTCCGCCAGCAGCCCGGCGACCGGCCCGAACCGGCTCCGGAACGCGGCCGACTCGACGCCCCGCCAGAGCGGCAGGCGCCCGTCGCGGGCCGGCCAGCGCCCGGCGACCGCCAGCGCCACGGCGTCCGCGTGATCCTCCACGTACCGGTGCGCCGCGGCGTGCCGGGACGCCCCGTACCGCGGGGCGAGCGCGAACGCCGTGGACAGCGACCGCTCGTGCGCCTCGGCCTCGTCGCGGAACGCCGCGCCCTGGAAGAGCAGCTCGCCGGCGCCGAAGTTCGCCTCGGCCTCGATGCCCAGCGCGAGCTCGCCGAACAGCTCCGCGGCCGTATCCACGCGCAGCACGGCGGCGTGCCACGGGCAGAGCAGGTGGACGAGCTCGTGCGCCTCGGTGAAGCGCCGGCGCGGGACGGACTGGCGCGTGTCGACGAACAGCGCCCGCTCCTCGAACCAGAGTGCGCCGAGGATGCGGCGCTCGTCCGTGGGCGGCAGCGCGACCCGCGCGCGGACGCCCGCGGCCTCCTGCACGGCCTCCAGCGGCGTCGGCAGCACGCCGGCGACGCCGGCCCGCCGCAGGACGTCCGCGCAGGCGCGTGCCACGCGTGCGCGCGTGAACTCACGCATCGCCGCGCCGCCTGAGCTCGCCGATGTAGCGCAGGACCTCGTCCTGCTCGACCACCGACAGCTCGCCGAGCACGCGCAGCGCGACCGTCATCCGCTGGCGCCGCTCGTCTCCCCCGCCGTAGCCGGCGAGGCCGAGCAGCTCGCCGAAGTCGAGCCCGTACAGCTCCGCGAGCTCCCACAGCAGCGCCATCTCGGGCTTCACGATCGTCCCGGTCTCCAGCTGCGACAGGTGCGCGTTGCGGATGCCGGTCCGGCGCTCGACGTCGCGCAGCGACAGGCCGTGCCGGCGACGGGCGTCGCGCAGGGCGTCGGCGAGCGTGGGCGCGGTCATCGGCAGCGTGGATCGTCGCACGCCGTGCGGACGGCCGGGGGTGGCGGTCGAGCCGTCCGGGCAGGTCGCTAAGTTCCTGAGCACCATGATCGCCGGACGCCTCCCACTGCAGTTGGACGAGCCCGAGTTCTGGGCGCGCTTCGGCGCGATCGAGCACGAGCGGCTCGAGTTCAAGACGTCGCCGAACCACCTGCGGGAAGTGATCCCCGCCATGGCGATGACCGCCGGCGGCCAGATCGTGATCGGCGTGACCGACGAGCGGCGCCTCGCCGGCTGGCGGCTCGACCAGCAGACGCTCGACGAGGTGATGCGCCGCGCGCAGGAGTCGGCGGTCGACGTCGAGGTGCAGCCGCTGACCGTCGGCCGCGTCCCGCTCACGGTCGTGACCGTCCCGCACGTCACCGACCGGATCGTCACGACGACGGACGGCCGCCTGCTGCGCCGCGTCGGCAGCGACAACCTGCCGATGCGCGGCGACCAGCTCGTCCGCTTCGTGCTCCGGCGGCGCCGGCGCCGGCTCTGGCGTCTCGCACCACAGCTACAGAAGGCGCGGCTTATATAAGCGGACACTGATATATTCGAACCCGGTGCACGCCCTCGACGTCCTCGGCGACCCCGTCCGCCGCCGCATCCTCGAGCTGCTCGCCTCCGGTGAGCGCTCGTCGGGCGCGATCGCGGAGACGATCCGGGAGGAGTTCGGGATCTCCCAGCCCGCCGTGTCCCAGCACCTGCGCGTGCTGCGCGAGGCGGGCTTCGCCACCGTCCGGCCCGAGGGCACGCGCCGCCTGTACGCCGTCAACCCGGAGCCGCTGCGCGAGGTCGACGTCTGGCTCGACTCGTTCCGCGCGTTCTGGACCCCTCACCTCGACGCGCTCGCCACCGAGATCGCACGAGGCAAACGCCAAAGGAGACAAGGCCGATGATCGATGTCGACCACCAGATCAATGCCGCCGAGCGCCGCGTCGGCGGACGCACGCTCGCGGCCGGCGAGGCGCGCACGCTCACCGTCGCGCGCGTGTACCCCACGACGCTCGAGGACCTGTGGGACGCGTGCACGAACCCGGAGCGGATCCCGCGCTGGTTCCTCCCGGTCAGCGGCGACCTCGAGCTCGGCGGCCGCTACCAGCTCCAGGGCAACGCGTCCGGGACGATCCAGACCTGCGAGCCGCCGCGGGCGTTCTCGGCCACGTGGGAGTTCGGCGGCGACACGACGTGGATCGAGCTGCAGCTGACCCCGGAGGCGGACGGCACGCGCTTCACGCTCGAGCACATCGCGCACATCGACGACGAGCGCGCGCTGCAGTACGGCCCGGGCGCGGTCGGCGTGGGCTGGGACCTGGCGCTGATCGGCCTGACGCTGCACCTGGCGAACGGCGGCGAGCCCGTCGACCCGGCCGCGTTCGCCCAGTGGAGCGCGTCCGACGCGGGGCGCGACTTCATCACGCGCGTGAGCGAGGCGTGGGGCGAGGCGAGCATCGCCGCCGGCGCGAACGCCGACGAGGCGCGCGCGGCCGCCGCCCGCACGACCGCCTTCTACACGGGCGGCTAGATCAAGACCCTCCGCGCCACGCCGATGTAGAGGGGGATGGCGCACCGGAGATCGAACCCCGAGCGATGGCTGCTCGCAGCCGCGGTCGTGGCGCTCGGCGGCGTCGTCGCGCGCGCCCTGGGCGCGTTCCCCGGTGCCCTGGACAACTGCTACCACGCGGCGCAACTGCTGGCGATCGCGGTCTGCGCCCTGCACGCGGTCCGCGAGCGCGGGCGGGAGCGCGCCGCGTGGGTGCTGCTGACGCTCGGGCTCGCCGCCTACACGGCCGGCGACCTCTACTACTCGATCGCGCTGTTGGGCGACGCGTCGCCGCCCGATCCGTCGCCCTCGGACGCCGGCTACCTGCTGATCTACCCGGCCGCGTACGCGGGCCTCGTGCTGCTCCTGCGCGCCCGTGCGCCGCGGCTCGGCTCCGCGCTGTGGCTGGACGGGCTCGTCTGCGCGCTCGCGTGCGCGGCGGTCGGCGCCGCACTCGTCTTCAACGTCGTGGCGCGCACCGACGGCTCGTTCGCGACCGTCGCGATCAATCTCGCGTACCCGCTCGCCGACCTGGCGCTGGTGGCGTTCGTCGTGGCCGTGGCGGTCGTCACCGGCCGCCGGGGCGGGCCGACGTGGTGGCTGCTGGGCAGCGCGTTCGCGCTCTACGCGGTCGCCGACGGCGTCTACCTCTACCAGGCGGCGCGGGGCACGTACGGCGGCTTCACGCTGCTGGACGCGTGCTGGCCGGCGGCGTTCGTACTGGTCGCGTTCGCCGCCTCGCGCCCGGCGACGCGGCTCGACGCGCGCCGGCTGCGCGGCACGATGCTGGCCGTGCCGGCGGCGTTCACGCTCGTCGCCCTCGCGCTGCTGGTGCTCGACCACTACCGGACGCTCAACGGGGCGGCGATGTGGCTCGCGACCGCCGCGGTCGCCGCCGCCGTGCTGCGCTTCGCGCTCACGTTCCGGGAGAACCTGCGCACGCTCGGCGCCAGCGAGCGGGAGGCGCTCACGGACGAGCTGACCGGGCTCGGCAACCGGCGCGCGCTGTTCGCCGACCTGCCGCGGCTGGCGGGCACCGCCACGCCGGAGCGGCCGGCGTTCGTCGCGCTGTTCGACCTCGACGGCTTCAAGGCCTACAACGACAGCTTCGGCCACCCCGCCGGTGACGCGCTGCTGCGCCGGCTGGGACGCGACTTCGCCGCCGCGGTCGGCGCCGCCGGGCACGCCTACCGCGTCGGCGGCGACGAGTTCTGCCTGCTGACCGCCGCCGACGACCACGACGCGCTGCTCGAGCGCGCCAGCGCCGCGCTCAGCTCGTCCGGCGAGCGGTTCTCGATCCGCAGCTCACGCGGCGCCGCGGTGGTCAGCCCGGAGGACCCGTACGACGCGCTGCGACTCGCCGATCAGCGCATGTACGTCGACAAGCGCGGCGGCCGCCGCTCCACCGACGAGACCGTCCACCAGGTGCTGCTGCGCGTCGCCACCGAGCACGACGGCGAGCTGCGCGACCACGTCGACGGCGTCGCCGTGCTGGTCGACCACGTCGCGCGCGAGCTCGGCCTGGCCGAGGACGCGCGGCTGGAAGCGTGCCGCGCGGCCGCGCTGCACGACATCGGCAAGGTCGCGATCCCGGACGCGATCCTCCACGCCCCGCGCGCGCTGACCCCCGAGGAGTGGCGGGCGATGCGCCAGCACACCGTCATCGGCGAGCGGATCATCGCCGCCGCGCCCGAGTTGGCCGCGGTCGCGCGGATCGTGCGCTCCAGCCACGAGCGGTTCGACGGCGCCGGCTACCCGGACGGCCTGGCCGGCACCGACATCCCGCTCGGCGCGCGCATCGTCGCGGTCTGCGACGCCTACGACGCGATGATCAGCGACCGCGCGTACCGGCCGGGCCGTGCCGCGCGCGAAGCGCTGGACGAGCTCGAGCGCTGCGCCGGGACGCAGTTCGACCCGGACGTCGTGGCCGCGTTCGCGGCCGCGCTGGCTCAGCCGGAGGTCGGCGTGCTGTCGCTCTCACCGTCCGCGTAGTCCGCGAACGGCGGCGCGCTGAGCGCGTGCTCGATCTGCGCCTTCTCGGCGATCAGCGGCTCGACGCCGGCGAGCTCCGCCTCGATCTCCCGCAACCGCTCCTGCATCTCTCTGTGCACCCGCGCCAGCACGTCCGCCACGTCGACCACCTCCACTTCTCGAAAAAGGACGCGGGCGAGGCTATACGCCGTGGCGGACGCTGGTGATCTCCAGCAGCGGCTGCTCGTGCTCGTGCTCGACCTGGAGCGTCGTGTGGTGGATCCCGAAGCGGTCGTGCAGCAGGTGCTCGAGCTGTGCGCGGCGCGCGTGGCAGTCGTCGCCCTCGGGCACCAGCACGTGCGCGGCCAGCGCCGGGAACCCGGACGTGACCTCCCAGACGTGCAGGTCGTGGACCTCGACGACGCCGTCGGCCGCGGCCAGCACGCGCCCGACCGTCTCGACGTCGATGTCCTTCGGCGAGCCCTCGAGCAGGATCCGCCCGGAGTCGCGCAGCAGGTGCCACCCGGAACGCACCATCAGGGCCGAAACGGTCAGCGCGGCCAGGCCGTCCGCCTGCTCGAACCCGGTGGTCACGATCACGACGCCGGCCACCACCGCGGCGATCGAGCCGTATAGGTCGGTGAGCACGTGCGCGATCGCGCCCTCGACGTTCAGGCCGCGCCGCTCCGAGCGCGACAGCGCCCACGCGGCCGCGACGTTGACCAGCGCGCCGATGACGCCGACCGCGATCACCAGGCCGCCTTCGACCGCGTGCGGCTCCGACAGGCGCCGGACCGCCTCGACCGCGAGCACCCCGGCCAGCACCAGCAGCACCGCGCCGTTGGCCTGGGCGGACAGGATCTCGGCCCGTCCGAGCCCGAACGTGTAGCGCCGCGACGGCGGCCGCGCGGCCAGCGAGGCGGCGAACAGCGCCAGCGCAATCGCCCCCGCGTCGGTCAGCATGTGCGCGGCGTCGGAGAGCAGCGCCAGCGACGAGGCGATGAAGCCGACCGCGATCTCGACGACCATGAAGCCGACGATCAGCGCGAACGCGATCGTCAGCCACTTGCGGTCCGCGTCCGCCGAGGGAGCGTGGCTGTGATCGTGCCCCATCCGGACCATGCTAATCCGGCCCGGTTAGGCTGAGGAGCCGTGAACGCCCGTCTTGCCGCCCTCATCGTGCTCGTCCTGGTCGTCGCCGGCTGCGGCGGATCGGGCACCGCCGCCACCCAGACCGACCCCATCGAGCAGGTTCCCGACACGCCCGGGCTGCGCGAGGCGGTGCGCGAGGCGCAGACGCCCGACCCCGCGTCGTTCCCGCCGGCCGAGGGCAAGTCGCTGCAGCAGGTCGCCGATCTGGTCGGCGCCGGCCCGCAGGCCGCGCTCGCCACGTCGGTGCTGACGACCGGGTCCAACCGTTTCGTGTTCGGCATGATCGGCCAGGACGGCAAGGCGATCTACGGGCCGAGCGCGATCTACATCGCGCCCGACCCGAGCCAGCCGGCGCAGGGCCCGTTCGTCGCGCCCGCCGACATCCTGCTCACCCAGGCGCGCTACCGCTCCAAGCAGGCGGCCACCGAGAGCGACCCGTTCGCCGCCGTCTACGCCGCCGACGTCAAGTTCCCGAAGGCCGGGAAGTGGGCCGTGCTGGTGACCACGCGCAGCGGCGGCAAGCTGGTCGGCGCGCCGACGCAGGTCGCGGTCGCCACGAAGAAGCAGGACGCGATCCCGGACGTCGGCGAGGCCGCGCCCAAGGTGGCGACGGACACGCTGGACTCCGTGAAGGGCAACAAGGACCTCCTGGACACGCGCCAGCCGCCGAGCGACATGCACGCGGACTTCGCGGACGTCCTCGGCAAGAAGCCGGTCGCGCTGCTGTTCGCCACGCCGCAGCTGTGCACGTCGCGCGTCTGCGGCCCGGTCACCGACATCGCGTTGCAGATGCAGGCCAAGTACGGCAAGCGGATGGAGTTCATCCAGCAGGAGGTCTACGTCGACAACCAGATCCCGAAGGGCCTGCGCCCGCCGCTGGAGGCGTTCCACCTCGAGACCGAGCCGTGGCTGTTCGTGGTCGACAAGCACGGGAAGATCACCGCGCGGCTGGAGGGGTCGTTCGGGGTGCAGGCGTTCGAGGACGCGATCAAGACCGCGCTGTAGTCCGTCACAATCCAGCGCGTCGCGACAACTTAGGGGTACGTCCCCCCGACCAAAGGACCACCCATGTCGCGTTCCAGGACCGCTATCGCCGCGGTCGCCCTGCTGTTCGCCGCGCTACCGGCCGCGGCGCAGGCCCAGTCCCCGACGATCGTCGCCAACGGCACCGCGCAGGTGAAGCCCGAGCCGGCGAACCGCAAGAGCGAGTCCTCGATCCGCAAGGCCGTCCGTGAGGCGCGCGACAAGGCGCTGCCGAAGGCGATCGCCGACGCCCGCGTCCGCGCGGCGGAGCTCGCGGCGGCCGCGAACGTCACGCTCGGCGGGCTGCTCTCGATCGCCGACGCCCCGCTGGCCGGGTACCCGTTCGCCTACTACGGGCAGGACGGCACGTTCGGGCCCAACCGCTACTGCGCTCAGGTGCGCCGCTACCACACCGTGAAGCGCAACGGCGTGCGCCGGCGCGTGGCGGGCCCCAAGCGCAAGGTCTGCCGCGTGCCGAGCCAGGTGAGCGCGAGCGTGGCGCTGACGTTCGCCACGTCGTAGCGGCAACGCGCCCGGCGGCGGGATACTTCCCGCCGTGGGCGCGGCCCTGAGGAAATCCGTGAGCGCCGCTCAGGCGCTCCTGGAGCAGCGCGGGCCGGCGGTCACGCGCCGGCTGGCGCCGCGCGAGCGCACGGTCGAAGCCGTCGCCGCGGCGACGTTCGTCGCGGTCGCGGCGCTGATGGCGGTGCTGGCCGCGCCGGTCGGCGACGCCGAGACCGCGGTCCTGCTGACGCTCTGTTACGCGCTGATGCGGCGCGTGCGCTTCCCGCTCGGGCCGGGGCTGATCCGCCCGACGCAGCTGGTGTTCGTGCCGCTGCTGTTCCTGACGCCGGCCGCGCTCGTCCCGGCGCTGGTGGGGATCGGCGCGGTGCTCGGGGAGCTGCCGGAGCTGCTGCGGCGGCGCGCGCACCCGGAGCGGCTGCCGGTGATCGTCGCCGACGGCTGGTACGCCGTCGGGCCGGCGCTGGTGGTCGCGGCGTTCGACAACCGCGTGGCGTTCGGGGTCCTGCTGCTCGCGCTGGCGGCGCAGCTCGCGACCGACGTGGCCGCGTCGACGCTGCGCGAGTGGCTCGGGGCGGGGATCGCGCCCGGCGAGCTGCTGGGCGTGATCGCGCTGGTCGCGGTGATCGACGCGACGCTGGCGCCGATCGGCTACCTGGCCGTGCTCGCGTCGCAGACGTACGAGCACGCGTACCTGCTGGCGATCGCGCCGGGGATCCTGCTCGGGCTGATCGCGCGCGAGCGCAGCGAGCGGATCGCACGCGAGCTGGCGCTGGAGCGCGCGTTCCGGCGCTCCACCCGGGCGCTCGACGCCCGCGCCGAGGAGCTGCGGCGCCACGCCGGGCGCCTCAGCGGCGATCCGGACGCGCCGCCGAGCGACCGCGTCGCGGTCGAGCGGATGCTGGTCGCGACCGCGGTCGAGGCGCTGCGGGCCGACTGCGGCCGGTTGAGCGAGCTCGACGCGTCCGGTGCGCTGCAGCCGCGGCTCACGATCGGGGGCGACGGCGAGGCGGCGAGCGGCGGGACCGGCGGCGGCGTGGCCGCGGGCAGCGGCGCCGCGGCGGCGAGCGACGGCGTCAGCGCCGCCGCTCGCGCGGACCTCGCCGCCGCCGAGCGCGCGCTCGGCGCCCAGCAGCGCGGGGCGCTGGCGCTCGCCGCCGGGCACACGCACGTGCTCGCGGTCGCGCGCGCCGCCGAGCCGTTCTCGGCCGTCGAGCGCGACCTGCTCGAGCACCTCGCCGCTCAGGCCGCCGTCTCGCTCGAGAACCTCCACCTGGAGGAGCTGATGCGGCGCGCGTCGGCGGAGCTGCGCGCGATCCTCGAGGGCGTCGCGGACGCGGTCGCCGCCGAGGACGCCGACGGCGGGCTCGTCTACGCCAACGCCGCCGCCGCGCGGCTGCTGGACGGCGCCGAGCTCGGCGCCCGGCTCGGCATCCCGGCCGACCTGCTGCCCGGCCGGCGCGTCTTCCGCGGGGCGGACGCGGAGCCGCTCGTCGTCCGCCTGCCCGGCACCGCGCGCTGGGCGCGGGTGAAGGCGCGGCCCGTGCTCGAGGACGGCCGCCCGCGGCTGGCGATCAGCCTGATCGAGGACATCACGGAGATCAAGCAGGCCGAGGAGGCGCAGCGCCTGCTGGCGGAGAGCTCACGCGCGCTGGCCGGCTCGCTCGTGGTCGAGGACACGCTGCCCGGCGTCGTGCAGCTGGTCGCCGGGCGGCTCGCCGACGCGTGCGCGATCCACCTGCTGACCGACGGCGAGCTGCGGCTCGCGGCGGGTGAGGCTGAGCTCCCGCCCGGCCTGGAGGAGGTCGCCGCCCGCGGGCTCCCCCGCGTCTGGCCGGACGCCCTCGCCGTGCCGATCCTCGTCCGCACCGGGACGGCGGGCACGATCACGCTCTCCGGCCACGTGCGCCCCGAGACGCTGCCGGTGGTCGAGGACCTCGGGCTGCGCGTCGGCGCCGCGGTCGACAACGCGCGCCTGTACCGGACGCGCGCGGCGATCGCGCACACGCTGCAGCGCTCGCTGCTGCCGCCGGAGCTGCCGGAGATCCCGGGCCTGGAGCTCGGCGCGCGCTACCGGCCGGCGGGCGAGGGGATCGAGGCCGGCGGCGACTTCTACGACGTGTTCCCGACCCGCGAGCGCGAGTGGTTCGCGGTCGTCGGCGACGTCTGCGGCAAGGGCGCGGAGGCGGCGGCGGTGACGGCGCTCGCGCGCTACACGATCCGCGCCGCGGTCGCGCGCCACCGCTCGCCGGCGGGCATCCTGCGCTGGCTCAACGCGGCGATGCTGCGCCAGGGCGCCGGGCGTTTCGTCACGCTCGCGCTGGCCCGGCTGGACCTCGAGCCGGACGGCAGCGTGATCGCGACCGTCGCCTGCGGCGGGCACCCGCACCCGCGGATCCTGCGCGCGACCGGCCTGGTCGAGGCGCTCGGCGAGACCGGGACGGTGCTCGGCGTGCTGGACGAGATCGCGCCCGTCGACCGGGCGACGCGGCTGATCGCCGGCGACGCGCTGATCCTCTACACGGACGGGCTGACCGAGGTCGCGCCGCCGCGGATCTGGTCCCCGGCGCAGCTCGACGCGGCGGTCGCGGGCGCGCGCCGGCGCACCGCCCAGGGGATCGTGGACCACCTGGCCGAGCGCGCCGACGCGGAGGCCGAAGGGCCTCCGCGGGACGACCTCGCGCTGCTCGCGCTGCGCGTTCAGCCCTTGCTGTAGGGGTCGACGAAGACGTCGTCGACCCGCCAGTCGCCGGCCGCGGTGAAGCGGAACCGCGCCTGGTCGGAGACCAGGTTCGCCAGCACGGGCAGGATCGGCGACGGCGCCCACGCCCCGCTGCCCGACAGCACGCCGACGGGCAGCTCGACGGTCAGCCCCAGCAGCGTGCGGAACGCCACGGTGACGGTCAGCCTGCCCGTGCCGCGGGCGAAGAAGCGCAGCGTCGGGTGCGCGATCGTCAGGCAGACCGGCGCGGTGGCGGCGGACGCGCCGTCCGGGAGCGCCAGGGAGCGCGAGCCGGCCAGGAACGGGTCGTTGCCGTCGACCACCGCGGCGCCGCCGGCCAGCGTCCAGCCGGCGCCGCCGGCCTCGAGGCCGCCGTCCGGCGCGGCCTGGTAGTCCGCGTAGTCCAGCCACGGCGTGAACGGCTTGGACAGCGGCTGCGCGGGGCAGGCGGCGGAAGCCGCCGGGGCGGTGAACGCGAGCGCGGCGAGCGCGAGCAGGAGGGTCTTCACCCGCGCGCCTGTACCCGCAATCGTCACGAGAGCAACGTGTACCGCACGGTCTGGACCGCGATCTGGCCGTCGCGGAACACGAACGTGTCGACCCCGTCCTCCACGCGCGAGCTCGCCGCCTTGGCCGACCATTCGATGAACAGCACGTCGCCGTCGAAGATCTGGGTCGGCACGTCCCAGTCGGCGTTCGGGACGTCGGACAGGAGCTTCGTGAACCCCTGCCGGACGCCGTCCTTGCCGCGCAGCACGCCGTCCGGCGTGATGAACACGGCGTCGTCGGCGTAGTCGGACACGATGCCTTCCAGGTCGCCGGCGATCAGCACCTCGGCGTGGTGCTGGAAGATCTCCTGCGGAGTTCTGGCCATGGCTCCTCCTTGCGGTTAGATCTGATAGACGCGCAGCAGTCGTTTCTCGTGCTCGGCGTCGATCCGGGCGACGACCTCGATGTGGTCCTCCAGACCGGAGCCGCGCAGCTTGTTGGCCAGCAGCGAGTCGACCTGGAAGACGCCGGCCGAGTTGTTCATCAGCACCTCGACGCGCACCGCGCGCTGCTCGCCGGGGATGATCTTCACCTCATCGATCGCGGCCGAGCTGAGCGAGTGGATGTTCGCCAGGCTGGTCTCCACGTTCGCGCGCGAGCGGCCGTGCTCCATGTCGAGCGCGTCGGCCACGCGCACCACGCCGGCCTCGAACGTGAGCGGCCGCCCGCCTTTGCGGTGGCCGATGATCGCGTGCAGGATCTCCGACGCGATCACGGTCCGGTCGGGCTCCTCGTAGACCGTGCTCAGCAGGCCGTCGAGCGCGTCGGCGGCCAGGAACAGGCTGAAGGACTCGTGGTCGGCGCGGTGGATCGACATCCCCAGGTCGTGCAGCAGGCAGCCGCCCGCGATCACGACCTCGGCGTCGCGGTGGCTGAGGCCGTAGTCGGTCTCGATCGAGGCCTTCAGGCCCGAGCGGTGCAGCAGCCGGAACAGGTGCAGCGCGCGGTTGAGCACGATCTGCAGGTGCACCCAGGAGTGGTCGGACATCTCGAGCCGCTCGGCGGTCACCTGCTGGGCGAGCCAGCGCGCCTTCAGCGCATCGTCCGCGTTCGCGGCGGCCAGGAAGCGCGCGAGCTTCGGGTTGCGCTCGGTCGGCGCGTGGATGCGCATGGCGGCCACCGCTTCGCGCGGGGTGCGCGGACCGCTGTCTGCGGGCGCCTCGCTCATGGACCGTGGACTATCGCACGGGGCCGGGTGTACTAGGTTCCATGGCCGTGATCGAGAACGTGGTGCTCATCGACGAGGACGATGCCCCGCTCGGCGCGGGCGAGAAGCTGGACGTGCACCGGCGCGGCGCGCTGCACCGGGCGTTCTCGGTGTTCGCGTTCAACGCGGACGGCGAGCTGCTGCTGCAGCGGCGCGCGCTGTCGAAGTACCACTCCGGCGGGCTGTGGGCGAACTCCTGCTGCGGGCACCCGCGGCCGGGCGAGGCGACCGCGGACGCGGCGCGGCGCCGGCTGTTCGAGGAGCTCGGGATGGAGTGCGGCGAGCTGCGCCCGGCGGGCGTGCTGCGCTACCGGGCCGAGCTCGCCGACCTGGTCGAGAACGAGCTCGACCACCTGCTGGTGACGACGGTCTCCGGCTCGCCGGCGCCGAATCCGGACGAGGTCGTCGAGTGGCGGTTCGTCGCGCCGGACGACGTGACGGCGTGGATCGAGGCGCGGCCGGAGGACTTCACGGCGTGGTTCCCGCCCGCCTGGAGAATCCTGGAGTGAGGATCGTGGTGACCGCGCCGGGCGAGGGCGAGGTCGTCGGCGACCGGCCGGGACGGCGGGTCGAGATCCTGGCCGACGACGCCGCGGTCAACGCGACGTTCTCGCGCTTCGCGTCCGGGATGGAGGGCGCGAGCCTGCACGTGCACCATGCGCACACGGACGGCTTCTACGTGCTCGAGGGCGAACTGACCGTGCGGCTGGGCCTGGCGGACGAGCAGCTGACCGTGCCCGCGGGCGCGTTCGCGTACGTCCCGCCGGACGTCGTGCACGGGTTCCGCAACGCGAGCGGCGCCGAGGAGGCCCACCTGAACTTCCACGTGCCGGGGTCGGACTTCGCGAACTACCTGCGCGACGGGCGCGCGTACGACCAGCACGAGCCGCCGGCGGACGGCGGGCGCCCGATCTCGCTGGCGCGCGTCTGCTTCGTTGACGAGCTGGAGGCGGGCGTCGACATCGGCGGGCTGCGCGTGCGCGTCGAGCACGGCGCGAGCGATCCCCGCCGCGGCTCGCGCGCCTACTTCGCGCTGGCGGACCTCGCGGTCACGGCGGACGAGGAGGAGGCGTTCGCGCCGCGCGGCTCGTGGGTGCAGGTGGCGGGCGACCACGCGGTCGACGGCGCCGCGTACCTCACGGTCGAGAGCTGAGCGTCGCCAGCCAGGCGCGGCCGCGCCCGGCGGCGGTGGCGAGGTCGAGGCCCGTCAGCGCCTCGATCTTCGTGACGCGGTAGGCGAGCGTGTTGCGGTGCACGGGCAGCGCGCCGGCCGCCGCGGACTTGTCGAAGTCGTGCGCGACGAGCGCGTGCAGCGTGCGCGCGAGCTCGTCGGTCAGCGGGCCGTAGACGGCGGCGGCGAGCGCGGCGGCCTGGCGCGGTGCCGCGTGCAGCAGCAGCTCGGGCAGGTGATCGGCGGGCCGCACGATCCCGCGCGCCGGCCGCGCGACCTCCAGCAGCGCGCGGAGATCGCCGAGCGCGGCCGCGAGCCCGTCCCGCCCGACCGCGTCGCCCAGCGCGACCAGCGCCTCCGCGGGCCAGCGCAGCGAGGCGGCGGTGGCGGTCGCGCGCGACGGCGCGGCGCCGCCCGCCGCCACCCCCACCACGCGCGTCCCTTCGCTCGCGGCCAGCGCGCCGAGCTCGCGCAGCTCGGCCGCCAACGCGGCATGCCGGTGCGGCGGCGCGCCCGCGAGCTCGGCGGCGAACGGCGCGTACGCCTCCGGCAGCGCGAGCCCGAGCCGCTCGGCCAGCGCCAGCGCGTCCGCGTCCAGCGGCCCGGGCGCCACGAGCCGCGCCAGCAGCTCGCGGGCGCGGCGCTCGGACGTCGAGACCTCCTCCCCGTACACCTCCGCGAACAGGTCGGTGACCGCGTTGACGTACGCGAACAGGACGTCGACGCCGCGCAGCAGCGCCGCACGCTCGCGCTCGTCGGCGGCCGCGACCAGCGCGTCCCAGCCCGCCTGTGCGGCCTCGCGGTAGCGGCGCAGGCCGTCCTCCATCGGCTCTCCCACGCTGGCCGCCCGCCGGATCGGCCCCTCGAGCTCCGCGCGCGTCGGCGGGATCTCCTCCGTCAACCAGCGGACGAAGACCTCGATCTGCTCGCGCAGCACCGTCTCGTCGCCGGGCAGCCGCGCGACGAGGTCGTCGACCGGAACGCGCCGGACGACCGCGCGCAGCGCCGCTCGCGTGTCGTTGTGCACGGTGCACAAGCTACCCCGCGCAGCTTCGGTGCGCGCGCCGAAGTCGAATCCACGTCGCGCGCCGATCCTGTCAGCACCATGAAGAAGACACTGCTCATCGGCACCGCGATCGTCGCGCTCGCGCTCGCCTTCATCGCCTCCTACGCCGCGGCGCTGCACGACCCGACGCCGCACGCCGTCCCGGTCGCCGCCGCGTCCGACGTGCCGGCGAGCGTGCTCGCGAAGCTCGACCGCGACCCCGCGCTGAAGCTCATCCGCACCGACGATCCGGCCGGCGCGCTCGACCGGCGCGACGCCTACGCGACCGTCACGGTCGACCGGGGCGAGCTGACCCTGACCACCGCGCCCGCCGCCTCCGCCACGATCGCCACGCAGCTCCAGACGGCGTTGCCGGACATGCGCCACGCCACCGCGCATCCGCTCCCGCAGGCCGACAGCCGCGGCCTGGTCGGCACCTACACCGTGATCGGCTGGGTGATCGCCGGCTACCTGGGCGCCACGCTGTACGGCCTCGCGCTCGGCACCCGCGAGCGGCTCGGCCAGCGCCTCGCCGGGCTGGCCGGCGTCTCGGTCGCGATGGGCGCCGGCGGCGCGCTGATCGCGCAGTCGATCGGCGGCCTCCCCGGCTCCTTCCTGGCCGCCGCCGGCCTCGGCACGCTGATCGTCGCGGCCGCCGGCTCCGTCGCCACCGCCCTGCAGTCACTGTTCGGGATCGTCGGCACCGGCATCGCGATCCTGCTGTTCGTCGTCCTCGGCAACCCGTCCTCCGGCGGGCTGGCCGCGCCCGAGCTGCTCCCGGGCTTCTGGCGCGCGATCGGCCAGCTGCTGCCGGTCGGCGCGGGCGTGACCGGGCTGCGGGACCTCGCCTACTTCCCCGCGGCGAGCATCGCTGTCCCGCTGCTCACCCTCGCCGCCTGGCTCGCCGCGGGTCTGGCCACCCTCGCCGCTCAGGCGGCGATCTCCGGCGCGATCCGCAGCCGCCGCAGCGCCAGCTCCTCGAGCTTGCGCACCTCGCGCGGCCGCAGCCGCAGCGCCCGCGCCGCCTCCGACGTCGTCGTCGGCGCGCCCGAGCCGGCGAACCCGTAGCGGGCCTCGATGACGCGCCGCTCCCGCACCGGCAGCCGCAGCAGCGCCCGCTGCACGTCCTCGGCGATCAGCCGCGCGTCCGGGTCCTCCACCCGGGCGTCCGGCACGAGGTCGCCGAGGACCGCCTCCTGCTCGTCGCCGACCGGCTCGTCGAGCGAGATGACCGCGCGCCGCATCTGCTGCAGCTCGACCACCTCGAGCGGACTGCGCCCGGTCGCTTCCGCCACTTCGGACGGGAGAGGATCGCGCCCGAGCTCCGCCGCCAGCTTGCGCTCCTCCTTCTCGACCGCGCGGACGCGCTGCCCGACCTGCTCGGGAAGCCGGATCGCCCGCCCCTTCTCGTTGATCGCGCGGCCGATCGCCTGGCGGATCCAGATCGCCGCGTAGGTGGAGAAGCGGTAGCCCTTGCGGGCGTCGAACTTCTCGACGGCGCGCACGAGCCCGAACGTCCCCTCCTGGATCAGGTCGGCCAGCGTGAGGCTGTGGCCGGCGTGCTGGTAGCGCTTGGCGATGTGCACCACGAGCCGGAGGTTGGCTTCGACCATCCGGTCCTTGGCGGCCAGATCGCCCTTCTCGACACGGCGTGCGAGGCGCAGCTCATCGCTCGCCGACAACAGCGGCGTACGAGCGATCTGCGCCAGAAACGGCTGGAGGTCGTCGGTCATGGCGGGGCACACTCGCCGCGGTTTCTCAAGCGTTGGGGGTATGCGGGCTAAAGCCGCGTTCAACGGCGCCTCGGGGCTTATGCGGACCTGACGGGTCCCCCTTCAGGCTCGACGCATGACCGAACCGCTGCTCTGGCTCGACGGTGACCCGACCGACGGGCGCCAGGCCCGTCCGCACGAGCCCGCGCGCGAGGCTCCGACGCAACCGCTCCCGCCCATCGAACCGCCCGCCCCGCGCCGCGCGCCGGTGTTCCGGGCCGCGCTGGCCGGCGGACTCGTGTCCGCCCTGCTGGTGGGCGGCGGCGCGTTCGCGCTCGGCGTGGTCGGCACCGATCAGGCGCAGACCCCGGCGCCCGCGCTGGTCGGCGCCAAGCAGACCGGCGACGTGGCCGCGATCTACGCCGCGGCGCGCAACTCGGTCGTGTCGATCAAGACCGACGACGGCACCGGCACCGGCTTCGTGGTCGACGCGGACGGCACGATCGTCACCAACGCGCACGTGGTCGGCGACGCGAGCACGGTCCAGGTCCAGTTCGCCGACGACGACAGCGTCACCGGCCAGGTCTCCGGCGTCGACCGCTCCTCCGACCTCGCGGTCGTGAAGGTGAACGCGGGCCGCACGCTGAAGCCGCTGGCGCTGGCCGACTCCAGCCAGGTCAAGACCGGCCAGCTGGCGATCGCGATCGGCTCGCCGTTCGGGCTCTCGCAGACCACCACCGCGGGCATCGTGTCGGGCACCGGTCGCCACATCCAGGCGCCGGACGGCTTCCAGATCGACTCGGTGATCCAGACCGACGCGCCGATCAACCCCGGCAACTCGGGCGGCCCGCTCCTGGACGCCAACGGGCGCGTGATCGGCGTCAATTCGCAGATCGCGTCGCAGTCCGGCGGGAGCGTCGGGATCGGCTTCGCGGTGCCGTCGAACACGGTCCGCGACGTGCTCCCGAAGCTCGAGCAGGGCCAGACGATCAAGCGCGGCTACCTCGGCGTGGCGACGTCCCCGGGCGCGGGTGGCGTGACCGTCGCGTCGGTGACCGCCGGCGGGCCCGCGGAGGGCGCCGGCGTGCAGGCCGGCGACGTGATCAAGGCGATCGACGGCCAGGCGGTCAGCAGCTCCGACGACGTCGCCGCGGCGATCCAGGATCACCACCCGGGCGACCAGGTGAAGCTGGAGCTCCAGCGCGGCGGGCAGACGCAGACGCTCACGGTCACGCTGGCCGAGCGGCCCGCGAGCGCGACGCCATGACCTTCCAGTCGCCCTGGCTGCTGCTCGGCCTCGCCCTGCTGCCGCTGCTGGCGTGGGCGTACGCCCGCGCCGAGCGGCGGCGCCGCGGCGCCGCCGCCGCGTTCGCCGCGCCCGCGGTCTCGCCGTCGGTCGTCCCGCGCCGGCCCGGCTGGCGCCGCCACGCGCCGCTGGCGCTCGCGTGGCTGGCGATCGCCGCGCTGATCGGCGCGCTCGCGCGGCCGCAGATCTCGGTCGCGGTCCCCGCCGAGCAGGCCACGATCGTGCTCACCACCGACCACTCGGGCTCGATGGCCGCGACCGACGTCGCCCCCTCGCGGCTCGTCGCCGCGCTGCGCGCCGGCGAGGCGTTCCTGGACAAGGTGCCGAAGAAGGTCCGCGTCGGCGCCGTGGTGTTCAACCACCACGCCGAAGCGGTCGCCAGCCCGACCACCGACCGCACGGTCGTCCGCGACGCGCTGCGCGACGCGATGAAGCCGAGCGGCGGCACCGCCACCGGCGACGCGCTCGCGACGTCGCTGCAGATGGTCCGCGCCGCCGGCAAGAAGGCGCCGGGCGCGATCGTCCTGCTGTCCGACGGCAAGTCGACGCACGGCCAGGACCCGCTGCCGATCGCCGACCAGGCCAAGCAGCTGAAGATCCCGATCTATACCGTCGCGCTCGGCACGCCCGCCGGCACGCTGCCCAACGGCGACGCCGTGCCGCCGGACACCGAGACGCTGCGCGAGATCGCCGAGCGCTCGGGCGGGAAGGCGTTCACGGCGCAGGAGGCGGACGCGCTCAGCGCGGTCTACAAGCAGCTCGGCTCGCAGGTCGCGATGAAGAAGGAGCCGCGCGAGGTGACGGCCGGGTTCGCGGGCGGCGCGGCGATCCTGCTGCTGCTCGGCGGCGGTCTCTCTCTTCGCTGGTTCCGGCGTCTCCTTTGAGAAGCGTTCAGGTCCCGGCGCTTGAATGCCCGTCATGCGCCGGGTCGTCTTCATCGCCACGCTACTCGCCGGGTTCGCCCTGCTCGGCGTGTCGGTGCACGGCATGACCACGGTCGACCACACGCTCGAGGTGGCCGCGGCGACGCCGACGCCCTGCCACGAGCATCACCACCCGGACGTCTAGATTGACGACGCCACCCGCCTGACCTACGCCGAAGTGCTCAGGAACTAGATCTCGCCGGCCAGGTCGCGGCGCCGCAGGACCGCCACGCCCGTGAGCGTGACGAGCGCCGCCGCGACCAGCAGCGCCGCGACCGGCGCGGCGCTCACCGCCACCGCGGGCGCCTTGGGCACGTGCGTGAACGGCGAGAGGTCCTGCAGCCGCTCCGGCAGCCGGAACGTCGCGCCCCCGAACATCGGCCCGAGCAGGATCGCGGCCAGCAGCGCCGCCCACGCGACCGCGGCGGCCCGGCGCGGGACGAGCGCGAACGCCAGCGGGACGACCGCGCCCAGCGCCAGCACGCCCGCCAGCTGCACCAGCGACGCGCCGACCAGCTCCAGCGGCCCGCCGCCGGTCAGCCCCATGCACGCGCCGAACGCGACCAGGATCGCGACGGCGCCGAGCCCGGCGCTCGCGAGCTGCGCGCCGACCCAGCGCGCGCGGGAGACCGCCGCGGACAGGACGAGCTCGAGCCGCTCGTCGCGCATCCGCAGCAGCACCTGCACCGCGTACACGGCCACGGCCATCCCGGCCATCTGCACCATCGCCGCGCGGTAGGCGCCGGCAATCTCGGTCGAGCCGCCCATGCGCTCGTACCACCGCGCGCTCGCGGCGCTGCCGTCGGTCACCTGGCCGGCGATCGCGCCGAACACGAGCCCGAAGCCGGCGGACGCGAGCCCCCAGGCGAGCAGCGCGCCGCGCTGGAGCCGCCAGGCGAGCCCGAACGGTCCGGCCACGCTTCCCCGCGCCGGCCCGCGGCGCACGGGGAGCACACCGGCGCCGGCGTCGCGGCGGGCTTCGAGCGCGAACGCGGCGGCGGTCAGCACGGCGAAGGTCGCGACGGAGAGCAGGAGCGGCCGCCAGTCGTCGCCACCGAACGGGCGCGTGTTCTGGCTCCAGCCGAGCGGCGTCAGCCACGCCGGCCAGGCGGCGGTCACGCGCGTGCCGGTCGGATCGGCGCTGCCGAGCACGTTGCCGGCGCCGGTGACCAGGAACGCGGCGCCGAACGCGGCCGCGGCCAGCCCGGACGCGCCGCGCGCGGTCGACGCCAGCTGCGCGGTCACCGCCGCGACGCCCGCGAACACGGTGCCGAGCGCGCCGATCGCCGCGCCCGCGGTCAGCGCGCCCGGCAGCGGCTGCCCGGCCGCGACGCCGGCCGCGGTCAGCGCCGCCGCCAGCGCGACGTTCGCGCCCGTGGCCACGAGCAGCGCCACCGCCAGGCTCGCGTGCCGCCGCGCGCCGAGCAGCTCGCTGCGCCCGCTCTCCTCGCTCTGGCGCGTGTGCCGCACGACGGTCAGCGCGCTGATCAGCGCGGCCAGGATCGAGACGACGAACCCGCCGCGGATCGCCATGTTCGCGCCCGCGCCGACGCCGGACGCGAGGCCGAAGATCCGCACCGCGGGGGTGGTGGCGAAGATCCGCGTCTCGTCCGCCAGCGCGGCGTACGGCGACGCCGCTTCCATCGCCAGCATCGCGCCCCACAGCCCGGCGACGCCGAGCGCGTACGCGGGCAGCCGCAGCCGGTCACGCCGCAGCGCGAGCCGCAGCAACGCGGCCATCGGCTTCGCTCCCGTAGTGGCGCAGGAACAGCTGCTCGAGCGTGGGCGGCGTGCTCGTCAGCGCGCGCACGTCGTGCTCGGCCAGCTGCCGCAACACGCCGGCGAGCGCGTCCGCGTCGACCGCGAACGCCGCGTGGCAGCCGTCGACGCGCAGGTCGTGCACGCCGCTGAGCGCGGCCAGCGGCCGGGCCGTGTCGACGGCGATCGCCGTGCGGGTGAGGTGGCGCAGCTGGGCGAACGTCCCGCTCTCGACGGCGCGCCCGGCACGGATGATCGTCACGCGGTCGCACAGCGCTTCGACCTCGGCCAGGATGTGGCTGGACAGCAGCACGGTTCGCCCCTGCGCGCGCAGCTCGCGCACGACGTCCTGGAAGACGGCCTCCATCAGCGGGTCCAGGCCGGACGTCGGCTCGTCCAACAGGTAGAGCTCGACGTCGCAGGCGAGCGCCGCGACCAGCGCCACCTTCTGGCGGTTGCCCTTGGAGTACGCGCGGCAGCGCTTGGTGGGGTCGAGGTCGAAGCGCTCGAGCAGTTCCGCGCGGCGCCGCTCGTCCAGGCCGCCGCGCAGCGCGCCGAGCAGGTCGATCGTCTCGCCGCCGCTGAGGTTGGGCCACAGGCTGACCTCGCCCGGCACGTACGCGAGCCGGCGGTGCAGGGCGACCGCATCGCGCCACGGGTCGCCGCCGAGCAGCGTGGCGGCGCCGCCGTTCGCCCGCAGCAGGCCGAGCAGGACGCGCAGCGTCGTGCTCTTGCCGGCGCCGTTGGGGCCGAGGAAGCCGTGCACCTCGCCGGTCCGCACGGTCAGGTCGAGGCCGTCGAGCGCCCGGGTGGCGCCGAAGCGCTTGACCAGCCCGCGGGTCTCGATCGCCGCCGTCATGGCGACTTCTGACGCTAGGCGCGGCGCGAGCGCCGCGCATCGGGGCGCCGCGCGGAGGCTCGGCCCGTAGTTAGCCGCCGAGGAACGCGGCGATCGCGTCCAGCGTGGCGCGGTCGCCTTCCAGGTGCGGGACGTGGGCGACGCCGTCGAGGTGGACGATCTTCGCGCCCGGGATCAGCTCCACCGCCTGCTCGTTGATCGCTTCGATGTCCTCGGCGTCGAGGCGGCCGAGCAGGAGCAGCGTCGGCACGGTGATGTCGCCCAGGTGCGGCCACGCGGGCGACGGCTCGCGCTGGTCGCCCGGGTCCGGCGCGCGCAACGGGCGGGCGTTCATGTCCAAGAACAGCGCCCGCGTGGGGTTGGAGACCCGGCCCTCGGGCGCGCTCGCGCCGTCGAGCCACAGGTGAGCTTCGAGCCGCTCGATCAGCTCGACGTCGTCGCCCGCGGCGTCGATCTGGGCGTTGAGCTCCGCGGTCGGCCCGTTCTTCAGGGTCGGGTACGGCGCGCCGCGGATCGCGGTGCCGATCAGTACCAGCCGGCTCACCCGCTCGGGGTGCGCGAGCGTCAGATCGATCGCGCACTGCCCGCCCATCGACGCGGCCACGATCGCGACCCGGCCGGCGTGCGCGGCGTCGAGCACGGCCAGCGCGTCGGTCACGGGCGCCCACCCCTCCTCGCGCTCGTACGTCGTCTCGCCGTAGCCGCGCATGTCGTACGCGATGCAGCGGTGGTGCGGCGCCAGCCGCGCGACCACGTGCTTCCAGCTGCGGCGGTCGTTCACGCCGGCGTGGATCAGCAGGACGTCGGGACCGCTGCCGGTCACGTCGTACGCGATCCGCGCGCCGCCCGAGCTCGCGAACATGCGATTCAGACTACGCCGACCGCCGGGAGCGTGACGCGGACCGCGAGGCCACCCTCGTGCCGCGGGCGCAGGGTGAGCTTGCCGCCGTGCGCCTCCGCGACCGAGCGCACGATCGAGAGGCCGAGGCCGGAGCCGCCGCGGCCCGTGCGGCCGCCGCGCTCGAACGGCTCGACCAGCCGCGCCGCCAGCGCCGGGTCGATGACCGGGCCGGAGTTGACCACGTCCAGCACCGCGCCGTCGGCCGAGCGCGACGTGGACACGGCCACGAAGCCGCCCGGCGCGTTGTAGCGGACGCCGTTCTCGATCAGGTTCCCGGCGAGCCGCTCGAGCAGCCGCCGTTCGCCCGCCACGCCGGCGGACTCCAGGTCCAGTCGCACGTGCACGCCGCCCGCGCGCACGCGGTGCGCCGCGGTCCGCACGGCCGCCGCCAGGTCGACGTACTCGCGGTTGGGCAGCGAGCGGCCGGATCGCGCGAGCACCATCAGCCCGTCCAGCAGCGCCTCCATCTCGTCGGACGCGCTCAGCACGGTCTCCCCCATCGCCCGCAGGTCCTCCGCCGACGCGTCCGGGTCGGTCAGCGTCACGTCGGCCTCGGTCCGGATCACCGTCAGCGGCGAGCGCAGCTCGTGCGACGCGTTGGCCACGAACCGCTCGCGCGCGTCGAACGCCGCCTGCATCGAGCGCAGCTCGCGCCCCGCCAGCGCCCAGCCCAGCGCGGACGCCACCAGCGTCGCACCGGCCAGCGCCAGCAGGTACTGGAACCGCAGCTGCTCCAGCGCGACCGACGCCTCGAACGGGTCGAGCGTGCGCCCGAGGTGACGGGCCATCAGCCAGTAGGAGACGCCGAGCAGCGCGGCGACCAGGACGACGAAGACGCCGCCGTAGGTCGCCGTCAGGCGGACACGGACCTGGGCGGTCAAATCCGGTATCCGCTCCCGCGGACCGTCTGGATCAGCGCCGGCTCGCCCAGCTTGCGCCGCAGCGTCATCACCGTCATGCGCACGATGTTCGAGAGCGGGTCGAGGTGCTCGTCCCACGCGCGCTCGAGCAGCGCCTCCGGCGTCACGACCGCGCCGTCGGCCTCCAGCAGCGCTTCCAGCACCGCGAACTCCTTCAGCGTCAGGTCCAGCGGCTGCCCGCCGCGCGTCGCGACCCGCCGCGCCGGGTCGAGCTCCACCTCGCCGGCCGACAGCACCGGCGGCCGCGCGTCGCCCGTCCGGCGCCCGAGCGCTCGCAGCCGCGCGACCAGCTCCGCGAACCGGAACGGCTTCGTCAGGTAGTCGTCGGCGCCGAGCGACAGCCCCGCGACCAGCTCGTCGGTCGTGCGCGCCGCGGTCAGCATCAGCACTTTGGTCCGCGGCTGCTCCGCGCTCAACGTGCGGCACACGTCGTCGCCGTGCAGCTCGGGAAGGTCGCGGTCGAGCACAACCACGTCGTAAGGATGCACGCGCGCCTTGTAGAGCGCCACGGCACCGTCGCCCGCCACGTCGACCGCCATCCCCTCGCGCCGCAGCCCGCGCGCGACGGCGGAGGCGATCCGCGGCTCGTCCTCAGCCACCAGGATTCGCATGCCAGGCAACCTAGGAACGACTGCTCAAGGCTCCCTCAACGGCGCTTATGCGGATCTGACGAATGTGTTGCCAGCCTCGACGGCATGACGACGGAGCAGACCGAGATGATCGAGGACCCGCGGGCCGGGCTCGAGGACGCGCTGTACGAGCTCAAGCGGGTGATCGTGGGTCAGGACGCGATGCTCGAGCGCCTGCTGGTGGCGCTGCTGGCCGGCGGTCACGTGCTGCTCGAGGGCGTCCCCGGCCTGGCCAAGACACTCACGGTCAAGACGCTCGCGCAGGTTCTCGGCGGCAGCTTCCGGCGCGTCCAGTTCACCCCGGACCTCGTCCCGTCGGACCTCGTCGGCACGCGCATCTACCGCCCGGACACGGGCCGCTTCGACACCGAGCTCGGCCCGGTGTTCGGCAACTTCCTGCTCGCGGACGAGATCAACCGCGCGCCCGCCAAGGTCCAGTCCGCGCTGCTCGAGGTCATGCAGGAACGCCAGGTGACGATCGCCGGCGAGACGTACCCGCTGCCGAAGCCGTTCCTCGTGCTCGCCACGCAGAACCCGATCGAGTCCGAGGGCACGTACCCGCTGCCCGAGGCCCAGGTCGACCGGTTCCTGTTCAAGCTCGTCGTCGACTACCCGACCGTCGGCGAGGAGTCCGCGGTCGTCGGCCGCGCGATCGGCAAGCCGGTCGAGGTCCGCGAGCGCGTGCCGATCGACGCGCTGGAGCGCTACCGCGCCGTCGCCCGCGAGGTCTTCGTCGACCGCGACGTGATCGCGTACGCGGTCGCGCTGGCGGACGCGACGCGCCGTCCCGCCCGCTACGGCCTGCACGAGCTCGACGGCCTGATCGAGTACGGGTCCTCGCCGCGCGGACCGATCGGCGCGATCCAGGCCGCTCAGGCGCTCGCGCTGCTGCGCGGCCGTAACCACGTCGTGGCCGAGGACGTCGCCGACCTCGCCGCGGACGTCCTGCGCCACCGCCTCGTGCTCAGCTACGACGCGCTCGGCGACGGCGTCTCCCCCGACGACCTGCTCACGCGCATCCTGGACACGGTCGGGGGCGTCCGGGCGGAACCGCTCGCGGCATGACCGCCGGCAGCCAGGGCCCGGGTGAGATCCAGGGCGCGCTGGTCGAGGCGCTCGACCTCGTGATCGCGCGCCGCGGCTCCGGGGCGCTGCCGGGCGAGCACCGCGCCAACGGGCGCGGGACCGGCACGGAGATCCAGCAGATCCGCCCGTACCAGTACGGCGACGACGTGCGCTGGATCGACCCCGCCGCGAGCGCCCGCACCGGCGTCCCGCACGTGCGCGACCACGTGCCCGAGCGGACCCTTACGACGTGGCTGGTGGTCGACGTCTCGGCGTCGATGGCGTTCGGTACCGCGGACCGCTTGAAGTCCGACGTCGCGGAGGGCGTCGGGCTGGTGATCGGCCGGCTGGCCGTGCGCCGCGCCGGCCGGGTCGGCCTGCTCACGTGCGGGACGCCGGAGCCGCGCCGCCTGCCGCCGCGCGGCGGCCGCACGCAGCTGCTCGCGCTCCGGCGCGCGCTGACCGCGGGCGTCGCGCCGGACGGCTACGTCCCGCAGGACGCGCTCGCGGCCAGCCTGCGCCAGGTCGGCCGGCTCACGCGCGGGCCCGGGCTGGTCGTCGTCGTATCCGACTTCCGCGAAGGGGAGACCGGCGCGCTGGCCGCCGGTGCGGACGACGGCGCGGCCGGGTTCGGAGACCCGGCCGCGCACCGTCGTCCCCCCTGGGCGCGAGCGCTGGCCGCGCTCGGTACCCGCCACGACGTGCTCGCGGTCGAGGTCGTCGACCCGCGTGAAGCGACGCTGCCGGACGTCGGGCACCTGGTGCTCGTCGATCCGGAGACCGGCGCGCGCGTCGAAGCCGACTCGTCGAGCGCCGAGCTGCGGCGCCGCTTCGCCGCCGCCGAGCTCGCGCGCCGCGACGCCGTGAAGTCCCACCTGCGCGCCGCCGGCGCCCGCCACGTCGAGATCAGCACCGACGGCGACTGGCTGCGCGCGCTCGGAAGGAGCCTGCGATGAGCTTCCAAGCGCCGCTGTTCCTGCTCGGCCTGATCGCGATCCCGCTCGCGCTCGCCGCGCTGTGGCGCGCCCGCCGGCGCCCGGCGCGCTACGTCGTGCGCTTCCCGGCGGCGGCGACGGTCGCCGCGGTGGTCGGCCGGAGCGGTCGCGTGCGGCGGATCGTCCCGCCCGCGCTGCTGTGCCTCTCGCTGGCCGGGCTCGTCACCGCGCTCGCGCGGCCGGAGGCGACCGTCGCCGTGCCCGTGGAGAAGGCCAGCGTGATGCTGGTGACCGACACGTCGGGCTCGATGGAGGCCACCGACGTCTCCCCCTCGCGGCTCGCCGCCGCCCAGGCCGCGGCGACCCGCTTCCTCAAGCGCGTGCCGAAGTCCCTGCAGACCGGCCTGGTCGCCTACGCCGACGCGCCGTACACCGTGCTGCGCCCGACCCAGGACCGCGCGCAGGTCGAGACGACCGTGCAGTCGCTGGCCGCTTCCGGTGGGACCGCGACCGGTGACGCGCTCGCGAGCGCGCTGCAGGCGCTGGGGACTCGCGACAAGAAGAGCCCGCCGGCGGCGATCGTCCTGCTCTCCGACGGCGCGTCGCAGACGGGCCGCGACCCGGCCGAGGTGGCGCGCGAGGCGCGCACCGCCGGCGTCCCGATCTACACCGTCGCGCTCGGCACCGACGCCGGCACGGTCAGCCAGGGCGGACAGGTCCTCAACGTCCCGCCGGACCCCGAGGCGCTCGCGCAGATCGCGCAGCTGTCGGGCGGCCGCGCGTTCCGGGCCGAGGACTCCGACGCGCTCGACGCGGTCTACGAGACGCTCGGCTCGCGCATCGGGACGCGCAAGGAGAAGCGCGAGATCAGTGCCGGGTTCGCCGCCGCGGGCCTGCTGCTGCTCGGCGGCGCCGCGTTCACCTCGCTGCGCTGGCGCGGGCGATTGCCGTAGGCCTCGGTGTGGCACAAATCTTGCGCCTGACGCACGATTTGTGCCACACCCCCAGGGTGCGAGAGGCTGACGCCATGCGGAAACTGACCTTTGCCATGAACGTGAGCCTGGACGGCTACATCGCCGCGCCCGGCGACGACCTCGGCTGGAGCGTGCCGAGCGACGAGCTGTTCCAGTGGTGGTCGGACCGGGTCGCGGCGACGGGCCTGGCGCTGTACGGGCGCCGGCTGTGGGAGACGATGAGCTCGCACTGGCCGACCGCCGACCAGCAGCCCGGCGTCACACCGGCGGAGGTCGAGTTCGCCCGCCGCTGGCGGGACATGCCGAAGGTGGTGTTCTCCTCGACGACCGGCGCGGTCGACTGGAACGCCCGCCTGGTCACCGGCGGCGCGGTCACCGAGATCGCCCGGCTCAAGGACGAGGACGGCGGTCCTATGGACATCGCCGGCGCCACTCTCGCCGCGGCGGCCATGCGGGCCGGGCTGATCGACGAGTACGCGCTCGTCACCCACCCGGTCCTGCTGGGCGGCGGCACCCCGTTCTTCACGGCCCTGGACGACTGGGTGAACCTGAACCGGGTGGAGACCCGGGCGTTTCCCGACGGCATGCTCCTGACCAGGTACGAGACCAGGCGCTAGCATCGGCCGCCTGCGCGACTCGGGGAGGCCTCCGGACTGGTTGGACGCGGCTGCCACCGCCGTGCTTCGTGATCTGCAGGGCGCGCAGCCCGTTGCCGACGTCGCCGTCGTCGCAGCCTATAGCGACGATCTGAGCGGTTACCACCTCTGGATCGTCGAGGATCCGGCGCTCAGCGAGCCGCTGCCCCGGCTGGATGACGACCTGGGTCCTGCCGAGCCCCGCGAATACGCGGGTGGGAGCTGCGTGCCGCGGGCGTTGACCGGACCGGAGCTGTTGGTCGCGGTCGCCGACATCCTCCAAGAGGCTCTCGCCGAGACCTCGGCCGCGTGGGGACAGTCACGACCGCCGTGCCCAGGCATCCGCACCCGGCGCGGCCCGTCGTTCGCGACGGCGAAGCGTGGTGGGTCTGCGAACGAGACGATGAGCTGCTCTATCGCATCGGCCAAGGCGAAGTCCCCACGCGTCCGGGCCCGGCACCGAGCTGGAGTGGGCCGAAGCGGAGCCGGCGGGCGCAGAAGCGCCGACAGGCACGGATCAACGCCAGGTACGCACGTGGACACGATCGTCACGCTCGCCGGGAGTCAGAATAGGTCGATCTCGGGCCAGGTCTCGATGCTGCTCACCAGCCGCCACATGAGCGCGTCGAGATCGAGGTCCCGTCCTGATCGGGCGTCGGTCGAGTTGGTGACCGCCGCCCAGGCGAACGCCTCGCTGCCTGAGGGTCCATAGCGATCCGCGGTGCGCACCAGCAGCGAGGAGGTTCCCGGCAGGCTGCCCCCGTGCCACCAGTTGGGAATGTCGTTGACCGCCCAGCCCTTGGCGTAGCCGGAGGGCGTCCCGTCCGGCGCGGCCTGCCGGCCAGGTGTGGTGATGGGCAGGCGGTAGGCGGCGTCCGGCTCGCCGCCGATCTGGACGTAGCCGGCTTCTTCAGGAAGGCGCCCCGAGGCGGCGAGGGCGAAGCTCGTCGCGCCGGCCGGTGAGAACACGTCGCGGCGCATCGCTTCCGCGTAGGGCAAGCCGGTGACGTGCTCGATCACGCGGCCGAGCAGGACGTAACCGAAGTTCGAATACTGAAAGACCGTCCCGGGAGGATGCTCCAGTGGGATGTTCCGCAGCGTCCAGGCGAGCAGCTGGTCGCGATCGAGCTGCGGCTGAAGAAAGGCCGGATCGGCGGTGCCGTCCTGCTCGTCGTTGTCCCAGCCGCCCGCCGTGTGCTCGAGCAGCTCGCGGACGGTGATGTCCTTCGCGCGCGGGTCGGCGAATTGCGATGCGGGGCCATAGCGGTCGCCCAGGAGCGCGCCTTCGCCCAAGACCTTCTGATCGAGCCGTAGCTGGCCCCGCTCGACCAGCCGCATGATCTCGATCGCCGTCAAGGACTTGGAGATGCTCGCGATGCGGAGCCGGTGCGCGGTGTTCAGCGCTTGGTTCGCTCCCAGGTTGGCGCTTCCGTACGCCCTGGCGAACACCAGCCGCCCGCGGCGGGCGATGGCCAGTGAGAGCCCGGTCGTGTGCGATCTGGCCATCGCCCGCTCGACGATCGCGTCCGTGATCGCGCACGCGCCGAGGACGACCGAGCCGCGAGCAACCGACCGCGAGTCCGCGCCACGCCCATCTCTCAGTGTTCGGCCATTCGCCGCGGCACCTGAACATGCCGGGAGCCCGAGCGTGACCTGCGGGTAGACCGCGATGGCTACTTCACGGTGAACTCGACCGGGTAGGCGACCCCCGAAGGGGAACGAAGCGTCAGCCGGTACTTGCCCTTGGGCAGCGTCTTGTTGTTCCAGCTGCCGGTGAGCTTGAGGTACGTCTCCAGCGACGTGACCTCGAAGACCTTCTCGCCCTTGAGCCGCGTGAGCTTGTTCTTGGCACCGACCTTGGCCAGCGACGCCCGCAGCGACGTCTTGCCCGTCACCGCGACCTTCACCGCGGGCGTGCCCTTGGCCGGCTTCTTCGTCAGCACCGTGAACGGCTGCTTGCTCTTCTTCTTGGCCTTGCTCAGCTTGCCGCTGTACCCCACCGCCGAGATGCCGGGAGCCTGCGGGCCGGCGCCCGGATCGCTGCCGCCGTCCGCGCTGCCCGCGCCCGTGCCGGTCCCGCCGACACCGGTGCCGCCGCTGCCGTCGGCACCGCCATTCGGGCCCGCCGAACCGTCACCGGGCGCGTTGCCCTCGTTCTCGATCGTCCCGTCCCAGAACACGCGCGTCTGGCGCGGCCAGGTGATGCCGGTGCCGCCAGTCGTGGCCCACCCGTTGCCGCTGGAGTCCGGCACCTTGCGCCACCACCCGAATCCCGGGTCGATCGACGACGGGTCGTCACCCACCGTGTAGTCGAGCACGATCTTCTGGCCGTTGCCGACGTCCGCGTGCGCGCCGACGGCGATTCGCAGCGTGCCGAGCACCCGCTCCGTGCGGCCGGTGATGCCGGAGGCGTCGACGGTCGCCGGAGCGCCCCTGGTGCTGTAGATCATCAGGTAGATCCGGCTCCGGTTGCCGATGTTGATGATGGTGTTCTTGTAGACCTCCAACCCCTCGGCCGAGGGGTTGTTCTTTCCGTGCCCGTCAAACGCGGCGTCCGGCGTGAACGAGACGAAGCGCGACTGCACGCTGCCGATGTCGAAGTACACCTCACGCAGCCCGAACGGGTACTTGGCGAAGGAGCTGACGTCGACGTCCGGCGCTCGGTTCTCGACCAGATACACCGGCACGTCGACCTCGGTATGGGCCTTGAACACCGACGGATGCGCCTTGACCTCGATCGTGTAGTTGATCGACGCCAGCGCCGCCCGGGGCACCAGCAACACGAGCACCGCCGCCATGAGCAACGCCGCACCGGCCGACCCGCGAAAAGAACGTGATGGCATCCGGCGCAGTCTTCCATCCATGAGAGCAAGATGGGACTGGCCAAACGGACGGTCGCGCCGCGCCGCCTAGTATCGGCGACATGACAGGGGTGCGCGTTCTCGCCGACGGCAACCGGATCCCGCTCCTCGGGCTCGGCGTCTGGCAGGTGCCGGACGGCCGCGAGACCGAGGACGCGGTGCGCTGGGCGCTCGAGCTCGGTTACCGCCACATCGACACCGCCCAGGCCTACCGCAACGAGCGCAGCGTCGGCAACGCGCTGCGCGACAGCGGCGTGCCGCGCGACGAGGTCTTCATCACCACGAAGTTCTACCCGGGCAACAAGGACGCCGAGACGGCCGCCCAGCGCAGTCTCGAGAAGCTCGGCGTGGACTCCGTCGACCTCTACATCGTCCACTGGCCCAAGGGCGGCCCGACGTGGATGTGGGACGGCATGCAGCGCGCGCACGCGAACGGGTACGCGCGCTCGATCGGCGTCTCCAACTACAGCGCCGCGGAGCTCGACGAGCTCGACGCGGCCGCCGACGTCAAGCCGGTGGTCAACCAGGTGCAGTTCAGCCCGTTCGAGTTCCGCCGCGGCCTGCTGGACGCGTGCGACCGGCACGGCATCGCGCTCGAGGCCTACAGCCCGCTCGGGACCGGCCGCCACCTCAAGGACCCGCGGGTGGCGGAGATCGCCGAGCGGCACGGCCGCACGCCCGCCCAGGTCCTGATCCGCTGGTCGCTGCAGCGCGACCTGATCGTGCTGCCGAAGTCGACCCACCGCGACCGGATCGAGGCCAACGCGGACGTGTTCGACTTCGGCCTCACCGAGGACGACATGCGCGCGCTGGACGCGCTCGACACCACCGGCGGCACGGACGTGGCGCGCGAGAAGCCATGGTGGTGACGTTCCTCGAGGAGCTGTGCGCCGTCCCCGCCCCGTCGGGCGCGGAGGGCCCGCTCGCCGAGCGGCTGGCCGAACGCTGGGGCACGCGCTGCGAGGACGTGCGCCTGGACGCCGTCGGCAACGTCGTCGCGCGCGTCGGCGGCGCCGGACCGCGCGTGCTGCTGCAGGCGCACATGGACCAGGTCGGCTACGTCGTCCGCCACGTCACCGACGACGGGTTCCTGCTGCTCGACGGCGCCCAGGGCGACCGCCGCATGGGCCCGGAGCACCGGCACCCCGTCGGCCAGCCCGTGCGCGTGTTGACGCGCGGCGGCGACTACCTCGACGGCCTGCTGGCCGCGGCCAGCGGCCACGTCCTGACCGCCAAGCAGCGCGAGGAGTCAAAGCTCGGCTACGACGACTTCTGGGTCGAGCTCGGGCTCGGGGACCGCGCCGCAGTCCTGGCCGCGGGCGTGCACGTCGGCGCGCCGGTCGTGTTCTCCGGCCCGGTGCGCCGCGTCGGCGCGCTGCTCGCCGGACCGGCCATGGACAACCGCGCGGGGCTGGCGCTGATGGACGCGCTGATCGGCACCGAGGACCTGACGTGCGAGCTGTGGCTGGCCGCCACCGTCCAGGAGGAGAACGGCCTGCACGGCGCCCGCGCGCTGACCGGCCGCTTCGACGCCGCGATCGCGCTCGACGTCGGCCTCACCGGCGACATCCCGGCGGTCGACGCGCGCGAGTACGCGACCAAGCTCGGCGGCGGCCCGATCGCGGTGCACCGAGACACCGGGATCATCTACGACCGCGCGCTCACCCAGCACCTGCTGGCGCTCGCCCGCGCGCGCGGCATCCCCGCCCAGGACGGTCTGTTCGCCAGCTACGGGTCGGACGGGCTCGCGCTCGCGGAGTCCGGCTCGCCGACCGCGCTGCTGACCGTCCCGACGCGCTACACGCACACGGCGTTCGAGACCATCGACCCGCGCGACCTGGACGCGGCGGCGGCGCTGCTGCGCGCCCTGGTGACGAGCCCGCAGCCGCCGCGGCGCGCGACGGCGGCGTGATACGCCCGTCCGCGCGATCTGAGAGCATGCGCACCACGGGCCATGATCTACCGGTTTCTGTTCTTTTGCGCCGCCGCGCTGCTCATGGCCCCTGCCGCGGCCCGCGCCGACGTGTTCGCGTTCGTCGAGCCCGCGGACGTCCTGGAGCTGGCCGCGGACCGGCAGGTGACGCTCGACTACGACGGCCGCCGCGCGGTCGACGTCGCGGGGGTGCGCGGGCGCGGCGAAGCGTTCCTGTACCGGCTCGACGGCCCGCCGCAGACGCGCACGCTGCCCGGGTCCTACGGCCGCCGGATGGGGATCGCGGCCGGCGACCTCGACGGTGACGGGCGCGACGACCTGCTGGCGACGTTCGACCGCAGCGGCACGCTGGTCGTGCTGTCCGGCCAAGCGGACGGGCAGCTCGCCCCGCCGGTCACCTACCAGCTGCGCGACCCGGTCAAGGAGACGCGCGCGACCGCGGTCGCGGTCGGGGACGCCGACGGCGACGGGGACCTCGACGTGTTCGCGGCGTTCGACGGCGCCGTCACCGTCCTGCTCAACGACGGCAAGACGCTGACGCCGCGCAACGCCACGCTGCCGGTCGGCGCCCCGGCCGACCTGGCGTTCGCGGACGGGCGGCTCTTCGTGCTCGACGCCGCCGCGCCCGCGGACGCGAACCTGCGCGTCTACTCGGCGCCCGCGTTCCGCGCGCCGCACGTCTACGCCGGCGGCGCGCTCCCGACCACGCTGGCGACCGGCGACCTCGACGGCGACGGCCAGGCGGACGTCGCCGTCGGCCACGCGCGCGACGTGCTCGGCGAGCGCGCCCCGGTGCGGCTCCTGAGCGGGAGCGCGCTGCACGCGACGACGCTCGCGGCGGGGGCGCTCGCGATCGCCGACACCGACCGCGACGGGCACGCGGACGTGGTCGTCGCCGACGGTGACGCGCCCGACCGCCCCTCGGCGCCGGGGCTGGTGCGCGGCACGGGCACGCTCGCGCTCGGTGCGCCCGCCTGGTCGCGCGAGCCCGAGGACGGGCCGGAGCACGACCCGCGGGTCGCCGACCTCGACGGCGACGGCAAGGCCGACCTGGTGACGATCGGCGCCGGCGGCGACGTGCTGATCCGCTACGGCGCCGGCCCGCAGCTCGTCCCGGCCGGGGATCGCAGCGCGTTCGGGCCGACGCCGCTCGGCGCCCGCACCACGACGACGATCCAGTTCACGAACGCGGGCGGCGGCACCGCCCGCGAGCTCGCGCTCTGGCCCGAGGGGGACGCGAGCGCGTTCGACCTCGACCTCGGCACGTGCGCGGGCGCCGTGCTGGCGCACGGGCAGGCGTGCCAGATCCGGGTCGCGTTCGCGCCGCACGCGCTCGGGCCGGCCGCCGCGGCGGTGGGGTTGATCGCGGGGGACTCCGACCTCGTCTGGATGCACGCGCTCGACGGCACCGGCGTCGCTGTGGTGGCCGCGGCGACGCCCGCGCCCGCGCCGGCGCCCACCGCGACGCCGGCGCCCGCGCGGCTCGCCGTGCCGAAGGTGCGGCGCGTCACCCGCGCGGCGCTCCTGCGGCGCGGCCTGCGCTTCAGCCAGCGCGTGAACGAGCGCGCGACCGTGACCTGGACGCTCGAGTCCGCGGGCCGCGTGGTGGCGAGCACGACCGTCCGGCTCGGCGAGCCGCGGACGGTGAAGCTGACGCTGCGGCTCACCCCGCGCGGGCGGCGCCTGCTGCGGCGCACCCACGCCCGCACCCTGACGCTCCGGGCGCGGTCGGGCGGCGCCCGCACGGTGACGAAGATCAAGCTGGCGCGCTGAGCGCCGATCACCCGGGGTGATGATCGCACCGGCCGCCACGTCCGCCGCGCTCGGGATGCGCGACGCCGCCACGCGCTTCGACACCGCCGCGCACAACGTCGCCAACGTCTCCACCACCCCGTTCGCCCCGCTGCGCCCCGACGCCTCGCGCGGCGCCGAGGGCACCAACGACGTCGCCGCCGAGCTCGTCGGCGGCACGATCCTCGCGCCCGCCGCCTACTCGGCGAACGCGACCATGGCGCGTGTCGCCGACGAGACGCGCGGCGCGCTGCTCGACGTGCTCGCCTGACGCCGCCGTCACAAAACCGGGCGGCCGGTTCAAGGTCAGTCCGAACATGGAAACGCGGACCGACGATGCACTGCTGCAGGCCACGCCGACCGACCGGGCGGCGTTCGGCGTCTTCTACGAGCGCCACGAACGTTCGCTGCTCGGCTTCTTCGGCGCGCTCACGCGCCGCTCGGAGCTGGCCGCCGACCTGACCGCGGAGACGTTCGCGTCCGCGCTCGAGTCGGCCGGCGCGTTCGACCCCGAGCGCGGCAACGCGCGCATGTGGCTGTTCGGGATCGCGCGCAACGTGCTCGCCGGGTCCGCCCGCCGCGGGCGTGTCGAGTCGCGCGCCCGCGACCGGCTCGGGCTCGACGCGCTGGTGCTCGAGGCGCGCCAGCTGGAGCTGATCGACGAGCTGGTGGCGCGCGAGGGCGACGCGATCGTCGCGGCGTGGCTGGCGGACCTTCCCGCCGACCAGGCGGCGGCGCTGCGCGAGCGCGTGCTCGAGGGCCGCTCGTACGCGGAGATCGCGAGCGAGCTGCGCTGCTCGGAGGCGGTCGTCCGCCAGCGGGTCAGCCGCGGGCTCGGGCGGCTGCGACGGCGACTGAGCGAGGGAACCGGATGACGATCCTGCCGCAACTGCGCGACCAGCTGGCCCACGCCCGCCGCGCGCCGATCCTGCCCCAGCTGCGCGACGCGCTGGTCGCGGCCCCGCGCCCCGCGCGCCGCCGGCGGTTCGCCCTCACGGCGCTGTTCGCGGGCGGCGGCATGCTCGCCACGGCGGGCGCGCTGGCCGCCACCGGCGTGCTGCCGGTCGGCGCGCCGGTGAAGCCGGCGCACGTCAACCACGATCCTCACGCCGCGATGGGCGTGGCCGCGGACGTCCGCCTGCTGCCGCTGCGGGTGCCGGACCCCGACGGCGGACCGCCGTGGGGCCTGCGGATCGTCACGACCACGCGCGGGATGGTCTGCCTGCAGGCCGGGCGCGTCGTCGGCGACCAGCTGGGCGTGCTCGGGCAGGACGGGCTCGAAGGCGACGACGGCCGGTTCCACCCGCTGCCGCCGATCAGCGACAGCTGGCTGGCCTGCCAGCTTCCGGACGGATCCGGTCAGACTTTCGCGGCGGTCGACCGGTCGTCGTACGCCAGCGGCGAGGCCGGCCGCGACCGCGACTGCTCCACGCCGGGCGAGAAGCGCTCCGGGCGGCCGAAGTGCCCGGTCGCCGACCGCCGCCAGCTCGCGTACGGGCTGCTCGGGCCGCAGGCGGCGAGCGTGACGTTCGCGGGCGGCGCCAAGCAGGAGCTGACCGCGCCCGAGGGCGCCTACCTGTTCGTGCGCGCGCGCCGCAACCCGCACTACGGCGTGGGCGTCGGCGGGGGCCCGATGCTCGGTCAGGGCGCGGCGATCCGGCGCATCGACTACCGCGACGGGACCAGCTGCCCGCCGGTGGACCCGAAGCGGCCGTACTGCGCGCCCAAGGGCTACGTCGAGCCGAAGCCGCCGAAGGTCTCGGGCAGCATCCGCCGCTCGCTGCGGGTCAGCGTCGGCACCTACCGCGTCTCGCGCACCCTCAGCGTGCCCAAGGTGACGGTGCGCTTCCGCGCGCCCCAGGCGATCTCGGGCGCGGGTCCGATGTACCTGCTCGAAGGCCGCTTCGACAACCAGGTCAAGGAATGCCGGCGCGTGATCCTGTTCGCGCCGACCAACCGCGACGTCGCCGCCGGCGAGCGGGTGACGCTGTTCGGCACCGTCCCGCCGCGGTGTCACGGGACGCTCAAGGGGCGCGTGGTGCTGGTCAACGGCGCGAAGTTCCACAACGGCGACCCCGCACCGACCGTCGGCACGTTCACCCGCTCGTTCCGCTAGATCCTGGACTTTCGGCGCGCCGTATTCCGGCGCGCCGACGCGAGAGTGGCGGGCGTGCGTGCCGCCGTTCTCGTCCTGTGCCTCGTCATCGGCTTCGCCGCGCTGCACGGCTACCCGCAGCGCGAAGCCGACGCGGCGAGCCCGATCACGGCCGCCGACCGCGCTCGCGGCCTGCGGTTCGCCGACCACGTCGCGCCGGGCGACCGCGCGTGGATCGAGGCCGCGCTCGCCCGCGCCCGGCCCGAGGCGCGACGGCTGATCGACGAGATCGACGGCCTCACGACCGTCACCGTCTTCCACGCGCCGCGGTCCTGGTGGCTCGGGCGGGCCGACGACCTCGGCGACGCCGGCTACCGCGTACGGCTCAACGTCGCCCGCCTGGACGGCGAGCGCACCCTCGACCGCGACGCCGTCGTGCTGCACGAGCTCGGGCACGTGATCGACTTCGCGCTCGTCCCGGACGCCCTGCGCGACCGGCTCGCGGCGCAGGTCCCGCGCTCCGGCGCCTGCCCGCAGGGCTTCCTCGGCGACTGCGCGACCGCGCCGGAGCGCTTCGCCGACACGTTCGCCAAATGGGCGCTGCGCGGCGCGGTCTCGGCGGTCGGCGCGGGCTACAACCTCCCGCCGCCGCGCTCGCTGGAGGACTGGGGCGCGCCGCTGGCCGCGCTCGCGGTCACGCTCGACGTCAGGGCACGCTGACCGGGCAGCGCACCCCCGGAGCCCGCGCGATGCGCCGGTCCAGCGTGACCAGCGCCGCCGCGGTGAGCTCCGCGAGCGCGACGTAGCTCGCGTCGTAGATCGAGAGGTTCGCGCGCAGCTCCCACGCGCGCGGCGCCAGCAGCTCGTGCGGCCACAGCTCGATCGCCAGGTCGAGCAGGTCCGCGTGCGCCTGCGCGGCCTGGTCGCGGCTGATCAGCGACGCCAGCTCGTGACGGCGGATGATGCTCGCGACCTCGAACCCGACCAGGGCCGGCGCCGCCAGGTCCGCGCCCGCGATGCCGGCGGCCACCCACCGACCCTTGGGCCCGTCATCGAGCAGCAGCGCCACCAGCGCTGACGCGTCGCAGACCAGCCGGCGGCTCATCGCCGGTCGGCATCGCGCGCCGCGAGGATTGACGCCGTGTCGACCCGCAACCCCGTCGCGGCGACCCGCGCCCGGGCGCGCGCGATCACGTCGTCGACCGCCGGCCGCTCCGCGGTCTCGACCAGCATGCCGCGCAGGTACTCCTGCAGCGACTTCCCGGCGCGCGCGGCGCGCGCGGCGAGCTCGTCCCGCACCGCCTCCGGGACGTCCCGCACGGTGATTGCGACGCTCATGCAGCCAGAATAGCTGCATTGCTGCGAGTTCATCGCCGCGGCGGCCAGTACTGCGCCAGCACGAACGGCGGCCGGAGCTGGTCGGTCGTGATCGCCGCGTTGGTGGCCGTCCAGCGGTACTCCTGGTCGGACGCGGTGACGAGCGGGTTCGGCCCGCCGCGCCGCTGCGGCGGCAGGAACGCGGTCGAGACGGTGAAGTCGTACAGCCGCGCGTCCGTGGACAGCACCTCGCGCCGCCCGGTCACCGAGTGCACGCGGACCAGCGACAGCCGGAACGGGTCGCCCGCGTACAGCCACGGGTCGCGCGGGTCCCAGCGGTTGAACGTGATCCCCTTCAGGCTCTCGAACGGGAACTGGCGCGGCGACACGGTCGCGATCTGCGCCGCCCGCGCCGCCGCCGGCCGCCGCGCGTCCAGCAGGACCTTCAGCGGCACGCGGTAGATCCCGCCCTCGCAGCTGGACGAGAAGTACAGCTCTCCCCCGCGCACCGCCAGCGACCCGGCGCCCGGCGCGAAGCCGCCCGGCGCCGAGAACGGCAGACCGCCGACCGTGGTCGACCCGAGCAAAGGGCACGGCCCCAGGCGAGGCAGCGGCGGCGCCCCGGCGTCGGGCACGAGCCCGCGCCGGATCCGCCCGTCGCGCCCGATCAGCCACAGCCCGCCGGCGATCGACTCGGACACCACGTACTCGCCGGTCGGCAGCACCTCGACGTCCTCGGCGAACTGCAGCGGCAGCCCCTTGAAGTCGACCGTGCGCGCCAGCCGCGCGCTGAAGCGTCCGCGCTGGGCGCCGTACGCGTAGTCGTAGACGACAGGCGGCCCGACGGGCGGAAAGCCGCCGTTGTCCAGCACCACGAGGCGCCCGGAACGGGGAACCCTCAACGTGAACGGGAGCTTGAACCCACCGCGCGGCGGCGGCAGCGTCGCGACCTCCCGGCCCGACGTGCGGTCGAGCACGACCACCCGCGCCGCCGAGCCGATCCCCGGCTCGGTCGTGAAGACGTAGCGCTCGTCACCCGCGATGCCGTGCGTGAGCGCGGCACGCTCCGCGAAGACGCCGGCGTGCGCGGCCGCGGGCGCCAGCAGCGCGATCAGCGCCGCGACGATCAGGCTTCTCATGAAACGCCAATGTAGAGGTCCGTCCGGTACTCCGCCGCGCGCGTGCGGGCCCGGTAGCCGTCCCGGATCGCCGCCATCACCGGGTGCTCCGGCTGCACGACCGGCCGCCCGTCGAAGGAGCCGACCGGCACGATCCCCGCGCCGGACCCGCACACGAACGCGCCGTCGGCGCAGTGCAGCTCGGCCGGCCACACGTCGCGCACGTCGACCGGCACGCCCAGCTCGGCCGCCAGCTCCAGCACGGTCCGGCGCGTGATCCCCGGCAGCGCGGCGCGCGTCGTCGGCGTCACCAGCGTGTCCCCCACGATCAGGAACAGGTTCGCGCCCGTGCACTCGGCGACCGCGCCCAGCGAGTCCAGCATCACGGCGTCGTGCATCCCCAGCGCGCTCGCGGCCTGCTTGGCGACCACGCCGTCCAGGTAGTTGAGCGACTTCACGTGCGCGCCGAGCGACCGCGGCGCCTTGCGCACCACCGAGCTGGTGAACAGCTTGATCGGGTCCGCGCCCAGGAACGGCGGGAACGGGTACGCGGACACGACCACGGTCTCCCGCGGGCAGTTCGCCGGGTCGACGCCCGGGCCGCCGAACCCGCGCGCCACGATCGGGCGCACATGCGCGTCCCGCAGCCCGCTGCGGCGCACGACCTCGCCGATGACCTCCAGCAGGCCGTCGGGCACGGTCAGGCCGATCGTGCGCGCCGAGCGGCCGATCCGCTCCATGTGCAGCTCGGCCCGGAACAGCCCGCCGTCGAACACGCGCATGCCCTCGAACACGCCGTCCCCGTACAGGAAGCCGTGGTCGAAGATCGACACCGACGCCTGCGCGGCGTCCACGAACTCGCCGTTGACGTAGGCGGTCAGGCCGGTCAGGTCAAAGGTCATCTCAGGGTCTCCAATAGGCGCGGGTGAGCACGACGACGACGGGAATGATCTCGACTCGGCCGGCCCACATCAGGACGGCGCACACGATGGTCGAGAAATCGCTGAAGGGCGCGAACGAGCCGGCGGGCCCGGCGAAGCCGAACGCGACGCCCACGTTGCCCAGGCACGCGGCGGCGGCGCCGAACGCGTCGAACGCGCTGAGGTGCTCGCCGCTGAAGCTGGCGTCGGCGACCAGCAGCAGCGAGCCGACCGCGAACACGAGCAGGTACAGCAGCACGAACACGACCGCGCTGCGCAGCGCCTTCTCGTCGATCACGCGCCCGTTGGCGCGGATCGGGACGATCGCCTCCCGGTGCACGGTCTGCTCGAGCTCCCGCCGCACCAGCTTGAACAGCAGCAGGTGGCGGATGACCTTGATCCCGCCGCCGGTCGAGCCCGCGGACGCGCCGGAGAACATCAGCAGCAGCAGCGTGAGCGTGGCCAGCGGGCCCCAGAGCGAGAAGTCGGTGGCGGAGAACCCGGTCGTGGTCAGGATCGCGGTCGCCTGGAAGAGGCTGTGGCGCACCCCGGCCTCGCCGTGCTCGTAGCCGCCGCCGAGCACCTCGACCGCGATCAGCACGGTCCCGATCGCGATGAACAGCAGGTACAGCCGCAGCTCCTCGTCGCGGGCCAGGACGCTCACCCGGCGCTGCACGATCACCCGGTACAGGCGCAGGAAGTTGACGCCCGCGACGATCATGAAGATCAGCAGGAGGTACTGCGTGATCGGCGCGAAGCCGCTGACCGACGTCGTGCGCGTGCTGAAGCCGCCCAGCGCGACGACCGACAGCGCCTGCCCGACCGCGTCGTAGAAGCTGAGCTGGTGGTCCAGGCCGAGCCAGCCGACCGCGCCGAGCGACAGGATCGCGACCACGGTCAGCGCCAGGTAGAGCCGCCACAGCCGGCGCGCGGTCTCGCGGATCGTGTCCCCGAGCCGCTCGATCTCGGTCGGTCCGGCGAGCTCGGACTGCAGCAGCTGGCGGCCGCCGATCCGCAGCCGCGGCAGGATCGCGACCGCGAGCACGATGATCCCCATGCCGCCGAGCCAGTGCGTGAGCTGGCGCCAGAACAGCATCGAGCGGCTCAGCGCCTCGACCTTCGGCACCAGCGTCGCGCCGGTCGCGGTGAACCCGGAGACCGCCTCGAAGTACGCGTCGACCGGGCGGGCGAGCTGCCCGCCGTCGAGCACGAACGGCAGCGCGCCGAAGATCGGCACCAGCAGCCAGATCAGCGCCACGACCAGGAAGCTCTCGCGCGGCGTGACCGCCGCGCCCCGCTTCTCCCCCGTGATCTGGTCGAGCGCGAGCCCCATCGTCCCGCAGGCGGCGCCCGCCACCAGGAACGGCCACACCGGCTCGTGGTAGCCGAGGGCGACCGCCGCCGGCGCCAGGAACGCCGGCGCCAGCCACTTCAGGACGCCGCCGACGAGGTCCAGCGCGGCGCCGACGTCGATCCCGGTGCGGACCCGTCTCACAGGACGCGTTCGACGATCGACGCGCGCCGTGACTCCACGAACACGATCACGCGGTCGCCCGCCTTGAGGACGTCGTCGCCGCCCGGGAAGATCGGGCTGCCGCCGCGCACGATCGCGCCGATCACCGAGCCGGTCTTCGGCAGGTCCTCGAAGCGCGTGCCGGCCAGCTCGGACTCGGCGCGCACGGTCAGATCGAGGATCTCGAAGCGGTCGTCGTCGAGCATCGCGATCTGGCGGATGCGCGGGTCGTGCCCGAAGCGCACCAGCTCCTCGGCGATCACCTGGCGCGGGTTGATCGCGACGTCCACGCCGCCGCGCTCGTAGACCTGCAGGCTCGACTGGTCGTGCGCGAGCGCGATCGTCAGCTTCACCCCGTGCTCCTTGGCCAGCACGGCGCTGAACAGGTTGCCGGGGTCGTCGTTGAGCGCGAACACCGCCGCGGTCGTGTTGCCGATCCGTTCTCGGGCGAAGAACTCCGGGTCGAACGCGGACGCGTGGAACACGCGCGCCTGCGGCAGCTCGGCGGCGACCTCGAGCGCGCGCTCCGCCCGGCCTTCGACGAAGCGGATCCGGATGCCGCGGTCCAGCAGCACGCGCGCGATCGTCGTCCCCATCCGGCCGGCGCCGAAGACCACGATGTCGTCGACGCGCTCCTGGTCGGCGGACATCGCGCGGCTCCACGCCCGGGCGGCGGACGGCGACGCGATCACCACGATCCGGTCGTGCGGGCGGATCTCGGCGTTGCCGTCGGGCCGCAGCAGCTGGTCGCCGCGCAGGATCGCGGCGACCTTGGAGTCCGCCGGCAGCTCGGCCTCGCGCAGCGGCGTGAAGGTGAGGGCGGCGCTGGCGGGCACGTCGAACTCGACGATCTGCACCTGGCCGTCGGCGAACACGTCGGTCTGGCGCGCGGCGGGGATGCCGATCAGGCCGCTGATCGCGTTCGCGGTCTCCAGCTCGGAGGAGACCATGAAGTCGACGTCGATCTCGCGCTCGCGCCAGGCGTCGAGGTACTCGACGGACGTCGTCCGCACCACCACCATCGCCCGCGACAGCTTCTTGACCAGCATCGCCGAGACGAGGTTGGCCTCCTCGCGCGAGGTCGAGGCGATGAACAGGCTGCAGTTCTGGACGCCGGCTTCCTTGATCACGCGCTTGGTCGTCCCGTTGCCCTCGACCGTGCGGACGTCGTAGCGGTCCGCCAGGTCCTGCAGGCGCTCGGCGTCGGTGTCGATGACCGTGACCTCGTGCTCTTCGTACAGCGCGTCCACGATGGCCCGCCCGACGTGGCCGGCCCCGAGCACGATGATTCGCATGGACGCCCAGACTACGCTGGAGGCGTGAAAGAGGTGTTCGGAGCCTGCCCGCTGGACTGCCCGGACGGCTGCAGCTGGGTGGTCACCGTCGACGACGACGGGCAGGCGGTGGGGCTGCGCGGCAACCGCGAGCACCCCTACACGGCGGGCGCCCTGTGCGCGAAGGTCAACGGCTACCTCGACCACACGCGCGCGGCGGACCGGATCCTGCACCCGCTGCGCCGCGTCGGGCGCAAGGGCGAGGGCCGCTTCGAGCGGATCTCGTGGGATGAGGCGATCGGCGAGATCGCGGAGCGGCTCAGCGCCGTGCGCGACGAGTGGGGCGGCGAGGCGATCTGGCCGTTCCAGGGCACCGGGTCGCTCGGCTACGTGCAGGGGCTGGAGGGGCGCGCGGGCCAGCGGCTGTGGAACGTGCTCGGCGCGTCGCGGCACGACATGACGGCGTGCTCGGTCGCGGGGCGCGTGGGCGCGACGTACGTGACCGGGACGGCGGCGGGGATGGACCCGGAGACGTTCGCGCAGTCGAAGCTGATCATCCTGTGGGGCACCAACACGCTCACGTCCGGCCACCACCTGTGGAAGTTCGTGCTGAAGGCCCGCAAGGCCGGCGCGCGGGTGGTGGCGATCGACCCCCTGCGCTCGCGCACGGCGGCCGCCGCGGACGAGCACATCGCGCCGCTGCCGGGCACCGACGCGGCGCTGGCGCTCGGCCTGCTGCACGTGATCGTCTCGCTGGGCGCCGAAGACCGGTCCTACCTGGAGGCGCACACGGTCGGCTGGGAGGCGTTCCGGGAGCGGATCCTGGAGTTCCCGCCGGCGCGGGCCGCGGCGCTGACCGGCGTCCCGGAGGACGCAATTGTGGCCTTGGGACGGCGGATCGCGGTCACGCGGCCGACCGGGATCCGCTGCACGATGGGCATGCAGCGTCACGCTGGCGGCGGCAACGCGCTGCGGCTGCTGTACGCGCTGCCGGGCGTGACCGGGGACTGGCAGTACCCGGGCGGCGGCGCGTCCTACTCGACGTCCGGGCGGTTCGTGCCCGCGGGCACGCTGGAGGACGCGGTCCCGGCGCCGGACGTGCGGACGCTGAGCATGACGCTGATGGGGCGCACCCTGCTCGAGCTCGACGAGCCGCCGGTCAAGGCGCTCGTCATCCACGCGGCGAACCCGCTCGGATCGAACCCCGACCAGGCGCGCGTGCGCGCCGGGCTGGAGCGCGAGGACCTGTTCACGGTCGTGCTCGAGCAGTTCCCCACCGACACGGTCGACTACGCCGACATCGTGCTGCCGGGGACGATGCAGGTCGAGCACCTCGACGTCAACGACGGCTACGGGCACATGTACGTCGCGCTGAACCGGCCGGCGGTCGCGCCGCCGGGCGAGTGCCTGCCGGCGACGGAGGCGTTCCGGCGGATCGCGTCCGCCCTGGGGCTGACCGAGCCCGCGCTGTACGACGACGACGAGACGCTGGCGCGGATGGTGCTGGGCGACGAGCGCTTCGCACGGCTCTGGGAGACCGGCTGGATGCGGCTGGAGGACTCGCCGTACGTGCCGTTCACGGACGGGTTCCCGACGCCGTCGGGCAAGCTCGAGTTCTTTTCGGAGCGTGCGGCGGCGGACGGGCACGATCCGCTGCCCGGCTACGTCCCGCCCGCCCAGACGGGGGACGGCACGCTGGCGCTGATCGCGCCCGCGTCGCACTGGTTCCTCAACAGCACGTTCGCCAACAAGCCGGACCTGATGCGCAAGGCGGGCGAGCCGCGCATCGAGCTGTGCGCCTCCGACGCCGCGGCCCGCGGGCTGAGCGACGGCGACCGCGCGCGGGTGTTCAACGCCCGCGGGTCCTTCCTGGCCGTGGTGGCGGTGACCGACCGCGTCCGGCCCGGCGTGATCGCGTCGACCAAGGGGCACTGGCTCAAGCACGTGCGCGGCGGCGCGAACATCAACGCCACCGTCGAGGAGCGCGACGCCGACATGGGCGGCGGCGCGATCTTCCACGACAACCGCGTCGAGGTCGAGCCGGCCGGCGCGGCGCTCACGGTGACGCGGCGCGTGGGCGCCGCGGTCCCGGCGCGCTGAAGGCTTTGGCGGCGGGCGATTCGGGGGGGAACCGCCCGCCGCGCCGCGCACTCTTCCCGGTGGGCCTTGGGGTCTGGTTGGCGGGAGCTTGGCGCGCGGTCAGCCGCGCCCGACGTACGGCATCGCCGTCGCCATCACGGTCATGAACTGGACGTTGGCGTCCAGCGGCAGCGACGCCATGTGGACGACCGCGCGGGCGGCGTGCTCGACGTCCATCCGCGGCTCCGGCTTGAACGTTCCGTCGGCCTGCGGGACGCCGCCGGTCATCGGCGCGGTCATGTCGGTCGCGGCGTTGCCGATGTCGAGCTGCCCGCACGCGATGTCGAACGCACGGCCCTCCAGCGAGAGCGACGTGGTGAGGCCGGTGACGGCGTGCTTGGTGGCGTTGTAGGCGATCGCGTACGGGCGCGGGACGTGCGCGGACAGCGAGCCGTTGTTGATGATCCGCCCGCCGCGCGGGTGCTGTGTCGCCATGGCGCGGAACGCGGCCTGGGCGCACAGGAACGCGCCGGTCAGGTTCGTGTCCACGGCGGCGCGCCAGTCCTCCAGGCGCACGTCGGCGACCGGCGCGGGGATCGAGACGCCGGCGTTGTTGAACAGGAGGTCGACGCGGCCGTAGTGCGCACGCGTGGTGTCGAAGAGCGCCTGTACGGAGGCGGCGTCGGTGACGTCGGTGGGGACGGCCAGCCCGTTGTCGCCGTTGAGCGTCTCCTTCAGCGGGAGCTCGCGCCGGCCGGCGCAGACCACGCTCCAGCCGGCCTGCAGCAGCGCGCGGGCGGCGGCGCGGCCGATGCCCGAGCCCGCTCCGGTGACCACGGCGATCATGACGGGAATCTACTCTGCGGGGCGTGGCGCGCGGCCGCGACATCAGGCGCTTCGGCTCGGGGCCGTACCTGCTCGGCCTGCGCCGGGTGGATGAGCGCTGGGGCGAGGGGTTCCCGTACGACGTGCCGGCGGTGGCGGCGGTCGAGGAGCTGGACTTCGCTTCCCCGATCACGCTGCTGGCGGGTGACAACGGCAGCGGGAAGTCGACGCTGATCGAAGCGATGGGGTTCGGCGGCGAGGGCGGCGAGCTCGAGCGCTTCAACGAGCTGCCGGCCGTCGCCGGGCCGGCGGTGGGCGGTGCGCTCGAGCCCGTGCTCGCGCGCTGGTCGCGACCGCGCACCGGGTACTTCCTGCGCGCCGAGAGCTTCTTCAACGTCGCGGCGTTCGTGGATCGGGGCGAGCCGTTCTCGCCGGACCTCTCGCTCTACGGCGGCGTGCCGCTGCACGAGCAGTCGCACGGCGAGTCGTTCCTCGCGCTGGCGACGAACCGGTTCCGGGGCGAGGGGCTGTACGTGCTCGACGAGCCGGAGGCGGCGCTGTCGGTGACGGGCGCGCTCGCGCTGGTCGCGGCGATCGTGCGCGCGGCTGCCGACGGGGCGCAGTTCATCGTCGCCACGCACTCGCCGATCGTGCTCGCCTGCCCGGGCGCGCGGATCTACGAGCTGAGCGCGGACGGGGTCGCTTCGTGCGACTACGACGACCTCGACGCGGTCCGGTTCCTGCGCGGGTTCCTGGACGCGCCGGAGCGGTACTTACGGGCCGCGCTGGAGTAAGGGGTCGGGCGGGCCAAGGCGCACCATCCGCCTGATGTAAGGGGTCCGTCTCAGGGCGATCATGGAACCCATGAACACGACCCAGCTGACCCGACGCAAGGAGCTCCCCACCAACCGCGGGCCGCTGCGGATCCGCCCGGCGTTCGACGCCGACGCCGGCGCCGTCGCGCGGCTGGCCGCGCTGGACTCCAGCCACGTGCCCGCGGGCGACGTGCTGCTGGCCGAGGTCGGCGACGAGCTGTGGGCCGCGCTGTCGCTGGCCGACGGCCACGCCGTCGCGGACCCGACCCGCCCGTCCGCCGAGGCCGTGCTGCTGCTCGGCCATCGCGCCCGCCAGCTGCGCCGCCGCCCGCGCCGCCGCGCGCAGGGCCGTCTGCGCGTGCGCTTCGCCTGACGCCGGTCGCTCCCCCCGCTGACGCCGGTCGCTCCCCCCGCACGCCGGGGCCGCCGCTCCCCTCCTGGCGGCCCCGGCGCGACCGGCGGACGCGTCGCGTCGCCGTGACTCGCCCTCGCGAGACTCCCCGCGCCACACCCCCTTGCGCGACTCCCCGCGCCGCTTGCCCTCGCGCGACTCGCCGCGCCGCTTGCCCTCGCGCGACTCGCCGCGCCACACGCGACACTCGCTTCCCGCCGGGGCCGTCGGTAGGCTCCCGCGGTGCGTCTGTCGCCGTGGGGCCGTGTCGTGGGGTTCTCGGCCCTCCTGGTGGTGGGTGGAGCGCTGGCACTCGCGATCGCCGCGTGGGTCACCAACCGCGAGGTGCGCGCCTCGTACCCGGTGACCGGGACGCCGCAGGCGCTCTCGTTCGACCTCGGCGACGGTGACATCGCGATCGTCGGCGGCGGCACGCGCGACGTGGTCGAGGTCCAGCACACCGAGCACCACTCGTTCGGCCACGCCGCGTCGACCCGGCGGACCGTCGCCCGCGGCGTCTTCCGCGTCCACTCCCGCTGCCCCACCTCGCTGCTCGGGCCGTGCTCGGTCGCCTACCGCGTCGTCGTGCCCGACAACGTCGCGCTCGACGTGCGCACCACCGGCGGCAGCGTCACGCTGCACGGCTACCGCGGCTCCGCCCGCGTGAGCACCGAGAGCGGCGCGATCGCGATCAGCGGCTACTGCGGCAACGCGCTCGAAGCGCGTGCGGGCGCGGGGACGATCGCGCTCGACGCCGCCTGCGCGCCGCCCCGGCTGACGCTGCGGTCGGACTCGGGCGCGATCCGCGCGGTCCTCCCCAGCGGCCGCTACGACCTCGACGCCGAATCCGGCAGCGGCCGCGCGACCGTCCACGGCGTCCTGGCCCGCGCCGACGCGCCGTACAGTGTGCAGGTGCTGAGCAATCAGGGCGACGTCGACGTACGGGGGCGGTCGTGAACACGCGCGCCAGCGCCGCAGTCCGCACGTGCGCCGCACCCAGCGCCGGCACCGGAGGCCGCTCGTGATCGCCGCCCTCGACCTCGACGTCCGCGTCTCGCGCGCCGCCCACGCGCTCGCGTACCTCGTCGTCACCCTCCCGGTCACGCTGCTCGCCCTCCCCGCGGTCGCGGCGCTGATCGTCGGCGCCGCGCTCAGCGTCGCCGGCATCGGCCTCCCCGTCCTGCTGGCGGCGACCGACGCGTGCCGGGCGCTCGAGCGGCTCGACCGGCGCGCCGCGAACCGCTGGCTCGGCGCCCAGGTCCCGCCGCTCCCCGGCCGCACCAAGCAGAGCGGCGGCGCGTTCCGGCGCTCGCTCGACCTGCTGTCGGACCGCTCGCTGTGGCGTACCGCCGCGCACCTCGCGCTGCGGCCGGTGCTGGTGATCGCGATGCTGGCCGTCGCGCTCGCCCCGATCGCCGCGCTCGCCCTCTGCCTGCGGCTCGGGATCGGCGCGCTCGCCAACGCACCCACGGTCGACTACGTCGGCCCGTGGACGCTCGGCCCGGCGCTCGGCCTGGTCCTGTGCGTCCTCAGCCTCCCGGCCGCGATCCTCGCGCTGTCCGCCCTCGACGCGCTGCACCGCGTCCTGTGCGCGACCACGCAGGCGCTGCTGACGCCCCGCTTGCCGTCCGGCGGCCCGGTGCGCGAGCTGCTGGCCGAGAGCCTCGGCGACCGCAGCGTCGCCGTCGCCTACTGGCTGCCGGACCGGCAGCGGTTCGTCGACGAGCGCGGCCGGCCCGTCGAGCTGCCCGCTCCCGGCTCCGGCCGCGCTTGGACCGCGGTCGAGCGCGACGGCGTCCGCGTCGCGGCGATCGTCCACGACGCCGCGCTCGACACCAGCCCCGAGTTGGTGACCGCAGCCGCCGCGGCCTCCTCGCTCGCGCTCGACAACGAGCGCCTGCGCGCGGATCTGCAGGCGCGGGTGGAGGAGCTGCGGCGCTCGCGCCTGCGGATCGTCGAAGCCGGCGACGCCGCCCGCCGGCGCATCGAGCGCGACCTGCACGACGGCGCGCAGCAGCAGCTCGTCGCGCTCGCACTCGACCTGCGGCGGCTGCGCACGCGCGTGGACGACCCCGCGATCGACGCCCTGTCCGAGCGCCTGGCGACCGCGCTCGGGGAGCTGCGCGAGCTGGCCCGCGGCATCCACCCCGCGATCCTCACCGACCGCGGCCTCGCGCCCGCCATCGCGTCGCTCGCCGAGCGCGCCACGCTTCCGGTCAGCGTCGACGTCACGGTGAGCGAGCGGCTGGCGCCGCCGGTCGAGGCCGCCGCCTACTACCTGGTCGCGGAAGCGCTCACGAACGTCGCGCGCTACGCCGAGGCGACGTGCGCCTGGGTGGACGTCCGCTGCGACGAGGAGGAGCTCGTCGTCCTGGTCGGCGACGACGGCGTCGGCGGCGTGGACCCGAACGCCGGCGGCGGCCTGCGCGGGCTCGAGGACCGGGTGGCGGCGGTCGGCGGGACGCTGGAGATCGACAGCCCGGTCGGCGGCGGCACCCGGATCGTGGCGCGGGTGCCGGCGTGAAGCGCTGGCTCGTCCTGCTCCTCCTCCTGGCCGGCTGCGGCAGCCCGACCGTCGTGCGCGAGCAGGGCGTCGAGGTCTCCGGCTCGCCCGGCGCGCCGCCGGTCGTCGGCGCGCCGGGCGACGACGACGCGGTGCGGATCGCGGTCGTCACCCACGGCCCCGCGTCGAGCAAGTTCTGGGCGATCATCCGCAACGGCGTCGACGCCGCGGCGCGCCGGCTCGACGTGCTTGTCGACTACCGCTCGCCCGACGTCTACAGCGCGCAGCGGATGAGCGAGCTGATCGACGCGGCGGTCGCGACCCGCCCGGACGGCCTCGTGGTCTCGATCCCGGAGCCCGGCGTTGCACCCGCGATCCGGCGCGCCGTGGCGGCCGGCATCCCGGTCGTGTCGATCAACTCCGGCAGCGAGATCTACCAGCGGCTCGGCGTGCTCGTGCACGTCGGCCAGCTGGAGGACCGGGCCGGCCTGGAGGCGGGGCGGCGGCTCGCGCGGGCCGGCGTGCGCAACGCGCTGTGCGTCAACCAGCAGGTCGGCACCAGCGGGCTCGACGAGCGCTGCGCCGGGCTGGCGCGCGCGATGCGCGAGGTCGGCGGGCGCTCGCGGGTCCTGCCGATCGCCGACGACGACCCGCGCACGCCGAGCCGGATCGCGCACGCGGTCGCGTCCGGGCGCATCGACGGCGTGCTGGCGACGAACTCGCTCGGTGGGCTCGCCGCGGTCGGCTCCGGCGCGCTCGTCGGCACGTTCGACCTCGGCCCGGACGTGCTGAAGGCGGTCCAGGCCGGCCGGATCGCGTTCGCGGTCGACCAGCAGGCGTACCTGCAGGGCTACCTCCCGGTCGAGCTGCTCGCGCTGCGCGCCCGCTACGGGATCCTCCCGGCCCAGCACGACGTGATCGCCACCGGGCCGAACTTCGTCACGCGCGCGAACGCGGCGCAGGCGCTCGAGCTCAGTGAGCGCTCGATTCGCTAGCCAGCTTCACGAGCGCGAGCCCGCCGCCGACGCCCGCGACCAGCTCGGCCAGCGCCCACTTCGTCCCCCACTCGCGGCGGTCGAGTGAGATCTCGCCCGGGCCGGCGGCGGTGATCGCGAACAGCGCGGCGATCAGCACGGCGTTGTACTCGTAGCCGCCGTCGGTGTTCCACGGCCCCTTGGGCAGGTGGACGGTGCGGATCGCGACCGTCATCGTGCCGGTGATCGCGGTGGCGGCGAGCGGCGTGGCCGCGCCGGCGAGCAGCAGCGCGCCGCCGCCGGCCTCCGCGACGCCGGCCGCGGTGGCGTGGACCTTGCCGGGCTTGAGCCCGAGCGTCTCGAAGAACCCGGCCGTGCCTTCGAGGCCGTGCCCGCCGAACTTGCCGAGCAGCTTCTGCAGCCCGTGCCCGATGAAGAAGCCGCCGATGACGGCGCGCAGGATGGCGATGCCCATGGATGGTTCGTACCCGTACTCTGCGAGGTGATGCATCGCGTTCTGATCGTGGGCGGCGGGTTCGGCGGGTTGCAGGCGGCGCTGCACCTGCGCCGGGCGGACGTCGAGATCACGCTCATCGACCGCCGCAACTTCCACCTCTTCCAGCCGCTCGCCTACCAGGTGGCGACGGGCGCGCTGGCGGCGGGCGAGGTCTGCTACCCGCTGCGGGCGATCTTCCGCGGCGAGGACCGGATCACCGTCAAGCTCGGGGAGGTCACCGGGTTCGACCTCGACGCACGGACGGCGGCGGTGCGAACCGCCGCGGGCCCGGAGACGCTGGCCTACGACACGCTGATCGTCGCCGGCGGCTCCGAGTACAACTACTTCGGACATCCTGAATGGCGCGAGCAGGCGGCCGAGCTGAAGACGCTCGAGGGCGCGCTGCACATCCGCGCGCAGATCCTGCGCGCGTTCGAGGCCGCCGAGGTCGCGGAGACCGACGCGGAGCGGCGGCGCCAGCAGACGTTCGTGGTCGTCGGCGCGGGGCCGACCGGGGTCGAGATGGCGGGGCAGATCGCCGAGATCGCGCGCGACACGCGGCGCGACTTCCGCTCGATCGACACGGCGGACACGCGCGTGCTGCTGGTCGAGGCGGGCGACCGGGTGCTGGCCGCGTTCCCACCGCGGCTGTCGGCGCGGGCGGCTCGGTCGCTCGAAGGGCTGGGCGTGACGCCGATGGTCGGGAGCGCGGTGACCGGGATCTCGGCCGACGGCGTGCAGATCGGCGACGAGCACGTCCCGTCGGCGACGGTCATCTGGGCGGCCGGCGTGCTCGCGTCCGGGCTCGCGGGGACGCTGGCGTCAGC
>DATMGH010000171.1:0-2769 GCA_035555675.1 Solirubrobacter sp. | reverse complement strand
CGGCGCGACGCCCGCGCAGGTCGCGCTCGCCTGGCTGCTGGCGCAGGACGAGCACATCGTGCCGATTCCCGGCACCAAGCGGCGCTCGCGGCTGGAGGAGAACGTGGCCGCGACGGCGTTGGAGCTCACGCCCGAGGACCTCGCCGAGCTGGACGCGCTGCCTGCGCCGGCGGGCGAGCGGTACTGAGGGGCAGCGCCTGGTGCCCCGCGCAATGGCGCGGGCAGCGCGGCGCACCGCGGGGGCGCGAGGCGGCGCGGCGTGAGGCGGCGCAGTGCACCGCGGGGGCGCGAGGCGGGGCGGGGCGGGGCGGCCGCGGCGCAGCGTGAGGCGGCGCAGCGCGAGGCGGCGCAGCGCGAGGCGGGATGGCACGGGCGCGGCGCGGCGGAACCGTGCGGTGCGATAGTGGGCGAGGCCTGCGCGGTGCACCGCGGCGGCGAGCGCGGGGTCTTGAAAGTCGGCATCACGCGACCGCCCCCTCGAGTGCGGGGGCGCCGTGGAGGGCCGCGCGGACATGGGCGACGACGCGGTCCGGTCTCAACGTGACCTCACGCCACGTTGTCCGCAGCACGGTGAAGCCCCGGGTTTCGAGGTCGCGCTGGCGGCGTGCATCGTCAGCGCGCGCGAGCATCTGCTCGTGAAAGCGCGCGCCGTCGGCCTCGAGGATCACGCGCCTCGCGGTCCAGCGGAAGTCCGGGTAGTACCGCTGCTGCGGCGCGTTGACCTCCGGCATCGGCAGGCCGCCGCGGGTGAGGATGGCGAGCGTGATGTCCTCGAACTCGCTGCGGGTCGGCGCGGCGGTGGCGAGGATCTCGCGCAGCTTCCGCGCGCCGCGGTGGCCGGAGGTCACAAGATCCAACGGCTTGATCTGCCGCTGGTTGAGCCCTTCGTTGACCGCTCTGCGCAGCAGCCGTGGCGGCTGCGTTGCGCTCAGGTCGATCACGGTGCGCGCCGGCGGGGTCACCGGGATTCCCTGGACGTGGACGCGGTCGACCACCTGCGCGCGATGGGTGCGGATGCCCGGATGGCGCCGACGGGTCGGCGCGGTCACTTCCGGCTCGCGTCCGTCCCATTTGGTCCAGCCGAAGAGCGCTGCGGCCGAGTAGTGCGACAGGACCGCTTCGGGACCGCAGGCCTTGATCGCGGCGAGGAACAGGCCCTCCAGCGGGATGCCGAGGTGCCCGACCGCGTACACGCTCTGGAAGTACGGGAACAGCCGGCCGCTCTGGACGCGCCGGGTGATCGCTTTGTCCGTGAGTCGGCACGCGTGCAACTCGTGCACGTGCAGGACGCCCCACTGCTTGCGCGCTAGCCGTGCGCAGCGGGCGTCCGGCATCTCGAGTTGCTTCCGGGTGAAACGTCGCTCGCGCATGGCCTGGGCAGGATCGCGCGGGGCGCTGCGGCGAAACAAGGCGTGAAGGTCACAACTCTGCGACGACTTCGTGCCAACTTTGCGACAGCGCCAGTCGGCGACGACGCAGGCGCAGACCGCGACGCGGCGAGCGGGCACGTTGCGGCGGATAGCGCCAGAAAGCGACCACTCGCCACGCCACCGGGCGAGGCAAGGCGGGCGGCGACGACGACGACGCCCGCGACGCTACAAGCTGGCGCGGCCCGCACGCGGCGAGCAAACGCGGGTCGCACCGGCGCGAGCGGGACGCCGGTGACGCGGCGAGCGGTCATGTTACGGCGGAGAGCGCCAGAAAGTGACCACTCGCCGCGCCACGGGGCGAGGCAAGGCGGGCGGCGGCGAGGACGACGTCCACGGCGCTACGAGCTGGCGCGGGTCGCACCGCGGCGGGTAAACGCGGGTCGCACCGGCGCGAGCGGGACGCCGGTGACGCGGCGAGCGGTCATGTTGCGGCGGATAGCGCCAGAAAGCGACCACTCGCCGCGTCACGGGGCGAGGAGGGGCCGCCGGAGACGCGCGGCGGCGACCGCGGAAACGCGCGGCGGCGAACCGCAAAGACGCGCGCGGGGGCGACCGCGGCGACACGCGGCGCCGGCGACGCGCGACCGCGCCCGCGCCGCGCGACCGGGCGGGCGGCGCGGTGTCAGTCCAGCTTCGCGTCCAGCGCCGCGAGCACCGTCTTGCGGTTCGCGTTGCGGCGCTCGTAGTCCCGCACGTGCCGGAGATCCTCGGCGGAGAGGTCGGCGAGGCGGGAGACGATCTCGGCGGCGGTGAGGTCGTCGTAGTCGGCGATCGGGAACGGATCGAGCGCGCCGGTCACACGTCTGACCTCGCGGCGGACGATCTCGGTCGGTGCGGAGATCGCGCGGCGGACGATCTCCGCCAGCAGCTCGGCGGCGTCGTCGCGCGTCATCCGCCCTCGGCGGACGGCATCTTCGAGCGTGTCCTGTAGACGCTCGCGCGTGATCACCATCACGCCGCGCTCGTCGTCGGACGGCTCCTTCTTCGCCTGCGGCATGGCGGCGCGCACACTACCCGTCCTGACCGACGCTCGAAACGAGCCACTCCAGCAGCGCCTTCTGCGCGTGCCGGCGATTCTCGGCCTGGTCCCAGATCCGCTGCCGCGACCCGTACAGCACCGACGCGGAGATCTCCTCGCCCGGGTGCGCGGGCAGGCAGTGCAGGGCGATCGCGCCCGGCGCCGCGCGGTCCAGCAGCGCGTCGTCGAGCGCGTACGGCGCCAGCGCGGCCCGGCGCTCCGCCGCCGACTCGGGCGAGTCGCTCATCGACACCCAGACGTCCGTGTACACGACGTCGGCGCCCGCCACGGCCTCCACGGGATCCTCGAACAGGACCGCCG
>DATMGH010000170.1:0-32780 GCA_035555675.1 Solirubrobacter sp. | reverse complement strand
CGCCCCGCCGGGCCGCGAAGCGCCGGGTGAGCGCGCCGCGTCCCGCGTCGCCCGTGGCGGTGCGCCGCGTTCCCCCCACCTCGCCCCGCCGTGCCGCGAAGCGCCGGGTGGGCGCGCCGCGTCCCGCGCCCCGGGCGGCGCGCCGTGGTCCCGGGACCGCGCCGCGCGGTGCCGCGACGCGCCCGGCGAGCTCGCTGGGCCGTGGCCCGCCCAGGGCGGCGCGCCGTGGTCACGCCGCCCCGCCCCGCCGTGCCGCGAAGCGCCGGGTGGGCGCGCCGCGTCCCGCGCCCCGGGCGGCGCGCCGTGGCCTCGAGACGGCGCAGCGCCGTGCCGCGACGCGCCCGGCGGACTCGCTGGGCCGTGGCTCGGCGAGCCGTGCGGCCACGGTCGCGGTCCCACGTCGACCGCAGCGACGCCGTACGACGCCGGCGGAACGCCCGTACGCGCCGCCACGGTCACGGTGGTGGCGACCGGAGGCGTGGCGGTGCGCTGCGTGGTCATGGCAACCGGAGGCGTGACCGCGCGCTGCCCGCGCGGGGGCTTCGACGACGCGGCCTCGGCCGCGTGCGCATGTGACGACGAGCCCGCGGCCGACGACGCCCCATCCCGCGTCCCCCGCAGCTCGACCGCGAGCGTCGCCGCTCCCCCGCCGCCGACGAGCGCGACGCACGTCGCGAGCTTCGCCGCCGTCCCACCGCCGACCAGCAGCTCCCCGAGCAGCGCCGCGACGCCCCCGACCGGCAGCGGCGGCAGCAGTGCCCGCAGTGCGCGCGGCCGGGCGTCGAGCGCCCGGCGGAACCCGCGGCACCCGTCACACGCCCGCAGATGCGCCCGCACGCTCCGCCCGCGCAGCACGCGCCCGTCCCCGTCGGACAGCATCCGCTGCACCTCGGCGCACGCGATCGCCCGCCCCGAGCGGCAGTCGGTCAGCGCGCTGCGCCCCTCGAAGATCGCCTGCTTGACCGCCGCCGGCGTGACGCCCAGCACCGACGCGATCTCCGCGTGGCTGAGCCCGTTGAGCTCCCGCAGCACGAGCGCCGCGCGCTGACGGTCCGGCAGGTCCGCCAGATCCAGTCTCAGGATGCGGACCTCCTCGCGGTCCGCGACCCGGTCCTCGAGCTCGACCGGGGACGGCACGTCCGGCAGCTCGGCGCTCGCGCGCCGCCGGCGCAGGATCGAGACCGCCTCGTTGTGGGCGATCCGGAACAGCCACGGCCGGAGGTCGATCTCGCGCCGCTCGTCCTGCAGCGCCGCGAACGCGCGCGTCATCGTGCTCTGCAGTGCGTCCTGCGCGTCCTGCTCGTGCCGCAGGATCGACCGGCAGTAGCCGTAGAGGGAGCGCTGGTGGCGCTCGTAGATCGCGGCGAACGCCGCCGCGTCGCCGCGGGCGGCGCGCGAGCGCAAGCCGGCGTCGCGCGTGAATCTGAAGGCAATCGCAGCCATGCAGCCCGGAACTAGTACCCGACCTTGCGGTCGAACGCGCGTTGACTTGCATATGGCCCCCAACGCCCAGCGGATCGTCGCGCTGCTCGAGAGCGCACTCACCGACCCGGTTCCGACCCGCGCCCTCACCACGCTGACCGAGCTGCGCCGCGAGCTCGACGAGCTCGAACGCGTGCACGTCGCGCGCGGGCTGCAGGCCGGCGACTCGTACGCGGACGTCGCCCGCCCGCTCGGAATCTCCCGCCAGGCGGCGCATCGCCGCTACCGCGGTCTCGCCACCAACGCGCCGGCCGCGCCCCCGCCGAAGCCGACGCTCACCCCCGAAGCCCGCACGGCGCTGATCCGCGCGCGGGAGGAAGCCGCGAAGCTCGGCTCGGGGAGCGTGGACAGCACCCACCTGCTGCTCGCGATCGCCGCCCAGCGCGGCCTCGACGTCGAAGCCGCGCGGCGCAGCTTCGGCCCGCCCGCGCTCAATGCGCGCACGCCGTCCGGCCTGCACCCGTCGCTGCACGCGCGGCTGACCCGGGACGCCGGCCCGCTGCGCCTCGACCACCTGGTCCGCGCCGCGCTGGAGGACGTGGACGCGCGCCGGCTGCTCGAACGCCTCGGAATCGGTCCGGGACGCCTGCTGATGTCGCGTCCCTAACAACCTGAAGTTCTCTTACACGGTTCTTCACTTGCGGCTTAGAGAGCGCCGAAAGACTCGCCCGCGGTCTACTGCTGGAGGGTCTCGATGGTGTCTCGTACTCGGCTTGTCGCCGTGCCGCTGGTCTGCGTTCTGCTTCTCGTTCCGATTGCCGCGGCACAAGCCGCCGACGGCGGCCTGACGGTCACTCCAGCCGTGCTCGAGCACAAGGCGAACCTCGGCAAGGTCGGCTCCTTCACGCTGCAGAACACGACGAAGGAGACGCTGCGCGTGTCGGTCACCGTGCGGCCCTGGCGCCAGCAGCTCAACGGCGACGTGGTGTCTGACCCGAAAGCGAACCTCACCCGCTACGTGCGCGCCACACGCCGCTCGTTCAAGATCAAGGCCGGGCAGAAAGTCCCCGTGAACTTCCGGATGGTGCGGCGCACCAAAGCCGGCTCGCTGTTCGGCAGCGTCGACGTCTTCGGCAAGCCGATCAAGACGAAGGGCCGCAAGGGGATCATCCCCCAGTACCGCCTGATCAGCTCGCTGCGGCTGCACCCGCGCAAGGCGAAGGTCAAGCTCCGCACCGGCGCGGCGCAGGTCCGCCGCGGCTCGCTCCTGCTGCCGGTCCGCAACCTGGGCAACACGATCGAGCCGGTCGGCGGGACCTACAAGGTCGGCTCGCGCACGGGCACGTTCAAGGCGGTCCGCGTGGTCCCCGGCAAGCTCGTCGGCCTCAACCTCGGCTCCGCGCGCGGGCTCAAGAAGGGCCGCTACACGGTCACCGCGACGCTCACGCAAGGCAACAAGCGCATCAACGCGCGCACGTCCGTGACCGTGCGCTAACCGCTCGCCGCGGCGCGGATCGCCGCCGCCTGGCCGGCGTCCATCCAGATCTCCCAGCGCCCGGACGCCGACTGGCGCTCGTCCTGGAAGCGGTACGGGCGCCGGCCGCCGAACTCGAGCTTGCGGACGCGCCCGACGCCGCCGAGCACGGCCGCGATCCGCCGCCGCGGCCACCCGAGCTCGTCCTCGATCTCCGGGAACGGCCGCGGCCGGTGCGGCCCGCGCGCGAGCTGGTCGAGCAGCTCGCGCATCAGGTCGCTGCCGCGGTCATAGAAGCGCGCGATCTCGTCCGGCTCGGACATCGCGTTGCGGGCGACCGCCTCAGCCATCGAGCTGTGAGGACAGCCCGTCGAGGCCGTCGACGAGGTCGTTGACGCCGCGCACCACGGCGTCGGCGCGCCCGTCGCGCCCGGACCGCGGCCGGGCGCTCGCGCGCACGTCCTGCTCGAGCGCCGCCAGCCGCTCCTCGAGCGAGACCTGGCCGCGCACGGCCTCGTACGCGCGCTGGATCTCCATGAACCGCTCGCCGGACCCACCCGCGTCCGGGTGGTGCAGCTTGCTCAGCCGCCGGTAGGCGTCGAGCACCTCCGCGGACGTCGCGCCGGGCGCCAGTTCGAGGACGCGGTACGGATCGCTCACCCGTCCACTATGACGCCACTGGCTCAGCCGCGGCCGGCGAAGTAGGCGCCGACCGTGAAGCTGAGGATCAACGCAAGCATGCACAGGACAAAGAAGCTCATGGCCCGCCAGCTTATTGGGCGCCGCGGTCAGCAGGCCGCGCCGGTCTCGCGATCGAAGTACCGCAGCCCGGACTCGACCAGCCCGAACTCGATCTCCTCGCCGACGTCGCGCGTCGCCCGCCCCTCCTCGAACACGACCAGCCGCGTCGAGGACCCCACGTCGACGCCCACGAACGTCTCCCGCCCCAGCGCCTCGACGAACGCGACCGTCCCGCGCAGCGGTCCGATCATCCCGTCGCGGTACGCCCGCGCGTGCTCCGGTCGCACGCCCACGACGACACCCGGTCGCAGCGACGGGTGCAGCGGCTCCTCGACGAACGCCATCGCCGGCGACCCGATGAACCCGGCGACGAAGCGGTTCGCGGGCCGCTCGTAGAGCTGCTCCGGCGTTCCGACCTGCTCGAGCACGCCGCCGTTGAGGACCGCGATCCGGTCGCCCATCGTCATCGCCTCGACCTGGTCGTGGGTGACGTAGACGGTGGTCGTGCGGACCTCCTGCTGCAGCCGCCGGATCTCCCCGCGCGTCTGCGTGCGCAGCTTCGCGTCCAGATTGCTCAACGGCTCGTCCATCAGGAACACCTGCGGCTCGCGCACGAGCGCCCGCCCCAGCGCGACCCGCTGCGCCTGCCCGCCGGACAGCTGCCCCGGCCGGCGCTCCAGCAGCGCCTCGATGTCCAGCACCTGCGCGGCCGAGCTCACCCGGCGCGCGATCTCCTCGCGCGGCACCTTGCGCCGCCGCAGCCCGAACGCCAGGTTGTCGAACACCGTCCACTGCGGGTACAGCGCGTAGTCCTGGAAGACCATCGCGATGTCGCGCTCGCGCGGCGCCAGCGCGTTGACCCGCCGGTCGCCGATGAACACGTCGCCGGACGTGATCGCCTCCAGCCCGGCGAGCATCCGCAGCGCGGTCGTCTTGCCCGAGCCGGAGGGCCCGACCAGCACCATGAACTCGCCGTCGGCGATCTCCAGCGTGAAGTCGCTCACGGCCTCGACCGACCCGAACGTCTTGCCGACCTCCGAGAAGCGCACCCCGGCCATCAGCCCTTCACCGCCCCGGCGAGCATCCCGCGGATGAAGTGCCGCTGCAGGAACACGTAGACGATCACGACCGGCAGCGCCACGATCACCGACCCGGCGGCCATCAGCGTCAGATCCGACGTGTTGCGCCCCTGGAAGAACGACAGCCCGAGCGGCGCCGTTCGCAGCCCCTCGTCGGACACCATCACCAGCGCCAGCAGGAACTCGTTCCACGTCCACATGAACAGCAGCACGGTCATCGTCAGCACGGCGGGGCGGGCGAGCGGCAGGAGCACGCGCCACAGGGTGAACCAGGTCGAGGCGCCGTCGATCCGCGCCGCCTCCACCAGCGACCGTGGCACGCCGCGGAAGAACGCCCGCATCCAGAACGTCCCGAACGCGACCGACGTGCCGATCTGCGGCAGGATCATCCCCCAGTACGTGTTGACCAGCCCGAGGTCGCGGAAGTCGTAGTACAGCGGCACGATCATGGCCTCCATCGGCACCATCAGCCCGAGCAGGAACACGTAGAACAGGGCGGTCTGCCCGCGGAAGCGCAGCAATCCGAACGCGAAGCCGGACATGATCGAGAACACGCCGGCGACGCCGACGACGACCACGGCCACGATCACGCTCGACTTCAGGTAGGACCCGAAGTGCCCCTGCGTCCACGCGTCCTTGAAGTTCCCGAAGTGCAGCCCGTCGAAGGCGCCGAACGCCGCGCCGCCCTGCGGGTCCTGCAGCGCCGTGAAGACGATCCCCGCGATCGGGAACAGCGCGATCAGCGAGAACGCACCGAGCACCACGTACGCCAGCGTCTGCTCGCTCCGCGACGTCATACCGCGCGCTCCGAGAAGCGGTTGATCCCGAGCGAGATCAGGAAGATGATCGCGGTCAGCGTGATGCCGACGGCGGCCGCCGAGCCGACCTGCCCGGTCTCGAACGCGCGCGTGAACACCTGGAACGCCGGCACCGACGTCGCGTTGCCCGGCCCGCCGTGCGTCGTGATGTAGACGAGGTCGAAGTTGCGCAGCGCGTAGATCGTGGTCAGCGTCAGCGCCACCGCGATCTCCCCGCGCAGCGCCGGCAGCGTCACCGCCAGGAACTCCCGGAACGCCCCCGCGCCGTCCACCCGCGCCGCGTCGTAGAGCGACGTCGGGATCTTCTGTACGCCCGCGGTCAGCAGCACCATCGCCAGCCCGTAGTAGACCCAGGTGGCGACGAGCCCGATCGACGGCAGCGCCAGCGAGAAGTCCCCGAGCCACGACTGCCCGGGGATTCCGACCCACCCCAGCGCGCGGTTGAGGGCGCCGTTGGCCGGGTCGTAGATCATCTTCCACATGACCGCGACGACGACCATCGCGATCACCTGCGGCAGGAACAGGATCGTGCGGAAGAACGCCAGCCCGCGCACGCGCGCCCGCGCCATGATCCCCGCCAGCCCGAGCCCGATCAGCACCGGCAGCACCGAGTAGAAGATCAGCAGGATCAGCGCGTGCACGAACGCGCCGCGCAGCTCGTCGTCGGACAGCACGTCGCCGTAGTTGTCCAGCCCCGCCCACGTCGCGACCGTCAGCCCGTCCCAGTGCCACAGCGACAGGTACGCCGCGTGCGCCAGCGGCAGCAGCACGAAGCAGAAGAAGACCGCGAACGCGGGCAGCAGGTAGGCGTAGCCGATCAGGCGCGGCTCACCGGGCGGGCGGTCGCCCGCCCCCGAGCCGCGCCCCGCGCTCAGCGGGACTGCGCCCACTTGTCGAATTTCTCCTGTACGCCCTTGGTGAACTGCTCCGGCGTCTGCTTGCCGGCCAGCAGTTCCTGGATCGCGCTGCTGATGTCGTCGTAGAACGTCGGCGTCGTGTAGTCCAGGTACGGGATCACGCCGTCGGCGTCATTGAGCTTCTGCCACGCGTTGGAGACGTCGACCGAGAGGCCGCTCGCGGGCGCGGGCGCGCCCTTCATCGCCGGCAGATTGTCGGTGTCCACGAGCACCTTGGCGGCGTTCGCGTCGGTCAGGAAGTCGATGTACGCGGCCGCCACGTCCGGGTGCTTGGACGCGGTCGTGACCGACCACGGCAGGTCCTCGCCGCCGAGCGAGACCGGCGCGTCCGGGTCGACGCCGGGCATCAGCGTGAAGCCGACCTTGTCGCCCATCCGCTGCTCGAGGTCCGCGGTCACCCACGTGCCGGCGATCAGGTACGGGCTCTGGCCCTTCGCGAACGCCTTCCACGCCGGGTCGTAGTCGGTGCCGTTGAAGTCCTTGTTGAAGTAGCCCTTGTCGACCCACTCCTTGATCTTCGTGGCGGCGGCGGTGAAGTCCGGGTTGTTGAACGACGCGCCCTCCTTGGCGAAGACGAAGTCGCGGATCGCCTGCTTGTCGGCGGTCTGCCCGAGCACGCTCTCGAAGTTGTGGATGCCCGGCCACTTCTCGAGGTTGCCGAACATGATCGGCGTGTCCCCGGCGTCCTTGGCCTGCTGCAGGGACTCCTCGAAGGTCGTGAACGTCTGCGGCGGGTCCGGGACCTTGTCCTTGTTGTAGAAGACGCCCACGATCTCGCCGGCCTGCGAGAGGCCGTACAGGTCGCCGGAGCCGAAGTCCTTGCCGTCCGGCGAGAACGAGTTCAGCGCCAGCAGCGTCGGCGAGTAGCGGTCGCTCCAGCCGTACACCTTGGCGTAGTCGGTCAACGGCCGCAGCAGCTTGGCCTTGACCATCTCCCCCATCGTCCCGCGCCCCTGGTTGGCCTGCACCACGTCCGGCGCGTCCGGCCCGGAGACCGCCAGCTTGACGGTCTTCAGCAGGTCCTCGAAGGACTTCGCCGTGCGCTTGATCGTGACGTTCGGGTACTTCGCCATGAACTGCTGGTTGAGCTCCTCGATCTCCTTGTTCTGACCGCCGCGGACGTTCTGGTCCCAGACGGTCAGCGTCACGTCGCCGGCCTTGGCGATGTCGGGCTTGGCGGCGACGGTCGCCGCGGGCGTGGCCTTGGTGTCCTCGGTCTTCGCGCCCGGAGCCGCTCCGCATCCCGCGACGAGCACCATCAGCGCCGCCGCTGCAATCAGCCTCTTCACTGCTCCTCCTTCATCGCTGCCGACGGCTGCCGCACCGGCGACGCCAGCCCGTGTTGCGCGCCCTCCTCCAAGAGCGCCCGCAGTGTCACCGCCCCCGCGACCGCGGTCGCGACCCGTACGGAGAGCGATGCGTACAGCACTGCCCAGCGGAGGCGCTCCGCCAGCGGCGCGCCCCAGTGATCGGCCCAGACGTAGGCGGCGGCGAACAGGTCGCCGGCGCCGGTGGTGTCGACGACGTCGACCGGGACGCCCGGCACGTGCACGACCCCGTCGGGCCGTGCGGCCAGCGCGCCGTCCGGGCCGAGCGTGACGATCGCCAGCGGCGCGATCTCGGCCAGGGTCCGCGCGGCCGTCTCCGGGTCAGCGTGCGCCGCCAGCAGGGTCGCCTCGCGCTCGTTGACCAGCAGCGCGCGGCAGGACGCGAGCGTCTCCGGCAGCGCCGCGCCGGCGTGCGCGCGGGCGTCGATGTCGCCGACCGAGACGTACGTGCGCGCGCCGGGCGGCGCGAGCGGCAGCCGCGGGATCGAGAGCACGATCGCGCGCGGCTCGACGGCCGCCAGCTCGGCGGCGGTCACGCCCTCGCCCGGGTCGAACGTCGCCATCGCGCGGTCCCCACGCGACGGCATGATCACCGTCACGGGCGAGCGATCGACCAGCCGGCCGCTCCAGCGCACCCCGTCGTCGGCCAGCAGCGTGCGCAGCAGGATCCCCACCGCATCGTCCCCCAGCGGGGAGACCAGAGCGCTCGAGAGGCCGAGCCGCGCGGCACCTACCGCGGTGATCGCCCCGCCCCCGGGGGAACGCAGGAAGTCGGTCGCGAGCCGCTCCTCGCCCGGGCTGGGGATCTTGTCCAGCCCGACCATCGTCAGGTCCAGGAAGGCGGGCTCGGCGCAGGCGAGGTCGACCGGCATGGCCTAGGCGAACGCCTCCTGCAGCGCGGGCAGCCGCCGGCGGTAGCCGTCGAAGATCTCGCGCGCGGTCGTGACCGACGGGACGAGCGGGTGCAGCGCGAGCGCCTTGATCGCCAGCTCGCGCGAGCCGAGCAGCGCCGCGTCGATCGTCGTGCGCTCCACGTCCTTCATCATCTCGACCAGGGCGCGGGCGTGCGGCGGGACCTCGCCGATCGCCACGGGGACCGGGCCGGCGCGGCCGACGACGCACGGCACCTCGACGACCGCGCGCGCGTCCAGGAACGGCAGGCTGGAGCGGTTGGCGGCGTTGAGGATCAGCACCTTGCGCTGGTTGAGCGCGATCGCCTCCAGCACCGCCATCGCCTCGCTCTCGTAGCCGGCGTTGGCGTCGCCGTCGTGGTCGCCCGCGTCGCCCGCGGCCTCGCGCGCCTCGGCCATGTACGTGCGCTCGCGGTCGTGGCGGGTGGCGCGCCAGGCGGCGAGCGCGTCCCCCTCGGTCTGAGCGTAGAACGCGCGCTGCTGGGAGAGCAGGAACGCGCCGCGCGGTGTCTGCGACTGGCGGATCGCGTTGACCGTGTCGGCGGCGTAATAGAAGTAGTAGAGGTACTCGTTCGGGATCATCTGCAGCGACCGCAGCCACTCCGGGCCGAACAGGCGGCCCTCCTCGAACGTGGTCAACCGGGCGTCGTCCGCGAGCAGGCCGTCCAGCAGCGGCCGGTTGCCGGCGTCGCGGACGCCCTTGAGCCAGCCCAGGTGGTTGAGCCCGAAGTAGTCGAACCAGAGGTCGCCGGGCGGGCGCCCGACCGCCTCGGCGACGCGGCGGCAGAGGCCGCTCGGGGAGTCGCAGATGCCGACCGCACGGTCGCCCAGCACCTGCTGCACCGCTTCGGTGACCATGCCGGCCGGGTTGGTGAAGTTGATCAGCCAGGCGCCGGGCGCGCGCGCCGCGATCGCCTCCGCCAGCCGGACCATCACCGGGATCGTCCGCAGCGCGAAGCAGATGCCCCCGGGGCCGGTGGTCTCCTGGCCGAGGACGCCGAGGCCGAGCGGGACGTCCTCGTCGACCACGCGGCCCTCCAGCTGGCCGACGCGGATCGCGCAGAAGACGAAGTCGGCGCCCTCGATGGCGTCGTCGAGGTCGGTGGTGGTGCGGAACGGCAGCCGCGTCCCGTGCTCGGCGGCGAGCCCGTCGAGCACGGCGGCGATGCGCGCCAGCCGCGTCTCGTCGATGTCGTGCAGGACGACCTCTTCGAGGTGCAGCCGCTGCGCCTTCTCCAGCAGCGCGCCGTAGACGAGCGGCACGCGGAACCCGCCGCCGCCGACGATCGTCAACCTCACGCCAGCACCACCTCGATCCCCGCCTGGTCGAGCGCCGCGCTCGCGGACGGAGGCAGCGGCGCGTCGGTGACGATGCGGTCGATCGACTCCGGCCCGCACACGCGCACCACGCCCCCCATCTCGAACTTCGCCGCGTCGGCGAGCAGCACCACCTCGCTCGCTCCCGCGATCATCAGCCGCTTGATCGGCACTTCGACCATCGTCGTGTCCCACACGCCGAGCTCCACGTCCACCCCGCTGGTGCCCATGAACAGGATGTCGGACTTGATCTGGCGCAGCGAGTCCTCGGCCAGGACGCCGACCAGCGAGCGGTAGTTGCGGCGCACGATGCCGCCGGGCAGCACCAGCTCGATGCCGGGGTCCGGGAGCAGCTCCTCGACGGCGGCCAGGTTCGTCGTGACGACCGTGATCTGCTTGCCGTGCAGGTGGCGGGCGAGCTGGAGCGTCGACGTGCCGATGTCGATCATCACGGTCTGGCCGTCGTGCACGAGCTCGGCCGCCCGGGCGCCGATCCGGTCCTTGATGTCGAAGCGCTCGACCTCGATCTGGCTGAAGCCGGGCTCGGTCCCCGTGTCCACGGCGCCGCCGTGCACGCGCTCAAGCTTGCCGTCGCGCGCCAGCGCGCCGAGGTCGCGCCGCACCGTCATCTCGGACACGCCGAAGCTCTCGGCCAGGTCGGACACGTGGGCCGTCCCGGACCGCACGGCGCGCAGGATCTCTTGGCGGCGCTGGGCGGGAAGCAGGGTCATCGACACGTACGGAACATTAGTGAACAGTTCCGACCGAGTTTCTATCAGCTTCGAACGCCCCCGTGGGGCTAGAACGCGAAGCGCAGCTTCGGGCAGGTGGCGTCCGGCTGGCCCATGCCCGAGTGCGAAGACGGCCGGAAGCAGCTGGCAAAGCGGAAGCGGCCGTGCCAGGCGGCGGGCAGCGTGACGTCCACCTGCGACGTGTAGCGCCCGGCGCGCACGCGCTTGAGCTTGGCGGTCCGGCGCAGCGACGCGCGCTTGGCCGAGCGCGAGCCGAGGTAGAAGAGCGTCGGGGACGTGAGCTTGACCGTCGTGGGCACCGTGTAGCGCTGATAGAGCCGTACGACGCCCGGCTCGAGCGCGCGGAAGGAGAGCTCGAACGCGGGCAGGACGTACGCGCGCAGCACCTCCGAGCGCGCCTGCGCCGCCGGCGCCACTACGCGCAGGCGGTGGTTGCGGTCGAGCTCGGTCTTGATCGTGTACTTGCCCTCGGCGTCGGTCGTCGCGCGCTCGATCACGCGGTAGGAGCCCTGGTACGGGTAGCGCCGGCCTTCGAGCACGACCTCCTGGTCGGCCAGCGGCGTCTCGCCGTCGGTCAGAGCGCCCGTGACCGTGTGGGCCGCGCCGTAGCGGACCGAGTCCTTGGAGAGCTTTGCGGTGAGCGCCGGCGCGGCCTGGGCGGACGCGGGCGCCAGCAGCGCCAGGACAGCGAACATGAGAACGGCGCGTCGCACGACCGGGCCGAGGGTAGCCCGCCGAACCTTGACAGCAAGTAAACGCGCGGACTAGGTTGTCTGTTCGAAGTCGTTCGGAGAGGTTCGAGCGTGAGGGAGAGCGACGTGAGACGACGACTCGGTGTGCCCCTGCCCATGTCCCTGGCCGTCCTGGCTTCGACGCTGGCGGTCCTGCTCGGGGTGGCGTCGAAGGCCGCCGCCGCGCCGTACACGGCCGACCGGGCGGTGAAGATCAACGTGATGGGCGAGTGGGCCCACCCGGACGATGACACCAGCATCATCGGCCCGTGCGGGGTCTGGCACCAGCGCTACGGCGTCCGCTGCGGGATCATCATGGTCACCCGCGGCGAGGGCGGCGGGAACGCCGTCGGCTCGGAGATCGGCCCGGCGCTCGGCCTGCGGCGCGAGAACGAGGACCGCGTCGCGCACTACCGCTCCGGCACGGTCGACATCTTCAACCTCGACCGCGTCGACTTCTTCTACAACCAGAGCGCGCCCCTGACCCAGTCCTTCTGGGGCGAGGAGGACACGCTGCGCCGGATCACGCGGATCATCCGCATGACCCAGCCGGACGTCTACATCGGCTTCACGCCGACGTTGAACGCCGGCCACGGCAACCACCAGCAGGCGGGCCGCTACATCTGGGAGGGCATCCAGGCCGCCGCCGACCCGACGATGTTCCCGGAGCAGCTGACCGGGCCGAACGCGCTCTCCACCTGGCAGGTCAAGAAGGCCTTCAGCGGCGGCGCGACCGCCGGCAGCGGCGGCACGACCACCGCCGCGGACTGCACCACGGGCTTCACCCCGTCCGGCCTGGACAACGTGGCCGGCGTCTGGACCGGCTACGACTCGCCGTACCTGTGGCCGCCCGGCAACGTCCAGGGCCGCCCGGCGGGCACGCCGAAGATCTGGGCCCAGGTCGCGTCCGAGGGCGGCTCCGCGTACCCGACCCAGAGCCGCACGATGAACATGGGCACGAGCCAGCCCGGCTGCTCGCGCTTCGGCATGACCAACGCGTTCGTGCCGTTCCAGCCCAACACCAACCCGGACGGCTCGGCCAACGCCAACGCCGGCTCCGACGAGGCGATCCTCTACGGCGCGACCAAGCCGGACCCGGGCGGCCTGCCGCTGGGCACGCTCGAGTACCTGACGTTCGACCGTTTCTACAACGCGCCCGGCGTGCCGTTCACCGCCACGCTGCACGTGCAGGCGCCGGCCGGCACGACGATCCCGGCCGGCAGCGCCGCGCTCACCGTCCCGTCGGGCTGGACGGCCGACGCCGCCAAGCCCGTCCCGGCGACGAGCGGCGCCGGGGCGAGCGTGACGTTCACGATCACGCCGTCGGCGAGCGCCGCGGTCAACACCAACTACCGGATCGCCGCCACGTGGACCGCCGGCAGCGCGTCCGGCTACACCGACCAGGTCGTGCGCGTGGTCTCCCCCGTCGAGGGCCGCTTCCACCGCTGGGGCAACTGGGCCGAGTACGACAACTGGATCGAGCACACCGCTCCGGCGGCGCGCCGGCTCGGCCGCTCGGCCGCGATCCAGACCACCGGCGTGGGCGAGACGTTCACGCTGCCGGTCGACGTCCACAACTGGTCCGACACGCCGCAGAGCGGCACGGTCAGCCTGACGCTGCCCGCCAACGTGACCGCGGACGCGACCTCCAAGCCGTACACGGACCTGGCGCCCGGCGCCGACACCACCGTCAACTTCACCGTCTCCAACTCGTTCACCAACGCCACGCTGCCGACGACCGCGAACGCCGCCGACTCGCAGAACGGCAACGTGAGCGTCCGCATCACCACCACCTACACGGGCGGCAGCGGCTTCGAGGACCTGACGCTCGGCATCGTGCCGAAGACCTCGATCCCCGCGGCGGCCACCGCGCCCACGCTCGACGGCACCGAGAGCCCCGGCGAGTACACCGGTGAGGCGCTGGAGATCGGCCGCAAGTGGGAGCCCGGCGGCTCCAACCGCAACTGCGCGCCGGTCGGCGTGGACTGCGGCAGCGCCGGCGCGCCCGGCAGCGACGCCAGCACGTACGCCAAGGTCACCCGCTCCGGCGACGACCTGTACTTCTTCATCCACGTCAAGGACGACTTCCAGTCCTACGCGGTCAAGCCCGAGGAGTGCGTCGGCCACTGGCTGGCGGACTCGGTCGAGATCCTGATCGACCCGCGCGGCACCGCCTCGCAGGTGCTCAAGGACACCGCGAACACGTTCAAGCTCGGCATCTTCCCGTTCACCAACGACCCGTCGAACGTCAACGGCAACGGGGTCAACGGGCCGTGCTGGGAGCGTGACGCGGACAACCACCAGGGCTTCGCCACCGGCCCGCTGGCGGCGACCGTCTCCGGCGCGCCCAACGCGCCCGGCGTGCAGGTGAAGTCCACCGCCACGTGGGTCGGCAGCAACGACACGGGCGTCGACCACTCCTACGGCGCGGCCGGCGGCTACAACCTCGAGGTCAAGATCCCGATGGCGGACCTCCCGGCGGCGGTCGACCCGGACCACATGGGCCTGAACATCACGCCGTACGACGAGGACAACACGGCGGCCGCGGGCACCACGACGCTGCGCCACATCGACCAGAGCACGCGCATGGCCTGGTCGACGTTCGGCAGCGTGCAGTCGGACCCGTACCGCTGGGGCCACGCGACGCTGCCCGGCTACACGCCGCCGGCCGACCGGCCGACGACGCCGCCGGCGCCGAACGTGTCGAGCCCGAACCTGAACGGGATCGACTCGCCGCAGACGATCGCCCAGTCGGCCCGCAACGGCGTGCCGATCTCCGGCCGCGTCCCCGCGCCCGCGAGCCGCGGCATCGCGGTCAACGGCGCCGTCCAGCGCAACGGCGCGGTCGAGCTGGACCTCGACGCCGCCGGCCCGGGCACGCTGCACGCGTTCGTCTATAGGGGCGACAAGGGCCAGACGCCGGTGTTCCTCACCAGCTGCGCGCCCGCGACCGACCCCGCGCCGGACTACGGGCTGTCGGCGTGCGCGCTGACCGACGGCGGGATCCCGCCCTGGGCGCCGGACATGAGCGGCCGCGTGCTCGCGGACGTCAAGCGCTCGATCAGCGCCGGCCACCAGGTGATCTCGCTGCCGGCGGGCGACCCGACGGCCTCGGTGTTGGTGGCGTTCCAGACGCCCCAGGACGAGGTGCAGGCGTTCGACGTGCCGATCAGCTCGGTCACCGGGACGGTCGGCGGGACGGTGCCGCCGACGCTCTCGCTCGTGCTCGGCGCGCCGGCCAGCTTCGGCGCGTTCACGCCGGGCCTGGCCCGCACCTACGCGGCGAGCACGACCGCCACGGTCACCTCGACCGCGGGCGACGCGGCGCTCAGCGTGAGCGACCCGAGCGCGAACCACCCGGGCCACCTGGTCAACGGCTCGTTCTGGCTGCCGCAGCCGCTGGGCGGGCTGGGCACGGTCAAGACGTGGAGCGGGCCGACGTCCAATGAGACGTCCACGGTCACGTTCACGCAGGACATCGGCGCCAACGACGCGCTGCGCACCGGCAGCTACTCGAAGACGCTGACGTTCACCCTGTCGACCACGAACCCGTAGCGGTCGGGGGCGGGGCGCCGGTGCGGCGCCCCGCCCCTTCGCTCAGCTCTGGCAGAACCCCTGGCGGTCGGTCGTCAGGCACAGCAGCCCGCGCAGCGTCGAGCCGTCGCCGTCGAGCACGACCAGCCGCCGCTCCCCGCGCTCGTCGAGCCCGGCCAGCGCTTCGGTGAGCGGCGCGTCCGGAGCGATCGTCGGCACGTCGCGGACCGCCAGCGCGCGGGCCGGCGAAGCGTCGGCGACGTCGCCGGCGAGCGTGTCGCGGTGAACGATCCCGGCGAACGCCGGGCCGTCGACCAGCAGGGCGGTGACCACGTGCGGGTTGGCGAACGTCGCCCGCAGCTCGGCGACGCTCGCGTTCGCCGGCGTGGTCTTCGGCGTCGTGACCATCGCGTCGCGCACCCGCAGGCGCTCGGCGTCGGCGCGGGTCACGCGCTCGTTCTTGCAGACCTCGGCCATGAGGGACACCCTACCGGCGTAGCTAGGATCGCTGTCCGACATGAGCTCCGCGCTCCGGACACGGCCGTCGATCTACTCGACGGCGGTCGGCAAGAAGTACGCGATGGCCATCTCGGGTCTGATCCTGATGGTGTTCGTCCTGCTGCACATGATCGGGAACCTGAAGTTCTATTTCGGGGCCTCGGCACTGGACACGTACAGCGAGTGGCTGCGGGAGATCGGGGAGCCGGCGCTGCCGCGCGAGACGCTGCTGTGGGCGGCGCGGATCGTGCTGCTGGGCGCGGTCGGCGTGCACATCCACGCCGCGTACGCGCTGACGATGATCAACCGGCGGGCGCGGCCGGACGCCTACCGCTCCAAGCGCGACTGGGTCGCGGCCGACTTCGCCAGCCGCACGATGCGCTGGAGCGGCATCATCGTCGCGCTGTTCGTGGTCTGGCACCTGCTCGACCTCACGTGGGGCACGGTCAACCCCGACTTCGTCTCCGGTGACCCGCACCACAACCTGATCGCGAGCTTCCAGCGCACGCCGGTCGCGATCGCGTACGTGATCGCCAACCTGGCGCTGGGCCTGCACCTCTACCACGGCGCCTGGAGCATGTTCCAGAGCGTCGGGATCGTGTTCTCGCAGCGGCGCGCCTTCGCGATCGCGTTCGCCGCGGTCATCGTCATCGGCAACGTGTCCTTCCCGCTCTCGGTCATGCTGGGGATCATCAAGTGAACCTGGAAGCGATGATCCCGCCGGGCTCGATCCAGCGCGCGTGGGACAACCATCGCTTCACCGTCCGGCTGGTCAACGCGTCCAACAAGCGGCGCTTCAAGGTGATCGTCGTGGGCACCGGCCTGGCGGGCGCGTCGGCCGCCGCGACGCTGGCCGAGCTGGGCTACGAGGTCAGCGTCTTCACGTTCCACGACACGCCGCGCCGCGCGCACTCGATCGCCGCCCAGGGCGGGATCAACGCGGCCAAGGACTACCGCAACGACGGCGACAGCGTCTTCCGGCTCTTCTACGACACGATCAAGGGCGGGGACTTCCGCTCGCGCGAGGCCAACGTCTACCGCCTCGCGCAGGTCTCCAACGAGATCATCGACCAGGCGACCGCGCAGGGCGTGCCGTTCGCCCGCGAGTACGGCGGGCTGCTGGACAACCGGTCGTTCGGCGGCGCGCAGGTCTCGCGGACGTTCTACGCGCGCGGCCAGACCGGGCAGCAGCTGCTGCTCGGCGCCTACCAGGCGCTGATGCGCCAGGTCGCGGCCGGCAAGGTCAAGCTGCACACGCGCACCGAGATGCTCGACGTCGTGACCGACGAGGCCGGCATCGCCCGCGGCGTGGTCGTGCGCGACCTGCTGACCGGCGACGTCCGCTCGCACGCGGCGCACGCGGTCGTGCTCGCCACCGGCGGGTACTCGAACGTCTTCTACCTCTCCACCAACGCCAAGGCGTCCAACGCGACCGCGGTCTGGCGCGCGCACAAGCGCGGCGCGGCGTTCGCGAACCCGTGCTTCACGCAGATCCACCCGACCTGCATCCCTCAGTCCGACGAGACCCAGTCCAAGCTCACGCTGATGAGCGAGTCGCTGCGCAACGACGGCCGCATCTGGGTGCCGCTGCAGCCGGGCGATGACCGCAACCCGGGGCTGATCCCGGAAACTGAGCGCGACTACTTCCTGGAGCGCCGCTACCCCGCGTTCGGCAACCTGGTGCCGCGCGACGTCGCCTCGCGCGCCGCCAAGGCGATGATCGACGCCGACCGCGGCGTGGGCCCGCGCCGCAACGGCGTCTACCTCGACTTCGCGGACGCGATCGCCCGCCTCGGCATCGACGTCATCCGCAACCGCTACGGGAACCTGTTCCAGATGTACGAGCGGATCACCGGCGAGGATCCGTACCAGGTGCCGATGCGCATCTACCCCGCGCCGCACTACACGATGGGCGGCCTCTGGGTCGACTACGACCTGATGACCACGGTCCCCGGGCTGTACGCGATCGGCGAGGCGAACTTCTCCGACCACGGCGCGAACCGGCTCGGCGCCTCGGCGCTGATGCAGGGGCTCGCGGACGGCTACTTCATCGTGCCGGTGACGATCGGCGACTACCTGGCGCCGCTGCTCGGGCAGGAGCTGCTGGACACGCGCTCGGACGCGTTCGCGGAGGCCGAGGCCGCCGTGCGGACGCGGGTCGCCGGGTACCTGCGGGCCGAGGGCGAGCACTCCGTCGACTGGTTTCACCGCGAGCTCGGCAAGGTCCTGTGGGAGGCGTGCGGGATGGAGCGCAACGCGGCGGGGCTCGCGCACGCGCTGAACGAGATCGCGGCGCTGCACCAGCGCTTCAAGACCGGCGCGCGCGTGCTCGGCGACGACGCATCGCTCAACCAATCGCTCGAGAAGGCGGGCCGGGTGGACGACTTCTTCGAGCTCGCGCAGCTGATGTGCCGCGACGCGCTGCACCGCGAGGAGTCCTGCGGCGGGCACTTCCGCTCCGAGCATCAGACGCCGGACGGCGAGGCGCTGCGCGACGACGACACCTTCTCCTACGTCGCCGCGTGGGAGTACGCGCGCGGCGGTGCGCCGGTGCTGCACAAGGAGCCGCTGACGTTCCAGCACGTGCGGCCGAGCCAGCGGAGCTACGCATGAAGCTGACCCTGCGGATCTGGCGGCAGGACGGGCCGGACGCCGAGGGCGCGTTCGAGACCCACAAGGTCGACGGCGTGACCGGCGAGATGTCGTTCCTCGAGCTGCTCGACGTGCTCAACGAGCGGCTGATCGCGTCCGGGCGCGAGCCGGTCGCGTTCGACAGCGACTGCCGCGAGGGGATCTGCGGCTCCTGCGGGCTGATGATCGACGGCCAGGCGCACGGCCCGCAGCGCGGGACCGCGACCTGCCAGCTGCACATGCGGCGCTTCCACGACGGGGACGTCGTGACGGTCGAGCCGTTCCGGTCCGCCGGCTTCCCGATCGTCAAGGACCTCGTGGTGGACCGGTCGGCGTTCGACCGGATCATCGAGGCGGGCGGCTACATCACGGCGCCGACCGGCTCGGCGCCGGACGCGAACCTGATCGCGGTGCCCAAGGACGACGCCGACCTCGCGATGGACGCGGCCGCCTGCATCGGCTGCGGCGCGTGCGTCGCGGCGTGCCCGAACGGCGCCGGCCAGCTTTTCACGGCGGCCAAGCTCGCGCACCTGAACCTGCTCCCGCAGGGCCAGCCGGAGCGCGCGCACCGCACGCGGGCCATGGTCGAGCAGATGGAGGACATCTTCGGCTCCTGCACGAACCACCGGGAGTGCGCGGCGGCGTGCCCGAAGGAGATCCCGATCGACTTCATCGCGATGCTCAACCGCGACTACCTCAAGGCTCGGAGGCGTTCGTGAACCCATCCCAGATCGACCGTCTGCTGGCGTCGGTGCCGGAGTCGACCGACGCGCGCCACCGCCGCCGCGTGCTCGGCTACGCGACCACGGCGCGCCGGATCGACGCGCGGATCACCGGCCTGCGCGTGGACCTCGAGCGCGCGCTGCGCGCGGTCGACGACGCGGTCGAGGGCAGCGCGGACGAGGAGCAGGCCGCCGACACGGCGCTGCGGCTGGCGCAGGAGCTGGACTCGCTCGAGCGCGTCCAACCGCGCGTAGACTCGTGGCTGCGGGTCACGGTCGGTGCGGTCTCCGACGATCCCGGCCTGGAGCCGTTCGGCGAAGGTCCCGCCTAGCCGCGGGCGCGCTCGCCGCCGAACCAGGACCCGAGGTCCACCAGGAACGCGAGCCCGACCACGAACCAGTCGAACCCGGTCACGCCGCGCGGGCCCACGTCCCACATCACCGCGTAGGCGAGCGTCGTCCACGGCAGGATGAAGAAGCCGATGAACGGGACGAACCAGCTGTCGAACGCGCGCGACAGCATGTCGCTGAAGATGGCGATGACGATGATCGCCAGGCGAGGCGAGATCAGCGCGAACAGGGCGGCGAGGCAGGGCATCGTCGGCGGACTCTACTCGCGTGCGTACCCGGCCGCGCGGCCGGCGAGCGCGATCCGCTCCGCCATCTTGCGGTTGGCCTCGTCGATCATCTCGCCGTCGAAGACGGCCGCGCCGGCGCCCTGCGCGTGGGCCTGCTCGTAGGCGGCGAGGATGCGCTCGGCGCGGTCGTACTCCTCGCGCACCGGGGTGAACGTGGCGTTGACGAGCTCGATCTGGCCCGGGTGGATCGTCCACTTGCCGTCGACGCCGAGGGCGCGGACGAGCTGAGCGCGCTGTCGGAGGCCGTCGTGGTCCTTGATGTTGCCGTACGGGCCGTCGATCGCCTGGATGCCGGCGGCGCGGGCCGCGACCACGAGCCTGGAGTAGACGTAGTTGAGGTGGTCGCCCGGGTAGTGGTCGGGGGCGGCGCCGATCGTCGTGATCGGGATGCCGACCGCCGCGCTGTAGTCGCCGGGGCCGAAGATCAGGGTCTCCATGCGGGGGCTCGCCTGCGCGATCGCTTCGCAGGCGATCAGGCCGGTCGCGTCCTCGATCTGGGCCTCGATGCCGATGCGGCCCGGGGTCTGACCGGTCGCCAGCTCGATCTGCGTGAGCAGCTTGTCGGTCATCTCGACGTCGCCGGGGGTGCGGACCTTCGGGAGCATGATCGCGTCGAGCTGTGCACCCGCCTGCTCGACGACCGCGATCAGGTCCTTGTAGTAGTGGGGCGTGTCGGTGCCGTTGACGCGCACCACCACGGTCCGGTCGCCGAAGTCGATCGTGTGCAGCGCCTCGATGACGCGCTGCCTGGCCGCGTCCTTCTCGTTCGGCGCGACCGCGTCCTCGAGGTCGAGGAAGATCTCGTCGGCGTCGAGGGTGGCCGCCTTGGCGATGAAGCGCTCGCTCGAGCCCGGGACGGCGTGGCAGCTGCGGCGGGAACGGGGCATCTTGCGGCGGATCGTAGCCTTCCGGGACCATGCCTGAGCTACCGGAGGCCGAGCGCGCGCGGCAGCAGATCGCGCGCGTGCTGGGACGCGAGATCGTCGCGGTCGACGACACGGACACGTACGTCTGCCGGCCACACGCGCCGGGCGAGTTCGCGGCGGCGCTGGTCGGTCGCTCGCTGGTGGCCGCGCACCGGCGTGGCAAGTTCCTGTGGGCGGACACGTCCGGCGACGGGCCGGAGCTCGGCCTGCACCTGGGGATGGCGGGGCGGATCGTGCTCGACGAGGAGCCGATCGGGTGGGACCGCTTCGCCTTGGAGTTCGCGGACGGGTCGCGGCTGGCGCTGCGCGACAAGCGGCGGCTGTCGCGGGCGCTGATCGAGCCGGACTTCACGCACGTGGGGCCGGACGCGGCGCTCATCTCGCGCGACGAGTTCCGGGCGCGGGTGGGGCGCGGCGAGATGGCGGTGAAGGCGCGCCTGCTCGACCAGCGCTCGCTCGCGGGCGTCGGGAATCTGCTGGCGGACGAGACGCTGTGGCGCGCGCGGCTCTCGCCGCTGCGGGCGGCGGGGTCGCTGTCCGTGGACGAGCTCGACCATCTGCGGCGGGTGTTGCGCGCCGCGACCCGCGACGCGATCCGCAAGGGCGGTGTCCACACCGGGGACTTCATCCCGTTCCGCCGCCGCGGCGCCGCGTGCCCGCGGTGCGGCGCGACCGTCGAGCGCGGCAAGGTCGGCGGGCGCACCACGTTCTGGTGCCCGGTCTGCCAACCGGCGCCCTGATCCCGGCCGCCCCCGCTCGCGCCGTCACCGTTCCCCGCCGCCGCCCACCGCATCTCTCACCGCCCCGCCGCGCGCCCGTGCGCTCCACTCGTAGCGCCACGCCCAGCCAGCGAACGGCGCGGGTGAGGGAGGCGGTTCACCGCCCGCTACGGGGTCCCCGGTACGTGGTCGGCGTCGCGAGCGGGCGAAAACGTGCCGCCGGCGCCAGTCAGCGACCACTCGCGTGGCGATGTGGCGCGTTGCCGCTCACCCGCCCGCGTCACGCCCGCCGCCCCTTCCCCGCCGCGCGGCTCGACCCGGCGCTCCCCTCATCGCGGCCGTCACCGCCCCGCACCACACCGGCGCCACACGGAAACCACGCACACACCGCGCCGAGCGGGCGAAAACACGCCGCCGGCGCCAGTCAGCGACCACTCGCGCCGCGATGTGGCGCGTTGCCGCTCACCCGCCCCCGCGGCGCGCCGCCCGCGTCACGCCCGCCGCCCGCGTCACGCCGGCCGCCTTTTCCCCGCCGCGCGGCTCGACCCGGCGCTCCCCTTATCGCGGCCGTCACCGCCACACAACCACACCACCGCCACACAGACACCACCCGCACACCGCGCCGAGCGGGCGAAAACATGCCGCCGGCGCCAGTCAGCGACCACTCGCCGCCCCGGCCGGCTACTCCGGCCCCATCGCCGCCGCGTCGCGAACCGCGGTCGTGGCCGCGTCGTAGCTCATGCCGATCCCGGTCAGGAGGTCCGTGGCCGTGGAGCGGACCTGGCCGACGATCACGGAGACGGAGAGGTTCGAGGTGCCCTCCAGCACGCGGGTCGCCGTCGCGGCGGCGCGCAGGGCGGGCTCGCGCACCGCGTCGAACTTCGCGCCGCTCTCCAGCGCGCCCCGCAGCGCGCGCACGGCGGCGGCGAGGTCCCCGAGCGCGTCGGCGACGTCCGGCGGCACGTTCTCGTCCAGCGCCAGCGCGCGCATCGCACCCCGGGCGAGCACGCGGACGTTGCGCACCGCGAGGTCGACGCGCGCGGCCGCTTCCGCGTAGAACTCGACCGTCGGCCGCACGCCGCGCCGCACCGGCGCGAGCCGCGACGCCTCGCGGCTCTCCTGGGTCGCGGTGAAGAACTGCGCGCCCAGGGCGTCGATCCCGCGCGCCCGGACCAGCGTCGCGGCCGCCGCGGCCTTGTCGCGCGTCCGGAGCGCGCCGGCGATGTCCTCGAGCGTCCCCGCGAGCTCGTCCAGCACCGGCCCCGCCGCCGATCGCAGCAGCCGCAGCGGGTCGACCGGCAGCAGGAACGCGGCCACGGCGAGCGCGATCGCCCCGCCCGTCAACGCGTCGAGCGAGCGCGCGAACGAGATCCCGCTCCCGCTCGGCACGGACACGGTGAAGACCAGCACGGCGGAGACCGCCACCTGGTTGACGAACAGCGGGCTCGTCCCGAAGAAGAACCCGAGCCCGACCGCCAGGAAGACCGCGAGCGCGAGCTGCGGGACGGCGGTACCGATCTCGAACGCCAGCAGATCCCCCACCGCGACCCCGAGCGTGACCGCCGCGATGAGCTCCGCCGCCCGCCGGAACTGCTCGCGGTAGCTCTGCCCGAGCGCGATGATCCCCGCGACCGGCGCGAAGAACGGCGACGGATGCCCCCAGATCCACTTCGCCGCCGCCCACGACGCGGCGACCGTGACCGACGCCTGGATCATCGTCCGCCAGCCCGCGCGCACGCGCCCCCAGCGCGTGCGCATCGAGACCCGCGAACGTTCGGCGGCGCCCTCGAACATGCCGTCGGGAATCACAGCGAGCGACGGTACCCGACCGCGCAGGACCGTACGCGGCGAGCGAGCGGGCGAGCGTCGCGCGGGCGGCGACCGGCGCGGGTCAGAGGGAGCGGCGGTACTCGACCAGGTCCAGCCCGAGCATCGGCTCCGCGAACGCGCGCGAGGCGACCGTCCACCCCTCGCGCTCGTAGAACGCCCGCGCCCGCGCCGCCCGGTACGGCGTGTACAGCCGCATCGACGCGTACCCGCGCCCCGCCGCCGTCTCCAGCGCGAGCGCGTGCAGCCGCGCGGCGAGCCCGGTCCCCCACCAGTCCGGCCGCACGAACAGCGCCCACAGGTGCGCCCACCCCGCGAGCGACGCGTGCGGCCGCTCGCGGTCGACCGCCTGCGTGAGCCCGACGTGCCCGGGCGTCCCGCCGTCCGGCTCGACCGCCAGCACGCACCACGTCTCCGGCCGGCGCAGCCGATCGCGGACCGAGTAGACCGTCAGCGACCGCGGCGGCGGGCGCCAGGCCTCGTCCGCCCACGACCGGTACGTCTCGAAGCCGAGCAGGCTCGTGTCCGCGAGCGCCGCGGCGTCCTCCGGGACCGCGGGCCGGATCTCCAGCGCGGCGGCGTCCATACCACGCAAACATAGCATTACTCACCCTCAACTTGATCGTTAGGGACGGCCCGGATCAGGTCGGAACCCCACCTGCGCAGCTCAAGCGGCCTTCCCGGCCTGCCGACACCGAGGAGGACGTGACCCGCCGAATCCTTGCCACTGCGCTCGTTTGCGCCGCCGCCACCGCGGCCGTCCTCGGCATCCCCTCCGCCGCGCAGGACGACCCCACGCCGACGGCCTCGACGGCCCCCACGACCGCACCCACGGAGACGGCCACGGAGGCGCCCACCACCGCGCCGACGCCCGCGGCCACGGAAGCCCCCACCGACACCCCCACCGCGGCCCCGACGGAGACCCCCTACCCGTCGCCGGTCGACACCACGATCCCCACCCCCACGGACACGGCCGCGCCCGCCGATCCCACGTCCACGGCCAGCCCCGACCCGACCGCGGCCGCGCCCGACACCGCCACCGCGACGCCGTCCCCCACGGCCACCGCGACCACCGGCAAGCCGGCCAAGCAGACCCACAAGCGCCCCGCGAACGCCTCGCGCACGAAGACCGGTCAGGCCCGCAAGTGCGAAGGCTCAAGTTCAGCTCCAGGGTGCGTGAAGACCCCGGCGGCGCCCCCCGCCCCCCGGCTGACGAACACCGACGGCAGCCCCGCCGCGACGAACCCGAGCTACGCGCTCGCCGTCCCCGGTCCCGCGAAGATCGGCGTGCCGAACTTCTTCATCGACAAGTTCCGCATCCCCCCGTTCCTGCTCCCCATCTACCAGGCGGCCGGCATGCAGTACGGCATCCGCTGGGAGATCCTCGCCGGCATAAACGAGATCGAGACCGACTACGGCCGCAACCTGAACGTCAGCTCGGCCGGCGCGCTCGGCTGGATGCAGTTCATGCCCGCCACCTGGAAGCAGTACGGCGTCGACGCCAACCAGGACGGCGTCAAGGACCCCTTCAACCCGGTCGACGCGATCTTCGCCGCCGCCCGCTACCTGAAGGCCGCGGGCGCCGACACCGACCTCCGCAAGGGCATCTTCGCCTACAACCACGCCGACTGGTACGTCGACAGCGTGCTGATGCGCGCCCAGGTGATCGGCGGCATCCCGGGCGACCTCGTCGGCAGCCTCACGGGCCTCACGCAGGGCCGGTTCCCCGTCCGCGCCAAGGCGACCTACGCGGGCGCGCTGAAGAAGGCCGACCGCAAGGTCAAGGGCACCAACGCCGCCGTCACCGTCGAGGCGGACGCGACCCGCCGCAACATCGAGATCTACGCCAAGGCCGGCGCCCCCGTGATCGCCGTCAACGACGGCAAGGTCGTCAAGACCGGCCGCAGCGAGCGCCTCGGCCGCTACGTGATCGTCCAGGACGTCTACGGCAACACGTACACGTACGGCCACCTGGCGAAGGTCGTCAAGACCGTGCCGAGCCCGAAGAAGCGGACGGACACCACCAAGAAGAAGACCGCCAAGAAGTCCGAGCCCAAGCGCCGCGGCCTCGTCCCCGCGCCCACCCCCGCTTCCGCGCCCGCCGCCAAGGTCCGCCTCTTCGCCCATCCCGAGCGCAAGAACGCGCTCGTCAACGGCGGCGACGTGCAGGTCGGCACCGCCCCGGAGGAGCTCCCGACCGCCGCCGCCCCGCTCGGGCTGGACCCCAAGGACTTCGTCGCCAAGCGCCTGGCCAAGGGCGTCCGGGTCCTCGGCGGGACGACGCTCGGCCGCATCGGCAGGACCGACAAGGCCAAGGCGCCGCACCTGCTGTTCGAGATCCGCCCCGCCGGCCGCGGCGCGCCCCGCATCGACCCGAAGCCGATCCTCGACGGCTGGAAGCTCCTGGAGTCGACCGAGGTCTACCGCGCCAAGGGCAAGAACGCCCTGTTCGGCGCCGACGCGGACGAGCCCAGCGTCGGCCAGATCATGCTGATGAGCAAGGAGACGCTCGCCCGCCGCGTGCTCGCCGACCGTCGCGTGACGATCTACGGCTGCGGTAAGAGCGACATCCGCGCCGGCGCGATCGACCGCCGCGTGCTCGCGACGCTCGAGTTCCTCGCCTCCAGCGGCCTCAAGCCCACGGTCAGCAGCCTCAAGTGCGGCCACGGGTACATGACCGCGTCCGGCAACGTGTCCGAGCACACCACGGGCACCGCGGTCGACATCGCCGCGATCAACGGCATCAACATCTACGGCCACCAGGGTCCGGGCTCGATCGCCGACCTCACGATCCAGCGCCTGCTGACCCTGCAGGGCACGATGAAGCCGCACCAGATCATCTCGCTGATGACGTTCGACGGCGCCGACAACACGCTCGCGCTGGCCGACCACGCCGACCACATCCACGTCGGGTGGCGCCCGCTCTACGGCGAGAACAAGCAGGCGGCCAAGCAGATCGACGCGATCCTCAAGCCGAAGCAGTGGATCAAGCTGATCGACCGCCTCGGCGAGATCGACAACCCGGCGGTTCCGCTGCAGCCGAGCAAGTACTCGGTGAAGGTCAAGCGCGCGGCCGACTAACATCTGCGCCCATGTCCACCGCGGACACCAAGGCGCAGATCGAAGCGGCGATCCTGAACTTCCAGAAGCAGGTGCCCGCACTCGCGCGCCTGAAGCTCGTCGTGGAGCTCGAGCTGCGCGGCCGCGGCGACATCCAGCTGTTCCGCGTCGAGGTGCCGGGCCCGAAGGTCACGCGGGACATCGCGTCCGACGCGAAGGTCCGGCTGAGCATCCCGCGCACCGAGTTCAACGAGCTCTCCAAGGACGGGACGATCCGCCACTGGCGCGAGTGCTTCCAGTCCGGCCACGTCAAGGCCAGCGGCCCGCCCGAGATCCTCAAGCTGATCCAGAGCGTCGTGGAGAAGCAGGAGGAGCGCACCCGCACCCGCAAGCTGCGGACGCGCCCCGCCTAGAACGTTCGTCTCAGGCCCGGTTGCGCGGGTCGACGTACACGTCGTCGACCTGCCAGTTCCCGCCGAGCAGCGGCGCGAACTTGAAGCGGACCGCCGTGCGGTCGCCGGGCAGCAGCGGGAGCAGGTTCGCCACCACGGGCGAGGGAAGGCTCGGGTGCCAGGCGCCGCCGAGGTCCACGCTCATCGGCAGCGTCACCCAGACGCCGAGCTGGAGCTGCACCTGCACGGACGCGCTGAGCGTCGAGAGCAGGCCGGAGTTCTTGCGCGCGAAGTAGCGCAGGGTCGGCTCCTCGAGGCCGACGCAGACCGGCGGCGTGGTCGCCGTCGAGCCCGCGGGCAGCGACAGCGAGTGGCCGCCGCTGAGCGCGCCGCCGCTGACGACGCGGGCGCCGCCGGTGAGGGTCCAGCCGTCGGCGCCGTTCTCGAACGTGCCGACCTCCTTGTAGTACGCGCGGTCCAGCCACGGCGCGAAGGGCTGGGTGAGCTGCGGGTCGCCGCAATCCGTGGCGGAGGTGGTGAGCACGCCGGCGTTGGCCGGCGCGGCGACCGCCGCGGTGGCGGCGATCGCGGCGGCGGCTGAGAGCGCCGCCCGGGTCATCCATGACCGATTCATGTCCCTAAAGTCGGCCGGTCCGGCGTCGAACACATAGGACACCCGTCGAGAACGGGTCAAGACAATGTCAAGCTCGCCCGTCCTGCCGATCGACGCGTCCGCCGAGCGCCTCATCGAGGCGACGTACTCGCGACGCCCGCAGGCGCTTCCGGCGCGCGAGCGCACGACCGAGACGGCGCTCGCGTTCCTGCTGCTGGCGGCGGGCGCGGCGCTCGCGCTGCTGGCGACGCCCGCGCGCGCGTTCTCGCTGCCGCTGACGCTCGCGTTCGTGGCCGCGTACGTCCTCGTCCACCGGGTCGAGTTCCACGTGGGCGACGGGAACGTGGTGCCCACGCAGCTGGTGCTCGTCCCGATGCTGCTGTTGCTGCCGACGCCGCTCGTCCCGCTGCTGGTCGCGCTCGCCACCGTGGCCGCGAACTCGCTCGAGGCCCTGCGCGGCCGCCGCGCCGCCGACCGCCTGCTGCTGGCGTTCAACGACGCAGGGTTCGCGCTCGCGCCGGCGGTGGTGCTGGTCGCGCTCGGCACGCAGACGCCGGCCTGGGCGTCCTGGCCGGCGTACCTGGCGGCGCTGGGCGCGCAGTTCGGCGCCGACGCCGTGCGCGAGACCGCGCGCGCGGCGGTCGGCGCGGGTGTTCCGCCGCGGGTCGTGCTGGGCGAGCTGCGGCTCGCCTACGGGGTCGACGCGCTGCTGGCCCCGGTCGGGCTGCTCGCGGCGATCGCCGCCGCCGACGCGCCCGGCACCGCGCTGCTGGTGCTGCCGCTGGTCTCGCTGCTGGCGGTCTTCGCCCGCGAGCGCGAGGCGCGGATCGCCCGCCAGCTCGAGCTCGGCAACGCCTACCGCGGCACGGCGCTGCTGCTGTGCGACCTGCTCGAGGACGACGACGAGTACACCGGCCACCACACGCACGACGTCGTCGAGCTGTCGGCGCGGGTGGCGGCGCAGCTGGGCGTCGGCGAGAACCTCCAGCGCGAGACCGAGCTGGGCGCGATGCTGCACGACATCGGCAAGATCCACATCCCGGACGCGATCATCAACAAGGATGGTCCGCTGAACGACGAGGAGTGGGAGCTGATGCGCACCCACACCGTCGAGGGCCAGAAGATGCTCGACCGGGTCGGCGGGTTCCTCGGGAGCGTCGGGCGCGTGGTGCGCGCGTCGCACGAGCGCTTCGACGGCGGCGGCTACCCGGACGGGCTGGCCGGGGAGGACATTCCCCTGGCGGCGCGGATCGTGGCCGTCTGCGACTCCTTCAACGCGATGACCACGACCCGTTCCTACCGCAAGGCGATGCCGCTCGCCGACGCCGTCGCCGAGCTGCACCGCTGCTCAGGGACGCAGTTCGACCCGCAGGTCGTCGACGCGCTGCTGGAGCTGATCGGCGACCCCGGCTGGGTGCTTCAGTCCTCGTCGGAGTACGCGTCGGCCAAGAACTCGGGCAGCGTGGCCAAGAACGCCGACTCGAGCTCCTCCGGCACGCTGATCGACACGCCCACGACGTGAACGTCGTCGCCGTGCGTGTGGGCGTCCGGGGTGACGGTCGCGCCCGCGAGCACGAAGAACGGCGTCAGTGAGAAGTAGTCGAGCCCGACGAACTCCTCAGGGTCGATCCCGGTCGCATCGAGGAGCTCTCGCAGCGCCGGGTCGTAGTCCGAGTGGCCCTGCGTGATGTAGGCAAGTTGTTTCATGTACAGGGATGTCTAGCGCGCGCCGCCCTGTGATCGGTCTCTGCGCCGCCGTCGAGCGGGCGCGCTGGGGCGTCTGGGAGGACGAGGCGGTGCTGCTGCCGCGGGCGTACGTGCGGGCGGTGGCGGACGCGGGCGGGCTGCCGGTGCTGCTGCCGCCGGGCCCGGTCTCGGACTCGTTGGCGCTGGTGGACGGGGTGCTCCTGGCGGGCGGCGCGGACTACGGCGAGGTCCCGGACCGGGACGCGTTCGAGATCGAGCTGGGGCGCGCGGCGCTGTCGGCCGACGTGCCGCTGCTCGGGGTCTGCCGCGGGATGCAGCTGATGAACCTGGCGCGCGGCGGGACGCTGCTGGCGCACGTGCCGGACGTGGTCGGGCACGAGGATCACCGTGCGGTGCCGGGGGTGTTCGGGGATCACCTGGTGCGGCTCGCTGCGGGCTCCTTGGCGGCGCGGGCGGCCGGGGGCGCGGTGGTGAGCGGGAAGTCGCACCACCACCAGGCGGTGGACGGCGTCGGCTCGGGGTTCGTCGTGAGCGGGTGGTCGGTGGACGACGACCTGGTCGAGGCGATCGAGGATCCGGCGCTGCGGTTCGCGCTGGGGGTGCAGTGGCACCCGGAGGCGGCACCGGTCGCGGCGGAGATCGTCGCGCTGGTGGACGCCGCCCGGGAACTCTCGCGCGCGGTCTGACGTTTCAAGCCGTGACATGGTCTTCCGTGAGGTCTTCGAGGCGCACCACGCCGAGATCCGGCGCTATTTGGTGAATCGGGCGGGCGACGCCGCCGTCGGCGAGGAGCTGGCGTCGGAGACGTTCGCGCGGGCGTTCGCCGCGTCCGGGCGGTTCTCGGGCGCGGTCCGGCCGTGGCTGTTCGCGATCGCCACGAACGTGCTGCGCGACGAGCTGCGGGCGCGCCGGCGGCGGCTCGCGCTGCTCGAGCGGCTGCGGGGCGAGCGGCCGCCGGTGGTGGCCTTGGCGCCAGTGGTGCCCGGCGATCCCGAGCTCGCGGCGGCGCTCGCGACGCTGCGCCGGGACGAGCTCGACGTGCTGCTGCTGCACGCGTGGGCGGAGCTGACCTACGAGGAGATCGCCGCCGCGCTCGACCTGCCGATCGGCACCGTGCGCTCGCGCCTGTCCCGCGCCCGCGCGCGGCTGCGCTCGCTGCTGCCGGAAAGGAGCCCCGTTCGATGAACCGCCTCCGCGAGGCCTACCAGCCGTACGACGAGCCGCTGCCGCGGGCGACGCGGGAGCGGATCGAGGCGCTCCTCTCCGGCCCGCCGCCGCGTGGCGCCGCCCCGTCCTCCCGCGGTCCCGCCGCCCTGCCGCGCCACGCCGCCCTGCCGCGCCACGCCGCCCCGCCGCGCCACGCCGCCCCGCCGCGCGACGCCGCCCCCTCCCCGCGCGGTCCCGCCGCCTCGCCGCGCGACGCCGCCTCCCCGCGCCGCCGGCGGCGCCGCGCGCTTCCCCTCGCGTTCGCGGCGGTCGCCGCGACCGTCGTGGTCGTCGTCGTCCTCTCCGCCGGCGGGTCCGAGCCCGCGTCCGCCCGCGCGGCGTGCACGCCCGCCGGCGCCGCGGCGCCGTGCACGCACGCGCTGGCGCAGGTCGCGCTCGGGCACGTGCTGCCCGGGTCCGGCGACGTTCTCTACGTGCGCAGCAGCTGGGTCGTGACCGGGTTCACCGTCGACGCTTCCGGCCGCGGACCGGGCAATCGCATCCGGCTGGCCGAGGCGCGGACGCCGTTCGAGGTCGTCCGGCGCGCGGTCGACGAGCTGTGGGTCGCACCGGATGGGCGCGGGCGGGTCGCGCACACCGATCCCGGCCCGGCGCAGCTGGCCGCGCCCGCCGACGCGGCCGCGTGGCGCGCGGCCGGCTCGCCGGACCTCGAAGCGCTCCTCCCGCCCGCGGGCGAGGGGATGCGCCCGCTGCAGCAGGACGTGCCGGACGTCGACAGCGTCCTGCTCGGGACGAACGGCCTCTACGACGTCCTCCCCCACGACGGCGACCCGCTGGCGCCGATCCCGCGCGACCCGGTCGCCCTCGCCGCCTGGCTGCGCGAGCGCGCGTTCAAGGAGCGCGCGGCGCACGACCGCGGCTGCACGCTCGACGGGGCCGGCTGCAAGCCGGAGACGCTGCGCGAGATCGAGCGGACGATCGCGGGTGACATCACGACGCTGCTCGCGTATCCGGCGACGCCGCGGGAGCTCGCCGCGCCGCTCGTGCAGCTGCTCGGCGAGCAGCCGGGTGCCCGTGCGCTCGGACTGGTCCACGACGAGGCGGGACGCGAGCTGGCCGCGATCGCGCTCGGCGACGGCGAGGTCGTCGCGCTCGATCCGGAGACGGGCGTGCTCGGCGCGGTCGGGGCCGAGTCCGGCGGCGTCGTCCGCTGGCGGCGCACCTACGCGGCCGCCGCGGCGCGCGTGCCGGCGGTCGGCGATCGCTGACGGGCGGCGACGACGAGCGCGTGCGGGCTCGCCGCCCCCGCGCCACTCGCCGCCCGCCCGACCGCGCCACTCGCCGCCCGGCCCGCGCCACTCGCCGCCCGCCCGGCCGCGACTCGCCGCCCCGGCGCTAGGGTCCCTGGACATGAGCACGCACGTCGTCATCGCGAAGCTGGCGGGGCTGGCGGGGAGCGTGGGCGAGCTGCGCGAGCTGCTCACCGGCCGCGCGCGCGAGGTCCGCGCGGAGCCGGGCTGCGCCGGGTACGAAGTCACCGAGCTGCTCGACGAGCCGGCGGCGTTCCTGATCGTGCAGACGTGGACGTCGCAGGAGGCGCTGCGCGCGCACTTCGCCTCGGCGGGGCAGGCGGACTACCAGCACGCGGTCGATCACATGCTCGCGCGGCCGTCGGAGGTCGTCATCCACCAGGTGGCCGCGTCCACGCGCCCGGCGCCGGACACGTCGCCGACGGACCCCGGCCGCTACGGCTGAAGCCAGGCCACGCGGCCGCGCAGCTCGCGCGCGACGTCGCGCGCCGCGCGGTCCTCGGTGCTGACGCGCAGATCGATCCCGTCGAGCGCCGGAATCTTCACCGCGAGCCGGCGCGCCGCCGCGACGAGGCGGTCGCGGCCGTGCCACTCGGCCGGCTCGCGCTCGCGGACCCGCCGCGCGGCCGTCTTCGGCGAGGCGGTCACGCAGACCACGACGGTCTCGTCGGCCGCGATCGCGTCGAGCAGCCAGCGAAGGTGCTCGCCCGTCTCGGTCGTCGCGGCGATCAGGAAGCGGTCGCGCCCCCGCACCCGCAGCTCACGCAGCGTGACCGCGAGCACCGCGTACGCCTCGCGCTCGTTCAGCCACGGATGGCCCGCGGCGAGCAGCTCGCTCTCCAGGAACGCGTGCGGGACGCCGTCGTTGTCCAGCAGTCCGTGCAGCGCCTCGAGGACCGCCGACTTGCCGGCCCCCGGCGCCCCGGTCAGCACGAGCGCGCGAATCATTTTCCAAGAAGGATGCCCGAACCGTTACTCTCGCCTGAGGTCCAGTTGGTCACAGGAGGGTTGGGAAGTGGGAAAGCGGTACCTGCCATGGATGGCGTGCGCGGCGATCGCGGTCGTCAGCGCCCCGGCGTTCGCGTTTGGAAAGGCGGACGATCCGACGACGTCCGCGGAGCTCGTCGCGCATGACGGCGACGGCGGCGCGGTGTGGTTCCAGGACGCCGCGTCGGCCAGCACCAGCGACCATACGGTCGAAATCGTCGCCGGCCAATCGGTGAAGTTCAGCTTCCCCGGGCCGGGCACGATCCACAACGTCGCGATTCCCACCACCGGTGGGACGCAGCCGACGACGTGCAACCAGACGAAGCTCGCGAACACCGGCGGCACGCTGGACCGGGACGGCAAGCTGCCGATGCCCGAGCTCGCGGGCGGCTTGCCCGGCTGGGAGGGTTACTGCACGTTCGACACGCCGGGGACCTACACGCTCGTCTGTGCCGTGCACGAGGCGCAGGGGATGTTCGCGACGGTGATCGTCGCGGAGCCGACGGCGACGCCGACCGCCACGGCCACCACGACGCCGGAGCCGACGGCGACGCCGACC
>DATMGH010000169.1:0-11837 GCA_035555675.1 Solirubrobacter sp. | reverse complement strand
CCGGATTCGACGATTCCGGGCCAGAAGGTCGATACCGGTGCCGAGGCGCAGGCGTTCGCGAAGGTCATGCGCAAGCACACGCTCGAGAGCACGGGCGGCAAGACCTACTCGGAGATGGGTCGCTTCTTGGACGCCAAGGGTCAGCCGACCGACGATGAGCAGGCCGCCGCGATCAACGAGCAGACCGGCAAGCCGGTCGAGAACGGCCTGCGCAACCTGTGGGTGACCGAGACCGCGCTCACGACCGCGCTGAACACCAGCTACTTCGCCGAGCAGGTCGCCAACTTCGCGATCGTCATGGGCGTCGCCCTGCTGCTCGCGGGCGTCGGCTTCGGGGTCGTCTCCCTGAAGGTCCTGCCGACCGCCACCAGCCGCTCGGAGGAGCGTGCCACCGGCACGGCTGCGGTGCCCGCCGCGTAGGCGCCGCCCCTCCCCGCGAATCCCGTCGCCCCGGCCGGCAGGCCGGGGCGACGGCATTTAACCTCCCGGTCATGCCCACCACCGTGCTGATCGCCGGGGGCGGCCCGGCGGGCCTCGAGGCCGCACTGGCGCTGCACCGGCTCGCCGGCGAGAAGGTGTCGACGACCGTGCTCGCGCCCGAGGACGCGTTCGTCTACCGCCCGCTGAGCGTGCTGTTCGACGCGCCCGCGTACCCGCTGGAGGGGATCGCGCAGGACGCGGGCTTCACTCACGTCCGCGACCGCCTGGCCGCGGTCGACGTCGCCGCCCGCGAGGTGCGCCTGGCCGGCGGCGGCACGCTCGGCTACGACGTGCTGCTGGTGGCGGCCGGCGCCCGCACGGAGCCGCCGTTCGCGGACGCGATCGCGTTCACCGGCGCCCCGCAGGACCAGGAGCGCGTGCTCGCCGCGCTCCAGAGCGACGCGCTCGCGTTCGTCGTCCCGGCCGGCCCGACCTGGCCGCTGCCCGTATACGAGCTGGCGCTGCTGGCCGCCGGCCGCACGGACGCCGCGCTGCACCTGGTGACGCCCGAGCCGGTTCCGCTGGCGCGCTTCGGCGAGCACGTCGCCGAGGACGTCCGCGCGCTGCTCGCCCGCGCCCGCGTCACGGTGCACGCCGGCACCGAGTGGACGCCCGGGCTGCTGGCGGTCGAGCACGTGATCACGGTCCCGCGGCTCGCGGGCCCGGACCTCCCCGGCCTGCCGGCGGGCTTCCTGGTCACCGACGAGCACGGGCGCGTGGAGGGCGCGCCCGGCGTCTACGCGGCCGGCGACGTGACCGCGTTCGAGATCAAGCAGGGCGGGATCGCCTGCCAGCAGGCGGACGCCGCCGCCGAGCACATCGCCGCGCTGGCCGGCGCGCCGTTGCAGCCGGAGCCGTTCACGCCCCGGCTGCAGGGCCTGCTGCTGACCGAGCACTGGGCGCACTACCTGCGCCCCGGCGGAGCCGTGGCGCAGGACGCGCGCGGGTTGAGCTGGCCGCCGGCGAAGATCGCGGGGCGCGAGCTCGCCCGCTACCTCAAGGCCAGCACCTCGTCGTAGTACGCCTCGCCGTTCTCGGCGCGCGCGACGAGCGACTCCGGCGGCGTGAAGCGGTCGCCGTAGCGCGCCGCGAGCTCCCGCGCGCGGGCGACGAACGCGTTCAGCCCGTAGCCGTTGATGTACTGCAGCACGCCGCCGGTCCAGCCCGGGAAGCCGATCCCCATGATCGAGCCGATGTTCGCGTCGGCGACGGACTCGATCACGCCCTCGTCGAAGCACCTGACGCTCTCGATCGCCTCGATGAACAGCAGGCGCTCCTCGAGGTCTCCCAGGTCGATCGCCGACGGGTCGGCGACCGGCGGGAACGCGTCCCGCAGCCCCGGCCACAGCCGCGTGCGCCTGCCGTCCGCGTACTCGTAGAAGCCGGCGCCCTCGAGCTTGCCGGGGCGCGCGAACTCGTCGACCATGCGGTCGATCACGCCCTCGGCCGGGTGCGGCGTCCAGGTCTCCGCGGCCGCCTTCGCCGCGTCCCGGATCCGGCGCATCAGCTTCAGGTTGAGCTCGTCGGAGAGCTGCAGCACGGGCGCGGGGTAGCCGGCCTGGCCGGACGCCTGCTCGATCGTCGGCGCCGGGACGCCCTCGGCCAGCATCGCGATGCCCTCGTTGATGAAGGTGCCGATGACGCGGCTGGTGAAGAACCCGCGGCTGTCGTTGACCACGATCGGCGTCTTGCCGATCTGCTTGGCCAGGTCGAGCGCGCGGTAGACGGCGGCGTCGCTCGTCTTGGCGCCTTTGATGATCTCCAGCAGCGGCATCTTGTCGACGGGCGAGAAGAAGTGCAGGCCGATGAAGTCCGCCGGCCGCGACACGTTCTCGGCCAGCGCCGTGATCGGGAGCGTCGACGTGTTGGAGCCCAGCAGCGCGTCCGGGGCCAGGTGCGGCTCGATCTCGGCCATCACCTGCGCCTTGACGCCCGGGTCCTCGAAGACGGCCTCGATCACCAGGTCCGCCCCCGCGGCGTCGGCCGCGGTCGCGGTCGGCGTGATCCGCGCCAGCAGCGCGTCGGCCGACTCCTGCGTCTCCTTGCCGCGCGACAGCCCCTTCTCGACCAGCTTGACCGAGTAGCCCTTGCCGCGCTCGGCGGCGGCCAGGTCGACGTCCTTGAGCACGACCTCGATGCCCGCCTTCGCGCACACGTACGCGATCGCGGCGCCCATCATGCCCGCGCCCAGGACGACCACCTTGCGCACGGTCGCGCGCTCGGCGTCCGCGGGGCGCCCGCGCGAGCCCTGCACGGTCTGCAGGTCGAAGAAGAACGCCTGGATCATGTTCTTCGCGACCTGGCCGGTGACGAGGTCGACGAAGTAGCGCGTCTCGATCTCGCAGGCGGTCTCGAAGTCGACCTGCGCGCCCTCGACCGCGGCGGCCAGGATGTGGTGCGGCGCCGGGTAGTTCGCGCCCTTGATCTGCTTGCGCAGGTTGGCCGGGAACGCCGGCAGGTTGGCGGCGAGCTTGGGGTTCGACGGCGTGCCGCCCGGGATCTTGTGGCCCTTGACGTCCCACGGCTGGACCGCGTCCGGATTGGCGGCGATCCACCGCTTGGCCGCCGGGATCAGGTCGTCGCGCGTGGGCACGATCTCGTCGATCAGCCCCAGCTCGAGCGCCTTCGCGGGCCGGTGGCGCTGGCCCTGCAGCAGCAGCTGCAGCAGCGCGTCGGCGATGCCGAACATGCGCACGGTGCGCGCCACGCCGCCGCCGCCCGGCAGCAGGCCGAGCTGGACCTCCGGGAAGCCCAGCACGACCTTCGGGTCGTCGACCGCGATCCGGTGGTGCGCGGCGAGCGCGATCTCCAGGCCGCCGCCGAGCGCGGCGCCGTTGATCGCGGCCACGACCGGCTTGCCGAGCGTCTCCAGCCGGCGCAGCTGGCGCTTGAGCGTGCGGACCATCTCGGCGACGTCGGCCGCGTCCTCGCGGCGCGCGCGCTTGAGGTCGTTGAGGTCGGCGCCGGCGAAGAACGTCTTCTTGGCCGACGCGATCACGACGCCCGTGATGTCGTCGCCCTCGAGGCGCTCGATCGTCTCCGCCATCGACGCCCGGTAGGCGTCGTTCATCGTGTTGGCCGACTGGTTGGGATCGTCGAGCGTGAGGACGACGACGCCGTCGGCGTCCTTCTCGTAGCGGATCGTGCTCATCAGACGCGCTCCACGACGGTCGCGATGCCCATGCCGCCGCCGATGCACAGCGTGGCCAGGCCGTAGCGCTTGTCCTGGCGCTCGAGCTCGTCGATCAGCGTGCCGAGGATCATGCCGCCGGTCGCGCCCAGCGGGTGGCCCATCGCGATCGCGCCGCCGTTGACGTTGACCTTGTCGATGTCGAGCTCCATGTCCTTGATGAAGCGCAGCACGACGGCCGCGAACGCCTCGTTGATCTCGATCAGGTCGAGGTCGTCGACGGTCAGCCCGGCCTTCTTGAGCGCCTTGCGGGACGCGGGCGCGGGGCCGGTGAGCATGATCGTCGGGTCGGCGCCGCTCACCGCGGTGGCCACGATCCGGGCGCGCGGCTTGAGGCCGAGCTCCTCGCCGGTCCGCGCGTTGCCGACGGCCAGCAGCGACGCGCCGTCCACGATCCCGGAGCTGTTGCCCGGCGTGTGGACGTGGTCGATCGCCTCCAGCCAGTGGTACTTCTGCAGCGCGACGGCGTCGAAGCCACCGTGCTCGCCCATCATCGCGAACGACGGCTTCAGGCCCGCCAGCGTCTCGGCGGTCGTGCCGGGGCGGATGAACTCGTCGTGGTCGAGCACGACGTTCTCGTTGATGTCGAGCACCGGGATGACGGAGTGGGCGAAGCGGCCTTCGGTGCGGGCCGCGGCGGCGCGGGTCTGCGACCGCACGGCGTACGCGTCGACGTCGTCGCGCGTGAAGCCCTCGACGGTCGCGATCAGGTCCGCGCCCACGCCCTGGGGGATGAAGGACGTGTCGTAGTTGGTCTCCGGGTCCATCGCCCAGGCGCCGCCGTCGGAGCCCATCGGCACGCGCGACATCGACTCGACGCCGCCCGCGAGCACGAGGTCCTCCCAGCCGGAGGCGACCTTCTGCGCGGCGATGTTGACCGCCTCCAGGCCGGAGGCGCAGAAGCGGTTGAGCTGGACGCCCGCGACCGTGTCCGGCAGCCCGGCCTTGATCGCCGCGGTCTTGGCGATGTCGGCGCCCTGGTCGCCGATCGGCGTCACACAGCCGAGCACGACGTCGTCGATCCGGTTCGGATCGAGGGTGGCGTTGCGGGCGAGCACCTCGTGCATCAGCCCCACGACCAAGTCGACCGGCTTGGTCGCGTGCAGCGACCCGTTGCTCTTGCCCTTCCCCCGCGGGGTCCGGACCGCATCGAATACGAGTGCTTCAGTCGCTGCCATTTCGTCCTCCGGGCGTTGCGTGAGGGGGTTAAGACTAGCCCAAACATTCGTTCGTGAACGCAAGTTTGTGGCAACCTGGTCACAGATGACTTCAGTCCGGCGCAGCCAGGCCGAACGCAGCGCGGCGACCCGCGAAGCGCTGCTGGACGCCGCGATCGAGTGCCTGGTCGACCACGGCTACGCGTCCACCACGACGTCGGCGATCGCGGCCCGCGCCGGCGTCTCGCGCGGCGCGCACCTGCACCACTTCCAGACGCGCACGGCGCTCGTCGGCGCGGCGGTCGAAGCGCTCGCCCAGCGCTGGATGGACGAGCTGCGCGCGGCGGTGGCGCGGCTGCCGGCGGGGGAGGACCGCACGCTCGCCGGGCTCGATCTGCTGTGGGCGCACTACGCGTCGCCGCTGTTTCAGGCTGCGATGGACCTGTGGACGGACGCGCGGTCCGACGACGACCTGCGCGAGCGGCTGATCGAGGTCGAGCGGCTGCTGGATCGCGAGACGCTCGACCTCGCGCGCGAGATGTTCCCCGCGCTGGCGGGGACCGTGGACTTCGAGGGCCTGCTGCAGCAGGCGATCGCGACCGTGCGCGGGCTCGCGATCCTGGACACGCTGCATCCGGACGGCGAGCGCAACCGCGAGCAGTGGGGCTTCATCCGGCTCAAGCTGGCCGCGCTGTTCGCGGTCGCCGCGTAGGCGAGCATTCGTACAAATCGCTCGCTGTCGGGCGTACACTCGTGGCATGGACGTGGCCGTGAGCGCATTGCGGACGGAGCTCGCGCACTGGATCGATCGAGTCCAGGGCGGTGAGGAGGTCGTGGTCACGGATCGGGGGGTGCCCGTGGCGCGTCTGGTCGCGGTGGACACGGCGCCGCGGCTGGAGCAGCTGATGCGTCAGGGGGTGCTGGGCCGGCCCAGTGCGCCGCGGCCGAGCGCGCGGGGCGCCGCGCGCGTCCGCGCGCGGGCGCCGGTGTCCGACCTCGTCGGCCAGCAGCGGCGCTGATTCGTGGCGATCGTCTACTTCGACAGCAGTGCGTTCGTCAAGCTGCTGGTCGAGGAGGACGGGAGTGAGATCGCCGCCGTGTTGTGGGACGGCTGCGACGCTGCGGTCTCCAGCCGGCTGGCGTATCCCGAGGTCCGCGCCGCGCTGACCGCGGCAGAACGCGATGGCCGGCTCGACGCCGGAGCGCTCCGGCAAGCCGAAGCGGCGTGGGAGACCTTCTGGGCGGCCACGCGGCCGGTCGAGCTCGGTCCGGCCGTGACCGCTCACGCCGGCGAGCTGGCGGGACGGCATGCGCTGCGCGGCGCCGATGCGGTTCACCTCGCCAGCGCGCTCGCCGTCGGCGTCGACGCGGTGGTCTTCGCCGTCTGGGACCGGCGGCTGCGGGACGGGGCCCTCGCGGCGGGCGTCCGGATCGCGCCCGCTGCCGCGTAGCGCGGCGAGTGGTCGCGTTCCGGCGCTATGCGCCGCTCCGGCGCCACTCGCATGCGCTACTGCGCCTCCGCCTCGCGCAGCGCGGTCAGCCAGGGGGTCGGGCTGTCCGGGAAGCAGGCGCAGACCGCGGCCGCGCTCGGCCAGCGCGGGCTCTCGGCCTCCCAGCGGCCGGGGGCGTCGCGCGACGGCGTCCAGTCGCGGTAGGTCGGTGGGCGGCCGTGCTCGTCCGTCCAGTCGCGGATCGCCTCCAGTGCGTCCTCGCACGTCCAGGAGCGGGCGATCGACGGCTCGTGGCGCGTGCACTCGCGGCACGCGTCCGCGCTCGGGGACGTGACCGGCAGGCCGCAGCGCGGGCAGGCCCGCGCGGACAGGTAGTTGTACGCGCTCGAGCGCGAGACGCCGAGCCGGCGCGCGATCTCCGTCAGCCCGTGCCCGCGCGCCGCGAGCGCGCGCGCCGCCACCACGCGCTCGGACACGGTGGTCGGGAACGTCAGGCGCCGCGCGTCCAGCCCCGCCTGTTCGAGCGCCGCGCTCCAGGACCCGAAGTGGCGCGCGACGCAGGAGCTCGACGGCCAGCGCGGATGCTCGCGCATCCAGCGCCGCTGGGCGTCAGAGGCCTGCGCCGGGCGCTCGCCCGACCAGTCCTGCCGGCGCGGCGGACGCCCGGTCAGCTCGTGCCATTCGCACAGGGCGTCGAGGATCGTGGGGGGCGACCAGCGGTCGCGCCGCCCGGGGTGGGCCTGGGGCCGGTACCGGCGGCGCGTGGTCGGGGCGGCGACGGCGGTCACGATCCACGGGACGATAGTCAAAAATTGACTATGAAGGCAAGCCGCTAGGTTCCGCGGCGTCATGCGGCGGCGCACGGAGCAGCTCACGACGGGGGAGTGGGCGGTGCTCGCGCTCGTCGACGAGGGCGCGACCCACGGGTTCGCGGCGGCGCGCGCGCTGGCGTCCGGCGGCGACGTCGGGCGCGTGTGGGCGATGCGGCGGCCGCTCGTCTACCGCACGCTGGAGATCCTCGAGGGGCGGGGGCTGACGCGCACCGCCGGGACCGAGGCGAGCACTGCCGGCCCGCAGCGCACGCTGATCGAGGTCACCGAGGAGGGGCGTGCGCGGGTCGCCGCCTGGCTCGCCGAGCCGGTCGAGCACGTCCGCGACGCGCGCTCGGAGCTGATGCTCAAGCTGCTGTTCCTGGATCGCCGCGGCGCCGATCCCGGGCCGCTGCTGGGCGCCCAGCGCGAACGCTTCGCCGAGCACGAGGCGCGGCTGCGCGAGGCGCTCGGCGACGCCGAGGGGTTCGCCCGCACGCTCACGTTGTGGCGCGTGGAGAACACCGCGGCGGCGGTGCGCTTCGTTGACGCGCTGCATAGGTGACGCATAGGCTGTCGCTGGTCAAAAACTGACTAGCGAAGGAGTTCGCGATGTTCCGGTCCCGACTCGCCGTCGCGTGCGGCGCGCTGCTCATCAGCGCCGCGCTCGCCGGTCCGGCGTACGCCGCCGACCCCTGTCTCGACGATCACGCGGACGGCACGAACGCCGCGTTCACGTTGCGCGGGCGGATCGCGCAGGAGAAGACGCTGACCAATCAGACCCTGCGCGACGCGGTCGCCGCGGGCACGCTGACCGCCAAGACCGAGGCGGTCACCTACCACGACACGACCAACCGCGTCTACACCGGCGTGAGCCTGTACGACGTGATGACCAAGCTGGCCGAGCCCGTCTTCGGCACGTCGATCAAGAACGCCGGTTTGCGCCACTTCCTGGCCGTGACCGCCGCCGACCGGTACGTGGTGCTGATCGCCTGGGGCGACCTCGACCCGTCCTTCGGCCACCGCGACGACATCCTGCTGGCCTACGACGAGAAGGTCGACCCGGTCAACGGGTCCTTCGCGCCGCTGGACAGCGTCGGGCCGCGGCTGATCGTGCCCGGTGACAACCGCGGCGGGCGCTACCTGAGCTGCGTGCGCGACGTGCGCCTGGCCAGCGCCGACGACTCCAACGGGATCGTCACCGGTCCTGCCGGGCCCGCGGGGCCCGCCGGGCCGGCGGGGCCGCAGGGGGAGCAGGGCGAGCCCGGGCCGACGCTTCAGGCCGCACCCGGCCCGGTCGGTGCGACGGGCGCCGCCGGCGCCACGGGCGCGACCGGCCCGAAGGGCGACCGCGGCCCCGCGGGGCGCGACGCCAAGGTCACCTGCAGGACGACCGGCAAGACCAAGGTGCGCTGCACGGTCAAGCGCGCGAAGGGCAAGGCGAAGCTGACCCGCAACGGCCGCGTCTACGCTCGCGGCACGGCGAGCTCGCTGCGGGCCACGCGCAAGCTCGGCCGCGGCCGCTACACGCTGCGCATCGGCTCGGCGGCGTTCCCGGTCCGGCTGGCCTAGTCAGACCGCGACGCGGGACGGCGCGGCCCTGAAGCGGGCCGCGCCTATGCGCCGCCTGGCTAGTAGCCAACTATTGACTAGAGGTCTGCAGTACGACAGGATGCCGCCGTCCATGGCCATTCGGCAGTCAGGTCCGCGGCGTGAACCGGATCACGTACGGGTAGTCCCCGAAGCTCACGTCCACGTAGAAGCGCCCGTCGATCCGCAGCTTGCGGGTCTGCTTGGCGCGCGCCGCGTCGAAGAGCGCGATCGAGGCGCCGTCGGCGATCTCGGCGCGCCGGTCGAGGCTGACGACGAAGCTCGTGGCGGTGGTGAAGTCCAGGTTCGGGTCCTCGGGTGCGATCTGCTCGAAGCGCACCGTGTAGTCGCCGTCGAACCGGTACGGGCCGTGCGAGGCCGGCGACGCGTCGCCGGTGATGACGATCTCGCCCCGGGCCTTCGGCGCGGTCGCGAGCGCGGGCTGCACGGACGTCGTCGGGATGGGGGGCGGGGGCGTCGTCGTGCCGCCGCCGCAGGCGGCCAGCACGAACGCGGACGCCAAAGGGAGGGTCACACGCAAGTGCATAGGCAGATCGTAGGAGGGTGATCGTGGCGCTGGATCGAAACCAATTCCTCCGGCTGGGCGCGGCGAGCGTGCTGACCGGTGTCGTGGGGCGGACCGGCGTGGCCGCCGCCCAGGACCCGGCGCCCGCGCCGGCGCCGGCCGGGCCGACGCCGCAGGGCGACGACGTCGCCTACGTGCTGTGGGGCGCGACGGCCGAGCTGGTCTCGATCGCGTACTACACGCGGGCGCTGGCCGACGGCAAGTTCTCGCCCCGCGCCGCGCGCCGCCTGCGTGCCGCCCGCACCGCCGACCGCGACCACCTGCGCCGCCTCAAGGCGGTGCTGGGCGAGGACGCGCCGAGCGAGGAGGACCTCGAGATCGTGCTGCCCGACCACGCGTTCAAGACCCGGGCGCGGATCCTCGACTTCGGCATCGACCTCGAGCGCCGCATCACCGGCGTCTACCTCGACGGCGTCGCCCGCACCACCGACGAGGGCACGCGCCTGCTGCTCGGCCGGCTGCTGATCAGCGACGGCCAGCACCTGACGATGCTGCGCGGCCTCGACCACCGGCCGCAGTCCGACGCCGGCCTGCGCGCCCCGGTCCGGATCAGCCAGGCCAGCCCCTGGCTCGACCGCTTCCTCCGCTCCCGTTCGTTCCCGACCCGGTGATTGCCATGCGACGTCTGCTCTTCTCCACCCTGATCGCGCTGCTCGCCGCGCCCGCCGCCGCCCAGGCGGCCCCGACCGTCTACGCCGCCGCGTCGCTGCGCGAGGCGTTCCCGCAGATCGACGGCACGCCGACCTACAGCTTCGCCGGCTCCAACGCGCTGCAGACGCAGATCGAGCGCGGCGCGCCGGCCGACGTCTTCGCGTCCGCGAGCCCGACCGAGGCGCAGGCGCTGTTCCGCGCGGGCCGCTGCACGCGCCCGGTCACGTTCGCCACCAACATCGTCGTGATGCTCGTCCCGGCCAGCAACCCGGCCCACCTGCGCTCGATCTACTCGCTGCGCAGCGGCCCGCAGCGCCGGCTCGCGATCGGCACCGCCGGCGTGCCGATCGGCGCCTACACGCGCAAGCTGCTCGCGCGCATGCGGCTGACGTCGATCCTCTCGCGCCACATCGTGTCGCAGGAGACCAACGTCACCAACATCACGTCCAAGGTGGCGCTGGCGTCGGCCGACGCCGGCTTCGCCTACATCACCGACTCCAAGGCGGCCGGGGACCGCGTGAAAGCGATCCGGCTGCCCACGTGGGCGCAGCCGCCGGTGCGCTACCAGATGTGCGCCGTGCGCCGCGCCGGGGCCGACACCGCGGGCGCCCAGGCGTTCATCCGCAAGGTGACGTCCTCGCGCGGGCGGACCGTCCTCAAGAAGTGGGCCTTCGGCCTGCCGCCGAAGGGCTGACGCGCTGCGCGCCGGCTTCAACGCCCTGCTCGCGCTGAGCCTGGGCATCGTCCTGGTCTTCCTCTCGGTGCCGATCCTGGCGCTGTTCACGGAGGTGCCGCTGCGGGACGTGCCCGGGCTGCTGCGCGACCCGGCGGTGCAGGACACGCTCGCGGTCAGCGCCCGTACGAACGCGGTCGCGAACGCGCTGATCCTGCTGCTGGGGACGCCGGCGTCGTACTTCTTGGCGACGCGCCGCTTCCGCGGGCGCGCGCTGCTGATCACGGTGATCGAGCTCCCGCTCGTGCTGCCGCCCGCGGTCGCCGGCATCGGCCTGCTGGCGGCGTTCGGCGCGGGCGGGCTGTTCGGGCCCCAGCTGCAGCAGGCGGGCATCGTGCTCCCGTTCACCGAGTGGGCGGTCGTGGTCGCGGTCGTGTTCGTCGCGTCGCCGTTCTACCTGCGACAGGCGATCACCGCGTTCGAGAGCGTCGACTCGACGCTGACCGACGCGGCGCGCACGCTCGGCGCGTCGCCGCAGCGGACGTTCGTGCGGGTCGCGCTGCCGCTGGCCGCGAGCGGGCTGGTCGCGGGCTGGGTGCTCGCGTTCGCGCGCGGGATCGGCGAGTTCGGCGCGACGATCATGTTCGCCGGCAACGTGCGCGGCCAGACCCAGACACTGACGCTCGCGATCTACGAGCAGCTCGAATCGAGCTTCGACGTCGCGCTCTCGATCGGCATCCTGCTCGTGCTGCTGAGCGCGTTCGTCCTGCTCTCCTACAAGCTCCTCTCATGGCGCCGCTCGAGTTCGACCTCCACGATCCCCTTCGGACGTTCGAGCTCAGCTGCCGCCTGAGCGTCGCGGCGGAGACGTTCGCGCTCGTCGGCCCGTCGGGGGCCGGCAAGACGACGATCCTGCGCGCCGTGGCCGGGCTGCGCACGCCGCGGCGCGGGCGGATCGCCGTGGGCGACGACGTCTGGTTCGACAGCGAGCGGCGGATCGACGTGCCGCCGGACCGGCGCTCGGTCGGGCTCGTGTTCCAGGAGTACGCGCTGTTCCCGCACCTGACCGTGCGGGCGAACGTCGCGTTCGGCGGCGCGTCGCGCGAGCGCGTGCACGAGCTGCTCGAGCGCCTGCGGATCGGGCACCTGGCGGGGGAGAAGCCCGGCCGGCTGTCGGGCGGTGAGCGCCAGCGGGTCGCGGTGGCCCGCGCACTGGCCCGCGATCCGCGCGTGCTGCTGCTCGACGAGCC
>DATMGH010000168.1:0-16082 GCA_035555675.1 Solirubrobacter sp. | reverse complement strand
CAACCACTGGATCTTCGACGCCGCCACCGGCGCCGCCGTGGCCGCCGTGTCGGCGGTCGCGGCGCAGACCGTGTTCGCCCGCGTGCGCCCGCAGGCGTGGGCCTGGGAGCCCGCGGACCTTCCCGCCGCGGCGCGGGCCGGATAGGCTCCAGCGTCCATGGCTACGCCTCCGGTAGAACGCTCCCCGCGCGGGCGCGGGGACGGGCCCCGCGACTACCAGACCGAGTTCCGCAACCGTCTGATCGAGTCGCGGCTGACGCCCAACGCCATCTCGCTGACCGGCTTCGCGCTGTGCGTGGTGTCGGCCGTCCTGATCCTGCAGGGCTGGTGGATCGCCGGCGGCATCGCCTACATCGTCGGCTCGGTCTGCGACACGCTCGACGGCCGCTACTCGCGGATGTCGGGCAAGGCGTCGCCGTTCGGCGCCTTCCTGGACTCGACGCTGGACCGGGTGGAGGAGGGCGTCGTGCTGGCTGCGGTCGCCTACCGGTTCTCCAAGGACGCCGACCTGACGTTCATCGCTTCGCACGACGTGGCGGTCGCGGTGACCGTCATCGCCGTGATCGCGTCGATCATGGTCTCCTACACGCGCGCCCGGGCGGAGGCGCTCGGCGTCGAGTGCAAGGTCGGCATCGCCGACCGCGCGGTGCGCGTCGTCGTGCTGTCCGCGGGGCTCGTGTTCGGAGACCTGCAGGCGATCGAGCCCGCGGTGTACGTCCTCGCCATCATGGCGGTGTTCACGGTCTTCCAGCGCATCTTCCACGTGCGCTCGGAGCTGAACAAGCCTGTAACTGACGCCGTCTAGGCGGGTTCTTATTAACCGACGGTCACCACTCTTCGCAAAGGAACGCTTCTTGACGTCATCGAACGGCCACGGCCGCTATCAGAACGAGAAGGTCCGGGTCGCCATCATCGGCGTCGGCAACTGCGCGAACGCGTTCGTGCAGGGCGTGCAGTACTACAAGGACGCCGACCCCGCTACCCGCGTCCCCGGCCTCATGCACGTGGACCTCGGCGGCTACCACATCCGCGACATCGAGTTCTCCGCCGCCTTCGACATCGATGCGGACAAGGTCGGCAAGGACCTGTCCGAGGCGATCTGGGCGGGCCAGAACAACACGATCAAGTTCGTCAAGGAGGACGTCCCGAACCTGGGCGTCACCGTCCAGCGCGGCATGACGCACGACGGGCTCGGCAAGTACCTGTCGGAGAAGATCACCAAGGCGCCGGGCTCGACCGTCGACATCGTCGAGGTGCTCAAGCAGACGCGCACCGACGTCGTCGTGTCCTACCTGCCGGTCGGCTCCGAGCAGGCCACGAAATGGTACGTGGAGCAGATCCTCGAGGCCGGCTGCGCGATGGTCAACTGCATCCCGGTGTTCATCGCCCGCGAGGACTACTGGAACAACCGCTTCAAGAAGGCCGGCCTGCCGATCGTCGGCGACGACATCAAGTCGCAGGTCGGCGCCACGATCGTCCACCGCTCGCTCGCGCGCCTGTTCGGCGACCGCGGCGTGGAGCTCAAGCGCACGTCGCAGCTCAACGTGGGCGGCAACATGGACTTCTACAACATGCTCGAGCGCGAGCGCCTGGAGTCCAAGAAGATCTCCAAGACCAACGCGGTCACGTCGATCGTCGACCACGTGATGCCCGACCACGACGTCCACGTCGGCCCGTCGGACTACGTGCCGTGGCTCGAGGATCGCAAGTGGGCGCACATCCGCCTCGAGGGCAACGCGTTCGGCGACGTGCCGCTGACCGCCGAGCTCAAGCTCGAGGTCTGGGACTCCCCGAACTCGGCCGGCATCGTGATCGACGCCGTGCGCTGCTGCAAGCTGGCGCTCAACCACGGCGTCGGCGGCCAGCTGGACGGTCCGAGCTCCTACCTGATGAAGTCGCCGATGAACCAGCGCCCGGACGACCAGGCGCGGCGCGACACGGAGACGTTCATCGCCGAGCACGCCCGCACCGAGAAGGTCGCGCGCGCGGCCCGCGACAAGCAGGCGGACGCGGCCGAGAAGGCACCGGCGGCGAAGTAGTCCCGCGGGTGCGCGGCGCCGTTGGGCGCCGCGCACGCGGCCGTCACCCCTTCTTCTTGGGCTTCTTGTAGGCCCGGAGCTTGACCTTGCGGGTGACGGTCTGACTGGCCCGGTTGCCGGCCGAGTCGACGGCGGTCACCGCGACCTTCGCGGTCACGGTGGCGCCGGCGTACTTCTTGGCGATCTTCTTGGAGATCGCCACGTCGATCGACAGCGCCTGGCCGGGCTGCACGACGGCGCTGCGCGTCGGCAGCTTGATGACGATCTTCTTCGCCTTCTTCTTCTTGGGCTTGGGCTTGGCGGCCGCCGCGGCCGCCTTGCCCTTCTTCTTGGCCTTCGTGATCTCGAACGAGCTGACGGCCGTGACCGTCGCCGGCGAGTCGCAGTTGACGGCGATCACCAGCGGCTTGCCCGCGCCGCCGCCGCCGGGCCGGTCGCCCGAGACCTTGACGGCGCAGCTCGGCGGGACGTTGTCGACGAACGTCGCCAGCGTCGACGCCTGCGGCTCGTTCGCCTCGCGCGTCCCGTTGTTGTTGAGGTCCAGGTAGGCGATGATCGTGTCGGCGCCGGCGTTGGTCCCCGGGTCGGTGATCGTCGCGTTGCCGGCGGCGTCGACCGTCGACGCGCCGGTGAGCGCGTTGGCGCCGCTGATCGTGAAGCGCAGCGACTTGCCCGTGAACGGCTCGCCGGACGTGTCCTTGGCGGTCGCCGTGAACGTGATCGGCACGCCCTGGGGCGCGCCCGCGTTGGTCTTGTCGAACTGGATCGCGGCCGGGAGCGCGCTGCGCACCTTCAGCTCGTAGGTCGCGGTCGCGCCGGCGGCGAGCGGCTGCGCGATCCGGTCCCACTCGACCCCGCCCGCGTTGTCGGCGGGCTGGCCGTAGACCGTGTTGTCGAACGAGGGCGCGGCCGCGTCGGCGGCGTGCTCGACGACGTCGCGCCAGACCCGCTTGGCGGCCGGGTCGTCCGCCGCCCAGACGAGCGCCTGGTAGGCCGACCAGGTCGTCCCGCCGGCGACTTCGACGAAGCCGCCCGACCGGCCGGTGTCGGCGTTCGTGCCGCCGACGAAGCGCGGCGGGCCCTGCGTGAAGATGCCGGTGCCGACGTCGGAGCCCTCGAAGTAGAAGTCAGCCGCCGCGAGCGCCTTGTACGGCAACGCCGCGCCCGTCGTGTTCTTGACGTCCCAGCGGACCTGGAACTCCTGCGCGCCGTTGACGTACGTCGTCGTCTGCGTGATCTGCACGGACGCGCCGGCGCTGTAGGTCGTGACCTGCGTGAACGGGTTGCCCGCGCTGCCGTCGCCGCTCACCGGCTGCTGCGATCCCAGCGTGTAGGTGTCGGCGAGGCTCGGGCCCGCGCTGCCGTTGAACCCGAACACGCGGGTCTTGAGCCCCGCGTTCTGCCCCGGGACGTCCGGGAACGCGAGGAAGAAGCCGGCGTCGCCGAGCTCGGCGCGCGGCGCGAAGAAGATGCCCGCGTCGTCGCCCAGGCGGCGCGCCTGCAGCTGGCCGCGGGCGCCGACGTAGACCGTCATCGGCGAGCCGGCAATCGTCGCGACGGGGTCGTCGACACGCGCGAGCGCGGGTCCGGGCGCGACCAGCGCCGCGGTGGTGAGCAGTCCCAGCGCGGCGGCCAGGAGTGGTCGGAGCATCCGTCCTCCAAGATCGAGATGGTCTGGCCGTCGCCGACGGCCGGTCGCAAGCCTTACCTCGGACGTCGGGGAGCGCAAGCCGCGGCGGGGTGAAGTCCCTCACCCCTGAGCGCCGCGCGCGAACGGACGCCGAGCTTCGCGTACACGTGGCCGAGGTGGTATTCGACGGTCTTGCGCGTGATCCAGAGCGCTTCGGCGATCTCGCGGTTCGTGAGCCCGTCGGCGGCCAGCTCGGCGACGCGCCGCTCGCTCGCGGTGAGCGCTTCGACGCCGGACAGCCGCTCGCGCCGCGGGCGGGCGCCGCTGGCCTCCAGCTCGGCGCGGACCAGCCGTCGCAGCCGCGCCGCCTCGGTGCGGCTCGCGAGGTCCAGCGCCTCGCGCAGGACCGTGCGGGCTCCGGCCGCGTCACCGCCGCGGCGCAGGGTCGCGCCGAGCGTCAACAGCGCCCGGCCGTGCTCGAGCCGCAGCGGCGAGCCCGCCAGCTCGGCGCACGCGGCCCGCAGCGTCGCCAGCCGTTCCTCCCCCGTCTGGGACAGCGCGCGCACGTGCAGCGCGCCGCCGCGCGCGCCGGCCGGGCGCGCGGCGGCCACGTCGGGCTCGATCAGCGCCACCGCTTCGGCCGCACGGCCGCGCCGGGCCAGGAGCTCGGCCAGCCGCAGCCGCCCGCGCGCGGCCGCGGGTGCGCGCCAGCCGCGCGCGTCGGCGATCTCGACGACCCGGCGCAGGTCGCGCTCGGCGCTGTCGGCGCGCCCGGCCAGGGCCCGCACGAGCCCGCGCGCGCTGAGCGCGAACCCCTCGACGAACGTGCCCGCGGCGGCGCCGAGCGGGCGCTCGATGACCGCCTCGGCCTCGACCGCGCGGTCCAGCAGCGCGAGGCATTCGGCGACGATCGCCGCGACCGCCACGATCGAGACCGGCACGCCCGCCTCCTGCACCGCGTCGTGGCCCGCCTGCGCGTGCGCCAGCCCGCTGGCGATCGAGCCGAAGTCGCGGTGCCAGTAGGCCCACGACTGGTCGACGAACGCGCCCGCCGCGTGCAGCCCGCGGTCGCGCACGGCGCGGTCCCCGGCCGTCAGCAGGCGGCGCGCGGCCTCCGGCCGCTCGGCGAAGCGCAGCGCGTGCGTGAGCAGGTTCCAGGTCGACCCGCCCGGCCCGACCTCGGCCAGCAGCGTGCCGTCCGCCGTGGCGCGCTCGGCCAGCGCGGCGACCTCGGCGGGCGGGCGACCGGCGAGCGCGCTCTCGGACGCGAGGTGGGCGAGCTCCACCACCGACGGCTCGCGCGCCGCGCGGATCGCGGCGTAGCGGGCGCGCCGCCGCTCGCCGAGCGCGTCCACGAACGTCAGCGCCTCCAGCGCCGACGCCTCCAGCCGCAGCCGCAGGCCGCGGTCGTCGGCCTGCGCGAGCGCCGCGTCGATCTCGGCGAACGCGGCCGCCGGGTCCTCCAGCAGCAGCATCGTCCCGAGCGCGGCGTGCGCGCGGACCGCGTCGCGCTCGTCGAGGCCCGCCGCGAGCGCCGCGCGCATCCGCTCCGGACCCTCCGGCTGGAGCGTGCGCAGCTCCGACTCGGCCAGGACCAGCAGCAGCTGCGCGCGGTCGACCTCCGGCGCGTCCTCGGCCAGCGCGCGCCGCAGGAGGTCGATCGCGGTGCTGGTCGCGCCCTCCGCCGCCGCGTCCCGCGCCGCGCGGCGCAGGTCGGCGACCGCACCGGCGTCGCCCGCGGGCGCGGTGGCCAGCCAGTGCAGCGCGATCTCCGCCGGCCGCGCGCCGCGCGCCCGCAGGCGGCCGGCCGCGAGCCGGTGCAGGCCGTCGCGCTGCGCGCGCGGGATCGCCGCCTCGACGGCGCCGCGGACGAGCGGGTGCACGTACGTCCAGCCGCCCGGCAGCAGGATCTGGACGTCCGCCAACCGGCCGAGCGCGACGCCGACGGCGGCGGGCTCCAGGCCCGCCAGCGTCACGACGTCCTCGCGGCGCGCGCGCTCGCCGAGGATCGCCGCGGCACGCGCGACCGCCGCCGCCTCCGCGCCCAGCGCATCGAGGCGCCGTACGACGCCTGGCGCGATCCCGCGCGCGGCGACTTCGGCCAGCGCGTCGACGTCGCCGCCGCGCTGCGCCGCTTCGCGCACCAGCACCGAGACCAACAGCGGGTTGCCGCCGCTGGCCTCGTGGACGGCGATGCGCAGGCCGTCGTCCGGCGCCGCGTGCAGAGCGTGCTCGAGCAGGGCGCCGACGGCGGCCGGGCTGAGCGGCGCGGGCTCGAGCGTCTCCGCTCCCGGCAGCGCCTGCAGGGCCGACAGCAGCGCGAGCGGAGCGTCCGGCTCGTTCAGCCGCGCGGTGGCGACCACCAGCACCGGGCGGTCCTCGATCCGGCGGCCGAGGAACTCGAGCAGGCGCAGCGACGCCACGTCGGCCCAGTGCAGGTCGTCGACGCAGAGCACGACCGGGCGCTCCTCGGCCAGGTTCGCCAGCAGCCACGAGAGGCCGCTGAGGATCGCGTACTCGGGCGCCTCGCCGGGCGGGCTGGCGCCGAACAGCGCTTCGGCCGGCCGGGCCGCGCCGGCGAACAGGCGCCCGCGGTCGCCGCGCCGGACGGTCGGCTCGAGCAGCTGGTGGACGATGCCGAACCCGAACCCGCGGTCCAGCTCGGAGGCGCGCGCGCCGAGCACCAGCGCGCCGCGCTCGCGGGCCAGCTCACGCGTGAGGTCCAGCAGGGCGGTCTTGCCGATCCCGGCGGGCCCGGCGATCAGCCGCGTACCGCCGCGCTCGGCGCACGCGGCCTCCAGCGCGCGCCGCAACGCGGCGACCGAGGCGTCGCGTTCCAGCAGGTCGACGCTCACGTAATTCTCATGCTAGCTCGACGCGAACGCCCGGTAAGCTGGCGGCTCGTGGCAGAGCGCTTCGCCATCGCCCAGGTCGCGCCGCATCCGCTGGAGGACGCGAACGAGGTGGGCACCTTCGCGACGGAGGTGTCGCACGAGCTCGCTCGCCGCGGCCACCGGGTCCTGTTGCTCGCGCCGTCGCGCTCGCCCGCGCTGGTACGTGAGTCGCGCAAGCGGATCCGCGCGAACGAGCTCTTCGACCCCGACGGCGGCGTGCGCGTGCTGGCCGTCGGCGAGCTGCTGTTCAACGCCAGCCGTAAGGGCATCAGCCCGGCGCCGCCGATCGACATCGCGCGCACGATCGAGGACGTGCTCGGAACCGCGAAGCTGGACTTCGTGCACGTGCACGAGCCGTGGGCGCCGAGCGCCAGCTCGGTCGCCCTGCGCCACAGCCGCGCGCTCAACGTCGGCTCCTTCCACGCGCCCGCCGAGCGCGTGCTCTCCACGCAGGTGGCGCGCAAGTTCGTCGAGCTGTTCTTCGGCCGCCTGGACGCGCGCACCGCGTCCTACGAGGCGACCGCTGAGCTGCTGCAGCGCTTCTTCCCCGCCTCCTACGAGCTGCTGCCCCCCGGTGTGACGCCGGAGCCGCGGGGCGAGCGCGGGCCGGGCGTGCGGATCGCGTTCTCCGACCGCGAGGAGCGCGGCGCGCTGCGGCTGTTCCTGAAGGCGCTGCGGCTGCTCCCCGAGGAGCTGCCGTGGGAGGTCGTGATCTACTCGAAGTCCGGCGTCCCGACGCTGCGCTCGAGCCTGCGCCACCGCGTCCGGATCGTCGACGACGAGCAGGCGGCGTTCGCCGGCGCCGACGTCGTCGTCGCCGCCTCGCTCGGCCAGGTCACCGCGCCCGGCGTGCTGGTCAAGGCGCTCGGCGCCGGCGCCGTCCCGCTGGCCGCCCGCGTGCCGGTCTACGACGAGCTCCTGCGCGACGGCGACCTCGGCCTGCACTTCCAGGTCGGCGACGTCGAGGTGCTGGCCGAGCAGCTCGCCCGGATCGTCCGCGACGACGCCCTGCGCGCGCAGCTGGCGGCGCGCGGCGAGCGCGCTCGCGAGGAGCTCTCGTGGAGCCGCGTCGCGGACCGCGTCGAGGCGATCTACGAGCGCCTGGCCGCGCTGCGGCACGATCCGGACCCGCGCCCGGACGTCCGCGCCCGCGTCAAGCGCAAGCCGCTGATCGAAGTCGACCTGCACATGCACACCGACCACTCGAGCGACTGCGCGACGCCGGTCGACGTGCTGCTCGCGACGGCGAAGTCGACCGGGCTGGGCGCGATCGCGGTCACCGACCACAACGAGATCTCCGGTGCGCTCGACGCCGCCGCCAAGGCCGCCGAGTACGGCATCAAGGTGATCGTCGGCGAGGAGGTCATGACCGCCGATCAGGGCGAGGTGATCGGCCTGTTCATCAGCGAGAAGATCCCGCGCGGGATGACGCTCGCCGAGACGATCGCCGAGATCCGCCGCCAGGGCGGGGTCGTCTACGTCCCGCACCCGTTCGACCGCATGCACTCGGTCCCCGACTACGAGCACATGCTCGCGGTCGTGTCCGACATCGACGCGATCGAGGTCTTCAACCCGCGGATCGCGATCCCCGCCTTCAACGAGGAGGCGGTGCGGTTCGCCGGCAAGTACCGGATCGTCGGCGGCGCCGGCTCGGACGCGCACGTCGCCCAGGGTCTCGGCTCGGTGCGGATCCGGATGCGCGACTTCGACGGGCCGGAGGAGTTCCTGGAATCGCTGCGCGACGCCGACATCGCCGCCAAGCCGTCCTCGCTGCGCTACGCGCAGGTCCAGGCGCTCAAGTTCCTGCAGACCAAAGCCACGCCGTCCGCCGCCCGCGCCGCCACGCGGCGGCGCAAAGTGGCCCGAGCCGTCGCGGAGCGCGGCGGGCAGTGAGTTGCAGGGTGGAGGGGAACCCGGCCCCGGGGTGAACCCGGTCGGCGGAATGCCCGCCACCGACGACGAGATCCGCGAGAAGTACCTCGAGCGCGCCATCCGCGAGCTCAACACCTTCACCCGCGAACTACAGAGCTGTGACCGCTGCCCCCGGGGCAACCTGATGCCGGTCCTCGGCTCTGGCCATCCACAGGCCGACGTGATGCTGCTCAAGCACGCGCCGACGCCCGCGGAGGTCGAAGAGGGCGTCGCGTTCTACGGCCGCGCCGGAACCGCCCTGATGAAGTCGCTCAAGCGGCTCGACATCGACCCGCTGGTGGTCTACGGCACGCTGTGCGCGAAGTGCCCGGTCGCCGACCCGATGCTGGCCGCGCCGGAATGCGTCGCACGGCTGATCGAGGAGATCGCGATCGTGCAGCCCAAGATCGTCGTGGTCATGGGCACCGACGCGCTCGACATCCTGAACGACATCCAGCTCCCGCTCGCGCGCGAGGTGCTGGAGTCGCCGGGCGAGATCCAGCGGCTGACGCCGTCGATCGAGGCGCTCTACGTGCCCGACATCGACCGCTCGCTCGACGAGGAGTCCGCGAAGCGCGCGTTCTGGAGCGCGTTCCGCGAGCTGGGGACATGGTGGAGCGACTTCCCGCCGTACTGAGCCTCGCCGACCTCGACCGCATCGACATCGTCGGCACGGTCTACCGGCCGATCGCGCGCCGGCTCGGGATCAGCGGCTTCGGCGTGAACGCCTACACGGGCGAGCGCGCCGGCGACGAGGTGATCGAGCCGCACACGGAGACCGGGGACGGCAGCGGCAAGCACGAGGAGCTCTACCTGGTGCTGACGGGCCACGCGACGTTCGTCGTCGACGGCGAGACGATCGCCGCCCCCGCCGGCACGTTCGTGTTCGTCCACCCCGAGCAGCACCGGGTCGCGACCGCCGAGGAGGAGGAGACGACCGTGCTGGTCATCGGCGGCAAGCCGGGCGCCGCCGGGCCGCCGTCGCCGTTCGAGTACTGGTACGCGGCCGAGCCCGCGTACCGGGCGAAGGACTACGAGCGCGCGTACACGATCACCGCCGAGGGGCTCGAGCACCACGCCGACAACGCGTCACTGCAGTACAACCTCGCGTGCTTCGCGGCCCGCGCCGGGCGCCTGGACGACGCCCGGGCGCATCTGGAGCGCGCGTTCGCGCTCAACCCCAGGACGCGCGAGTGGGCGCACGGCGACGCCGACCTGGCGCTACTGCATCTCTAGGACGATCTTCCCGAGCTTCCCGCCGGCCTTGAAGCGCTCGTAGGCCGCGGGCGCCTCCTCGAGCGAGAACGCCGCGGTCACGGGCACGCTGAGGTCGCCGCGCGCGAAGCCCGGCAGCACGTGGCGCTCCACCAGCCGCGCCGCGATCGCCTTCTCCTCGATCGGCCGGTTGCGCAGGGTCGAGCCGTGGATGCGCCCGCGCTTGGCCATCAACAGGCCGAGGTTGAGCTCGGCCTGCGCACCGGCGCCGATGCCGATCACGCAGATCCGGCCACCGGTCGCCAGCGCGGCCAGGTTCCCCGCCAGGTTGGGGGCGCCGACCAGCTCCAGGATCACGTCGTAGGCGCCCTCGACGTCGCCGGGCGCGACCGCCCGCACGCCGAGCGCGGCGATCTGCTCGCGGGCGTGCGGATCGCGCACGGTCGCGGTCACGCGCGCGCCCGCCATCGCGCCGAGCTGCACGGCGGCCATGCCGACGCCGCCGGCCGCGCCGTGCACGAGCAGCCGCTCGCCGAGCGTCAGCTGCGCCTGGGTGAACAGCGCGTCGTGCGCGGTCGTGAACGCCTCGGGGACGCCGCCCGCGGCCGTCCAGTCGAGCTCGTCGGGCACCGGCACCGCGGTGCGCTCGTGGACGACGGCGAGCTCGGCCTGGCCGCCGCCGGCGACGATCGCCATCACGCGGTCGCCGGGCTCGAAGCGCCCGGCGCGGCGTCCGCAGGAGACGACCTCGCCGGCCAGCTCGAGCCCCGGGATGTCCTGCGGGGCGCCCGGCGGCGCGGGGTAGTGGCCGGCGAGCTGCATCATGTCGGCGCCGTTGAGCCCGGCGGCGCGAACGCGAACCAGCAGCTGCCCGTCCTGGGGCTCGGGGTCAGGGTGGTCGACGACCTCGATCCGGCCGTCGCGGATGGTGGCGGCACGCATGGTCGCGAGGGTACTGATTAGGATGCGCCGCAGGTGAGCTTGGCGCTGGTGCACCGAGGGGCGGGGATCGTGAGCGGGCTGCTGGGACTGCTGGCGCTGCCGGCGGTCGCGTCCGCCGCCGTCTTCAGCGGCGCGGGGCAGGACCCGGCGAACGACCAGACCGCGGGCGGCGCCGCCGCGGACATCGTCGCCCTCAGCGCGGCATACGACGACGCGGGGACGATCTCCGGGCAGATCACGCTGTCCGGCACGCTGCCGGCGAGCTCCTCCGGGTTCGCGTTCGTCTTCTTCGGCGTCACGCAGCCGAACGGGAGCTGCCAGGTCGCGTACGGCGTCGGCGACACGCTCGGCACGACCGGGTCGAACCCCGCCTGGGGCCCGCCGGAGGACCCGACCATGGGCGCCGGGACGCGCTCGACGCCGGCGCCGAACGCGATCGCGCTCGCGGCCAGCGGCGCCGCGCTCGCCGGCAAGCGCTTCAACTGCGCGTACGCGTCGACGGCGATCTCGGGCGGCGGCGACCGCACCGACCCGGTCGCGCTGGTCGCGCCGCCGGCGCCCACGCCGACGCCGACCGCCACCGCCGCGCCGCCGGTCGCGACCCCGCCGGGGCCGGCCCCCGCGCGGCTCGAGCTGTCGGCATCCGTGCCGCCCGCGGTGCTCACGAACCGCTGGACGACGATCAAGGTCACGCTGGCCAACGCCGGTGGCGTCGACGCCACCGGGGTGCGCGTGCGGCTGACGGCGCCGGCCAAGGTGCGGGTCTCGCCCAGCGTCAAGCGCGTGGCGCGGCTCGCGGCGGGGCGCAGCGTCACCCTCAAGGTGCGCGTGCGGCCGGCGGGCGCCGCGCGTGCGGGAGCGAAGCTGACCGTGGCCGCCAGCGCCGGCGCCCTGTCCGCCCGCCAGGCGGTCGCGCTGCCGATCCGCCGTCCCGGCCCGGCGCTCGAGCTCGGGATCCCGGCGATCCCGCCGCTGGCCGCGCGCGCGTCGACGACCGTGCGGGTCACGGTCCGCAACGCGGGGACGGCGGTCGCGCGCAACGTGCGCCTGCGGCTGCGCGTCAGCGGGGCGACCGTACGGCCGGCGGTGCGCCGGATCGGATTGCTGGCGGCGGGGCGCAAGCGCGTGGTCGCGCTGCGCATCAAGCGTCGCGGCGCCGCGACGCCGACGCTGCGGCTCACGCTCAGCGGCACCCGCGCACGGTCGGTCACGCGGACGGTCAAGATCGCCGCGCCGGCGGCCGGCGGCACACCGGCCGCCCCCGCCGCGCGCGGGCTCGCGCAGCACATCTACTTGCGACTGGTGTCCGGCTCGCCCGGAGTCTCCCAGGACACACGGGTCGGCTACCTGTTCACCGACGACCGGTGGGTCTACCGCGGCACGCCGAGCGCCGACGTCAGCTGCACCGCCAAGACCGCGTCCGGGGACGACGGCGAGGGCTGCCTGCCGTACAGCTACGACGCCAAGTCCGGCGCGCTGACGATCGACGGGCAGCCCGTGACGCTGGCACCGGACCGGCTGACGCTGAAGGTCGGCGACGACACGTTCCTGTACAAGCCGACGTTCGCGCCCGGCGCGCGGCTGGACGTGTCGCTGAAGAACATGGAGATCTACGGGATGTGGCCCAACCAGACCACGTTCACGAGCTACCTCAGGCTCCTGCCGGACGGGCGGTTCGCGACCACCGGCTCGGCGATCGGATCGCTCGGCAACGGCGACCCGAACACGTGGACGACCACGATCTCGCCGAGCAACCGCGGGACCTACGAGATCGTGGCGGGCAGCGTGATCCAGTTCCGCTACGACGACGGCGACACCGGGCGGCGGGTGATCGTGGTCAACGGAACGCCGGACGTCGAGGGCGGCGCCATGGACCCCCAGACGGAGGGGATCCTGCTCGACGGCACGTCGTACTGGTCTTCCTAGCGGGGCACGCGCGGCGTCCATCCGGTATGAAGTGGACGTGGGCGTCCCGATTCCGTACATCCCCCCGCTCTGGCGCGAGAGCCGCGCGGGCGTAGAGGCCGCGGCGCTGCTGGCGTCGTCGGTCTGGCGCCGCGGCGGCGTGCCGGCGGGCGAGGGGCGGGAGGTGCTGCTGATCCCCGGGTTCATGGCCGGCGACGGATCGCTCGCGGCGCTCACGCGGTGGCTGCGCTCCTGCGGGTACGTGACACGCCGGGCTGGGATGCGCGCGAACGTCGACTGCTCGGAGGAGGCGCTGGAGCGGCTCGAGGACCGGTTGGAGGCGCTTTCGGCGGCGGCCGGCGCGCGGGTGGCGATCGTCGGGCAGAGCCGCGGCGGCATTCTCGCGCGCGTGCTGGCGGCGCGGCGGCCGGATCTCGTGAGCGGGATCGTGACACTCGGCGCGCCGACGGTCCGCCAGCTGAGCGCGCACCCGGTCGTGCTCGCGCAGGTCCTGATGCTGGGCGTACTCGGGACCGGCCGCGTGCCCGGGCTGTTCCGGGCGAGCTGCTTACGGGGCGCGTGCTGCGCGCGGTTCCGGGCCGATCTGTCGGAGGCGTTTCCCTCGTCGGTCGGCTACACCGCGCTGTACTCCAAGACCGACGGCGTGGTCGACTGGCGCGCGTGCCTGGACCCGTTCGCGCAGCTCGTCGAGGTGCGGGCGTCGCACATCGGGATGGGGCTCAACGCGCAGGTGTACGGCGAGGTCGGTCACGCGCTCGGCTCCTTCGCCTACAGTTGATCTCATGGCCCGCCAAGAGCCCGCCCGCAGCCAGAGTGCCGGCGAGCCGCCGAACCTGAAGGTGAAGGTGAAGCTGGACGCGCAGGGTCGTTGGCGCGCGGTGTCCGAGCCGCGCGAGACGACCGAGGTGACCGAGCCCGCCGAGCGTCCGCCGACGCCCGACGATCCGCGGCCCGCGGCGTTCCGCAACATCCCGCCGTTCGGCGGCGCGCTCTAGGGTGCGCAGCCGCACCTTCGACCGTTCCTCCCCCGCCGTCCGCCGCTGGGTCGACGAGGCGATCCGTCGCGTGGACGCCGACGCGAACCGTTCGGCGGACACGCACCTGCACGTCTTCCCGCTGCCCACCTCGTGGGGCGTCGACCTGTACCTGAAGGACGAGTCCGTGCACCCGACCGGGTCGCTCAAGCACCGGCTCGCGCGCTCGCTGTTCCTGTACGGGCTCTGCAACGGGTGGATCGGGCCGGGGACGACGATCGTCGAAGCGTCGAGCGGCTCGACCGCGGTGTCGGAGGCGTACTTCGCGCGGCTGCTCGGGCTGCCGTTCGTGGCGGTGATGCCGGAGGGGACGAGCCACAGCAAGATCGAGCTGATCGAGTTCCAGGGCGGCAGCTGCCACCTGGTCGCGGACGCGAGCGCGATCTACGACGAGTCGCGGCAGGTGGCGGAGGAGCGCGGCGGCGTCTTCATGGATCAGTTCACGCACGCGGAGCGGGCGACGGACTGGCGCGGCAACAACAACATCGCCGAGTCGATCTTCGCCCAGATGGCGAGCGAGCCGCACCCGCTGCCGGCCTGGGTCGTGGTCGGCGCGGGGACGGGCGGCACGAGCGCGACGATCGGCCGCTTCGTGCGCTACCGCCGCTATCCGACGCGGCTGTGCGTGGTCGACCCGGAGAACTCGGCGTTCTACGACGGCTGGGCGGGGTCTGACCCCGGCTTCACCACGTGCCGGCCGTCGCTGATCGAGGGCATCGGGCGCCCGCGCGTGGAGCCGTCGTTCGTGCCGGACGTGATCGACCGGATGATCGCGGTGCCGGACGCCGCGTCGATCGCCGCGATGCGCTTCGTGCGGGCGCGGACGGGGCGCGACGTCGGCGGGTCGACGGGCACGAACGCCTGGGGGGCGCTGGCGCTGGCCTGCGAGCTGCGGGCGCGGGGCGAGCGGGGGAGCATCGTCACGCTGATCTGCGATCCCGGGGTGCGGTACGTCGACACGTACTACGACGACGACTGGGTCGCGGCGCACGGGCTGGACCTCGCGCCCTACGAGGAGACGCTGGAGCGCTGCCTCGCCACGGGCGAGTGGCGGGAGCCGGAGTAGGATCGCGGCCGTGAATTCCCTGCCGTTGGCCGAGATCGGCGGTGTGACCGTGACGTTGTCGGAGCTCGTCGCGACCGAGAACACGCTGAAGGTGAAGGCCGCCGCAGTTCCCAACGAGGTGACCGAACGGCTCGACGCCAAGTATCACGCGGCGTTCCGGCGTTGGGCGGATCAGCGCTCGGTCGCGGGCAGTGAGGACGTGCTGCCGCCGCCACCCCGTCAACCCGCGGAGCTTCTCTTGGCGCTTCAGGTCTCCGTCACCGACGACATCGGAACCGACTACGCGCTTGTGTCCCGACAAGCGGGAGGCACGGGAACCGATTGGGACGCGGAATGGACGTTCCGGCCGACGGTGCCGGCTGGCGCGAGCGAAGTCACGCTCGCGGCAATCGGGACGCCGCTGCCACCAATACGTCTGGCCGCCACAGGACTTCGTCGCGAACCAACGGCCGACGCCTCGGGGCGAGAGGAGCTGTAGGTCCCTCCCGCCCAAGGAGTCCGCGCTACAAGCTTCGGCTGGCTTGGTCGACCTTGTTGTTGCCGACGGTTGCCGAGTGGTAGATGAAGAACGTCGTGCTGTACCCCTGGCCTCTTACAGGGCCAATCTCGAAGTTGCTGTACGACGGCGTCGAATACGACGTCGACCCACCGAGCCCTTCGCGAACGTGTTCGTCGAGCACCGTCCCGTTCTTGTAGAGACGGATCCGCCACGAGTACGTCCAGGTGGAGTAACACCCCACCGCGTTCCCACTCCAGTTCACCCACTCGTTGTACGTGTCGCTGATGAACGCGGACGCGGTGCATGCCGAGGCGGTCGACGACATCGGTCCGCACAGCGCACCCGCGGCAATGATGCCACTAAGCCATCTCAGGCTCTTGCGTCTTCCAGTACTAATCGACATCTCGTTCCCTTTCGAGATCCGTAGAGCAGTCGTGTCGCCGCGACCGCACGAGAGTACACCCAAATTAAACAAGTTTACTTGACCATCATCGATTACGTCCGCATGCGGACCGTCGAGAGCGCTCCTGGGTCGGTGACTTCGGAGCGTCTGTCCCTCAGCCGCCGGCTCGGCGGTCCAGCCGGGGGTCGGTCGCGGTCGGTTCGGGCCTTGGCCGGCCTCGACGAGCGTGGCCGCGTTGGGCGCGGCGCCGCGTACTCGACGGCGCACCTCACCGCGCTCGCCGCCGGCCCGCGGTGTCGCGAGCGGTCGCTTTCTGGCGCTATCCGCCGAAACGCGCCCACTCGCGGACTGCGCACTCCGAGTGGGTGCGGCGTCACGATCTTTGTCCCGCCCTTTGCCGACGCGGCGGCGGGTCGACGGGCACGAACGCCTGGGGGGCGCTGGCGCTGGCCTGCGAGCTGCGGGCGCGGGGCGAGCGGGGGAGCATCGTCACGCTGATCTGCGATCCCGGGGTGCGGTACGT
>DATMGH010000167.1:0-3401 GCA_035555675.1 Solirubrobacter sp. | reverse complement strand
ACACCGACGCCGACGCCCACACCGACCCCGACGCCGGTCCCGCCCTCGGGCAAATGTGACCGAAACGCGACGACGTCAACACTGTCCTCGCAGTTCTCGGCGGCCACCGCAGGCCAGACGATCTGCCTCGCGGCCGGCAATTACGGGTCGTTCAAGGGCGCCGCCAAGAACGGGACGGTCACGCTCACGGCCGCGTCCGGGGCCGCCGTGACGATGTCGGTCGCGTTCAACGGCGCGACGAACATCGTGCTCGACGGTTTCACCATCACCGGCGCGCAGATCCTGAACAGCAGCAAGAACATCACGATCCGCAACAGCACGTTCACTGGCGTGGCGACGCTCGACGGCCTTGCGAACAGCAATGTCGTTCTCGACGGCAACACGCACCTCAACATCGACGCGGCCGGGCAGTACTCGAGCCCGGCCCGCATCGCCTTGCCGTACAACAGCCGCACCCCGTCCGGTGTGACGATCAAGAACTCACTGCTCGCCGGCGGCGACTCCGACGGGATCCAGTCGGGCGTCGGCGTGAACATCATCGACAACGAGTTCCGCGACATCCTGGAAAAGGGCGGCACGAACCACACCGACGCCATCCAGCTCATCGACGCGCCGAATTCGGTCGTGCGCGGCAACTACATCCGCGACACCGCGACCGGTATCGTCGCCTATGACGGCCTGGACCACGCCATCATCGAGAACAACGTGATCGACCTCGGCACCAAGGGCCAGCGCCCCTGGGGCATCGAGCTCTACTCGGACAACGGGTCGATCGTCCGGCACAACACCATCGTGTACGCAACGAAATGCGCGTACAACAGCCCCTGCGGTCAGCTCTCGATCGATCGCAAGACCGCCGACCCGGCGGGCAAGGGCACCGTGGTGACGGACAACATCCTGACGGCGGTCGTGATTCAAAACGGCTCGAGCGTGAGCGATCGCCGCAGCAACCTGGTGCGCCAGGGTGCGGCGTCGGCCGAGCGCACGGGTACGCCCGTGTTCACGGGCGGCGCCGACCCGCAGAGCTACGAGGGGTTCACGCTCGCCGCGGGCAGCCCGGGCAAGGGCATCGCGACAGACGGCCAGGACGCGGGCATCGTCCCAGGGTCCTAGACATGCGTCAGCGGTAGGCGGGAACTTCCTCGCCGGCTGCGGTCCTACGGCGACCGCGGCCGGCGAGGAAGCGCCAGACCGGAAGGGTGCGCAGGGAGGCGAAGTCGCGCCGCTCCAGGAACGGACGCTCGAATACGCGAAAGAACGCGTAACACGCGAACAGCAGAACCGGGAGCGCGAACGCCACCATCAGCGCGAACTGCAGGAGCGGCGCAAGGTCCAGCGGCTCGAAGATGTATCGATCCAGCAACCCGAGCAGCGGGCCGTGAATGAGGTAAAGGCTGTAAGAGAACCCGCCGAGGAACACGGCCGGCCGGGAACCGAGCGTCAGTGCCCGCCAGCTCCCCGTCGCGCCCGCGAGCAACAACAGCGCCGCGGCGAAGCCCACCCCCGCGATCAGGTCGACCCAGAACCAGTGCCCGACCATCCAGGGCGAGCCGTTGGCCAGCGCGAGTGCGACGAGCGCCGCCAACGATCCCAGCGCCGCGCCGCCGAGCAGCCGGCGCGGCGGTTCCATCGCCCGTCCGTGCGACATCCAGGCCGCGAGCACGCCAAGCGCGAACAGCAGTAGGAACTGCGGGCTCACGTGATCGATCTTGCTCAGCACGGTGTCCGTCCCCGCGAGCGCGTGGGCGACGAGCACGACACCGGCGGTCACCGCCACGGCCGCAATCATCCCCTGGCGGCTCGCGAGCAGCAGGATCACTGGGAACAGGAAGTAGATCTGCCACTCGATCGCGATCGACCAGAACGTGCCGTTGGGTGGGACGTTGCCGATGATGTCCTGCAGCAGAACCCCGTGCACCACGAACGACTTCGCTGCGGTACCGCCCGTGACCGACGGATCGAGGAAGCCGACGAAGAGGAACATGGAGATCACGAGTGCCGCCCAATAGGCGGGCAGGATCCGCCAGGCACGGCGGCGGATGAACCGTCGCGTACCGCCGACCAACTCGCCTCCGTGGCGCAACGGCGCAAGCGCGAGCGAGTAGCCGGACACCACGATGAAGACCGCGACGGCGAGATGGCCGTAGAGCAGCCAGCCGAGCCACACGGGTCCGCGATCGTCGGGGAAGAACGGCCACGTGGCCAACCACATGTGGTGCAGGACGACGAAGAGCGCCGCGGCACCGCGGACCCCGTCGAGCCAGTGCGTCCGCTGGCCGGTGATGTGCTCGGGCTCCGCCTCGTTGTGCGTCACGAGGGCGGTCATCAGTTCGATTCGCCGTTGCCCTGCGGCGCGGTTCGCGCCGTCGGGCCGTAGTGGTCGTCACGCCGCAGCACGCTGGCCAGCGCGCGCACCTGGACCACGGCCTTCCAAGCCAGATACCAGGGAGCCGCGAGCAGCGCGCGCCACGTGCGCAGGCTCGCGCGCGCCTGAACGAGACCGGTCAGCAGCGCAAACGCCAGCGTAGAGATACCGACCGCGAAGACCAGTACGAGCGTCGACGCCGACGCAGCCGCCGAAAGCGCAAGCCCGAGCAGCAGCGAGAGCACGGCGAGGGCGAATGGGGGCGTCGCCAGGAACCACGCGCTGTCGAGGGCCGCGAGGTCGCCCCTGCGCAGCGCACGGGCCAACAGGCGCGGCGCGTACGCGCGCGCCGCGGCCATGCGGCCCGCCTCGTAACGAACCTTCTGCCCACCGAATGCGTCCCAGGTGCTCGCCCCCTCAGAGCGCAGCCGGGCGCTGTCGACGTGCCGGCAACGGACGCCGTCGAGCAGGAGGTCGAGCGTGAAGAAGAGGTCCTCGGACGCCGGCGCGCGAAATCGGTGTTGGAGCGCGATCTCGCGCCGGATCGCCATGCCGGTGCCGCGCAGCCGAACCGAGAGCCCGAGCCGGGCGCGGCCGCGCGGCAGCGTGATGCCCTGCAGCGTGAACGCCGCCAGCGACGCCTCGGTCGTCAACGTCTCGCCACGGCTGCTCTCGCTGCGCGCCTGGATCGCCTTCTCCCCGGTCCCGAGCGCGGCCTCAGCAGCAGCGAAGAAGCCCGGCTCGATGACGGAGTCGGCATCGAGCATCAGCACCGCATCCCATTCGTGTGTGCGCGCGAATTCGAGCCCTGCCTGCCGTGCCGCGGCACGGCCAGGCTGCTCATCGTCTCCGCGCTCGAGCACGAGGGCGCCGTGCGCTCGCGCGATGTCGGCCGTGGTGTCGCTGCAACGGTCGGCGACCACCAGGACCAGGTCGTGCTCGCGCCGGTCGGCGTTGATCGCGCCCAGCGAGTTGGCGATCACGAGCTCCTCGTTGTGCGCGGGGACGAGCACGAGGAAACGAATCCGCTCCGTCC
>DATMGH010000166.1:0-8378 GCA_035555675.1 Solirubrobacter sp. | reverse complement strand
TTTAACCACGACCGCCTACACAGCTCCCTCGGCGACATCCCACCCGCCGAGTTCGAAGCCTACGCGCACCACGCTGCTTCAGCCAAGCTCACTCATCAATAGATTGATCTAAAGCAACAATCACCGACTCCGTCACACCCGATCCGGCTCAGGTATCGACGGCTGGTGTCGGCTGTGGTGGCTGTCGCGTAAAGGTGCGAGGGTTGCGGGTCGGCGGCAGTCGGTCGCTCCGCGGCTGATCCGCGCGCTCGTCGCGGTCCGTTCGGCGTGCGAGCGATCCAGCCGGGGTGGGCTAACAAGCTCTGAGCAACATATCCGCAGGCGCGCGAGGCCTACTGCGCAATCTGGCAGTGGGCGAGTACCGAACCCGGCGACTACCGGACTACCTCACCGTTCCGTGGGTACGACGAGACCCAGACCAACGAATGCGGCACCCTCACGCCACCAGAGGACGACTGATCACCATCATGCTGGTCGTGGCCGCAGTCGCGACCACGACCAGCACCACTGCCGCGCCCGCCGCCAAGCGCGCGCGGCCCTGCCCGCCAGCAGGCGCACGCGTGATCGCCGCCGACGTCGACGGCCGTGTCTACCGGGTCACTAACCGCAAGTTGCTCACGTTTGACTTCTACGCATGCATGACCCGCGGCCGCGGACAGCGCTTCCTCGGCTACAACGACATCGACGAGCCATCCGTGTTCGCACACACAAAGTTCCGGCTCGCTAGCCCCTACGTCGCGTATGTCAAGGACACGTTCTCAACCGCGGGCAGCCACGTGACGCCGACGATCCGCAACATCCGCAGCGGCACCAAGGCCGAAGTCAGCGTCTCCGACGACGTCTACGCGCTCGAGGTCACCCGACGCGGCGGACTGCTGATCCTCTGGGGCGGCCAAAACCCACGCGACCCATTGATTTCACCGAAAGCACCGCCACAACCGCTCTATCGCTCCCGGCTCGGACAACGGCTCGTGCTCGACACCGGTGACGGGATCGACCGATCGAGCCTCGCCGTCTCACGTGACGGCACGCGCGCCTACTGGCTCAAGGACGGCATTGCCGCCACCGCCGTACTGCCGTAGCGCTCAGAAGCTGTCATTGCTGAGCGCGTCACGAAACTCTTGGCTCCACGTCTGCGGCGTCTCACGTCCCGGCGTCATCGACGCAGTTGGCCGCGCGACGCGCGGATCGTGCCTGCGATGCCGCGACCGTGTAGGTTTCGACGGCTGCTGCCGGCCGTGGTGTCGGCTGTGATGAGCAGATGCGCAGGTCAGCACGTGCGCGAGTGGATCGGCGTCAGGTCACTACGGCATGCGAGCCTCCCTCGCGGAGTCCAACCCACCCGCCGTGATCGAGATGCTCACCGCCGGGACGAACTGCCACTGTGGGACTGACGGCCGGCCTCGAAGGAGGCGAGTCCGTCGGAAAAGGCCCGTCTTGACATCGCAGCTGTGGAATGCGATTGGATGCCGGCCATGACGTTCGCTTTGGCTTGTCACGGTTCGGTCGCATGTCGTTGATCGCGCTTCGGGCAGAGATCGACGCGATCGACGATCAGCTGGTCGATCTCTTGGCTCATCGACAGCAGCTCGTCCAGCGTGCGGCCGCGTTCAAGCGCGACGCGGTTGAAGTCCGTGGCGCGGACCGGCGCCGTCTGCTCATGGAGCGTCTGCGGCAGCGAGCTGCTGACGCCGGGCTTGATCAACAGGTCGTCGATGCGGTGTGGACCGCCATGATCGACGTCTTCGTCGCGCTCGAGCTCTCCGAGCACGCCTCTCAGAACGGCGGAGAGTGACGGAACCGTCGAAAAGCGCTCCTGCCTCAGCGTCGCCGCGGCGGGCACCGCTTGTTGCAGGGGGCGTCTTCTGACCCGCTCCCGACGCCGTTCGCGCAGGAGTGCGCAACCGTCGAGAAACACCACGGCCCATGTCCTCTCTGCTCCCCTTGCTGACCAACAATCAGTCGCGTGCTGAGTACCGGGCGATGGCCAGACACGGGTGCCGCGGTCGTCAGTTTCGTGGCCGGGGTCGCCAGCCGGTGAGCCACGTGACTCCCAGGATGCCCAGCATCAGCCAGACGCCGGCGTACCAGACGGGAGGGATCGCGAGCAGCCAGAAGACGGTCACGGTTGGCGGCGCTTGGCCGGCGAGCGGTACCAGAGCGCTGACGAGGCAGGCTGCCGCGATCACGGAGCTGGCTAGAGCGATGCGGCGAGCTGCGGTGGCCTGGCGCATCCAGGTTGACCGATCGTCGGACCGTCGCGTTCGGATCTTCATCCACGTGAGCACCGCGCCACCGGTCAGCCAGGCAGCGCCGAGCGCTATCCACATTGGTGCCGTGACGTGATCGGGCATGAGGGAGTCGATGTTCGTGGCCTGTCCTCTGCGGCGCTCTCAATTCCCGCGCCGGGTCGATCCCGAACAACGACAGGTCTGGCTCTTCGTCGGCTCTTGTGACAGGTTGTGACTCGAGTGGCTGCTCGACCTCAGTGCTGAGTCCGTGAGCCGACCTCCGAAGGACACGTAGCGAATGTGCCCACGGACAGCCGTGACTACACCCCCTACCGGTTATGCCTCGAAGGAGCGCCGCGACATCGGCCGCGTGGAACGTCGGCCACCAGCACGTGTCAAGCCCTTCCTGCCAGAGCCAGGTCGAGAGCACCTCGCCAGACCTGAAACCGGGAGTGGCGGCCGGTCGCCGACATCGACGACGATCCTACGCGCGCGACGCGGAACGCTGCGGCGCGCGCAAACCGCTGCGCGCTCGAGTGCTGCTCGGCAGAGGCTGTCGGACGAGCGGATAGCGGTTGGGTGGCGGTCCCTGGGGGTTGCCGCGTCTTAGGTGCTGGCGGGGCGTTCGGCGGCGAGGCCGATGCCGAATGCGGTGAGCAGGGCTCCGCCGATTCGGAGGATGCTGCGGGTGATCCGTGCGTCGCGGAGGAGTCCTGCGGCTGTACCGAAGGCGAGGGCGTAGGCGGTGAGGTTGAGAAACCCGATCATGGCGAACGTGATGCCGAGGATGAGGGCGTCGAGGGGGCTGGCGTTGCTGTTGAGAAACTGCGGGATGATGCTGGTGAAGATGATGATGGTCTTCGGGTTTGAGAGGTCGCCGATGAGGCCTTCGCGGAAGGCGCGCAAAGCTCCGTGACGGGTCGGGCGTCCGGGTTCGGGGTCCTCGGAGGTGATTGGTGTCTGCCGGGTGAGGATGAGGCGGATACCGAGGTAGATCAGGTAGGCGGCGCCGAGGTAGCGAACGACGTCGAAGGCGATCTGGGAGGACACGAGCAGAGCGGTGAGTCCGGCGACTGAGGCGAGCGCCCAGGTGAGGTCGGCGACGAGAACGCCGATGGCGGTGAAGAGCGCGGGACCTCGGCCTCGCGCGAGCGCGTGCTTGAGCACGAGCATCACTGCGGGCCCTGGGATCAGGACCAGAACAACCGACAGTGCTGCGAAGGCGAGCAGTGACGACACGAGCGCATTCTCGCAGCGCGCTGTGTGGCGTCAAAGGGACGCTCTCGGCCATCGCCGAGCACCGTTGGACGCCGGCGGGTGGCGCTCGCGCGCTCGGCTCGCCGCGGCGGCGGGCGCTGACCTGGATCGTCTTCGATGCTCCCGCGGACCGAGACCGCGGCCAGGAGAGGGGCGAGCCGCCGCGGCCGGCAGCGCCAGCAGGACGATCCGGCGACGCACCGCGGCCAGCCTATTCGAGGGCCCGGCCGGGCAGGATGAGACCGCTCTCATACGCGAGCACGACGGCCTGTACGCGGTCGCGCAGCCGCAGCTTCGCGAGGATGCGGCTGACGTGGGTCTTGACGGTGCCCTCGCCGATCACGAGCCGCTCGGCGATCTCGGCGTTCGTGAGCCCGCGCGCGACCAGCCGCAGGACCTCCAGCTCGCGCTCGGTCAGATCCGCCAGCCGGTCCGGCGGCTCGCGGCTCGTGCGCGGCCCGTTGACGTAGTGCTCGATCAGCCGGCGCGTGATGTTGGGGCCGAGCAGGGCGTCGCCGCGCGCGATCGCGCGCACCGCGTCGACCAGCCGCTCCGGCGGGCTGTTCTTGAGCATGAAGCCGCTCGCGCCCGCCTTCAGCGCGTCGTAGACGTGCTCGTCGAGGTCGAACGTGGTGAGCATCAGCACGCGCGCGCTCGCGGCCGGATCGGCCAGCAGCCGGCGCGTGGCCTCGATGCCGTCCAGCCCCGGCATCCGCACGTCCATCAGCACGACGTCCGGGTGGTGCAGGCGTGCGGCGTCGAGCGCTTCGCGCCCGTCGCCGGCCTCGGCCAGGACGCGGATGTCGTCGTGGACGTCGAGGATCATCCGGAACCCGCCGCGGACGAGCGCCTGGTCGTCGGCGATCACGACGCCGATCACGCCGTCGGCACCGTCCCGCGGACTGCGTAGCCGCCGCCCGGCACGGGCGCGGCGGTCAGCGTCCCGCCGTAGAGGGCGACCCGCTCGCGCATGCCGATCAGCCCGTGGCCGGTCCCGTCGCCGTTGCCGTCGCGGGCGCCGCCGCGGTCGGTGATCAGCACCTCGATGCTGGAGCGACGGTGGCGCAGCAGCACGGTCGTGTCGACCGGGCCGGCGTGCTTGAGCGTGTTGGTCAGCGCCTCCTGGACGACGCGGTAGACGGAGAGCTCGACACCGGGGGAGAGCTTGCCGGGCACGCCCTCGGTGCGTAGCTCGACCGGCAGTCCGGCGGCGCGCATCTGCGCGACCAGCGCGTCGAGGTCAGCGAGCCCGGGCTGCGGGACGAGCGCCGCGCTCGCCTGCGGGTCGCGCAGGACGCCGAGCAGGCGCCGGAGCTCCTCGATCGAGTCCCGCGCCGCCTCCTGGATCGCGCGCAGCGGCTCGCGGGCGCGCTCCGGGTCGCGCGCCAGGACCTGCTCGGCCGCGGCGGCCTGGACGCCCATGACGCTCACGCTGTGGGCGATCACGTCGTGCAGCTCGCGCGCGATCCGGGCCCGTTCGAGGGTGACGGCGGCGTCGTGCTGCTCGACCTGCTGGGTGAGCGTGCGCGTCCGCCCGCGCAGGCGCCGCACGACGCGGCCGAACCCGATCGCCGCGGCCAGGCAGGCGACGTTCAACAGCAGGTCGTGCCAGACCCGCAGCTGCGGGACGCTGAACGTGATCGCCGCGAAGGCGCAGAACGCGACCGCGAGGCCGGCGAGCGCCTCCCGCCGCGGCGCGTACGCGGCCAGCGTGTAACACATGACGATCACCAGCAGGTAGCCGCTGAAGAACGACGCCGTGCGCGAGACGAACGCGGCGTCGACGGTGAGCCCGGCCGCCACGACGAACGTCACCGGCAGCGGCGCGCGCCGGCGCCACGCGATCGCGAACGCGGCCGACAACAGGAGCGCGGCGGTGAGCCAGCGCGGCGCGGCCGGGTTGCGGACGCCGGCGAGGTCGCCGAGCGCTTCGCCGGGCGCGGAGGCGAGCGTGTCGATCACGGCGGCCGCGATGAACGCGGCGGCGAGCGCCGCATCGGCGACGCGCGGATCGACCCTCCGGAGCTGCACGGCTCGACGGTACCGGCGCGCGGGGTCGCCGTCGTCCCTCTCAGGGGGGAGGCGGGGCGCGGTTCGTCTGCCGCGTGACAGACCCGGGATCTGCTCCTGGGACGATGACGGCGGCGCGCGCGGGCCATTAGCGTCGGATCTCGATGCCGACCATGAAGTGCACCCAGGCGGGCGGAGCGGCGCTGGCGCTGCTGCTCGCGTTCGCCGTGTCCCCGGCCGCCGCCGCGCCGCGCGCGTGCCACGGGCGTTCGATCCGCGTGTCCGCAGGGGCGCGCCACGTCTGCCTGAAGGCGACGGCGCCGGCCGCGAGCCCGGCGGCCGAGCAGCACGCGTTCGACCGCGCGCTGCTGGCGACGCGGCTCGGGCGGCACGGGCGCACGGTCGGGGCGTGGCTCGGGTCGGCGCGGAGCGGCCTGACCGCGTTGGAACGCGCCCTCGCCGCGCCGGCGCGCGCCGCCACCGCCGCGTCGCCGCGGACCTCACGCGCCGCGGCCGCCTCGCGCGCCGCCGCCTGGAAGACCACCGTGCGCGACCGCACGCCCGCCGACGCCACCGGCCGCGCCGTCGAGATCGTCGCCCGGCGCGGCGACGCGAAGCTGACGCTCGACTCCAGCTACGTCGCCAAGGCCGAGCACTGCCCGGACGCGGCGGGCGAGGACCCCGGCACGCGCACGCGCAAGATCTCGCTCAAGCTCGCCGTGCCGCTGGCCGGCGGTCGCACCCTCACGCTCACGAGCACGCAGAGCGTCACGGCCTCGTTCGTCGGCACCGCGGACGACACCGCGGCGCTGGCCACGGTCAAGCTGGGCAAGGTCAAGACGAAGGCCTCGGCGCGCGGTGAGCTGCGCGACCGCCACGGCAAGCTGCTCGCGCGGCTGTCGCCGGTCAACGCGACCGCGACGATCACGGTCCCCACCGCGCTCGGCACGACGGTCGCCTGGCCCGCGGTCCTGACCGACCCCGGCACCGCGTTCGTGGTCAACGGCGCGCTGAAGGCGCTCGTGCGCGGCGACGGTGCGACGCTCGACCCGCTGCTGCGCCGCTTCGTGCTCCAGATGCAGACCGACGCCTGGAGCACGTACGATCAGGCGCGCGGCGCGCTCGTCGACGCGCAGCACCACTGGTGGCAGGCCGGCAACTGCCTGCACGTCGCGCTCGAGACGCCCGCCGGTGCCAGCGCCGCCACCGGCGGCCACCTGCCGCTGCGCGCGACCGCGATCCTCACCAGCCCCCCGAAGCACCCCAAGCACCCGGGGATCGGCGCCCTCCCGCTGACCGCCACCGCGAGCGCCGGCACGCTCGCCCCCGCGGCGGCGACCACGCAGGCGTCCAGCGGCGGCCAGGCCGACCCGCTGACGTTCGACTTCACGGCCCCGGCCCGCGCCGGCACCGCGACCGCGACGGTGGGGATCGTGTCCAAGCAGGGCGTCGCCAGCGCGAGCGTGCCGCTCACCGTCACCAGCGCCGACGTCCACCTGAAGGTCATCGCCGTCAGCGGCAGCCTCGACTACGCCGGCAGCTACCAGGAGCACCACTGCGCCGTCACCGCCGCCGAGCACAGCGTCGCCACGCTGGACGACGACGACCCGATCGGCGGCGAGTACCGCCGCGGCGTGCTCGCGCTCAACGTCCCCGTGCACTGGACCGGGACGCTCGACTACGGCGCGACCGGCAGCGGCTGCGAGCTGCCGTCGAGCTGCCACGCGCAGGTCGACGAGCCGGGCGGTCCGCTCGCGGGCGGCCCGCCGGAGGCGATCGAGATCGTCGCGCCCCAGCTGCACTTCTACAGCGGCTGCGCCGCGGTCTACCGCGACGGTCCGTGGTCCGGCGACGTCCAGACGCTCACCACCGCGGTCGCGCTGGACGCGATCCTCTCCGGCCGCCCGTTCACGCTCACCTGGCAGTCCGACAGCGGCGCCCCCCGCGCCGTGTCGCGGCGCCTGACCGCCACCGTCGTCCGGGTCGACGGCTGATGCGCGCCCTCGTCCTCGCGCTCGCGGCCGCGGCGCTCGCCGCCGCCCCCGCCGGCGCCGCGACGATCACCTCCAGCCAGGGCACGGTCGTCTACCGCGCCCAGCCCGGCGAGGCACTGAACGTGACCGTCGGCTTCGTTGCCGACTGCAGCGGCGCCCTGGACTGCGTCACGTTCTATGGCGACGCGTACACCTGGTCGAACGTGATCTGCGCGGCACAGGCCGACAACAGCGTCTGGTGCGTGCTCGACCGCGGCGTCCAGGTCGTGGGCGGCGACGGCGCCGACCGGGTGTCGGTGCTGGACGCCGACCTCGGCGGCTTCCCGGCCGGCGCGGGCTACGCGCTCGCGATCGACGGCGGCGCCGGCGACGACCGGCTCGACGGCGGCAGCGGGCCGGAGACGATCCACGGCGGCCCCGGCGCCGACCAGATCGCCGGCCGCGGCGGCGACGACGCGCTCTACGGCGACGACGGCAACGACACGCTGCGCGGCGACGGCTCGACCAACGGCAACAGCGGCCTCGACGGCGGCAACGACCGCCTCGACGGCGGACCGGGCGACGACGTCCTCACCGGCGACACGCCGGACACGGGCGCGGCGATCGGTCACGACGTCCTCGACGGCGGCCCGGGCACGGACACGATCACCGGCGACTGGTTCCGCTTCGACGGCAACGCCAACGACGAGGACCCGCCGCCGACCGTCACGTTCAACGGCGTCGCCGACGACGGGCGGCCGGGCGAGAACGACGACGTCGAGCACGTCGAGCGGATCGACAGCAGCGTGCCCGCCGGCCCGGCCGCGACGACGTACGTGGGCGACGACGGCCCGAACACGTTCATGCTGCTGTTCACCAACGGCGTCGTCAGCGGGGGCGGCGGCAA
>DATMGH010000165.1:0-23643 GCA_035555675.1 Solirubrobacter sp. | reverse complement strand
GCCGGCAGACGACCGCCGTCCGCGTCCCGCTCGGCGCGCGCACCGGCAGCGGCGTCGCGCCCGCCTCGCGCACGAGCCGCGGCAGCAGTCCCCACCCGGGCCAGACGATCTCCACCGCGGAGCCGCCCACCGCCCGCAGCGCCGCCCCCAGCAGCTCGCCCGCGCCGTGCCCGATCATCACCCGCGCCGGATCGATGCCGTGCGCCGCGGCGATCGACGCCCGCAGCGGCCCGGCGTCCGGGTACGCGTTGACCGCCCGCCGCAGCGCGAACGTCGCCGCGTTGATCGCCTCCGCGTGCGGCGGCCCCGGCCAGGCGGCGCCGGACAGGTCGACGGCCGGCGCCGGCGGCGCGGGATGGCTCGCCCGCTCCTCCCGCAGCGCCCGCGAGCGCTCCTCCGGCGTCAGCTCCTGGAACTGGCGGTAGTAGTCGAAGACCCGCCGCATCACGGCGCCGGCGCGGGCCCCTGGATCAGCAGGAACCAGACCCCGAACACGATCAGGGCGACCACCGCCGTCGCGCCGAAGATCCGCGCCAGCACGCCGTCGCGCTGCTCGTGCCCGGCCGCGCGCCGGACCAGCCGCCACGCCCGGTCGACCCGCGTCGCGACCGCCAGGGTCCCGAACAGCGACGCCACGATCCCGAAGAACGCGACCACGATGCCGAGCATGTGCGAGCCGGCCAGGTAGTCGGCCTGCGAGCCGATCCACAGCCACGCCAGCGGCAGCGGTCCCCACAGCGCCAGGCACAGCAGCGTCTCGACGCCCAGCAGCACCGCCGCGAGCGCGCCGTCCGCCCGCCGCCGCGCGGCGCCGCCGCGCACGGGATCCCCGCGGAAGCGCACCGGCCCCGTCCCCGGCCGGCGGCCGATGAAGAGCCCGCCGGTGTCCGTCGGATCGTTGCGCGGCACCCGTGCGAGGATACGGACACGTGAGCCGGCACAGCAAGGGCAAGCGCCGCCGCGCGAAGACGACCGCTCCCCAGGTCCCGCCGCGCCCGCCGCACGCCGCCTCCGCGCCGTCCGACGAGCGCCCGCAAGCGCCCTGGCATCCGTTCCCGCTGATCGAGCTCTCGGTCCTGATCGGGATCGTCTGCATCGTGGCCGGCCTGATCGTCGGCAGCCCGCTGGTGCTGGCGCTCGGCTTCGCGCTGGGCGCGCTCGGCGGCCTCGACACGGCGCTGCGCGAGCACTTCTCCGGCTACCGCTCGCACGCGCTCGTCCTGGCCGCCTTCCCGGCGGTCGCGAGCGCGGTGCTGCTCGCGTTCGCCAAGGTCCCGCCGGCGGTCGTCGCCCCGATCGCGGTCGCGGTCTTCGGCGTCGCGCTGATCGGCCTGCGCCGGGTCTAGCCCTATCCTTCCGCCGCGTGGCGGACGACAAGCGCATGCGGCTGCGCGGGCTGCACCATGTCACGGCGATCAGCGCCGACCTCGAGCGTACGATCGCGTTCTACCGCGACGTCCTCGGCCTGCCCATCGTGCAGGACGAGATCTCCGCCGACGATCCGGACGCCCGCCACGTCTGGTTCGGCGCCGGCGACGGCACGCTGATCAGCTTCATGGAGTACCCGCACCTGCCCGGCGGCGTCGTCGGGCGCGGCTCCACGCATCATTTCGCGCTGCGCGTGGAGTCACGCGAGGAGCAGGAGGCCTGGCGCGACTACCTGCGTGAGCGCGGCGTCGACTGCACCGAGGTCTTCGACCGCGGGCGCTTCTCCTCCCTGTACCTCCAGGATCCGGACGGTCATGTGGTCGAGATCGTGACCCGTCCGTCCGGCGCCGGCGGGCCGCCCGCGTAGCGGACGCACTCGCCGGCGCCGACCGTTCCTCGGGCTACGCGGTCAACGCGTAGCTCGGCTCGTGGTCCCCACTGAGCCGCCGCGCCAGTTCATGGCGCTGACGCTCGGTCATCGATCCGATCGTCTTGGTCTCCAACATCGGAATGGCCGCGAGGAACCGGCGGCAGCGTGTCCGTCCCCAACGATGCTGGCTCATCAGCAGGTCCGCGATCGCCATGCTCTCAGCCTCCCACGGCTGATTGAGCACGATCTCGGCCACGGTCGCTTCGCCCTCCGCCACCTGGCGCTTGAGCTCGGCGCGCGCGAGCCGCACGCGGTTGGCCTGCGCGAGCGCCCGCATGTGTTGTGGCGCAGGTGCTGTCGCAGTTGCTTCCATCGAACCTCCCCGCTTCCCACCGTCAAGTGGGGTCCGTCGTGGTTTTGCCGTAATTTTTCCGGTCGGACGCGCGCGCAGACCCGGGCACCGGCCTGGCCACCGCGCCGTTCGTGCGGCTGGCCCTCCGGCACACTCGTGGTTTTCCGTGCCCTGCTTCGTCCCGGTCGTCCCAAATGCCGGGACTTGTCGCGCTACGCGTTCGACCGGCTTAGCAGGCTAGCCCGACGTCACCTGCTGCGGCAACGCTCAACCACCCTCCGCACTCGCAAACAGCACGCTTTTTCCTACCGGTGTTGCCATCTGGTGAATGTGCTATGTGAGCGGTTCCGGCAACGTTCCGTGCTCGGATTCGAAGGCCCGCTTGACGGTTTCGAAGGCGGTCAGCGCCCGGTCGAGGACGTCCCGGTCGTGGGTCGCCATCACGCTCGTGCGCAGCAGCGCGCCGCCGGGCGGGACGGCCGGATGGATCGCGACGTTGACGTAGACCCCGGCGTCGTAGAGCGCGCGCCACAGCAGCACGGCCTTCCAGTCGTCGCCGACCACGACCGGGACGACCGGCGTGATCGTCGGCTCGGCCTCGATCACCTGGAACCCGAGCGCGTGCAGGCCGCGGTTGAGGTAGCGCGCGTTGTCCAGCACGCGAGCGAACAGCTCCGGGCCCTCGGGCGAGCGGATGATCCGCAGCGCCTCCAGCGCGGCCGCGACCGCGGCGGGCACGCCCGACGCGGTGAACAGGAACGCCCGCGAGGAGATCCGCAGGAAGTCGATCACCTCGTGCGGGCCGGCGATGAAGCCGCCGCAGCTGGCCAGCGACTTGCTGAACGTGCCCATCCGCAGGTCGACGGACGCCTCCAGGCCGAACAGCTCGCTCGCGCCCGCCCCGCGCGCGCCGAGCACGCCGGCGCCGTGCGCCTCGTCGACCATCAGCCGCGCGCCGTAGGCCTGGCACAGCTCGACGATCCGCGGCAGCGGCGCGATGTCGCCCTCCATGCTGAAGACGCCGTCGACCACCACCAGCACGCCGCCGCCGTCGGCCACCGCACGCTGGAGCATCGTCTCGAGCTTGTCGAGCCGGTTGTGGCGGAACGGGCGCAGCTTGGCGCGCGACAGGATGCAGCCGTCGAGGATCGACGCGTGGTCGGCGGAGTCGGCGATCACGGTGTCGCCGGGGGCGAGGATCGTCCCGAGCGTCCCGACGTTGGCCTGGTGGCCGGTCGAGAAGACGATCGCCTCCTCGGTGCCCATCCACTCGGCCAGCTCGGCCTCGAGCTGCAGGTGCAGGTCGAGCGTCCCGTTGAGCAGCCGGCTGCCGGTGAGCCCGGTGCCGTAGCGGTCGATCGCGTCGTGCGCCGCCTGGCGCACGCGCGGGTCCGCGGTCAGCCCGAGGTAGTTGTTGGAGCCGAGCATGATGCGCTCGGCGCCCTCCATCTCCACGATCGGCCCGGCGGGGCCCTCGAGGCGGCGGAAGTACGGCAGCAGGTCCGCCTCGCGCGCGGCGCGCAGCTGCTCGGAGCGCTCGTGCCCGCGGACTTTGGCGAAGACGTCGGTGGCAGTCGGCATTGCTAGGGTCCGTTCCCGTGAGCGTGGTCGTCCGTCCGGTCACCGGCTGGCGGGACCGCTGGGAGTTCATCGAGCTCCCGTACCGGCTGCACTCTAGCTCCGGGGTCTGGGTCCCCCCACTGCGACTGGAGCGCCATCTGTTTCTGATGCGCTCGCAGAACGCGTTCTTCTCGCACGGCGACGCGCAGCTGTTCCTGGCGTGGCGCGACGGGCGCGTCGTGGGTCGCATCAGCGCCCAGTACGACGATGCGTTCAACGCGTTCCACGACAACCGCTGGGGGATGTTCGGGTTCCTCGAGCTCGAGGACGCGCCGGACATCCTGCCGCCGCTGCTGGAGGCCGCGGCGTCATGGCTGCGCGCGCAGGGGCGCGACCGCATGGTCGGTCCGATGGACTTCACGCTCAACGACGAGAGCGGCGTGATGATCGAGGGGTTCGACCGGATGCCGTTCGTCCGGCAGCCGTGGCATCCGCCGTACTACGCGCTTCGGTGCGAGGAGGCGGGGCTGGCCAAGGCGGTCGACCTGTTCATGTACGAGCTCGAGATCGCCGACCGCTCGAAGATCCTGCCGGTGGTGTTCAAGCTGGCGGCGCGGACGGAGTCGCGGCACGGGATCACGATCCGGCGCATGTCGCGCCGCTCGCTGCGGCGTGACCTGGACCGGTTCGCACAGGTCTACAACGAGGCCTGGAGCGAGAACTGGGGCTTCGTGCCCTATGGCAAGCGCGACCTCGACGTCTACGCACAGGAGCTGCAGCTGGTCTTCGACCGCAACTGGTTCATGGTCGCCGAGACCGCCGAGGGGGAGACCGCGGCGATCGCGATCACCGTGCCCGACGTCAACCAGGTGCTGATGAAGATGAAGGGGCGGCTGCTGCCGCTCGGCTGGTGGCACTACCTGCGCAAGGGGCGGACGATCGACCGCGTCCGCGTCGGGTTCCTCGGCGTGCGGCCGTCGTTCCAGCACACTGGGGTGGCCGCGGCGCTCTACGTCGAGCACTTCGACACCGCGACCCGCGTGCCCCAGAAGTGGGGCGAGATGGGCTGGATCCTGGAGAGCAACCGGAACATGAACCGCGCGATGGAGGCCATGGGCGGCCGGATCGTGCGCCGGTTCCGGGTCTACGAACAAGGTCTGTAAGGTGTCCCTTATGGACCGCACGGAGTTCTTGAAGGCGTCTCCGCCGATGTTCAAGTCGGGCCTGCTCGACAAGTTCACCCGCGTCCACCACGTCGTGCCCGTCGTGATCTTCGCCCCGGCGATCGTGATCCTGTTCGTGCTCGGGGTCACTCACGTGGGTCTATGGGCGGCGCTGGCGTACGCGGTCGGCGGGTACGTCCTGTGGACGTTCGCCGAGTACTGGATCCATCGCGTCGTGTTCCACTTCGAGCCCGAGGAGGGCTGGGGCGCGCGGCTGCACTGGATGGTCCACGGCGTGCACCACGACCACCCGAACGACCCGCTGCGGCTGGTGATGCCGCCCGCCGCGTCGGTGCCGTTGGCGCTGTTCTTCTACGCGCTCTTCTGGCTGGTGCTGGGGGCCGACCGGGCGTACGCGTTCGGCGCGGGCTTCCTGGCCGGCTATTTGATCTACGACATGGTCCACTACCACCTGCACCACCACCAGCCGCGCACGCGGCTCGGTCGCTGGCTGCGGGAGCTGCACATGCGCCATCACTTCCAGGACGACGAGCGCGGGTTCGGGATCTCCGCGCCGTACTGGGATCGCGTGTTCGGCACCATGCCCGTCCGGCGTGGGCGGTAGGGTCCTGTCTTCGTGGAATCCGAAGACGTAGACGAGGTCGTCGACGGCCTGCCCGTGATGGCCGAGGAAGCCGGTGCGGTCGAGGAACGTCGCACCGGCGGCTCGGTCGTGACCGTGCCCGCCGTGCAGGTCGCCGCGCTGGCGGCCACGGGGTTCGTCGCGGGAGCGGCGACGGTCGCGGTCGTCTCGCGGCACCGGACCAAGAAGGCCGCGCGCAAGCGCAAGCGCGGGATCAGCCAGTTCGGCGAGATCGTGTCGTCGAACTCGTTCCTGATCGACGTGCATCTGCTGCGCCGGGATTAAATACCCGAAATCTGATCGGGTTTACTTGACATTGGCCGGAGGGCCAGTGAAGATGAGAGCTGCGCGAGAGGTTGTCGCGCCATTTCTCTCTTCCTTGACCCGGAGGCCCATGTTCCGTTCCTTCCTGCGGCTCGCCGCAGTGCTGGCGGCTGTCGCCGTACCCGCGACCGCCGCGTCCGCCGCTGAGCGGCCCGCCTATCCGCAGCAGCACGTCCTGCCGACCTGGCCGGACAACCCCAACGACGCGTCGGCCAACATCGGCGACATCCCGTACGACGAGATCGCGCCGAAGCTCAACGCGCTCCAGACCGCGAGCGACCGCGTGTCCGCCTGGGTCGGCGGCAAGTCGTCGGGCGGCTACGACCTCTACGTCGCCGTCGTGACCGCGCCCGAGACCGCCGCCGAGGCCGCGCAGCAGGCCGCGTGGCGCCAGCGGCTGGAGGACGAGCCGGTCGCCGCGCGGACCGACCCGGCGCTGCTCGCCGGCTACAAGACGCCGCTGTTCGTCAACGCGAACATCCACGGCAACGAGAAGGAGGGCACCGACGCGGCACTGCAGACGATCGAGGAGCTCGCGACCAGCACCGACCCCGCGGTCGCCGCGCTGCTGGCGAAGAACATCCTGATCTTCAACGTCACGTCGAACCCGGACGGGCGCGTCGCCAACACGCGCGCGAACGCGGCCGGCTACGACCTCAACCGCGACCTGGTGACGGTCAGCCAGCCGGAGTCACGGCTGATCCGCGACCTGATCGTCGAGCACCGGCCGATCATCACGCTCGACCTGCACGGTTACGTCAACCCGACGCTGCTGCACCCGAGCACGCCGCCGCACAACGTCAACGACGAGTACGACCTGTTCATCAAGCACGCGCTCCCGAACGCGCTCAACATCGAGGCGAACATCGCGGCGCTCGGGTTCCCGGAGGTCACGCGCGCCCGGATTCCGTTCCGCGACGACGCGCCGGGCGTGTGGGACGACTTCCCGCCGATCTACGTGCCGTCGTTCGCGCTGCTGCAGAGCAGCATCCCGTACACGATCGAGGCGCCGCTGAGCCCCGGCACCGGCGCGACGCGCGTCTACCGCGCGGACGTCGACACCGCCGTGCACCACACGGCGATCAAGACCTCGCTGCAGTACATCCAGGACCATCGCGACGAGGTGCTGTTCGACCAGGCGGAGGTCTACCGGCGCGGCTGGGCGGGCGAGCCGCTGCGCGACATCCCGGAGGGCTACGTGCCCGGCTGGGGGCCGGAGGACGACTACAACACCACGTTCCCGCGGGCGTACGTGATCCCCGCGGGGGAGCGCCAGCACTCCGCTCCGGCGGCCAAGCGGCTGGTCGACCTGCTGATCGGCAGCGGCGGCCGCGTGGCGAAGGCGACGGCGGACTTCACCGCCGGCGGGCGCAGCTATCCCGCCGGGTCGTACGTGATCGACCTGCACCAGCCCAAGCGAGGGATCGTCAACTCGCTGCTGGAGCCGGGGATCGACCTGACCGACCGCGTGGACGACCTGTACGCCGGGCCGGGCGCCTGGAGCCAGGGGCTGATCTGGGGCGCGACCACGGACACGCTGTGGGACGAGCTGCCGGCGGTGGCCGTGGAGCGCGTGTCCGCGGGCGAGTCGGTGGGCGCGCTGCCGGCCGGTGACGTGGACCTGCGGATCGACCCGCAGGACGCCGCGGACCTGCTCGCGCTCAACGCGCTGCTGGCGGACGGCGTCACCGCGTACCGGCTGGGCGACGGCACGATCGTGATCCCGGCGCGGTTCCGGAGCGCGGTCGCGGCCCAGGTGGCGGCGCACGGCATCACGGTGACGGCGGCGCCGGGGTCGTGGAGCGGCGCGCGGTTGGGGAAGGTCGACGTCGCGTACGTCGGCGGCTCGGAGGCGCGCGACACGCTCGCCGCGCTCGGCTTCCCGGCCCGTGCGGTCACCGCGAGCACGCTGGCGTCGGGCCTGACGGACGAGGTCGACGTGCTGCTCGTGGCGAGCACGCTCAACGTCGGCGGTCTGAACGCCGCCAACCGGGCGGCGCTGGACGCGTTCCTGGCGCGCGGCGGCGGTGTCGTCGGGCTCGGCGGGGCGGGGGCGACGTTCACCACCGGCGCGGCGGTGCTGAGCGCGACGGCCACCACGGCGCCGAGCCTGGCCAGCGGCGTGGTGAACGTCGTCAACCACGGTGGGCCGGTGAGCTCCGGCGCGACGCCGCACACGTGGGTCTTCCCGCCGACCTGGTACACGAACCTCGGCGCGGGCGCGGTGGTCGAGCAGTCCTACGCCGCGCAGCCGCTGCTGGCGGGCTGGTGGGGGTCCAACGCGGCCGGGACGAACGGCAGCGCCGCCGCGGCCGGGAAGGCCAGCATCGTGAGCGCGACGACGAGCGCCGGCAACGGCGTCGTCCTGATCGGCACCAGCCCGATCACGCGGCTGCACGCGAAGGGGCTGCAACCGCAGCTCGGGCGCGCGCTGACGTTCGCGGCGTCACCGGTCACGGACGATGCCGCGCAGACGTCCGTGCCGGGGGCGGTCGGCGGTGTGGTGCCGGCGACGCTCGCGCTGACGCTCGGCGCGCCGGCCTCGTTCGGCGCGTTCGCGCCGGGCGTCGCGGCGGAGTACACGGCGTCGACGACGGCGACCGTGACCTCGACCGCGGGCGACGCGACGCTGACGGTGCGCGATCCGTCTTCGGTCGCGCCGGGCCGGCTGGTCAACGGCACGTTCGCGCTGGCCTCGCCGCTGGAGGCGCGCGGCGACGGCGGCGCGTTCGCGCCGCTGACCGCGACGCTGCGCGCGTTCGACGGCCCGGTGTCCAACGGGAACGTCGACGTCGCGTTCCGGCAGCGGATCGGCGCGTCGGAGCCGCTGCGCACGGGCGCGTACAGCAAGACGCTCACGTTCACGCTGTCGACCACGACGCCCTGACGGGCTGACGCAGGCGGCGCCGCGGTCCGCCCGCGGCGCCGACACTCCTCCCCGGGCGGCGCCGCTTCTCCCCGGGCGGCGCCGTCTTTCCCCGGGCGGCGCCGTCTCTCCCCGGGCGGCGCCGCTTCTCGCCGCGGTGCGTCCCGCTCGCACCGCCCTTCTTCCCGGCGTCCCCCGGAGGCGGCGGTAGGGTGGCGGCGATGTCGACCGTGCTCGTCCGCGAAGTCGTGCGGCCCCGCTGGGCGCCGTTCCGGCTCGGGCCGCCGTCGCTCGACGGGCTCACGGGCCGGCGCGGGGACGGGGTCGTGCGGCTGGTGCACGTCGGCGGCGAGCCGGTCGTGGTCGCCGTGCGCGGCTCCGTGTTCGCCGCCCGCGCGGCGACCGAGCCGGCGGCGCGCGCGGGGATCGCGCGCATGCGGTTCGCGACCGGCGTCGACGACGACCTGGCCGACTTCCACGCGCGCTTCCGCGACGACCCGGTGATCGGCCGCGCGCTGCGCGCCGCGCCGTGGCTGCGCGTCCGCCGCGACCCCGACCCGTGGCAGACGCTGATGTGGTCGATCACCGAGCAGCTGATCGAGTTGCAGCGCGCCGCGGCGATCCAGCGCCGGATCGTGGCCGCGTTCGGCCGCCGCGCCGCCGGCTTCCGCGACGTGCCGCCGCCCGCCGCGATCGCGGCGCTCGCGCCGGCCGAGCTGGAAGCGTGCGGGCTGGCGGCGAAGCGCGCGCTGGCGCTGCGCCGGGCCGCGCGTGAAGTGGCCGCGGGCCGCGTCGCGCTCGCCGCCCCGGCCCAGGCCGTCGCCGCCCCGCCCGGCGACTCGCCGCCCGCCGTCGCCCCGCCCGCCGACGCCCCGCCCGTCGACGCGCCCGACTTCGCCCGCCTCCTCGCGATCCCGGAGATCGGGACCTGGACGGTCGAGATGCTGGCGCTGCACGGGCTCGGGCGGCTCGACGTCGTCCCCGCCGGCGACCTCGGCTTCCTCAAGCTCGTCGGGCGCCTGACGACCGGCCGCCCGAAGGCGATCGCCGACGAGGCCGAGGTGCGCGGGTTCTTCGCCCCCTACGCACCGTACGCCGGCCTCGCCGGGGCCTACCTCATCCGCGCGACGAGTCTCCCAGGCCCACTCCGGGCAGGAACTCGTTGGTCAGGGGCGGGGACTCGGACGGCGGCCGCGTGAGCAGGTCGTTCGCGCGCATCCAGCGCTCGTAGTTGGCCCAGTCGACCGTCTCCTGCCAGCCCCACGGCTTCGACGTGTCCGTCGGGAAGAACGCCGGCAGCGTCGCCTTGATCTCGGCCTCCTGCAGCGCGCGGTCGTCGAGCCCCTTGTCGGCCTTCAGCAGCGCGTCGGCGCCCGTCGCCGGATCGTCGCGCACCAGCTGCGTCCCCTCGGCCGTCGCGGAGATGAACCGCCGCAGCCGCGACGCGCCCTCCGCGTTGAGCGACTCGCGCCGCGCGACCAGGATCAGCTCGTTGTAGGTCGGCACCCCGAGCTTGTCCATGCGCAGGATCACCGGCGTGCGGTCGCGCCGTTCCAGCTCGACGCCCTCGACGTTCCAGAACGCCCCCAGCACCGCGTCCGCCTTCTTGGACAGCAGCGCCGGCACCAGGTTGAAGCCGACGTTGGTCTCCTTGACCGTGCTCGGGTCGACCCCCGCCTTCTCCAGGATCGTCTTCAGGTACGCGCTCTGGTAGGGAATCCCGGCCGTCCCGACGCGCTTGCCCTTCAGGTCCGCGGCCGAGCGGATCCCCGACGACGGCAGCGCCATCAGCGACGTCAGCGGCACCTGCACCAGCGCCGCGACGCTGATCAGGTTCTCGGCACCGGCGTCGCGGGCCAGCAGCAGCTCCGGCTCGTAGGAGATCGCGACGTCGGCCCGCCCCGCGGTCAGCAGCTTCAGCGGCGCCGACGGGTCCGGCGGCGTCTGGATCTTCACGTCCAGCCCGGCCTTGCGGTACAGCCCCGCCTCGTACGCCGCGTAGATCCCCGCGTGGTCGGCGTTCGGGAAGTAGTCGAGCATCACGGTGAACGGCTCGAGCTTCACCGGCGCCTCCGCGCTCGGCTCCACTTTCTCGCCGCACCCGGCGAGGATCAACGCCGCCGCCAACACAACCAGTCGCTTCATGCTCGAGGCCCCCAGGTCACCACGCGGCGTTCCAGCCACGCGAACAGCACGTACAACCCAACCGCTTCGGCCATCAGCAGCGCGGTCGCGGCGAACGCGCGCGCCGTCTCCAGCTGGCCGTTGGCGGTGATCAGCAGGTGCCCGAGCCCGGCGTCCGAGCCCGACCACTCCGCCAGGACGGCGCCGATCACCGCGATCGCCGCCGCCACCTTCATCCCCGTGAACGCGGACGGCAGCGCCGACGGCGCGTCCAGGAACCGCAGCCGCTGCCAGCGCGTCGCGTCCAGCGCGCGCAGCAGCTTGCGCGCGTCTGCGTCGGAGTCCCGCAGCCCGTCCGCGATCGCGATCGTGACGGGGAAGAAGCAGATCAGCGCGATGATCAGGATCTTCGGCGCCAGGCCGAACCCCAGGATCAGCACGATCAGCGGCGCGATCACCGGGATCGGCACCGCCTGCGAGCCGACCACGAGCGGCCGCAAGGCCCGGTCGATCCACGCCACCATGTGCATCGCCACCGCGAGCGCCGCGCCGAGGACGAGCGCCGCGACGAGCCCGACCACGACCTCCCACGTCGTGACCAGCAGGTCGGGCGCGAGCAGCGAGCGGTCGTCCCACAGCGAGCGGGCGACCTGCGTCGGCGCGGGCAGCAGCAGCGAGTCGACCCAGCCGGCGCGTACGACGAGCTCCCACAGCGCGAGCAGGGCGGCCGTCACGACGAGCGGCGCGGCGGAGTGCCGCGCGCGGCGCCGAGCGGCACGGCGCGGCGGCGCGGCGGCATCGCCGCGCGGCGATGCGGCGGCGTCCCGTGCGCGTGCACTCACGGCTGCACCCCCAACGCGGCCAGCGCGCGCTCGCGCAGCGCGACCACTTCGGCGTCCGTCCGCGACCGTGGCCGCGGCAGCGCCACGTCCAGCTCCGCCACCACCCGCCCGGGCCGCGGTGAGAGCAGCACGATGCGGTCGGCGAGCAGCACCGCTTCCTCGACGTCGTGCGTCACCAGCAGCACCGTGCGCGCCTCGCGCGCGAGCGCCGCCGCGAGCCACTCCTGGGCCTGTGCGCGGGTCAAGGCGTCCAACGCGGCGAACGGCTCGTCCAGGCAGAGCAGCGACCGCCCCGCCAGCAGCGTGCGGATGAACGCGACCCGCTGGCGCATCCCGCCCGACAGCGCTCCCGGCCGCGCGTCCTCGAATCCGACCAGCCCGAAGACCGCGAACAGCGCGTGCGCCGCCGCCCGTGCGGCGGCCCGCGACGCGCCCGCCACCCGCAGCGCCAGCGCCGCGTTGTCCAGCGCGCTCAGCCAGGGCAGCAGCGCGTCGCGCTGCGGCATCAGCGCCGCCGGCGGCGCCGACACGACGCCCGCGTCCGGCGTCAGCAGCCCGCAGACGAGCTCCAGCAGCGTCGACTTCCCGCACCCGCTCGGCCCCACGACCGCGACGAGCGACCCGGCGTCCACGCACAGGTCGACACCGTCCAGCGCGACCACGTCGCCGAACGCCTTGCGCGCCCCGGTGACGAGCACCCCGTTCGCGCGCTGAGGCTCCGTCATAGGAGCCTCCACTTCAGTCCGCATCCGCTCCCTCCGCGGGCATTACCCCGACCAGGTTCGAAGGGTCAGCGCCGGCGTGGGCGCTATCTCAGCCGGGCGATCCTCCCAGCCCCCCTGTTTTTCACACGTTGTGCTTCACAGCGTACCGGGCGCCCCATCACAGGGGCTTGCGGTTGACCGCCATCAGCGCCTGCGCGCTGACCCAGACCGGTGTCTGGCGCTGCGTGCGCGAGTAGCGGACGAGCCCGTTCGGCTCCGTCATCGAGCGCAGGTAGGCCAGCCCGCGCGTGACCGCCCGCGAATGCCCGCCGGTCGCGACCAGCGCCTGCACCGCGAACGCGGTCGACTGGGCGTTGGCCGCCGCCCCGCGCATCAGCGGGAAGCCGCCGGACGACTGCTGCGTCCGCGCCAGGTACGCCGCGCCGCGCCGTGCGGCGGCGCGCTGCCCGACGCGCACCAGCGCCTGCACCGCGGACGCCGTGTCGTCGACGCCGCTCGCGCCGCGCCCGCCGAGGTTGAAGCCGCCGTCGGTGTTCTGGTGGCGCACCAGCCAGCGCCCGGCGGACCGGATCACCGAGGTGGAGGCGACGCCGCGCAGGGCGAAGATCGCGAACGCCGTGTAGCTGACGTAGCCGTCGAACGAGCCGTCCGAGCGGCGGTGGCGCAGCGCGGCCGCGACCAGGTCGCGCCCGCCGAAGCGGCGCGGGTTCTGGCGCGCGGCGCGGACGACCATGATCGTGCGCTCGACGTCCCCGATCGCGGTCAGCGACGGCAGCCCGCGGCGGACGTACGCCAGCGCCGCCGGCCCGGGCTTCTGCCCGGCCGCCGCGAGCCCCAGCAGCGCCCAGCCGGTCGCCAGCTGCGAGGAGTCGCCGGACTGCGTCATGCCGTAGCCGCCGTCGGCGTTCTGTGCGCCGCGGACGTAGTCGACCGTGCTCGCGGCGCGGGCCGGAGCGGCCAGTGTCAGCGCGGCGACCAGAGAGAGAAAAACGAGGCGGAACAAGGGGTTCAGGGTACTCGGCGCGCCTTGACCATATGAACGGATGGTGAAACGATCCCCCCGCGGGCCCGCCGTTCAGTTGGAGGCACTGAAGGCGATTTGGGGGGTGGGGACAACGATGCGCATGCGCATCCGAATGCTGGTGCTCGTACTCGCGGCGACGGTGGTCAGCCCGTCGGCGGCAGGAGCGCAGGAACGTTCGCCGTTGGAGGTACCCGATGCGGTCAAGCAGGTGCGCGTCCACGTCGACGGCTCGGTCGCGCTGGCGGAGCTCGAGACGGCGGGCTTCGACTTCTCCGGCAACCTGACGCGGGTGCCGGACGGGCTCGAGGTGGACGCGATCGTGACCGACCGGCAGGAGCTCGAGCTGCTCGCGCGCGGGGCACGGGTCGTCGACCCCGGCCGCGAGTTCAAGTACAAGACGATCCACGCGGCCGCGCTCACGCTGCCGCGGCCGGCCGCTCCGACGGTCCGGATCGTCCGCGCGGACTGGTTCACCACCAAGGGCCAGGGCTTCTTGTACGTGGAGGCGCGCACGACCGAGGGCGCCCAGACCAATCCGACGGTGGCGATGACGCTGGAGAACGACCAGGGTCCGGGCACCGAGTTCATCTCGGCGCGCTCGATGAGCCGGTTCGTCGACTCGGGCGCGTACATGTTCCACCGCAACCTGTTCAAGCTCGACACCCGGCCGGACCGGATCCGGGTCACGTCGAGCACGGGCGGCGTCGCGACCGGGCACGTGTCGGACTGGCTGCGGGACGTGACGCCGCTCACGTCGCTGCCCGGCTACGAGTCGGACTTCGTCGACGGCTACAGGACGCCGCAGCAGGTTTACGCGCGTTTCGAGCAGATCGCGCAGCAGCACCCGGAGATCGCGGAGATCGTGACGCTGCCGAACCGGACCAACGGCTACCAGCGCAAGGCGCAGGCGACGATCGGCGGGACCGGCCAGGCCGCGGTCGTGGTCAGCTCGGCGGCCTGGGGCCACGAGGGCGGCAACGACGTCACGGTCGAGTTCGTCGAGCGGCCCGGCGCCGACCTTCCGCTCAGCGTCGAGGTCGACGGCAAGGCGGTGCGCGTGCTGCTGGCCAAGAACGCGAGCGGCGCGCTCGCGAGCACGGCGGCGGAGGTCGCGGCCGCGCTGAAGACGTCCTCGCAGGGCCTGATCGACCGCGCGCACCCGTACCGCACCAACGCGGGCACCGGGATCGTGCAGCCGGCGGCGCCCACGGCGCTGACCGACTTCCTGGACCAGAAGCGCACGGGCGCGCCCGCGGGCGACCCGCCGCGCGGCCCCTATGCGGTGCGCGCGCTGCGGATCGGCAAGTTCCGCGACGGCTCCAAGCCGGGCGTACTGATCCAGGCCAACGACCACGCGCGCGAGTGGGTGCCGATCACGATCACGCTGGAGACCGCCGAGCGGCTCGTGCGCAACTACCCGAGCGACCCGGAGACCAAGCGGATCGTCGAGAGCACCGACCTGTTCCTGATCCCCTCGAACAACCCGGACGGGGCGAACTACAGCTTCTACAACTTCGCCTCGCAGCGCCGGAACATGACCAACCACTGCCCGGACGCGAACGCCGATCCGGCGCGGCGCAACAGCTGGGGCGTCGACCTCAACCGCAACTACCGGGTCGGCTCGGCCTTCGACGGCTACGACGGCGGCTCGACGAACTGCATCAGCGACACGTTCCAGGGCCCCGCGAAGCTGTCCGAGCCGGAGTCCCAGAACATCATCTGGCTGGTCGAGCACAACCGGAACATCAAGTTCATGATGTCCGTGCACTCCAACGGCGGGCAGCTGTTCTGGCAGCCGGGCGCGTACATCGCCAACGGCCGGATCACGACGCCGCGGCCGCCGCTCGGGCACGAGGCGTTCTACTGGCAGTCGGCGGACCGGATCCTGTCGCAGGTCCGCGCGTCGCGGCGGACCGTGGTCACGCCGGAGAACGTCGGCGGCTCCTCCGACGTCCTGTACTCGTCGGCCGGCAACGTGCGCGAGGACCTGTACTTCAACTACGGCGTCTACGCGTTCGGCTGGGAGGTCGGCGGCTCGGTCTACAACCCGGCGACCGGGAGCTTCCAGGGCGGCTCGTTCCAGCCGCCGTGGGCGGCCGGCGGGCTGATCTCCGGGCACGACGAGACGATGGAGTACGCCAACGGCGTGGTCGAGATGTTCCGGATCGCGGCCGACTGGGGCGCCGACAAGACGCCCGCCACGTCGACGCTCGTCGCTCCCGCCCAGTCGGACTCGCCGACGGGCGTGCGGTTCGAGGTGTCCGAGCCCGCGACCGTCTACTACACGACGGACGGCTCGACGCCGACGCTGGACTCGCCGCGCTACAAGGAGACCGAGTTCCGTGAGCCGGGGGAGACGCTGTGGGTCGAGCAGACCACGACGTTCAAGTGGTTCTCGGTCGACGCGGCGGGCAACCTCGAGCCGGTGCGCACGCAGACGGTCGAGATCGGCCAGGGGCTCGACGTGGGCGGGACGGTGCCGGCGACGCTGGCGCTGGCGCTCGGCGAGCCGGCGACCTTCGGGACGTTCACGCCCGGCGTGGCGCGCGACTACACGGCGTCGACGACCGCGGACGTGGTCTCGACCGCGGGCGACGCGGCGCTGAGCGTCGGGGACCCCGGGCACCTGTCGAACGGGGCCTTCACGCTGCCGTCGCCGCTGGAGGTGGCGTTCTCGAAGTCGGCGTGGAGCGCGCCGGTGTCGCATGACGCGGTCACCGTGACGTTCACGCAGCACGTCGGCGCCGACGACGCGCTGCGGACGGGGACCTACGCGAAGACGCTGACCTTCACGCTGTCGACCACGACGCCGTAGACGGTCTCAGGGGCCCGCCGGCGGCGTGCCGGCGGGCCCCGTGAAGCCGAGGTCCAGCGGCCCGGCGGGGATGATCCGCTTCGGGTTGAGCTCGTCGTGCGTCGTGTAGTAGTGGCGCTTGATCTCGTCCAGCGCGAACGTCTCCGCGACGTGCGGCTGGTGGTAGAGGTCGGTCGTGTAGCGCAGCAGGTGCGGGTACTCGATCAGCCGGGCGCCATTGCAGCGGAAGTGTGTGTGGTAGACGGCGTCGAAGCGCAGCAGCGTGGGGAGCAGGCGCCAGTCGGCCTCGGTGATCGCGTCGCCGGTCAGGTAGCGGCGGTCCTGCAGGAGCGTCTCGAGCCGGTCGAGCGCGGTGAACACGCCGCGGAACGCCTCGTCGTAGGCCTCCTGCGAACGCGCGAACCCGGCGCGGTAGACGCCGTTCTGGAGCTCGCTGTAGATCCACTCGTTGAGCGCGTCGATCTCGGCCCGCAGGTGCGGCGGGTAGAGGTCGCCGCCGGCCCAGTCGTTGAAGATGCGGACGATGTCCGCGGACTCGTTGGAGACGATCGTGTGCGTCTGCTTGTCCCACAGCACGGGGACGGTGACGCGGTCGTCGTAGCCCGGGTCGGTGCGCCTGTAGGCCTCGGCCAGGAAGGCGAAGCCGTTGACGTCGTCGGTGAAGCGGCCGCCGGTGAACGCCCAGCCGCGCTCGTCGCGGTAGGGGTCGGCGTACGAGATGCCGACGTCGACGCCGAGCACGGCGCGGACGATCGCCGCGCGCTGCGACCAGGGGCAGGCGAGGGCGACGTAGAGGTGGTGGCGTTCCGGTCCGCCCTCGGGGCGGCCGCGGAACGCGGCCTGCCGGCGGACGAAGGCTCCTGCGGCGGTCATGGGCTCTGAGTATGCGAAATCGCGGACGATGCGGACAGAACGTGGCGCGTGCTCTTGCGCGAGCGCGCGGGTACGGCGTAGCTTCTGCCCAGACGCGGAGGTTGAGACGCAAAGAGCGAGGCCACCGAGGTGAGAGGCCCGCCGCCCGAAGCGAAGCTCCGGCGCTTGCGCCGGGGTGCACGCGGAGGGACCTCGAGCGGCTCCCTCCGCGTCTCTTTTGCGTTTCGTTACAGCGCCAGCCAGATCTCGCTGCGCGTCGGGAAGCTCGGCACCGCGTGGCGCAGGCGTTCCACCGGCACCTCGCCCACGATCGCGATCGTCGCCGCGTGTAGGAAGTCCGCGATCTCGGCGCCCGTGATCGTGCAGCCGACGACGATCCGCCGCTCGCGGTCGACGATCCAGCGCACCGTCCCTGGCGCGCCGCGCCCGTAGTAGGAGCCGCCGGCGTTCCCGGACGTCTCGGTCTCGACCACGTCGAAGACGATCCCGGCCTGCTCGGCCGTCATCGTCGTGTGGCCGACCGCGGCCACCTGCGGCTCGGTGAAGATCACGCGCGGGGACAGCGGGCCGTCCGCGCCGTGGGCGAGCACATGGTCGTGCCCGAGGAGGTGGTCGGCGGCGACGCGCGCCTGGTACTTGCCCATGTGCGTGAACAGCGCGCGGCCGTTGACGTCGCCGATCGCGTACAGCCACTCGTGGCCGGGGACGCGGCAATAGGCGTCGACCTTGATCGTCTCGCCGGGCGTCAGGTCGACGACTTCCAGGCCCAGGTTCTCGGTCGCCGGCGTGCGCCCGAGCGCGACCAGGACCTTGTGGGCGCTGGCCGTGCGGCCGTCGCTCGTGGTGACGTCGACCGTGCCGTCGGGCCGCTGTTGGAGGCGCTCGGCCTTCTGCGCGGTGCGGATGTCGACGCCGTACTCGCGCAGCGCCGCCGTGAGCTGCACGCAGGCGAACTCCTCCTCGTTGGGGATCAGCCGCCGCGCGCCCTCGATCAGCGTGACCTGGGAGCCGAGCGTCTGGAACGCCTGCGAGAGCTCGACGCCCACGACCCCGCCGCCGAGCACCACCAGCCGCTCGGGGATCTCGTGCGTCACGGTCGCGTCGCGGTTCGTCCAGGCGCCGTCGATCGCGTCCAGGCCCGGGATCGGCGGCAGCGCCGGCAGCGAGCCCGTGGCGATGAAGACCGCGCGACGCGCCTGGATCGTCTCGTCGCCGACGGTGAGGAGCCGCTCGCCCGAGAGCCGCGCGTGCCCGCGGATCAGCGTGATGTCGCGGTCCTCCAGCCAGGGCATTTGCGCGTCGTCGTCGAGGCCGTGGATGATCTCGTCGCGGCGCGCCAGCACCGCGGCGACGTCGAGCGCGCCCGTCACCGCCTGCGCCGCGCCCGGGACGCGCCGGACCTCCGCCAGCGCCTCGTACGGCCGCAGCAGGCCCTTCGACGGCATGCACGCCCAGTACGAGCACTCGCCGCCCACGAGCCGGTCCTCGACGATCGCGACCTCCAGCCCACGCTCCGCCAGACGCCCCGCAGCCACCTCGCCGGCCGGCCCCGCGCCGACCACCACCACATCGAAGCTCCGCATGACCCTGGACCCTAACTGCCACTACAATGATGGGTGCAGACAACCCCGGGGACGACAGGCTTCGACGTGGTCGGTTCGTGGGGTCGGTTGCGAGTCGAGGTACCGGAGGCCTCGTAAAACCCCGGCAACAACAAATGCGAACAATCGCACGGCCGTGGCGACCAGCCACGACTTCCAGCTCGCTGCCTAGCCGAAACTAGGCAATGAGTCTCGGCCCCCGGAGCCTGCGACGGGACCCGGCCGAGTCAGATAGCAGGCTCACCCGAGGGACGCCCGCCTGAGCCGACCAAGGGGACATTCGATCGGGCTGGCCGCCCACAACCTCGCCGGTGAAGCGAGTGGGGGGCGAGATCTAGAGCACCGGCTACGCTCGTAGACACCGTCCTTTACGCGATCGCGGACGCGGGTTCAATTCCCGCCGTCTCCACTCGATGAGCCCGCCGCGCAAGACCTCGAATTCGGGGCCTATGCGGCGGGTTTTTCTGTGCGTGGGTCCGAACGGTCGCGTAGCGGATAGTCACTCTTTGCGAGCGGGAACGGGTGCGTAGGGAGCAGGCTGCGCCCTATCGCGCGAGGCGTGCTCCCCGCGCTACCGCGGCCCTCCTGAGCGTTCGCCCAGGAACGAAAAGACCGGGTGCCAGGCCCGGTCTGTTCTGTGAACGAAGCGCGGGCGCCCGGTGCATACTGTCGTCATGGCCGTGAACCCGTCGTCGCCTCAGCTGCCCGCTCAGCATCGGCTCGCTGACCTGATCGTCCGCGCGGCGGAGGGGGAGCTGCTCGACGTCGAGGCGCTGAACCTCGGGCCGGGAGCTCCCGCGACCGCCGCGCTGGAGGCCGAGCGCGGTCCACGGCCGGATGACGCGGCCGGGCGTGGCCGCCAGTAGCTCGCCGGTCGCGTATCTCGATTCCTCGGCGCTCGTCAAGTTGATCGTCGTCGAGGCCGAGACTGCGGCGCTGCGGCGCGAGCTGCTCCGTTGGCCGCACCGCGTGTCGAGCGCGCTCACCGCGGTCGAGCTGACACGCGCGGCGCAGCGCATCGGGCCGCACGCAGTGCCGCTGGCTGCGCGCGTGCCGGCGGGGATTGATCTGCTCTCTATCGATGCGGTCGTGCCGGCGGCGATGCGGGTCGGCTCGAACCTGCTGCGTTCGCTGGACGCGATTCACTTGGCGACGGCCGCGAGCATCTCCGGCGAATTGCAGGCGCTGATCACATATGACCGGCGCATACTCGCCGACGCGCAGACGATGGGCCTGCCCGTGCTCGCACCGAGGTAGCCCGCGACCGCCCGTTGCACCGAGCTTGCCTTCAAAGATCGCTCCGCTGGCCGAGCCATCTCAAGGGGTTTGGAAGACGTGGGGGAATCTCAAGCCCGGTCGCGCTACGACAACTCCCCGGCGAGCACGCACCGCTGGATCGTTTTGTTCGACACGGAGGCCGAGGCGGTCGACGCCGAGCGCGTGACACGCTCGGCATCGCTCCGTCCACCCGGGCCAGGACCATTCGTGATTGGTCCATGGTCTGGCTTCGCGACTACGCACGCCCCACGGCGCTGACGGCGAGGCCGCCGCGCGGCGATGGTCGAGTTCGCTCGCGACGTCAGCGCGTGCGCGTACTCGGCGACGCTCGCCGCGGTCCAGAACGGTCCCGTGCTCGAGCAGCCGCCCGGCGGACGCATCGCAGTCGCCTCAGGAGTCGGCGCGCTGATCACCGTCAAGACATTCGATGCCGCCGGAGCGCCTACCCCGGCCACCCTTCCATCTGCTCGTCGCTACGCCGCTCACGGACTCCCAGTCCGCCAGGGCGGCGCAGCGACGTCGCCACGCGTGGTCGGGTCGAGGGCCGTGGGTCCGCACAGACAGCCGACGTGAGCCAAGGCTCGGCGAGTAGTCACGGCTCTTGTACTGCGAAGGCGATGGCAGATAGGCGGCGGAGAACCCACCGAGCCGTTAGATGTCGGCGGGCGAGAGAGGCCCCGGTCGCGTCCGCGTTGCGCAGCCTCTCCGGTCTGCTAGTGAAATCAACCAACGTTGACGGGGAATAGCGCGGGGACGCCCGTGCCGTCGCCGACGATCCCGCCCCAGCACTTGATCGACCCGCGCACGATCGCGCACACGGTCGACGTGCCGGCCGAGACCTGCGTCGCCCCGGAGGCGATCGCCTGGACGGGGCGGTCCGTCCAGGTGTCGTCGCCGCGGCCGTCGCCGAGCATCCCCTGGAAGTGGTTGCCCCAGCAGCGCACCGTGCCGTGTGCGATAAAGCAGCGCATCTGCTGGCCGTTTGTGAGTTGTTCGGCGCCGGGCGCATCCATGGCCACAGGATCCGGGTTGAACGCACCCTCGGTGCCGCCCTTGCCGCCGCTGAGCACGTGGCGCCAGCAGCGTACGCCGCCGTCGCCGAAGATGCCGCAGAACAGGCCGTCCTCACCAGACAGCGCGTTCACACCGCCGGCGACGAAGCTCGTCGGCGTGGCGAAGTACCGATCGGAGTACGCGGCGACTGGGAAGGGACCCCAGCACCGCACCTCGCCCGTGACCATCAGGACGCAACTGCGTCCCGCGCCGGTGCCCGCGATGACCTGCTTCGCGCCGTCGTTGATCATCACTTGCGGCTTAGGGACCGCGTGGCCCCAGTCGTCCTCGCTCAGTGGCAGGTCGCCCCAGCACAGGACGGCGCTCGCGAGCATCAACGCGCACGAGGTCGCCCCGCCGGCCGAGACCTGCGCCGCCCCCGACGCGATCGCCATGACCGGCTTCTTCGCGCTCCCGCCCTTGCGCCCGTTCCCGAGCTGACCCTGGTCGTTCGTGCCCCAGCACCGCACGCTCGTGTCGAGCATCAGCGCACAGCTGTGCTGACCGCCCGCCGCGACGCTCTTCGCCCCGCTGGTGATGACCGTTTTCGGCCGCCGGTACTTGCTCCAGCACTTCACCGCGGTCTTGATCACGGCGCACGCGAACTGCTCGTCATAGGTGTTCGAGACCGACACCTGCGTTGCGCCCTTGATCGGCTTTGGCGTGGGGACGCGGCGGTAGCGCACCGTGTACCTGGTCGTCTGGCCGCTGGTGACGCGCGGCGCGTTCCTGTCGTTCACGCGCAGCGCCACGTCGCCCCGTCGATACGGCGCCTCCGCCTTGGCGAACCGGAACGAGAGGTCGGCGAACACCTCGTACACCCGCGCCGGTGCGTTCTTGAAGACGAACTGCGATCCGCCGCCCTTCTTCGTGAATCGCGTCGGCTTGGGATAGCGGCCGTCCGAGATCAGCACCGACCGCACGTGCCCTTTCGGAATGCCGGCGATGTCTACCACCAGCGTGCCCTTGGACGCTGCCGCGTGCGCCTCGGGTGCCAGTACGGCCACGAGCACCAGGATGAGGAGCGCGACTTTTTTCATCTGCGCGTATATACAGCGGCTTGGTTCGCGCTGCTGCCGGGAGGCTGGACCTTCGTCTGGATTGCGCCGGTCCTATCAGTTGGGAGATGCCTGCCCCCGACCGGCGGTGCGACCGGCGGCACCGGTGGGTCCACGTCATGACGTCGCAGCGGCCGCCAGCATGCTTCAAGTTCTCGATCGCGTCGAGGCGGTAGCGGTAGCAGCGAACGAGGCGCACGACAGAAAGAGCTCCGCTGCCGTATCCGGGGCGTCGGTACTCGCCTTGGTTCGCATTCGGCGCGGAAGTGTCCACGGTCGCCTCTTGTCAAGTGGACTCCGTCAATCCCGGCCTGGCTCACTCAGCTGCGCCTTGTCGAGCGACCGGTGCATCTTGCACTGCCAGCCCCACTCTGCGCCGCTCGGGAGCGTCCACAGGCACTCGACGCCCCCCATGCCTCCTGCGCCCTCCAGCCGATCGAACACACTCCCGTCCGGAACCGCTTCGTCACGCCGCGCGAGTTGCGCCACGAACTCCTCGAACCCGCGCCGCATGTCCCCGCCGAGCGGGCGGATGTGCCAGAAGTCAGGGTCGGGGGCACGCATCAGCGCCGATGGTGACGGCAGCCCCGGCGGCAGGCCGCGATCGACGCGAACCCAGCGCCACACCCGACGACGTGAGGAGAGCCCGCGAGCACTCAATCAGGAGCAGCCGCGGGACGCCCGACACGCGATTTTCAGTCCCGCGGGACCGAGGCTCTCGCCCTACGGCGCGAGCGCTCCGATGGGGATGACGTGGACGTCATCGGACCGGACGTAGCCATATCCGGTGCCGACGATGACCCCGAGCGCGGCGGGCTCGCCCCGCTTGGAGGTGTCCACGCGCCCAGCGAAGGTCAAGAGGTTGCGGGCGGCTTCGTCGACGATCTCCGGCGCGCCGCCCAGCTTGATCTCCAGCGCGACCCATGGCCCGGTGTCGGTCGTGACGATCGCGTCGACCTCCAGCCCGCTGCTGTCGCGGTAGTGGGTGATCTCGGCGTCGCAGGCTTGGCCGTACACCCGCAGATCGCGAACGACCATCGACTCGAACAGCAGGCCGAACGTGTTCAGGTCGGCGAGCAGCGTCTCCGGGGTGGCGCGCAGCGCGGCCGCTGCGAGTGATGGGTCGACAAAGTGGCGGGTCGGCGCTGTACGCAGCCGGTGGGAGGACCGTAGGTGCGGGGTCCAGGCCGGCTGGTCTTCGATGATCATCAGTCGCGCGAGCGCCTGCAGATAGCTGGCGACGGTGTCGTCCTTGATGCGGGCGTCCGGACCGGATGCGTCCCTGGCGATGCCGGTCAGCTTGACTTGCGTAGCGCTGTTGCGCGCGAGGCTTCGCATCACCAGACGGACGCGTTCGGGGTCGCGCTGGACGCCATCGACCGCGTTGATGTCGGTGCGCCGCATGAGGCGGGCTGGGTTTCGCGGACACCGTGATCGTTGTTCAAGAATATTCTATTGGTGAGTGTGCTTCGCTGAGGAAGCGTGGTGCGTGTAGTGCCTCGAGCTCTGCTGGTGGGATGTCGCCGAGGGAGGCGTGGAGGCGG
>DATMGH010000164.1:0-17937 GCA_035555675.1 Solirubrobacter sp. | reverse complement strand
ATGACCAACTTCACGAAGTTGAACATCCTCCAGCAGGCCGGCGTGAGCATGCTCGCGCAGGCCAACCAGGCGCCGCAGAGCGTCCTGAGCCTGCTCCGCTAACAACCCCAGCTGAGGCGACACGGAGTCTCCTCACGCCCTTCCTCACAGATCAGACAAGGAGTGTTCGATCATGGGCCTTCGCATCCAGAACAACGTCGAGGCGTTCAACACGCACCGGCAGCTCAACTCGACCAGCTCGGCCGCGTCGAAGTCGATGGAGAAGCTGTCCAGCGGCTTCCGCATCAACCGCGCCGCGGACGACGCCGCCGGCCTCGCCATCTCGGAGAAGATGCGCGGGCAGATCGGCGGCCTCGCGCAGGCGCAGCGCAACGCGCAGGACGGCATCTCGCTCGTCCAGACCGCGGAAGGCGCGCTGACCGAGGTCCACTCGATGCTGCAGCGCGTTCGTGACCTCAAGGTCCAGTACAACAACGGGACCCTGTCCGACGACGACAAGACCGCCATCTCCTCCGAGGTCGCGCAGATCGCGCAGGAGGTGTCGAGCATCGTGACCGACACGAAGTTCAACGGCACCGCCGTCTTCGGGGCCAGCACGTTCGTGTTCCAGGTCGGTGCCAACGACAGCGAGACGATCACCACGACGGCCGCCAACTTCAGCGGCACGATCGCGGCGGGCGGCCTCAGCGGCCTGACCAGCATCACCGACGCGGCCGGCGCCTCGGCGGCGCTGGACACGGGCGGCTCGCTGGCCGCGCTGTCGACGATCGACTCCGCGATCAAGAACGTCTCCACGGCGCGGGCGAACTTCGGTGCGGTGCAGAACCGCCTCGAGCACCGTCTGAACAACCTGGCGACCTACCAGGAGAACCTGACCGCCTCCGAGTCGCGGATCCGTGACGTGGACATGGCGGCGGAGATGACCAACTTCACGAAGTTGAACATCCTCCAGCAGGCCGGCGTGAGCATGCTCGCGCAGGCCAACCAGGCGCCGCAGAGCGTCCTCAGCCTGCTGCGTTAGCGACGATCTCGAGGGGTGGGGCCGAGCGCCCCACCCCTCAAGTCGTTCTCGCCGGCGGCCGATGAACGGAACGTGGAACCCGTCCTGATCGTGCTCCCGGCGCGCGCCGCGTCCGCCGACGACATCGAGCCGTACCTCCAGACGCTCGTCTCGCTGCGAGCGACCGCGCCCGAGGCCATGGTCCTCGTGGTCGACGATCGCTCCCAACCGCAGTTCGCCCAGATGCTCGAGGCGGCCGCCGCCGAGCTCGACTGCGCCTACGTCCTCCAGGAGGACGGCGAGGGCACGTCCGCCGCGTTCAACGTCGGCCTGACCGCCGGCTCCGGCCACGGCATGGACGTCTGCCTCGTCCACTCTGGCCTCGTGTTCGAGCAGGCCGGCTGGTTGGACCGCCTGCGTGCCCGCACCGGCACCGACGACACCCCCGCCGCGATCGCCGGCGGCGCCGTGATCGAGCCGACCGGGCTGATCCGCCAGGCGGGCTACTTCTTCTCGCTCTTCCGCCGCCAGTGGAGCACCCGGCTCGCGCGCGTCCCCGAGGCGCTGCTGGACGAGCACGCCGCACTGCTGTGCCCGGTCTCCTCGGAGGTGCAGCTGGTCCGTCGCGAATGGATCGATCGCACCGGCGTCTACGACGAGCTGCTCGACGGCCCGTACGCCGCGCTGGACTACTGCCTGCGCGTCGCCGCCGATGGCGGCCAGGTCGTCTTCGAGCCCTCGGTTCGCGCGCGCGCGCTCGTGCTGGGCGAGGGCGAGCCCGACTACGAGCTGCCCGACGCGCGGCGCCTGCGCTTCAAGCACGAGGGCGTGTCCTTCCAACGCTGGGCCCCGGAGGTCATCTGATGCCGGCCATCCCGAAGACGCTCTTCATCGGTTGGGGCGTCAGCATCGTCTCCTACTACCGCGCGTTCCTGCCCGCGGTGGCGCTCGGCGCCGACTACGTGGCCTGGGCCTCGAACGCCGAAGCCGACGACATCTGGCTGGCGACGGGCCTCGGCGCCCGCCCGCCGCGGCTCGACGAGCTCTTCGACTACGAGGTGGTGGTGATCCAGCAGCCGCGCGGCGTGCGCTGGACGAAGCTCATTCACGAGCTCCGCGCCGCGGGCGTCACGGTCCTCTACGAGATCGACGACTACATCCAATCCGCGCGCAAGATCAAGACGCACGAGCTCTCGGGCGTCTACGACGCCGAGTTCGTGCGCGAGATGGAGATGCCGATGCGGGTGACCGACGGCATCGTCTGCTCCACCGACTACCTTGCCCGCCGCTACCGGGCGTTCAACGAACGCACCTGGGCGTGTTACAACGGCATCGACCTCAAGCGCTACGCGTGGCCGAGGCCGGCGCGCGAAGGCGTCACGATCGGCTGGGCCGGCGGCGTCGGCCACAAGGCGTCGCTGGCGCGCTGGGAGCCGGCGCTCCGCGCCGTCCTACGCGCCCGCGATCAGGTGCGCTTCGTGTCCGTCGGCCACGGTGCCGCGGCCGTCTACCACGAGGAGTTCGGCACCGAGCGCGCCATCGGCCTGCCGGCGACCAAGATCGAGACCTACCCGGCGTCGATGACCGTCTTCGACATCGCGATCGCGCCGTCGGCCGAGAACAACCTGTTCCGCGGCAAGAGCGACCTGCGCTGGCTGGAGGCGAGCGCCCTCAGCTTGCCGCTGGTCGCGCACCCGGACGTCTACCCCGAGATCGAGGACGGCGTGACGGGCGTGCACGCGCGCACGCCGGCCGAGGCCGAGGCCGCGTTGCTCGAGCTCGTCGATGATCGCGAGCGGCGCGACCGGATCGGCCGCCAGGCGTACGAGTACGTGGCCGAGCACCGCCGCATCGAGGTCGCGGCGCAGCGCTGGCGCGACGTGCTGTGCGAGGTCGCGCCCGCGCGCGTCTGAAAGTTCACTACAGGAGCGACCCGGGCTGCCGATTACCCCGGTTAGCCACGGACGGCGCAGCAGGAGCCATATAGGGCATCCCCGCCCCCTCCACTCGTTCGTTCGAGGTGCATATAGGGTCGCTGGAGGGCGGCCCGCACATACCCCACCGAGGGACGGATCGCGACGGGCGGCCTCATCGAGGCCGCCCGTCTGCGTTAATGCGCGCCCGTGATTCCGTACGGGCGGCAGACGATCGACGACGACGACGTGGCGGCCGTGGTCGCGACCCTGCGCGGCGACTGGCTCACGCAGGGCCCGCGCGTCGCGGCCTTCGAGGACGCGCTCGCCGCCGCCTGCGGCGCGCCGTACGCGGTCGCGTTCTCCTCCGGCACGGCCGCGCTGCACGCCGCCTGCCACGCCGCCGGCCTCGGCCCCGGCGACGAGCTGGTGACGAGCGCGCTGACGTTCGCCGCCAGCGCCAACTGCGCGGCGTACGTCGGCGCCACGCCGCGCTTTGCGGACATCGACCCCGCGACCTGGAACGTCAGCGCCGCGACCGTCGTCGCCGCGTCGACCCCGCGCACGCGCGCGGTGATCCCGGTGAGCTTCGCGGGCCTGCCGGCGCCGCTCGCGGAGATCCGCGCCGCGATCGGGCCCGACGTGACGCTGATCGAGGACGCCGCGCACGCGCTCGGCGCGCGCCACGCGGGCGGGCCGGTCGGGGACGTCACGCACGCCGACATGTCGGTGTTCTCGTTTCATCCGGTCAAGGCGCTCACGACCGGGGAGGGCGGCGCGATCACGCTGCGCGACCCGGCGCTGCGCGACCGCCTGGTGGCGTTCCGCTCGCACGGCATGACCAAGGACCCGACCCGGCTCGAACGCCCGGGCGAGGGCGGCTGGTACATGGAGCAGCAGGACCTCGGGTTCAACTATCGGCTCACCGACCTGCAGTGCGCGCTCGGGATCACGCAACTGGCCAAGCTGGAGCGGTTCGTGGCCGCCCGCAACGCGGTCGCCGCGCGCTACCGCGAGGCATTGAGCGATCTCGACGGGCTGCGGCTGCCGCCGGCGGCACCGCCCGGCGAGCGCCACGCGTACCACCTGTTCGCGGTCGAGGTGCCGCACCGGCGCGCGCTCTACGACGCCCTGCGCGAGCGCGGGATCCTCGCGCAGGTTCACTACCTCCCGGTCTATCTGCACCCCTACTACCGGGAGCGGTACGGGTACGCGCCCGGGCTCTGCCCGGAGGCCGAGGCGTACTACGCGCGCTGCCTGTCGCTGCCCTGCTTCCCCGCGCTGACCGAGGCCGAGCAGGACAGCGTCGTCGCCGCCGTCCGCGAGCTGCTCTAGTCCTCCACGAGCGGGGCCGCCGCGAGGTCCGACGAGCGGCGCGCAGGGTGGACCGTCTTGGTGATCTCGAGCAGCTCCTCGACCGTCAGCCAGCGGTCGTTGCTGTCGGAGGCGTAGCGGAACCCGTCGGCCAGCGGCGTGCCGTGCGGCGTCGTGGCGAGGTCGCCGTTGGCGCGCGACGGCATGATCACGTAGCGGTCGCCGAGATCGTAGGACTGGCGCGCCTCGTCCTCGGTCAGCAGCACCTCGTGGAGCTTCTCGCCGGGCCGGATGCCGACGATCTCGATCTCCGCTTCGGGCGCCAGCGCCTTGGCCAGGTCGACGATCCGCATGCTCGGGATCTTCGGGACGAACACCTCACCGCCCTGGGCGTGCTCGAGTGAGCTGAGCACGAAGTCGACGGCGGCCTGCAGGGTGATCCAGAAGCGCGTCATCCGCTCGTCGGTGATCGTCAGGCGACCGGACTCGGCCTGCGCGAGGAAGATCGGGACGACGCTGCCACGGCTGCCGACCACGTTGCCGTAGCGGACGGAGGCGAAGCGGGTGGTGCCGCCCGGGGCGTAGACGCCCGCCTGCGCCACGATCTTCTCGGCGCACAGCTTCGTCGCGCCGTACAGGTTCGCGGGGTTGACCGCCTTGTCGGTGCTGAGCGCGACCGTTAGCGGCACCTCGTTCTCGATCGCGGCCGAGATCACGTTCTGCGCGCCGAGCACGTTCGTGCGCACGGCCTCGAACGGGTTGTACTCGCAGGCCGGCACCTGCTTGAGCGCCGCGGCGTGCACGATCAGGTCGACACCGCGGGTGGCGACCTTGAGCCGTTCGGCGTCACGGACGTCCCCGAGCAGCCAGCGCATGCGCGGGTCGCGGAGCTGGTTCTGGAGCTCGGACTGCTTGAGCTCGTCGCGGCTGAACACCCGAATCGAGTGCACGTCGTGGTGCTCCAGTACGCGCCGGACGAAGGCCGTGCCGAACGACCCCGTCCCGCCCGTGACCAGCAGCGTCTTCCCGCTCAGATCGATCACGACGCGCGAGTGTAGGGCACTCAAGGTCGCTGGACGGACGGCCGATGCAAAGGGTGCATGAGTCTGGAAGTTGCCCTCGCGCGCGTCGCGCAACTGCAGAGCGTGCTCGCCCCGCCGGCCCCGCCGCCTGCGCCCGTCGCGAGCACCGCCACGAGCTTCGCGAGCCAGCTGCGCAACGCGGGCGCCGCGACGCTGACCGGCACCCCAGCGCCCGCCGGCTCGGCCGGGCAGGCGATCGTGAACCTGGTCCGCGGCGAGGTCGGCGTCGCCGAGCAGCCGCCGGGCTCCAACGACTCACCACGGATCGCCCAGTACCGGCAGGCCACGGCCGGCTCGGGCGTCGGTCCCTGGTGCGCGTACTTCACTTCCTGGGCGGCCCGCGAGGCGGGTGTCCCGCTCGGCGACAACGGGCAGGGGTTCGGCCGCGTCGACGACGTCTACGCGTGGGCGCAGCGTTCCGGCAAGGCGATCCCGAACGAGCCCGGCGTGACGCCGCAGCCCGGCGACCTGATCGTCTGGGACGAGCACATCGGCGTCGTCGAGTCCGTCGGCGCAGACGGCACGATCAACACGATCGAGGGCAACTCCTCCGATCAGGTCGCGCGGCGCACCTACGGGCCCGGTGAGCGCCCCGCCATCGGCTACGTCCGCCTGGGTTAGCCTCGGCGCATGCACCGCGTCGCGATCGTCCAGTGCCGCATGACGTCGACGCGGCTGCCCGGCAAGGTGCTCGCCGACCTGGGGGGCAAGCCGCTGCTCGAGCGCCAGCTCGAGCGCCTGGCCCGCTGCCGCCGTCTCGACGAGATCGTGCTCGCCACGACCGTCAACGCCGCCGACGATCCGCTCGTCGCGCTCGGGGCGCGGCTCGGGATCGGCGTACACCGCGGCAGCGAGCACGATGTCCTGCGCCGCTACGCGGAGGCCGCCGCGCGCTTTCGCGCCGACGTCGTGGTCCGCATCACCTCCGACTGCCCGCTGCTCGACCCGGTGCTGACCGACGCGGTGGTCGACGCGCTCGACGCCGGTGCGGACTACGCGTCCAACGCGCTCGAGCCGGGGCTGCCGCGCGGCCTGGACGCCGAAGCGCTGTGGCGCGACGTGCTCGACCGCGTCGACCGCATGGCCACGTCCGCGCCGGCGCGCGAGCACGTCACCTGGCACGTCCACGCCGAGCACCCCGAGCGGTTCGTGCTGCGCTCGGTCCCGCCTCCGTTCGCGGCGGGCGACCTGCGCTTGACGGTGGACACGCCGGAGGACCTGGCGCTCGTCCGCCGCCTGGACGACGAGCTCGGTCCCGCCGCCGGCGCGGCCGAGCTCGTCGCGTGGCTGCGCGCGCACCCCGAGGTCGCCGCGCTCAACGCGGCGACCCAGCAGAAGCCGTACTAGGCGACGAGCGCGGCGCGGACCGCGTCGAACCGCGGCCGCTTGCCGATGAGGCCGGTCGCCGGCCATTCGGTCAGGACCGCGTCCGCGCGCTCGCTCAGCGCGCGGTCCGCCTCCGGAGAGCCGGGGAGCGGCGTCAGGAGGATGTCCGGCAGCCGGTCGGCGTCCACGCCGGCGAGCTCGATCGCGCGCTCGGTCATCCGCAGCAGCCCGTCGGCCGGCACGCCGGGGGCCCACACGATCAGGCTGGCGTCGTCATCGGGCCCGAACGCCTGCGCGTACGTCTGCAGCAGCGCGGGGCGCTGGAGCAGCTCGTCCGCGAAGGCGAGCGTGGTGAAGCCGCGCGTGGGATCGACCCGCGCCGGCTCCGGGTCGGCGTTCACGATCCGCTCGATCAGTGCGGCGAACGTGCGCGGGTCGAACGCGTCGCCCACGAACCGCCGCTTCCAGTCCGCGATCGGCTCCTCGCTGGTCGCGGCCGTCCGGATCAGCGTCTCGAGATCGCCGTCGGCCGCGTCGAGCGGGAAGCGCGAGTAGTCCCAATAGAGGTGCTTGCGCTTGGGCACGATCGGCTCCGTGCCGGGCGTGCCGAGCGCGACGACGCCCTGGTCATAGACGACCGTCGGCACGCCGCGCGCGACGGCCAGCGTCGGGAACGTGCCGTCCGCGGCGACGACCGCGTCGGCCCGGTCGATGTCCTCGATCGCGGGAACCAGCGTGCCCTCGACGAACTCGACGCCGGGCGCTTTCCAGAGGCCGTTCGCCTTGAGCCCGCCGATGTGCCGCACGGTGATCTCGAACGGCGTCGCGAGCAGCCGCCGGTAGACGTCGGTGTTGAGCTTGCGCTGGTGCTCGGTCATCGTTCCGGCGCCGTTGGCGTGCGTCGGTGCGAAGAGGACGCGCTTGACGTCCGCGGTCGCGCGAAACGGGCGCAGCGGGCAGTACGACCAGCCGATCACGTGCGTCGGGGACGGGTAGCCGATCCGGCGCAGGTACTCGGCGTGGCCGACGCCGTGCACCAGGTTCGCGAACACGCGCGGGTCCGGCTCCCAGAGGCCGTCGTAGCTGAGGATCGGGCCGCCGCCGCCATGGGGGTACAGGAGGACCTTCGCGCCCATGTCCGTGTAGCGGTCGATCAGCTCCTTGTGCAGGAAGTAGGGCGGGTCGAGGTCGATCAGCAGCAGGTCCGCGGGACCTTCGCGCACGAACGCGTGGCCGGCGGCGTGCAGCGCCCCGAAGAACGGGCGCGACTTGCCGTTGTGGTCGCTCAGGGCGATCTTGAGGCGGCGCAGGCTCATCGTGACCGCTATCGGCGGCCGCGGAAGCGAACTTGAACGCGCGTCAGCGCGGCGTCAGGCCGCGCTGGTACGCGAACAGCGCGAACTCGAACGGGATCACGCCCGGCTTGACCTGGTAGTCGTGGCGCAGCGCGAGCGCGGGGGTCAGCTCGCGCCGGCACCACGTGAAGACCTCCAGCGGGTCCGCGTACCAGAGGTGGTCGGCGCGGTAGTCGACGTACGTCGACATGGCGTTGAACGCGAGCCCTTGGCGCGCGTGCGGCCACAGCGCGCCGAGGATCCGGGTCATGAAGCCCCAGCCGTCCGACGTGCGGTTGTTGAAGACGCCGGACACGAGGATGTAGTCGAAGTCCTCGGGCACCCCGTCGGCCAGCACGTCGCGGCGCTCGAAGCGCCCGTTCGGGTGCAGCCGCGCCGCCAGTTCGACGGCCGGCTGCGCCAGGTCGTAGCCGACGTACTCCCCGCCGAAGTCCAGCTCCTCTTCGAGGAACGCGAGCAGCGCGCCTGCGCCGCAGCCGAAGTCGAGCACCTTGGCCGAGCGCAGATCGCCGACCTCGGCGAGCACGCGCAGCCGCAGCCGCTGGGTCTCGGCGTCCGACCACTGCGCCGCCTCCGGCGCGGCGCCGTGCTCCTCGACCAGCTCGCCGTAGTGGCGCTCGAGCCGGCGCAGGTCGTCCGTGAGCGGGTCACCGGTCAACTGCCGCTCCCAGCCGAACGTCGTCGAACGCGCTGGCGACCACGGCGGTGCGCTCGCTCAGGCACGGGATGCCGTCGAGGACCGGGAAGACCAGCCCTTCGCCGGTGCAGAAGAGGTGGCCGTTGACGGTGGTCAGCGGGCCGTGGCAGCGGGGGCAGACGCGCCAGTCCGCGGGCGCCGGGTCGGGCGCGGACGTCCGCAGCACCAGCACGGCGGTCGGGTTCAGCGGCGAGAGGCTGTGCGGCAGCCGTGCGTGCCGGACCACCGTCAGTCCCAGCTCCTCGGCCACGTCACGCAGGCAGCGGACGTACCCGTGCGTCTCCATGTGGCGTCGCGCCGCGTCGTCGCCGAGCTCGTAGCCCGGCTCGAACAGCGCCACCCATTTGCGGGACACGCGGGCGAGCTCCGCCAGGCCCTCGCGCTCGCGGCCGTGGTTCGGCTCCAGCGCGTGCGAGGTGAACACCAGGTCGAACGCGCCGTCGGCGGCGGGGATCTCGAACAGGTTCGCGGTGAAGAGCTCCGGCGCGGGCACCGGGAACGTCCGGGCGTGCGCGCGGGCGTGGGCGACGCGCGACCAGGCCAGGTCGAAGGCCGCGACGCGCTCCGGCGGGCTCGCGAGCCCGGCCAGTACGGGCATCAGCGTCGTGGCCTCGCCGGTGCCGGCGTCGAGCATCGAGGTGAAGTCGAGTGCGTCGAGCTCGCGGACGATGTCGCCGACGTAACGCGCCGCCCGCGCCCGCACGTCGGCGTCATCCAGCGCGGCTCGGTAGCTGCCGCTCTGCAGGTCGTAGGAGACGAGAACCGCGTCGACGCTGTTGCGGTCCGTCCCTGCGGCGGTGCGGAACAGCTCCATCACGTTCTCTCCACGCGCGTACGCGGCGCGCGCTTGGCGCAGCTGCTCTCGTTCCGTCACGGGCGCATCAAAGCAGTTTCGAGGACGATCTCGGCGACGCGCGCGGTCGGGTCGGTCGGGAAGACGCGGGCGGCCGCGGCGCGCAGCCGGTCGTGCAGCGCCGCGTCGCGCACGTAACGCAGGAGCGCACGCTCGCGGTCCTCCGGCCCGGTGCTCGCGGCATGCCCCGCGTCGGCGCCGAGCCCGGCGGCGACGAAGCGCTCGGTGTCCGCGGCCTCGCCGTCGGACTGGGAGATCGCCAGCGGCGGGACGCCCAGGTAGGCGGCTTCGTACTTCGTCAGCCCGCCGCCGGTGACGGCGATGTCGGCCCAGGCGAAGCCCGGTGCGAGCTGCGCGTCGTCGAGTGCGGTGACGCGCTCGGGCAGCTCGCCGTACGCGCTCGCGGGCAGGTGGACGGTCAGCTCCGGGAACGCCCGCGTGAGCGTACCCGCCAGGCCCACGGCCAGCCCGAACGGGTCCCCGCCGCCGAGGGCCATGAGCACGTGGCGCGGCGGCCGCCGGACGGTTCGTTCGCGCGCCCGAAGCTCGCGCAGCGCACGGCGGACGAGCAGGTGCTCCGGGCCGAGCAGGCGGACGAGGTCACGGCCCCGGTAGACGAGGTCGCGCGCGACCACCGTGAAGTTGAGGACGATCGCGCCCGCCGGGTACTCGGCGAACGCCGCGAAGTCGTCGATCACGAGCAGCCCGAGGCCGGTGCGCGCGGGCGCCAGCGCCTCCAGCGTCTGCGCGTCGAGGGCGTAGCTGTCGAGGACGATCGCGCTGCAGCCGCGCTCCCGCGCCAGCTCGGCGAGGTCGGGCGCGGCGGGCTGCGACGGCCTGCCCGCGGCGGTCAGCAGTCCCGCCGCGCGCTCGCCGAACGCGCCGCAGAACAGCGTGGCCGCCCCGCGCTCCTCCAACGCCTCGGCCAGCGCGAGGCAGCGACTCACATGGCCCAGCCCGGTGTCCTCGGTCCCGTCGCAGCGGACCAGCACGCGGCCCGTCACCGCTGGACGAGATCCCAGGCGAGCGGGGTGCCGCGGGGCACGTCGCGCGCGGCCCGGCGGCCGAGCACCCTGTGCAGCTCCTTGGGCGGCAGGCCGTCCGCGGGACGGATCGAGCGCACGTTGGCCGCGGTGAACGCCTCGCCGGCGCCCACGGGCTCGACCACGAACAGCGACCGCCGGTAGGCGCGGCTCTCCGCCTCGTCCTCGCCGTAGCGCACGGTGCCCAGCGAGGCCTCCGCTTCGCGGACGTTCTGGACCATGCGCGCGAACTCGTCCGGCTCGAGCGAGAAGTGCGCGTCCGGCCCGCCGTCCGCGCGCTTCAGGCACAGGTGCTTCTCCACGATGCAGGCGCCGAGCGTCACGGCGGCGACGGGCGCCACGAGGCCGACCGTGTGATCGGAGAGCCCGATCGGCACGTCGAAGGTGGCCGCCATGTCGGCGATCGTGCGCAGGTTGAGGCGCTCCGGCGGTGCCGGGTACGCGCTCGTGCACTTCAGCAGCGCCAGCTCGGCGTCCGGATCCACGCCGCGGGCGGCGGCGAGCGCGTCCGCGATGTCCTCGCGGGACGCCATGCCGGTCGAGAGCACGATCGGCTTGCCGGTCGCGGCGACGCGCTCGATCAGCGGCGTGTCGACCAGCTCGAACGACGCGATCTTGTAGACGGGGACGCGCAGGCCCTCCAGCAGCTCGACCGCCTGCGCGTCGAACGGCGAGGAGAAGAACGTGATGCCCAGCTCATCGGCGAGCGCCTTCAGCGGTGCCGTCCACTCCCACGGCAGCGCGGCCTCGCGGTACAGATCGTACAGCAGGCGGCCGTCCCACGCCCCCGCCATCCGGATCCGGAACGGCGGCGCGTCGGAGTCGATCGTCAGCGAGTCGGCGCGGTAGGTCTGGATCTTGACCGCGTCGGCGCCGGCCGCGGCGGCCTCGCGGACGAGCTGCTCGGCCCGCGCAAGCTCGCCGCCGTGGTTGCCCGAGAGCTCGGCGACGATCCAGGCCGGGCGGCCCGGACCGACCGTGCGCTCGCCGATCCGCAGCGCGCCCGTCACGTCCGGTCCATCCAGGGCTGGAACGGCCGGCTGCCGGCGCGGATCACCCCGAGCGCGCGCTCCGGGCCGACCTGCAGGAGGACGTCGAGCACGGAGAGGTAGGGCACGAACTCGCTCGCCCCGGCCTGCGGGTACGCGGCCGGCGCGTAGTCCTGGAACGCGGTGTCCACGCCGGCCAAGGGGAAGACGCCGTCCTCGAGCATGTAGTCGCGCGAGCCGGCCGCCGAGAGGTAGCGGGTCGCGCCGACGCGGCCCAGCAGGTCCGCGATCCGGGCCGAGCGCTTGCCGCTGGAGCCGATCTCCGAGCTGCGCCGCGTCTCGGTCTCGATGCCGAGCTGCGCCAGGACGAGCTCGATGAACGCGATGTTGAAGTCAGCGAGCGTGGTCCACTCGCGGTCGATCCAGTCGTCGAGCGCCGGCTGCAGCATGTCCAGGTGATCGGACCGGCCGTACCCGTGCTGAAGCACCCCGCGGAAGGTCTTGCGGAACCCGGTGTCGAGGATCGGGGCGACCTCGGCGATCGCGGGGCGTCCGTCCGTCCGGCCGTGGGTGACCGGGACCGTGACCCACGTCGGATCGTCCGGCGAGCTGAACATCCGGTTGCGGTGGTGCCACGAGCGCCGCTGGAACTGGAAGTCGTCGAGGAAGACGAAGACGTCGGCGGCGTCGGCGAGGGCGACGTAGCCGGACCAGGGAAGAAAAGTTGGCTGCATCAACGCCACGGCGCGCCCGGTGCCACCCACGCGATTGATCGTACACTTCGGCCCCGCATGCCCCATTCGACCGAGCAAGAGGCGTTCTGGGCGGGTTCGTTCGGCGCCGAGTACACGCGCCGGAACGCCGACGAGTCGACGCTCGCGAGCTACACCGCGATGTGGTCGCGCATCCTCGGCCGGACGGCGGCGATCGGCAGCGCACTCGAGCTCGGCTGCAACGCCGGCCTGAACCTGCGGGCACTGCAGCGGCTGTTGCCGGGGGTCGACCTGCACGCCGTCGAGATCAACCCGGTGGCGGTCGAGGAGGCGCGCAAGACGGGCGCGAACGTGGTCGAGGGCTCGATCCTCGAGTTCCAGCCGCCGCGCCCGTTCGACCTGGTGCTGATCTGCGGCGTGCTGATCCACATCGACCCGGACAGCCTCGGGACGGTCTACGAGCTGATGCACGCGGCGTCGGCGCGCTACATCTGCCTCTCGGAGTACTTCAACCCGACGCCGGTCGAGATCCCGTACCGCGGCCATCGCGACCGGCTCTTCAAGCGCGACTTCGCGGGCGAGCTGCTCGACCGCTACGACGATCTGCGGCTGGTCGACTACGGCTTCGTCTACGACCGCGATCCCGCGTTCCCGCAGGACAACACGACCTGGTTCCTACTCGAGCGGCGTTAGGCCGGCGCTGGTCCCGGTGACGCCGGGCGCGCTGACGCGGCCGGCGGCGGCGGTGACCGTGCCGATGCGACGGGTGCCGGCGTGGCGGGCGCTCAGCAGCGCGGCCGCCGCGTCGGCGTGCTCGGCGGGCACGACGGCGACGAAGCCGCAGCCCATGTTGAACGTCTCCCAGGCCTCGGCGTCGGAGACCTCGCCGCGCCGCTTGACCAGCTCGATGATCGGCGGCACCGGGAGCGGGTCCTCGATCGCGAAGCCGACGCGCTCGTTGAGGCGCAGCAGGTTCAGGAGGCCGCCGCCGGTGATGTGGGCCAGGCCGTGGACCGGGATGTCGCTGCGGAGCAGCTCGAGCGCCGCGCGCACGTAGATCACGGTGGGGGCGAGCAGGGCGTCGGCGAGCGTGCCGTCCTCGAACGGGCCGTCCAGCGGGAGATCCTTGGTGGCGGCGCGGGCGAGCGAGTACGAGTTCGAGTGCAGGCCGCTGCTCGGGAGGCCGACGATCGCGTCGCCGGGAGCGATCGCGTCGCCGGTGACCATCTGGTCGAGCGCGACGGTGCCGAAGCAGGTGGCGGTCAGGTCGAAGCCGTTGGGGGACGGGTGGCCGCGGATCAGCTCGGGCAGGATCGCGACCTCGCCGCCGGGGATCTCGACCCCGGCCTGCTCCGCGCCCGCTTTGAGCCCCCGGCCGATCTGCGCCATCGTGTCGGGGTCGGCGCGCTCGACCGCGAGGTAGTCGAGCAGGGCGATCGGCTGGGCGCCGACGCACACGACGTCGTTGACGTTCATCGCCACGCAGTCGATGCCGACGGTGTCGTAGCGGCCGGTCTGCTCGGCCAGGATCAGCTTGGAGCCGACGCCGTCGGTCCCGACGGCGATGCCGAGGTTGGGCGCGATCTCGAGCACCGCGGCGTAGTGGCCGGACGCGAGCACCGAGCGGCTCGGCTGGCCGGTGTCGATCGTCTTGAGGACGCCGACGAGCGCCGCGACCGCGCGGTCGGCGGCGTGCTGGTCCACGCCGGACCGTGCGTAGGCGTTGCTGCTCACCGCGCTCGACGGTAGCGCACGGCGAGGATGGCGGTGGCGAGCGCGGCCCGCTCGGCCGCGTACGGCCACCACGGCCCGCGCCGCTCGAGCCCGATCAGCCTGCGCGCGGCGGCGGTGGCGGCGAACGCGGTCAGCGCGCCGGCTGCGAGCGCGCGGCGGTCGGCGGCGTGGCGCGCGCGGTAGGCCTTCAGCCCGGTGGCGCCGGCGAGCACCGGGCCGGCGACGCCGAACGAGAGCCGCGAGGCGTCGGCCCGGTCGTGCCCGAGCGCGCGCGCGGCCGCCAGCGTGGCGCCGGTCCGCGAGACCCCGGGCCAGAGCGCCGCGGCCTGCGCGACCCCGAGCGCCAGCGCCACCCGCGGCGGCGTCCCCCTGCGCGGCCGCGCGGCAGCGCGGTCCGCCGCCGCCAGCCCGGCCGCACCGAGCAGCAACCCGCTCGCCAAGCCCATCGGCCCGCCAAGGCCCTCCTCGATCGGCCGCTCGAGTGCGTAGCCCGCGAGCACCGGCGGCGCCAATGACAGCGCCAGCGTCCGCAGGTCCGGCCGCACCCGCCACAACGACGGCGCCAGCGCCGCCAGCGCGCCCGCGTGCAGCGCCACCTCCAGCTCCTTGCGGCGCGCCGCCGGCCACGCCGCCACGTCCCATCCCAGCAGCGCCGGCACCGCCGCGACGTGCGCCGACGAGGAGACGGGGAGCAGCTCGGTCGCCCCCTGGATCAACCCCAGCGCGGCGACCTGCGCGAGCTCAGACCGAGGACGCATCGGCGGCGGCCGCTGCCGCCGCCGCCGCGCGGCGCCGCCGGTAGCGCACGAACAGCCACACGGCGCCGATCGCGATCGCCACGATCACCGCGTAGTCGATGTAGTGCAGGTGCTCCTTCCACTCCTCCCAGCGGTCCCCGGCCTGCTTGCCGATGAACGTGATCAGGAACACCCAGGGGATGCAGCCGAGCGCGGTCAGCGTCGTGAAGCGCCAGAACGGCATCTTCGCGACACCCGCGGGCAGCGAGATGAACGTCCGGATGATCGGGAGCATGCGCGAGAAGAAGACGGTCGCGTCGCCGTAGCGCTCGAACCACTCGTCGGCCTTCGCCAGGTGGTGCGGCTTGATCAGCACCTTGCGCCCGTGCTTCTCGATCAGGTCGACGCGGCCGAAGTAGCCGACGGCGTACGCGATCCAGGAGCCGACGACGTTCGCGCTCACGCCGACGGCGGTCGCGGTCAGCAGCGAGTAGTGGCCCTCGGCCACGTTGAAGCCGGCGAACAGCATCGTGGCTTCCGAGGGGATCGGCAGGCACGCGCTCTCGCCGACCATCAGCAGGAAGACCCCGACGAGGCCCATGCGGTCGATCACGTCGACGGCGAACTGGACCAGCGGGTCCGTGATGGATCCGAAAAGCACCGGTCGCCAGGGTAGCCGGGGCTAGCCCGGCTCTATCCGCGGCAGCGTCAAAGACGTGATCTTTTTTCGCGCCCGCTGGATGTCCGTCTTGGGCCGCAGCATCTTGAGGATCATCACCGCCTGGTCGACGCTGGCGGCGACCGCCGGGCGGTGGGCGACGTCGGCCGCGGCGATCCGCTGAGCGACCGACGAGGTCGGGCCGGCGACGATCAGCTCGCCGCGGCGCGCACGCAGCGTCGCGGCCAGCGAGACCAGCGCGTCCAGGACCGGGTCGGTGACGTCGTACGCCGCCGACAGGTCGAGGATCAGCCAGCGCACGCCGCCGTCCAGCGCCGCTTCGGCGCGCCGCTGCAGCTCGCCGCTTTCGCTCAGCGCGCCGGCGACGTCGATCTGATGCACCACGTCGTCGAGCCGGTGCTCGTGAAAGACCAGCGAGCCCGGCTTCGCTACGGCGCGCAGGGACTGGGACGTGAACATGTGTGGGCGACCCGCGCAGAGCGTATTTCGCCTCGCGCCGGCGCGTCAAGCGCTGCCGGTACGCTGGCCGCGCCGATGCGCGTTTGGATCGACCTCACGAACTCGCCGCACGTGCTCGTCATGCGCCCCGTGATCGACGAGCTGCGCGCGCGCGGCGCCGACGTGCTCGTCACCGCGCGGGACTTCGCCCAGACGCTCGGGCTGCTCGAGCGCTTCCGGATCGACCACACCGCGATCGGCCACCACCGCGGCGGCGCGGTCGCCGCCAAGGCGGCGGGTCTCGCGCAGCGCTCGGCCGCGCTGACCCGCTGGGCGAAGGGCCGGAAGGTCGACCTGGCGCTCGGCCACGGCTCCAACGACCTCTCGATCGCGGCGGCGCTGCTGCGGATCCCGAGCGCGACCGCGTTCGACTACGAGTTCGCGCGCGTGCAGCACACGATCAACTGCCGGCTGGCCCGGCGGATCGTCGTCCCGGACGCGATCCCGCTCGACCGCCTCACCCCGTACGGCGCGACGGCAGCCAAATGGCGCCCGTACGAGGGCCTCAAGGAGGAGTACTACCTGGCGGACTTCGAGCCCGACCCGGCGGTCCTGCACGAGCTGGGCCTGACCCGCGAGCGCCCGCTCGCGGTCGTCCGCACGCCGCCCGCGGTCTCGCTCTACCACCGCTTCGACGCGCCCGTCTTCACTCAGGTGCTGCACAAGCTCAAGGGCGAGCAGGTCGTCGTGCTGCCGCGCACGCCGGACCAGCGGGCCGAGCTCGAGCGCGACTTCATCGTCCCCGAGCGCGCGGTCGACGCGCAGTCGCTGATCGCCTACGCCGACCTGGTGATCTCCGCGGGCGGGACGATGAACCGCGAGGCGGTCGCGCTCGGCACGCCGGTCTGGACGACGTTCGAGGGCCGGCTCGGCGCGCTCGACGAGCGTCTGATCGCCGACGGCCGCCTGCGCCGGCTGACCGACGCCGCCGACGTCGTGCTCAAGCGCCGCGACCCCGCGCGCACGCCCCCGCGCGTACGTCGCGACCCTGCGCTCTTTACGGATTTGTTCGTGAAGGCCGGTTAGGCGGACGGTCGAACCCGCCGCCTCGCCCAATACACTCCCCCGGATGCGCCGCCGGCTCCGCAGCGCGGCCTGGCCGATCCACCGTCACGCCCTTCCGCAGTTGGCGCTGGACGCGGGGCTGGTCGCACTCGCCTACTACCTGGCCTACCACCTCCGCTTCGACGGGGGCATCCCGCCGTGGTACATGGAGCTGTTCTGGCGCACGCTGGCGTTCGCGATCGTCGGCTCGCTGGTCTGCTTCGCGGCGGTCGGCATGTACCGGCACTGGATGCGGTACTCATCGCAGCGCGAGTACCTGAAGATCGCCGAGGGCGTCGTGCTCGCGGTGCTGGCGCTGATCGGCTACGTGGCGTTCGTCCAGCCGCAGCTGATCTCGACCGGCAGCGGGTTCGTGGCCCGCTCGGTCCCGAACGGCGTGCTCGTCCTGTTCGGCCTGATGACCGGCGCGTTCCTGACCGGGTCGCGCTTTCTGGTGCACGCGGTCTACGAGCGCCCGTGGGGCGCGTCCCGCGTCCCGCGCGACGCGCGCTCGGTGCTGATCGTCGGCGCCGGCGACGGCGGCCAGCTGCTGCTGCGCGAGCTGCTGCGCAACCCGGGGCTGCGCTACCGGCCGGTCGGCTTCGTCGACGACGACCCGAAGAAGCAGGGCCTGCGGCTGGATCGCGTCCAGGTGCTGGGCACGACCGACGACCTGCCGGAGGTGCTCGAGGACGTCGAGCCGGACGAGGTCCTGATCGCGATCCCGTCCGCGCCGGGCACGCTGCGCGCGAAGGTCGTCAGCGCGTGCCGCGCGCGCAACGTCGCCGTGCGCACGATGCCGACCGTCTTCGAGCTGCTGCAGAACGGCGGGACGGTCACGCGCCAGCTGCGCGACGTGCGCATCGAGGACGTGCTGGGCCGCCAGCCGGTGCGGATGGAGATCGAGCTGGTCGGCGGCTACCTGACCGGCCGGCGCGTGCTCGTCACCGGCGCCGGCGG
>DATMGH010000163.1:0-3799 GCA_035555675.1 Solirubrobacter sp. | reverse complement strand
CCGCGGGCGGCTGCGCGGCGACGTCCGCGGGCGGCTTCCAGTCGGGCGGGGCCGCCGCGTCGAAGCCGATGTGCAGACGGTCCTGATGCGCGGCGTCGGTGAAGTAGCCGGGGCCGGAGATCGCGAACGGCGTGCCGATCTCGCTGGGCCGGTAGCCCGGGTCGAGCTGGGAGAGCTCGGAGGCGAGGTCGCGGGCGAGCGGGCTGTCGGGGCTCACGGGCTCACCGTCGATGGCGCTGATGTCCAGGCCGCGCCCGTCGATGCCGCTGACGGTGAGCTCGTGCTCGCGGCTGAGCTTGGTGAGGACGGCGACCGCGCGCGGATCGATGCGGCCGACGTCCTTGACCCCGGCGTCGAGGACCACGTTCTTGTTCTTGAGCAGCGCCAGCGCCTCCGGGGCCGGTGTGCCGGGCTCGACCACCGCGTCGGCCGGCGGGACGGCCGCGGGCGGAGTGGCGGCCTCGGGCGGCGGCACCGCGGCGGGTGGAGTGGCGGCCTCCGGCGGCGGAGCGGCAGCCTCGGGCGGCGGAGCGGCGGGCGAGGCCGACGCCGCCGCTTCGGGGGGCGGACTTCCGGAGGGGAGATCGGACGACGCGGGCAGGCCGGTGGCGCGGTGATCGAGGTCGGCGGCGGCCGACGAGGCGGCGCCGGGCGTGGCGGCGCCGGGCGAGGTCGCGGCGGACGAGGAAGAAGCGGCGGCCGGAGAGGCCGCGGCGGCGGGCGGCGAGGCGGCGGCGGGCGCTGACGTGGCGGACGCGGAAGCGGCGGTGGCCGGAGAGGCCGCGGTGCTGGGCGACGTCGCGGCGGCCGAGCCGGCGGCGGGCGACGACGTGGCGGACGGGGAAGACGCGTCGGTGGGCGGCGAGGCGGCGGGCGAGGCGGCCGCGGCGTCGGGCGATGCGGCGGCGGCCGAAGTGGCCCCGGCGTCGGGCGATGTGGCGCCGGGAGCGGCGGCGTCGGGCGAGGCGGCGCCGGCGGGCGAGGACGGTGCGGTCGTCGCGTCGGGCAGCGCGGAGGCGGGGGCCGCGTGCGCCGCGCCGCCACCGCCGCCGCCCGACGGCGCGTCCGTCAGCGCGCTCGCGCCGCCGCCCCCGCCCGACGGCTTCGCCAGCATGTTCGGGATCGCCGGCAGGTCCACCCGCGAGAGCACGTCCGCGATCTGCCCGGGAATCTCCTCCAGGTGCGGCAGCACGTTCTCCGTGAACTGGTAGATCGCGACGCCCTCCATCGCCGCGGCCATCATCACGCCCGCCAGGCTCGACTTGGACTCACGCATGTCGAGCGTGTGCATCGCCTTGCCGCCGCCGATCGACATCTCCTGCGCGAGCTGCTCGAGGCCCGCCTCCCGGCAGGCCGCGGCCGGGTCGCGCCGGAACTGCGCGCGGAACGCCGGATCGGTCAGCAACCGCGAGAGCAGCCGCGCCGCGACGTCCGCTTCCGACGAGGACGACGCCGCCATCAGCCCCGCACCCGCTTCCACAGCGGCTTCCCCAGCACGAACAGCACCGGCACGAAGAACGCCACCCAGAGCGTCCCCATCACCCCGTAGACGACCGGCTTGGAGTCCGTCACCGCCAGGAACACCTTCTCGTAGCGCAGCGACATGCCGATCGCGAAGCACGCCGCCAGCACCATCCACCCGATCCCGAACAGCGAGTAGCGCGCGAGCACCGGGGAGTCCGTCGCCGCCGCGCCCCCGCTCAGCCGCCGCTCGAGCTGCTCCTTGGCCCGCCGCCGCAGGCCCGGCTCGTTGAGCCAGTCGACGAGCATGTGGTAGCCGTCGCGCTCGATGAACGGGTTCAGGTTGAAGAACCCGCCGACGTACGCCGCGAACGCCAGGTTGAAGAAGATGTCGCGCACGACGCCGTCCGGCAACACCAGGGCGCAGACCGCGAACACGGCGCCCATGGAGAAGTCCGACACCGGCCCGGCGGCCGAGACCGCGATCCGCCGCCGCCGCGGCTCGAACCACGCCTCGCTGGTGTCCACGAACGCGTAGGGAAAGATCAGGATCGACTTCAGCCCGGCCCGCGAGATCCGCCGCCCGAACGACGCCATCGTCAGCCCGTGCGCGAGCTCGTGCACCGCGACCACCGCGAACCGCCCGCACAGGAACACGAGCCCGCCCCAGCCGAACTTCGACGCCACCACGAACGGCGTCCCGTAGCGCCCCACGATCAACGCCACGAACGTCACCAGCCCCACGACGATCAGCGCCGCGAGCGCCACCAACGCCCCCCGGGTGAAAAACACCCAGCCGCCGTGCCGGTAGAGCCACTCGACCCGCGGCCCCAGCCCCGTGAACACCTTCTCGCGCGGCTTGACCCACCGCCGCCACCCTGTCACCGGCGCCGCGACCGTCTCCGCCCCGCGCTCGACCCCCTCGAGGAACCCGCGCTCCCCCAGGTCCGACAGCAGCCGCGCCAGCCGCGCCGGCCCGGCCGCCCCGAACTGCTGCTCGGCCAGCCCGACCAGCGAGACCAGGTCATAGGACCCGTCCAGCCGCTGGAACAGCCACGCGTCGTTGTCCGACAACCGCAGGAAGACGCCGGACGACAGATCCCGCAGCACCCAGCGCTGCCGCCCCTCGGACGCGTCGAGCCGCTTCAGCGCGTACCCGGGCCGCAGCCGCGGCCGCATCCCGAACTGCGTAGCCGCGGGAGCGACATCACCCGACGCGACGACCGACGCGCCCGCCCGCACCACGATCGTCCGCCCCGCCTCCTCCGACGGCCGCCGCCGCTCCACCCGCAGCTCGGCGTCCCCGAGCCGGATCAGCGCCCCGTCGCGCAGCGGCGCCGGCTCGGTCACGCGCACGCCGTCCAGGAACGTCCCGTGCGACGAGCCCGCGTCCGAGAGCACCGCGTCGGCCGAGATCCGCGCGTGCACGCGCGACACCGACGGGTCCGACAACACCAGCGACGACCCCGGCGCCCGCCCGATCGTCATGTCCGCCACGACCGGGATCCGCGTCGCGTCCGCCAGGACGATCTCCAGCGGCGCGGCCGCCCCGTTCAAGGGCGTGCCGCAGCTGCCGCAGTAGCTCGCTCCGCGCTCGAGCTGGCGGCGGCAGCTGGGGCACAGCACCCGATCTCAGCCCCCGAGCGTCATGGGCTGATACGAGGGATCGTCGCCCGCCGGGTTCAGGTCCTTCCCGGCCCGCAGGTTGTCGACCGGGATGCGCGTGACGACCGCGACGTCCTCGGCGCAGTCCGCGGCGCCCTGGATCACGAGCAGCTCCTTGGAGTCCCCGCGCCACGTCACCTTGCAGGCCCGCGCCGGCGTCTGCTTGGCGCTCGACAGCGCGAAGTCCTCCGGGTCGTCCGCGATCCAGAGCCGGAACGCCGACGAGCCCTGGTTGGACACGACCGCCAGCCGCTTGCCGTCCGGCGAGACCTCCGCGTCCAGCGCGCCCTTGCCGGGCGTGTCCGTGTCGGTCAGGAAGCGCCCCTTGCCCCAGTCGGCGGTGTCCGGCGAGAAGGCCGGCTTGTCCTTCTTGACCTTCCAGCGCACGATCCCGAACTGCCCGGTGGTGAACGGGGCCTTCACGCCGACGCCGAGGATCGACCGCCCGTCCGGCGCCCAGTGCAGGTGGCGGATGACCGCGAAGTCCGGCTCCTTCAGACAGCTGATGTCCGTCCCGTCGCTCTTGACGTTCGCCAGGCAGAGGTCCGTGTCCGGGTTGTCCGCGGCCTTGTCGTCGCTCATCGCGATCAGGTTCACGTCGGCGGTCGGCGCCCAGGCCAGGTTCGAGTAGGACTCGCCCGCGGGCGTCAGCGGCACGGCCGCCGAGTTCTTC
>DATMGH010000162.1:0-32647 GCA_035555675.1 Solirubrobacter sp. | reverse complement strand
CAGCCACGTGAACAGCGCGTCGGAGGCCTGACCGGTGCTCTGCAGCCCGACCGCGGGGTCGGTGGCGCTGGCCGCCGGGCGCCCGCGGAAGGCGTAGTCGATCCCGCCGCGGGGGTTGGTGGACACGTAGCGCAGCTCCAGCGACATGAAGTCGATCCCGCCCGGTGGCGCCTTGGGGATGAAGTGCGGCTGGAACTTGAGGCCGCGGACCGGCAGCCGTAGGCGCGGCGTCCCCGGCTTGCCGGGCTCCGGGCTCGGATAGCGCCCCTGCGGATGCGGGCCGCGGTAGCCGCTCTTGCCGCCGGGCAGGCCGTTCTGCTCGCGCAGCTTGACGATCTCCGCCTGCTTGGCCTGGTTGCTCTGCCGGCGGATGGCCGCCTCCTGCTGGCGCTGCGCGGGCGACCCGTCGGAGCTCGGGTACTCCAGCGACCACGACAGGCTCTTGAGGTTCTTGAAGTTGTCGGAGATGTACTTGCGGCAGAAGCTGCCGCGCAGCGAGCACGGCTCCAGCTCGGAGTAGATCTCGGTCACCGCCGAGGGCTTGATGCCCCAGCGCTCGAGGATCTGCCCCAGCCGCCGCTCGGAGTGCCCCGCGATCACGCACGCGTTCCCCGAGCACGGCGCGCTCTCGATCGCCAGCGTGCGCAGCTGGCCGCCGTACTCGTATCGGAACACGGCGACGTTGCGGCCGGCCGCGGGGTTGTTGATCACCCGGTAGATGTACGCCTCGTACGCGAGCCCGTTCTGAGCGCCGGGACTCCACAGCGGCACCTTCGGGATCTCCACGGGCGCCGCCGTCGCCGGCAGTGGCGCCCCGAGCAGCGCTGCGCCGATCGCAGCCGTCACCACACCCGCCGGCCGCAGATGCCGATGCATGAATCCTCCCGCTTTGCGTTTCCGGGCCAAGGGGGCGCCCCTGCGCGCCCCTCGGCCCCATCCGCTGCATGCAGTGCTACGAGGCTCTCATGCACGGCTCCCGGGAATAGACGGGCAACCCGGAACGCCGCGGTGCGGATAGCCGCACTCAGGTCGGCGAGCGGACCAGGATCTTGACGTGCCGGTCCTTGTGCTGCACGAGCTCGTCGAACCCGCCCGCGACCACGTCGGCGAGCTCGATGCGCTCGGTGACGATGCCCGCGGTGTCGATCCGGCCGTCCTTGAGCATCGCGATCGTGTCCGCGAAGTCCTCGGGCGTGTAGGCGATCGTCCCGCGCACGTCGAGCTCGGCCAGCACGACGTCGTTCGGGTTGATCTGCACCGGGCCTTCCCAGATCGAGATGATCGTGACCACGCCGCCCTTGCGCGTCGAGCTCAACGCGCCCTGCAGCGTGGCCTGGATGCCGGCGGCGTCGAACGAGTGGTCCGCTCCGTCACCGCCCGTCAGCTCGCGCACGCGCGCGGGGACGTCCTCCTCGGTCGGGTCGATCACGGCGTCGGCGCCGATCTCCAGCGCCTTGCGCTTGCGCGCCTCCGACACCTCGGCGACCAGGATCTGCCCGGCGCCGTACGCCTTCAGGCACTGGATCGTGACCGCGCCGATCGGCCCGGCGCCGAACACGACCGCGCTCTGGCCGGCCTCGAACCCGGCGCGGCGCACGGCCCGCAGGCCGACCGCGATCGGCTCGACCAGCGCGCCCTGCTCGGCGGTCAGCCCGTCCAGCCCGTGGATCATGTAGGCGGGCATGACGGCGTACTCGGACATGCCGCCGCCACCGCCCATCAGGCCGTAGAAGCCGAGCTGGTCGCACAGGTTCGGCACGCCGCGCCGGCAGGCCGTGCACACGCCGCAGCGGTACACGGGCTCGATCGCCACGGCGTCGCCCTCGGCGATGCCCGTCACGTCGGACGCCACCTCGACGACCGAGCCCGCGAACTCGTGCCCGAGCGTCACCGGCAGCGTCTCGCCCGTGATCGGGTGCGGGCTGCCGGGCGGCGGGATGAAGATCGGCCCCGCCAGGTACTCGTGCAGGTCGGTGCCGCAGATCCCGCACCAGTCGACCTTGACCTTGACGCTGCCGGGGCGCAGCCCGGGCTCGGGAACGTCTTCGAGCCGGATGTCGCGCGGCCCGTGGTAGACGGCGGCCTTCATGCGAACAGCACCCCGCCGTCGATCATCACCGACTGGCCGGTCATGTAGTCGGCGTCGGGAGAGGCCAGGTAGGACACGAACGACGCGACGTCCTCGGGCGTCTCGACGCGACCGAGCGCGATCAGCTCCGAGAACTGCTTGAGCGCCGAGCCCTTCGGCTCGCCGGAGATGTCGGTGAGCTTGGCGTCGATCAACTCCCACATCGCGGTGCCGACGATCCCCGGGCAGTACGCGTTGACCGTGATCCCGTGCGGCGCCCACTCCTGCGCGGCCGCCTGCGTGAGCCCGCGCACGGCGAACTTCGACGCCGAGTAGTGGCCGAGCATCGCGAACCCCTTGTGGGCCGCGATCGACGCCGCGCCGATGATCTTGCCGCCGTCGCCCTGGGCGATCATCTGCCGCGCGGCGGACGTGTAGCAGAGGAAGACGCCGCGCAGGTTGATCGACATCAGCCGGTCGAAGTCCTCCGGCGAGACGTCCAGCAGCGCCGAGACCTGGGCGATCCCCGCGTTGGCGACCATGACGTCCAGGCGCCCGAAGCGCTCGACGGTCGCGGCGATCATCGCGTCGACCTGCGCCGCGTCGCTGACGTCGGCCTCGAGCGCGAGGCCGCCGATCTCGCCCGCGACCGCGTCGGCCTCGGCGCGCATCGACGGCAGGTCCGCGACCGCCACGTCGTGCCCGTCGGCGGCGAGCCGCAGGGCGATCCCGCGGCCGATGCCGCGCGCCCCGCCGGTGACCAGTGCAACGCTCATGTGCGAACTCCTGTCAGGAACTCTTCGATCAGTCGGTTGACGTCGTTGGCCGCTTCCATGTGCGGCGAGTGGCCGACGCCCGGGAGCACGTGGACGTCGTCGCGGCCGGGCGCCGGGATGATCTCGTCCGCGGCGCCCCAGAGCACCAGCAGCGGGCCGTCGTAGGCGCCGAGGTCGACCGTGACGCCTGGGCGGAGGTAGCGATCGCGCAGCGCCTCCAGCGCCGGCTGGACGCCGTCGAGGCGCTTGTACTTGAGCACGTCGTCGAGCATCGAGCGGGTGACCAGCAGCGGGTCGGCGAACAGGCGCTCCAGCACCGGCTTGAGCTGCTTGCGGCTGTTCGCGGCGATGAAGCCGTCCACATACTCGCGGTCGACCTCCGAGCCGAGCCCCGCCGGCGCGATCAGCGTCAGTGACAGCGCGCGGTCCGGCAGCTGCGCCGCGACCAGCCCGCCCAGCGAGTGCCCGGCCAGGTGGGCCTTGTCGATGCCCTGGGCGTCGAGGAAGCCGCGCACGGCCTCGGCCAGGTCGCGCGCCTCCTTGACCGAGCCGCCGTGGCCGGGCAGATCGAGCGCGTACACGGTCCGGTCCGCCGCCAGCGCGGGCGCCGTGAACAGCCAGTTGTTGAGGTCGCCGCCGAAGCCGTGCAGCAGCACGACCGGCTCGCCGCCCTCGCCGTACACGAGGTAGCGCAGGCCGTTCGCGACCTGTGGCTGCGGGCCCGCGTCCTCCTCTTCGCCGGGCACGAACGACGCTTCGAACTCGGCCACGAACGCGTCGATCTCCGCGTCGGAGGCCGACGCGTCGGCGATCACCCCCAGCAGCCCGCCGACCGGGATCACGTCGTTCTCGCCCGCGACGCGCCGGCGCAGCACGCCGGCCGTGGGCGCCTCGACGACACCGTTGATCTTCTCGGTCTCGACTTCGGCGACCTCGTCGCCGACCGCGATCTCCGCGCCCTCGTCCACGAGCCAGCCGACGACGCGCCCCTCGGTCATCGACAGGCCCCACTTCGGCATGCCCAGCTTGGAGATCATGCGGGCGTGGGGGAGCCGGCGGTCTCGCGGATCACCGCCGCGATCGCGTCCGGGGTCGGCACGTACGCGTCCTCCAGCACGGGGCTGAACGGGACGGGCGTGTGCGGCGGCGTCACCATCCGCGGAGCGGCCTTGAGGTCGCCGAACGCCTGCTCGGACACCTGCGCGACGATGTCGGCCGCGAAGCCGCAGCGCGGGTTGGCCTCGTCGACCACCACCAGCCGGCCCGTGTTCTCGACGCTCTCGAGGATCGTCTCGAGGTCGAGCGGGGACGTGGTGCGCGGGTCGACGATCTCGCACTCGATGCCCTCGCCGGCCAGCGTCGCGGCGGCGGCGGACGCCAGGTGCACCATGCGGCCGAGCGCGACCACGGTCACGTCGCCGCCCTCGCGCACGATCTCGGCCTCGCCCAGCGGCAGCGCGTACGGCTCGTCCGGTACGTCGCCTTCGAGCGTGTAGAGCACCTTGTGCTCGAGGAAGATCACTGGGTCGTCGTCGCGGATCGCCGCGATCAGCAGGCCCTTGGCGTCGTACGGGGTGGACGGCACCACGACCTTCAGGCCCGGGATGTGCGTGAAGATCGGGTACAGCGCCTGCGAGTGCTGCGAGGCGGCGCGGATGCCGGCGCCGTACATCGTCCGCACGACCATCGGCGTGACCGCCTTGCCGCCGAACATGTAGCGGAACTTCGCCGCCTGGTTGTAGATCTGGTCCAGGCAGACGCCCATGAAGTCGACGAACATCAGCTCGGCGACGGGGCGCAGGCCGGACGCGGCGGCGCCGGCCGCGGCGCCGATCAGCGCCGACTCGGAGATCGGCGTGTCGAGCACCCGGTCCGGGAACTGCGGGTACAGGCCCTTGGTGACGCCGAGCACGCCGCCCCACGCGTCGTCCTCGCCGGGCGCGCCCGAGCCGCCGACGACGTCCTCGCCGAACACGACGACGGTCTCGTCGCGCGCCATCTCCTGCGCGAGCGCTTCGTTGATCGCCTGCTGGAACGTGATCGTCCTGGCCATGATCGAAGCTCCTCAGTACGAGACGTAGACGTCGGTGAGCACGTCGGCGGGGGTCGGATCCGGAGACGCCTTGGCCTCGGTCACGGCCTCCTCGACCAGCGTCGCGACGCTGCGGTCGATCGCGTCGAGCGCCTCGCGGTCGAGGATCCCCGCCTCGGTCACGCGGCGCGCGAACGCGTTCAGGCAGTCGCGGTCGCGGCGCAGGTCCTCGACCTCGTTCGCCGCCCGGTAGGTCTGCTGGTCGCCTTCGAAGTGGCCGAAGTAGCGGCCGACCTTGCACTCGACCAGGGTCGGGCCGCCGCCGCTGCGGGCACGCTCGATCGCCTCGCCGGCCACCTCGTGCACGGCGAAGAAGTCGAAGCCGTCGACGACCACGCCCGGCATGCCGAACCCGTCGGCGCGCTTGGCGACGTCGACGCCGGCCTGGTGGAATGCGCTCGACGTCGCTTCCGCGTAGCCGTTGTTCTCGACCACGAAGACGGTCGGGAGGTGCCAGGCGGACGCGAGGTTCAGCGCCTCCAGGAACGTGCCCTGGTTGGAGCCGCCGTCACCGGTGAAGGAGACCGCGACCTGGTCGGTGCCCTTGACCTTCGCGGTCAGCCCGACGCCGCAGACCAGCGGCGGGCCGCCGCCGACGATGCCGTTGGCGCCGAGCATCCCGAGGTCGAGGTCGGCGATGTGCATCGAGCCGCCCTTGCCGTGGCAGATGCCGTTCGCCTTGCCGTAGATCTCGGCCATCATGCCCTTCACGTCGCAGCCCTTGGCGATCGCGTGGCCGTGGCCGCGGTGCGTGCTGGCCACGTAGTCGTCCGGGCGCAGGTGGGCGATCACGCCCGCGGCGATCGCCTCCTCGCCCGCGTACAGGTGCACGAAGCCGGGGATCTCACCGGTCGCGAACTCCCGGTGGAGGCGCTCCTCGAACTCGCGGATGGTGCGCATCACGCGGTAGGCCTCGAGCAGCTGCTCCTGCGTCAGATCGCCCGCGCTGGGGGGCGCGACTGCCGACATGCTCTCTCCTCCAAGGTGGCTTGCTCAGCGCAAGCTACGCGCGGGGAGGTTGCGCCAGGGTTGCCTGCGCCATCGCCGCGTCGATGTCGATCGTCAGCGGGCCGTCGACCAGCTCGACGGTGGCGTCGATGCGCTCGAGCTCGCGCTCGCCGTCGAGCGCGATCGTGCCCGGGCCGGGGGGAAGCTGGATGCGGTCGCCGCGCGCGATCGGCGCGTAGGCGGCGACCTCGACGGACGCGATCAGGCCGGGCGCGAGCGGGACGGTCACGGTGCGGCCGGGGCCGAGAGTGACGTGCAGGCCGTGGGGCCCGCCGCGGGGCAGCGGCGCGAGCGCGCCGGCGATCGCGGACAGGCCGACCGCGGCCGGGTTCGCGAACGTCACGAACAGCTCGGTGACGTCGTCCGGGCGCCACAGGGCGCGGGCGCCGACGAAGCGCTCCTTGGTGACGGCGACGTCGACCAGCGCGAGGTCGTCGTCGACCTTGAGCGCGGCCTCGCGGTTGACCGCGTCCGCCTGGCCGGTGGCGACCAGGCCGGTCGCGAGGCCCGCGACGGTCGCTTCTCTCAGCTCCGGGAACGCGTTGTTGGTGCCGGTCGAGACGGCGCAGATCGGGACGTCGCCGCAGCTCTTGGCCACCACGCGGTGCGTGCCGTCGCCGCCGAGCACGAGGATCGCCTTGACGTCCTCCTCGAGCATCGCCTCGACGGCGGCGGTGGTGTCGCGCGCGGAGCCTTCGAGCGCGATCTGGACTTCCTCGAGCGGCGGGATCCGGCCGTTGGCGCCGTGCAGGTGGCGGTGCAGCGTGGTCGAGAGGCCGTCGCCGGCCGGGAGCATCAGCACGCGCTCGACGCCGGCGGCGTGCAGGCCGGCGAGCGCGCGGAACACCATCCCGGCCTTGTCGGCGTTGCCGAAGACCGACGCGCCCGCCACCAGGCGGCGGATGTCGCGGCCGGACGCGGGGTTGGCGATGACGCCGACGGTGACCACGACGTGCAGGCTACGCCCGCCGAGGTTGCGGGTCCGTTGCGCGGGTGTAGCCTCCGCTTGAGGTGCGCGATCCGTTCATCGCCATCGACGCCGGCACCGACGTGCGAGCCCACGCGCGCAGCCTGCGGCGCGTCTGGGAGGCCACGCTCGAAGGCGGGCGCTCCCCGGTCCCGCCGCGGCCGGTGATCTCGCAGTCGTGGGCGCGGCTGCAGCACGCGGGGCTCGACCCCGGGCGGCTGCGGCCGAACCGGGCGCTGGACGCCGACGCGCTCGACGCCGCGCGCGCGTCGACGCCGATCCTGGGCGTGCTGGCCGTGCTGCGCCGCTGCCTGGGCGCGCTGGCCGAGGACGCCGAGCACGTGATGGTGATCTGCGACGCGGGCGGGCGGATCCTGTGGCTGGAGGGTCACCCGCGCGTGAAGGAGGCGGCGGTCGAGCGGATCATGTTCACCGAGGGGATGCTGTGGACGGAGGTCTCCGCGGGGACGAACGCGATCGGCACCGCGCTGGCCATCGACCACGCCGTGCAGGTCTTCTCGGCCGAGCACTTCCTGGCCGAGCAGCACACGTGGTGGTGCTCGGCGGCGCCGATCCACGATCCGGTCACGGGCGCGGTGCTGGGCGTGGTCGACATCAGTGGGCCGCTGGCGACGGCGCATCCGCACTCCCTGGGGCTGGTGAGCGCGGCGGCGGGGATGGCCGAGGACGCGCTGCGGCTCGCGCGCGCCGCCGACGAGGACCGGATGCGGCAGGCGTACCTGGAGCGCACGGCGCGGCTCGGGCGCCACCGCTCGGCGATGGTCGACCGCGACGGGCGCGTGCTGATCGCGCATCCCGCCGGCTGGGTCGCCGGGGCGGTGCCGCTGCCGGTCGGCGGCGGCGTGCTCGCGCTCCCGGACGGACGTCAGGCCTTGGCCGAGCCGCTGGAGGGCGGAGGACACCTGCTGTGGGGCGTGACGGGCAAAGCGCACGCGCCGGCGCCGTCGTCGCTGCGGCTCGACCTGCTCGGGCGACAGGGGCTGTGCGTCCGGGTCGGCTCGGGCGCGCCGCTGCGGCTGGGCGTGCGCGCGGGCGAGGTGCTCGCGCTGCTGGCGCTGCATCCCGACGGGCTGACGGGGGAGCAGCTGACCTTGGAGCTCTACGGCGACCAGGGCAACCCGGTCTCCACGCGCGCGCTGCTGTCGAAGCTGCGCCGGCTGCTCGGGCCGGCGCTGGCGTCGCAGCCGTACCGGCTGCTGGCGGACGTCAGCGCGGACTTCCTGGACGTCGAGGCGCGGCTGCTGGAGGGCGACGTGCTCGGCGCGCTGCGCGCCTACCGGGCGCCGCTGCTGGTCGAGTCCGAGGCGCCGCGGATCGTGCAGGCGCGCGAGGAGCTCGAGGGCGCGCTGCGCCGCGCGGCGCTGGCGGACCGCGACGCGCTGTGGGCGTGGCTGGAGACCGAGAGCGGGCGCGACGACCTCGCCGCGCTGCGCGCGTTCCTGCAGGCGGCGGCGGCCGACGACCCGCGCGCGTCGCTGGCGGTGGCGCGGATCGGGGCGCTCCAGCACCGCTGGGCGTGAGGGGTGTTTCGACTTTGCTAACCCAGCGTTGGCAAAGTCGAAACACCCCCCGGGTTCACGAACACCACCGCGGTGCCCCACGGGTCGCGGACGAGGAGGCCGCCGTCGACCGGTTCGGCGTTCGGGAGGTGGAGCGCGTCGAGGTTGGGGACGACGACGGTCCAGTGGGCCAGGCCCACGGTGTGCGGCGGCGGACCGGGGACGCCGCGGCCGTTCCAGACGTTGACGCCCAGGTGGTGGTGATAGCCGCCGGCGGAGACGAAGGCGGCGGTGCCGAGGTGCGCCTGCAGCTCGAAGCCGAGCGTGTCGCGGTAGAACGCGAGCGCCTCGTCGATGTCCCCGACGTGCAGGTGCAGGTGGCCGACGCGCAGGCCGGGGCCGACGCGCGGTGTGGGCTCCTCGCCCTCGACGGTCGCCAGCAATGACGGGAAGTCCAGCGGGTCGGGCCCGCGCGCGTAGCCGAGGTCCGCGGGCCAGACTGAGCGGTCGCGGTCGGCGGCCAGCTCGATGCCGTTGCCGTCCGGGTCGGCGAGGTAGATCGCCTCGTGCGTGCGGTGGTCGGACGCGCCCTGGATCGGGGTCTGGGTCACCGCGAGGCGGACGGCGGCGCGGGCCAGCTCCTCGCGGCTCGGGTACAGCAGCGCGTAGTGGTAGAGCCCGGCGGTGCGCCCGGCCGGCTGCGCGGCCGGGTCCTCGTGCAGGACGAGCACGCCGCCCAGGGTCGCGGTCGCGTCCTCGCGCGCGTCGACCGGCAATCCGAGCGCGGACTGATACCAGGCGACGGAACGATCGAGGTCGGCGACCACCAAGTGGACGGGGCCGAGCGTCAGCGAAGCGGGGAGGATCGGGGCGGCGGTCGTGGTCATGCTCCTAGGATCGCGCCTGCGCGCCGCTTTCCCATGGCACTTCCTGGCCGATCCATGGACATCTCCGTCGACCGTCTCGCCGCACCGCTGCAGGTCGTCCTGCTCCACGACGCGCGCTTCGGCCACCCGCATCCGCGCGAGCCGCACCGGCACGACTACCACGAGCTGATCTGGACGCGCCGCGGCGAGGGCGAGCACCTGATCGACGGCGAGCGCCACCCGGTCCGGCCGGGCACGCTGCTGCTGATCGGCCGCGGCCAGGTCCACGTGTTCGAGCGCGCGCGGGGGCTCGACGGCGCGGTCGTGCGCTTCAGCGAGGAGCTGATCGACGGCGGCTGGCTGCTCGGCGCGCGCGACGCGCGCACGGTCGCGGTCCCGCCGTCCGCGGTCGGGGCGCTGGAGGCCGTGATCGCGGCGCTCGCGGCCGAGGCCGAGCGCCCCGCCGACGGCCGCACCGCGCCGCTCGAGCACCATCTGCTCTCGACGCTGCTGCTGTGGATCGAGCGCTACTACGACGCCGAGCGCATCGAGCGCCCCGACGCCGACACGCAGCTCTACCGGCGCTTCGCCGCGGTGCTCGAGCGCGACTTCGCCCGCCACCACGACGCGCCGCACTACGCCGACGCGCTCGCCGTCCCGGCCGCGCAGCTCTCCCGCGCGCTGGCCGCCGTCACCGGCCGCACGACCAAGCAGCTGGTCACCGACCGCGTGATGCTCGAAGCGGCACGGCTGCTGCGCTTCACGGACCTCGGCGTCGGCGAGATCGCGTTCCGCGTCGGGTTCGACGACCCGCTCTACTTCAGCCGCGCCTTCAAGCGCCGGCGCGGCGAGGCGCCGCTGGCGTACCGGCGAGCCAGCGCGCCGCCGCCGTGAGGTCGGCGTCGACCAGCTCGTGCCCGGCCTGGGCGACGTGCTCGGTCACGTCCGCGCCGCCCGCGCGCAGGAGCGCCGCCAGTCGGTCCGCGCCCGGGTACGGGTCGAACGCGCCCGCGGCGATCAGCACCGGCGTGCCGTTCAGCGTGGGCGTCGCCTCGTAGGGGAGCATCGGCCGCAGCAGCGCCGCGCCGGCCAGCGCGTCCGGGTGGCGCAGCAGCAGGCTGGCGGCGATGTTCGCGCCGTTGGAGTAGCCGACGGCGAGCATCGGCCCGAGGTCGTACTCGGCGGTGGCGTCCGCGATGAACGCCGCGAGGTCGTCGGTCCGCGCCAGCAGGTCCGGGACGTCGAGCCGGCCCACGCCGTGGCGGGCGAACCAGCGCCGGGCGACGCCGCCCTCGAGGACCTGGCCGCGCGGGCTCAGCAGCGTCGCTGCAGGCGCCAGCGCGCGGCCGAGGCCGAGCAGCTGGTGCTCGTCCCCGCCGGTGGCGTGCAGGAGCAGCAGCGTCTCGGGGCCGGCGCCGCGTTCGAGGATGTGGTCGAAGGTCATACAGACAGTGTAGTTGCATGATCAACTAGGTTCGTTCGGGGTCAGCCCGGGGTACGCGAGAACCCGTGCCCGGTTTCCTGCGCCAGCTGCGCGGCGACCCTCGCGGCCTCGGTCGCGCCGCGCGCTCGGCCCGCAGCGAGACGCTCACGCCGCGCACGAAGACCGCCGACCGGGTCGTCCAGTCCGTCTGCCCGTACTGCGCCGTCGGCTGCGGCCAGCGCGTGTACGTCAAGGACGAGCGCGTGATCGGCATCGAGGGCGACCCGGACAGCCCGATCTCGCGCGGCCGGCTGTGCCCGAAGGGCTCCGCGTCGGAGGGCTACGTCAACAGCCCGCTGCGCGAGCGGCGCGTCAAGTACCGGCGCCCGTACGGCACCGAGTGGGAGGAGCTCTCGCTCGAGACGGCGATGGACATGATCGCCGACCGCGTCGTGAAGACCCGCGCGGAGACGTGGGAGGACACCAACGAAGACGGGCGCCCGCTGCGGCGGACGCTCGGCCTGGCCGTGCTCGGCGGCGCGACGCTCGACACCGAGGAGAACTACCTGCTCAAGAAGCTCTTCACGGCGGCGGGCGCGGTGTCGATCGAGAACCAGGCCCGCATATGACACAGCTCCACGGTCCCCGGTCTGGGGACCTCGTTCGGGCGCGGCGGCGCCACCACGTTCCAGCAGGACCTCCAGAACGCCGACGCGATCCTGATCATGGGGTCGAACATGGCCGAGCAGCACCCGGTCGGCTTCCAGTGGGTGATCGAGGCCAAGGAGCGCGGCGCGACCGTCGTCCACGTCGACCCGCGCTACACGCGCACGAGCGCGATGGCCGACGTGCACGTGCCACTGCGCGGCGGCACGGACATCGCGTTCCTGGGCGGCGTCATCAACCACATCCTCACCCACGACCGGCAGTTCACCGAGTACGTGCGCCACTACACGAACGCGCGCGTCGTGATCAAGCCCGAGTTCCGCGACGTCGACGCGCTCGACGGCCTCTTCTCCGGCTGGGACGGCGAGGGCTACGACACGTCGACCTGGGCCTACGCCGGCACGGAGGACCGGACCGGCGACGTGACCGGCCACCAGGCGCAGGGCGCGCACGGGATGCGGCTCGAGCACGGCGAGCCGCCCGAGGAGGACTGGTCGCTCGAGCACCCGGACTGCGTCTTCCAGATCCTCAAGCGCCACTTCGCGCGCTACACGCCGGACCTGGTCGAGCGCGTCTGCGGCGTCCCGCGCGAGCGGCTCGTCCAGGTCGCCGAGATCCTGTGCCGCAACTCGGGCCGCGAGCGGACGAGCGCGATCTGTTACGCGGTCGGCTGGACGCAGCACACGCACGGCGTCCAGAACATCCGCGCCGCGTCGATCATCCAGCTGCTGCTCGGGAACATCGGGCGCCCGGGCGGCGGCATCCTCGCGCTGCGCGGGCACGCGAACATCCAGGGGTCGACGGACATCCCGACGCTCTACGACATCCTGCCGGGCTACATCCCGATGCCGCACCCGGACTCCGGCGACGACCTGGACGCCTACGTCGACCTCAACGGGCCGGACACGGGCGCCTGGGGCTCGCTCAAGAGCTACGTCGTCAGCCTGCTGTGCGCCTGGTGGGGCAAGCCGGCGTTCCCGTACCTGCCGCGGATCGACGGCGACCACTCGCACTACCCGATGATGCTGCGGATGATCGACGGTGACACCAAGGGGTTCATCGTGATCGGGCAGAACCCGGTGGTCGGGTCCGCGAACTCGGCGCTGCAGCGCCAGGCGCTCGCGAACCTCGAATGGCTGGTGGTGCGCGACACCAACGAGATCGAGACGGCGGCGTTCTGGTACGACTCGCCGGAGATCGAGGCGGGGGAGACGCGGCCGGCGGAGATCGGCACCGAGGTGTTCTTCCTGCCCGCCGCGGCACACACCGAGAAGGAAGGCACGTTCACCAACACGCAGCGGCTGCTGCAGTGGCGGTTCAAGGCGGTCGAGCCGCCGGAGGACTGCCGCTCGGACCTATGGTTCGCGAACGAGCTCGGGCGGCGGATGCGCGCGCGGCTGGCCGGGTCGAGCCTGGCGCGCGACCGGCCGCTGCTCGAGCTCACGTGGGACTACGGGCCCGGCGAGCCGTCCGCGGAGGCGATCCTGCAGGAGATCAACGGGCGCCACGCCAACGGGCGCTTCGTCAGCAACTATCAGGAGCTGGCGGACGACGGGTCGACGAGGTGCGGCTCCTGGATCCACGCGGGGATCTACGCCGACGGCGTCAACCAGTCCGCGCGCAAGCGGCCGGGCGGCGAGCAGAACTGGATCGCGTCCGAGTGGGGCTGGGCGTGGCCCGGCAACCGCCGCATCCTCTACAACCGGGCGTCCGCGGACCCGTCCGGCAAGCCGTGGTCGGAGCGCAAGCGCTACGTGTGGTGGGACGGCTCGGACTGGGCGAGCCTCGGCGACGAGCCGGACTTCGTGAACGGGCCGGACCACTCGCCGCCGGAGGACGCGCACGGGCTCGACGCGATCCGGGGCGACGCGCCGTTCATCATGCACCCGGACGGGCTGGGCTGGCTCTACGCGCCGCAGGGGCTGGTGGACGGGCCGCTGCCGACGCACTACGAGCCGCACGAGTCGCCCGTGGGACGCTGGCGGGCGAACCCGACGCGGCAGACGTTCGTGCGGCCGGAGAACCCGTACAACGCTGAGAGCCGGTTCCCGTTCGTGCTCTCGACGTACCGGCTGACCGAGCATCACACCGCGGGCGGGATGAGCCGCAGCGTCGGCTACCTGGCCGAGCTGCAGCCCGAGCTGTTCTGCGAGGTCGGCCCGGAGCTGGCGAGCGAGCGCGGGCTCGAGCACGGCGGGTGGGCGACGATCGTAACGGCGCGGACGGCGATCGAGGCGCGCGTGCTGGTGACCGACCGGGTGCGGCCGCTGGTGGTCGACGGGCGCACGGTGCACCAGATCGGGCTTCCCTACCACTGGGGGCGGCGCGGGCTCGTGACGGGGGACTCGGCCAACGAGCTGCTCCCGCTCGTGCTCGACCTGAACGTGCACATCAGCGAGTACAAGGTGCTGACGTGCGACGTGCTGCCGGGGCGGCGGCCGCGCGGGGCGGCACTGGCGGCGTTCATGGAGGAGTACCGGCGATGAGCACGTACGGCGACGAGGCCCGGCCGCGGGTCGGGTTCTTCACGGACACCAGCCTCTGCATCGGCTGCAAGGCGTGCGAGGTGGCGTGCAAGGAGTGGAACGGGGTGCCGACGTCGCCGGGCGAGTTCAGCGGGCACTCCTACGACAACACGGTCGCGCTGGGGGCGGACACCTGGCGGCACGTCGCGTTCGTCGAGCAGCGCAAGGAGCTGGGGGCGTCCGGCGTGGCGTCCGGCGGGCTGGTCGAGACCGCGCTGCTTCAGGACACCGGGCTGCAGACCTACCAGGACGGCGACGGGCTGCGCTGGCTGATGGCGTCGGACGTCTGCAAGCACTGCACGCACGCGGCGTGCCTGGAGGTGTGCCCGACGGGGGCGCTGTTCCGGACCGAGTTCGACACCGTGGTCGTGCAGGAGGACGTCTGCAACGGGTGCGGGTACTGCATCCCGGCGTGTCCGTTCGGGGTGCTCGGGCAGCGGGAGGACGACGGGCGGGCCTGGAAGTGCACGCTCTGCTACGACCGGGTCAAGGAGGACATGACGCCCGCGTGCGCGCAGGCGTGCCCGACGCACTCGATCCAGTTCGGGGAGCTGGACGATCTGCGTGTGCGGGCGTCGGAGCGGCTGGAGCAGTTGAGCTCGGCGGGGGCCGCGGGGGCGCAGCTGTACCTGGCCGACGAGGCCGACGGGGTGGGCGGCGCGGGAGCGTTCTTCCTGCTGCTCGACGACCCCGAGGTGTACGGGCTGCCGCCGGATCCGGTGGACGCGACGCGGGACCTGAAGTCCACGTGGACGGCGGTCGGGCTGGCGGCCGTGGGGCTGGGCGCGGCGCTCGTGGCGGCGGTGCTGTGACGTGACCGGGTACTACGGGCGGCCGGTGATCAAGGAGCCGGTGTGGACGCCGGAGATCCCCTGGTACCTGTTCGCCGGCGGGCTCGGGGGCGGGTCGGCCGGGCTGGCGTGGTTGGCGGGGCTGCGGGGCAACGAGGTGCTCGCGCGGCGCGCGTGGGCCGCGGCGCTCGCGAGCATGACGGTGAGCCCGGTGCTGCTGATCAGCGATCTCGGGATGCCGTCGCGGTTCCTGCACATGCTGCGGATGTTCAAGGTGACGTCGCCGATGAGCGTCGGGTCGTGGGTGCTGATGGCCGCCGGGGGCGCGACGGGCGCCGCGGCGCTCGACGCGCTGCTGCCCGCGGGCGCGGGCGGTGCCGCGCCGCGTCGCCGCGTCTCGCCGCTGCGCGGCGGCGCGCCCGGCTTCTTCGCGCCCGCGCGCGGCGGCGCGCAGACTCGCTTCGCGCCCCGGCGCGCCGCTTCGCCTCGCTTTTCCTCCGCCCGGCGCGCCTTGGCGCTCGCCGCGACGCCCGCGCGGCCGGCGGCGGCGTTGATGGGGCTGCCGCTCTCGACGTACACCGGCGCGCTGCTCGCGCAGACGGCGGTGCCGGTCTGGCACGAGGCGCGGCGCGAGCTGCCGGCGCTGTTCGGCGCGGGCGCGGCGGCCAGCGCGGGGGCGGCGGCCACGATCTTGACGCCGTGCGCGTTCGCGGGACCGGCGCGGCGGCTGGCGGTGATCGGGTCGGCGGCCGAGCTCGCGGTCGTGCCGCTGATGGAGCACCGGCTGCGCGAGCTGGCGGAGCCGTACCACCGGGGCGCGGCCGGCGCGTACGGGCAGTTCGCGCGCGGGTTGACCGTCGCGGGGTCGCTATTGATCGCGAGCCGCGGCTCGCGCAGCCGCGCGGCCGCGGTGGCCGGGGGCGCGCTCGTCCTCGCCGGCGCGGCGTGCGAGCGCTGGAGCGTCTTCAAGGCGGGCTTCGCCTCCGCGCGCGACCCGAAGTACACGATCGACCCCCAGCGCGACCGGGTCACGTCCGGCCGGGCGCGCGGTGGGAGCCGCCGGAGCACGGCGCAGGGCGGCCCGCCCGCGCCGGCGCCGGCCGACGCGGCGTTCTGAGCGCCCGCGCGTGTCGCTCGCTCGACCGCTGCGCGTCACGCTCCGACGCGGGCCAGGGCCGCGCGGATCGCGGCGGCCGCCGTGTCGAGCTCGTCCTCGGCCAGCGTGCGCGGGTCGACGAGGACGCGGCCGGCCGCGATGCGCGGGACGAGCGGCGGGGCGCCGGTGCGCAGCTCGCGGGCCAGCGCGGTCTCGTCGCCGCCGAACGCGACCGCCGGGCCGGTCAGCTCGAGCAGCGGCAGCGCGCCGCCGCCGACGCGCGCGGTCGCTTCGACGATCTCGCCGCCCGTCTGCGCGGCGAGTCGCGCCGCGCGGGCCGCGAGCACGTCGCCCGGGACGTCGAGCATCGCCAAGGCAGGAATCTCACGCCGCGCGCGTTCCGGGTCCCGGTGGAGCGCCAGCGTCGCGGCGAGCGCGGCGAGCGGCAGGCGGCCGATCCGCAGCGCCCGGGCGAGCGGGTGGCGGCGGCAGGCGGCGACGGCGTCCTCCCGGCCGACGAGCAGTCCCGCCTGCGGTCCGCCGAGCAGCTTGTCGCCGCTGAAGCAGACGAGCGCGGCGCCCGCGGCGACGGAGCGGCGGACCGGCGGCTCGTCGGCCAGCTCGGTCAGCGCGCCGGAGCCGACGTCGTCGATCACGGGCGGCCCGAGCGCGCACAGCGCCTCGATCTCCACCGCCTGGACGAACCCAACCGTGCGGAAGTTCGACGGGTGCACGCGCAGGACGATCGCGTCCTCGTGCTCTTGCAGCGCGCGCTCGTAGTCGGCGCGGCGCGTGCGGTTCGTCGTCCCGACCTCGATCAGCCGCGCGCCGGCCTGCGCGATCACGTCGGGGACGCGGAACCCGCCGCCGATCTCCACGAGCTGACCGCGAGACACGATCACGGCGCGGTCGCGTCCCGCGAGCGCCGCGACGGCCAGCAGTGCGGCGCCAGCGGCGTTGTTGACCGCGAGGCCGTCGGCCGCGCCGGTGACGTCGCGCAGGAGCTCGCGGACGTGCGCGTCACGGTGGCCGCGGGCGCCGTCGTCGAGGTCGAGCTCCAGGTTCGCGTACCCGCGCGCGGCGTCGGCGACCGCGCGGGCGGCGGCGTCCGCGAGCGGCGCGCGGCCGAGGTTCGTGTGGATCACGACACCGGTGCCGTTGAGCACGCGCCGCAGCGAGGGCTGCAGCCACCGGCGCGCGCGGGCCAGGAGGTCCACCTCTCCGTTCGCGCCGGCGAGCAGCTCGGCGCGGCGCTGCTCGATGACGGCGCGGGCGGCGGAGACGGCTTCCGCGGGCGTCGCGTCCCCGGCGAGGTCGGCGGCGAGGCGATCGACGGACGGGAGCTCGCGCAGGCTCATGGCCGGCCGGCGAGGGGCGGAGAGGCGGGGGCGGAGCGGCCGGCGGGCGGCGGCGTGGCGCGGGCGCCGGCGGGCGGCGGAGTGGCGCGGACGGGCGCGTCGTGGGCGGGCGGCGGAATGGCGCCGACGGGCGCGTCGTGGGCGCGCGGGGGAGTGGCGCGGACGGGCGCGTCGTGGGTGGGTGGCGGAGTGGCGCGGACGGGCGCGTCGTGGGCGCGGCGAGTGGCGCGGCCGGAGAGGACGCGGCGATCGTCGTCGAGCCGCCGCGTGACGCGCTCGGCGTCGAGGTGCTCGAGGAACGCCTGCGCGGTCTTGCGCGACAGGCCGAGCGCGTCGCGGACGCCCGCGAGCGTCGCCGGGCCGCGCTCGAGGAGCGCGACGATCCGCGCGCGCGTCTCGGCGAGCACGTCCGCGTGCGCGTACAGGCGGCCGCTGACGCGCACGGCGGCACCGCGCTCGCGCAGCGCGGCGAGCGTCGCCCGGTCGCCGATCTGCGCCTCCGACAGGAGCCCGGTCCCGGCCTCGCGCAGCCGCGCTTCGAGGGCCGCGGCGCCGGGCGGCGAGGGCGCGGCGGCGGGCGATGATGAGGCGGGCGGCGAGGGCGGGGCGGTGGGGCGCGAGGTGGGCGGCGACGGCGCGGTGGCGGGCGGGGAAGACGTGGCGGCGGGCGAAGCGGCGCGCGCGGTGGGCGGCGACGGCGCGGTGTCGGGCGGCGACGCGGTGGTGGCGTGGGGCGAAGCGGCGCGGGCGGTGGACGGCGACGGCGCGGCGTTGGGCGAAGCGGCGCGCGCGGCGGCGGCGTCGCGCGGTGGGGAGACGGGCGGTGGTGGTTCGCCGGCGCGGAGGGCGCGGAGGCGTTCGACGATCTCCGGCCGGGGGCCGTGGCGACCCGCGGACGCGTCGAGGATGACGCCGCCGCCCAGCGTGTCGGGCGGGGCGAGGCGGCGGATGACGACGCGGTCGCCGTCCAGCGCCGCCACCGGCGACTCGAGGCGCAGCTGCCAGAGCCCGTCGTCGGACAGACGCGCCACACGGCCCGGGACGTCGCGCGTGCCGTGGTGAACCTGCACCCGTGCGCCATGGCGCGCGTCGTCGCGCAGCGACAGCGCACAGTCGAGCACCCGCGCCTCGTGCACCACGCCGGGCGCCGCCACGACGCTCCCGCGCGCGACGTCCGCGCCCACCCGCACACCGACCAGGTTCAGCGCGACCCGCTGCCCCGCAGCGGCGACGTCGACCACCCGATCGTGCACCTGGACTCCGCGCACCCGCGCCCGCAGCGCCCCCGGCGTCACCGAGACCACGTCCCCGACCGCGATCGTCCCCGACCACAGCGTCCCCGTCACGACCGTCCCGCGCCCGCGCACGACGAACGCCCGATCGACGTGCAACCGGGCGGGCCCAGCGGAGACCGCTCGCCCCGGCAGCCCCGCGGCAAGCCGGTCGAGCGCGTCCGGCAACGGCTCCACGCCGGCCACGACCTCGCACCCCGGCAGCAGCGCCGCCGCCTCCCGCGCCGCCCGCGCCGGCGCGCACAGATCCGTCTTCGTGATCGCAACCACGCCCGCCCGCACCCCGAGCGCCCGCAGCACCGCCGCGTGCTCGACCGTCTGCGGCATCACCCCGTCGTCCGCGGCGACCACCATCAGGAACGCGTCGATCCCGCTCGCCCCGGCGACCATCGTGCGCACGAAGCGCTCGTGCCCCGGCACGTCGACCACCGACACCACCCGTCCCGACGGCAGCCGCAGCGGCGCGAACCCGAGCGCGATCGTCAACCCTCGCTCCCGCTCCTCCGGCAACCGGTCGGCCCACACGCCCGTGAGCTTCTCCACCAGCGTCGTCTTGCCGTGGTCGACGTGCCCGGCGGTCCCGAGCGTCAAGGGCGGCACGGCGACCGGCCTCGGACGGAGCGGCGAAGGAGTCGAACCTTCCCGGCGCGGGAAACGCGCCGCCGACGGTTTTGAAGACCGTTCGGGGCACCGGCCCCGGGCCGCTCCATGCGCACGAGCGTCATCGCACGCGGATCGTCCCCGCCGGACCGTCCAGCAACCGCCCGATCACGACCCCCGGCACGCGGTCCGCCGCCCCCGGCGAGACCGCGACCAGCAGCCCGCCGGACGTCGTCGCGTCGTTCATCAGGTTCCGCCGCCACGGCGCCACGCCGCGCGCGAACGTCACGAACCCGGCCGTCCAGCGCGCGTTGCGCCGCGCGCCGCCGGAGATCCCCGGCCCGCCGTCCTCCAGCAGCTCCGCGACGCCCGAGAGCGCGGGCACCGCCGACGCCTCCACCGAGGCCATCACCCCGCTCTCCCGGCACAGGTGGTGCAGGTGCCCGAGCAGCCCGAAGCCGGTCACGTCGGTCGCCGCCCGCGCGCCCGCCGCGACCGCCGCCCGCGACGCCACGTCGTTGAGCGCCACCATCGTCTCCACGGCGACGTCGAGCAGCGCACGCGCACCCGCCGTGACGATCGCCCCCGTCCCGAGCGGCTTGGTCAGCACGAGCGCGTCCCCGGCCCGCCCGGCCGAGTTGACGAGCATGGACGCGGGGTCGACCGAACCCGTCACCGCGAGCCCGTACTTCGGCTCCGGATCGTCGATCGAGTGCCCGCCCGCGAGCATCGCGCCCGCACCGGTCACCACGTCGAAGCCCCCGCGCAGGATCTCCGCCAGCACGTCGCCGCCGAGCCGCTCGAGCGGGTAGGCGACGACGTTCAGCGCGCTGATCGGCGTCCCGCCCATCGCGTACACGTCCGAGAGGGCGTTGGCGGCCGCGATCCGCCCGAAGTCACGCGGGTCGTCGACCGGTGGCGTGAAGAAGTCGATCGTCTGGACGAGCGCGAGGTCGTCGCGCACGCGGATCACCGCCGCGTCGTCGCTCGACGCGGCGCCGACCAGGAGGCGCGGATCGTCCTGCGCGGGGAGCGCGCGCACGACCGGGAGCAGCTGCGCCGCACCGAGCTTGCAGCCGCAGCCGGCGCCCGACGCGAGCTCCGTGAGCGCGGTCACCGCCGCTCTTCGCGCCCGGCCAGCTCGGTGTTCTCGATCGTCTCGCTCGTGACCCGCTTGTGCTCAGGCCGGTCGAAGCGACCTTCGGCCTGATCGCTGCCCTCGACCTTGTCGCCCTGCGGGCTCGTCTTCCGGAACCAGAGAGCTCCGCCCGTCAGGTAGAGCGCGGCCCCGATGACGACGGCGGCGATGACGATGATCAGCAGCAGGAGTAGTGCGATTCCGCCTTCCATATCCCTCCGCCTACCCCGCTCGCACGCCGGGTCAAACGCGGTCGCGCAGCTCCCGGCACGCCCGGCGGGTCAGCGCGTAGGCCACGCCCGGCAGGACGACGGCCGCGATCCGGAACAGCCACACCTGCGTCTCGTAGCCGATCCCGGACGAAAGGAAGAGCCGGTCCGCCGACCCCGCCAGGAACACGACGGCCACGAACGTGAACACCGCGGCGCCGACGCCCGTCCGGTGCGGGTTGTCGCGCGGACGGTCGAGCAGATGGTGGGGGACCGACCCGCGCCGCTGCTCCCACCACGGCCACGCGAGCAGGAAGCCGAAGATCGCGCTCGGGAACAGGATGCCGCCGAAGAACGGGTTCGGGAACACGGTGCGGTCCCCGATCACGATCTCCAGCGGCGGCATCAGCCGCAGCGCGCCGATCAGCCAGCCCAGGTACCAGTCCGGCTGCGCGCCGTTGGTGGCGTAGTACGGCTCGTACGGGCCCCACTGCCAGATCGGGTTGACCTGGATCAGCCCGCCGAGCGCGACCAGGACCGCCGCCGTGGCCGCCAGCAGCGCGAGCGAGCGCAGTGCGTAGCCGGGCCACATGCGCGTGCCGACGACGTTGTCCTCCGCGCGCAGCGGCCCGCGGAACTGGGAGTGGTGGGTGCGCACGATCGTCGCCAGGTGCGCGCCGAGCAGCCCGGCGATCAGCGCCGGGAGCAGGAACACGTGGGCGACGAACAACCGCTGCGGGAACTCGGTCCCGCCCGGGAACTCGCCCGCCCAGATCAGGTGCGCGAGGTCGCCGCCGAGGAACGGGATCGACATCGCGACGCCGTACGCGATCGCGAGCCCCATGCCGCTCAGGAGGTCGTCGAGCAGGCTGTAGCCGAGGAACCCCTCGAAGATCGCCAGCGCGAGCAGCAGCACGCCGCTCGTGTACGTCAGCTCGCGCGGGCGCCGGAACGCGCCGGTGAAGAAGACCCGCAGCAGGTGCAGGACGATCGCGACCACGAAGACGTCCGCCGCCCAGTGGTGCGTCTGGCGCAGCAGCAGGCCGCCGGGAACGCCGAACGACAGGTTGATCGCCGACGGGTACGCGTCGCCGGGCTCGAAGAAGAACGCCAGGAAGACGCCGGTGCCGACGAGCGTGACGAACGCGTAGAGCGCGATCTCGCCCAGCAGGAACGACCAGTGGTCCGGGAAGATGTAGTCCAGCGCGGCGCGCAGCGGCTTGGCGGCGCCGACGCGGCGGTCCACGAACGTCACCGGGTCGGTCTTCACGCGCGCACGCTCCACCAGGCGGGGCCGATCGGGCCGCTGAAGCCGCCGCCGGCCAGCAGCTCGCGGTTCGGGCCGAGCAGCAGCGGGAGCTGGGGGAGCGGCCGGCCCGCGGGGCCGGCCTCGACCGCGCCGGCGTTGCGCGTCTGGAACACGCTGTAGTGGCAGGGGCAGACGAGCGCCGGGTGCGTCGACGTCGGCTCCGACAGGGGGGACCGGTACAGCGCGACCGCGCAGCCCGCGTGCGTGCAGATCTTGCTGAACGCGAGGATGCCCTCGGGCGCCCAGTCGCGGCGGCGCTCGATCTTCGCGGGGTCGGCGTCGCGGACGACGATCACGGGCGAGCCGAGCTCGCGCTTGTCGGCGCCCTCCGGGAACGCGGTGACGAACGAGCCGGGCGCGATGTCGTCGACCGTGATCGGCCGGCCCCGCTCGTCGACCAGGCGGCGGCCGCGGCGCCACGGGGTGTCCGTGATCGAGTCGCCGACGGCGGGGCCGAGTGCGGTGACGGGGGCGACGACGGCGGCGGTGAGCGCGGCGGTCGCGGCGCCCGCGGAGGCGGTGAGCAGGCGGCGGCGGGGGAATCGCAGCTTGGCGTTGACGGCCGCGGTCGCCTGCGGGTCTTCGAGCGGCGCGCGGCGCTCGAGCTCCGGCGTCTGGGGGACGAGCCGCTTCGCGGCGACCGCCAGCGCGATCGCGAGCGCGGCCAGCCCGCCGCCGAGGGTGAGCGCCAGCAGCCGCGTGTCCGGGTGGGCGATGATCAGGACCGCGAACGCGAGCAGCAGGACGCTGGCGACGCCGAGCAGGGCGGAGACGGCGCGCTCGGCCCGGCTCACGCGCGTTCTCCCAGCAGGCGGGCGATCAGCAGCAGGGCGGTGCCGGCCAGCAGCCAGGCCACGAGCCCTTCGGGGATCGGCCCGATGTTCCCGATGCCCCAGCCGCCGCGGTTGTCCGGGTGCCGCTGGGCCAGCACGTAGGCGACGATGTCGTCGAGCTGGGCGTCGCTGATCTGGCGCTCGTTGAACGGGGGCATCAGGTACGGGCCGACGCGGACGGCCTCGGCGATCTGGGTCGCGTTCGCCTGCTGCAGCGCGGGGGCGGTGCCGGGCGGGACGACGCCGCCGCGGGCGGTGATCGAATGGCAGCCGGCGCAGTGGTCGCGGAAGGCGGCGAACCCGCGCTGCGTGTTGCCGGGGCGCGGGTGCGGGATGTCCGGGCCGGAGCCGAGCGAGGCGACGTAGCGGACGAGCGCGGCGCGCTCGGCGGCGGTGAAGTCGGGCGGGCCGCGCTGGGGCTCGGTGCGCGGGGTGGAGAGCGGCATGCGGCCGGTGGAGAGGTAGAAGTCCGCGGCCGCGGCGCCGGCGCCGATCAGCGACGGGCCCTTGCCGGGCACGCCGCGCGCGTCCTCGCCGTGGCAGGCCGAGCAGGCCGACGCGAACAGGGCGCGGCCGTCCTGCTGGGCGGTCGCGGTGGGCGAGGTCGCGAGGCCGGCCACGACGCACGCGAGGGCGAGCGCGACGAGCGCGGCTCGGGCCGCGCGGCGGCGGGTCGCCGCGGAGGCGCGGGTCGCCGCGGAGGCGCGGGTCGCCGCGGAGGGGCGGGTCGCCGCAGACGCGCCGGTCGCGGCAGAGGCGCGGGCCGTCGCGGACGCGCGGGTCGCCGCAGACGCGCGCCTCATCGCGCCGCCGCCTCTCGCCGCCGCTGCCGCGCCTCTTCGCGCAGCAGCGCGGCGAACACGATCGCGACCAGCGCGGCGGACATCAGCAGCGAGCCCGCGCCCCACATCACGCCCGCGGCCGTGCGCTGGTCGGTCAGGTTGGGGTAGCTCGGGTACGCGATGCTTGGGGTCAGCAGGCGCGCCCCGACGATCCCCATCGGCGGCATCGCCGCCAGCAGCCACGCGAAGCGCGCGGCCGGGCCGGGCGGGTGCGGGATCGGGTCGACCGCGAGCAGCGGGATCCAGAACAGCAGGCCCGCGGTGAGGTACGCGAGGTGCTCGAGCGCGTGGATGACCGGGTGACGCAGCGCGAGCTCGTAGACGCCGACGACGTGCGTGCCGAGCATGACCGCGGTGAACGCCGTCCAGCCGACCCACGGACGCAGCGGCAGCGCGTGCAGGACGCGCGCCCAGCCGCGATGGGGAGAGGCGGCGAGCGCGAGCCGCACCGGCGCTCCCATGGCCAGCAGCAGCGGGGCGACGACGCCGAGCAGGAGATGCTGCGCCATGTGTGCGGACAGCGACCGCGCGGCGTCGTCGTCGAGCGGGCCGATCAGCGCGACCGCGAGGCAGGCGACGCCGGCCAGGAACGCGGCCGTGCGCACGGGCGGCCAGCCGCAGACCTGTCGCACGCCGAGCCCGTAGACGAGCGCCAGCGCGAGCACGAGTGCGGCGGGCCCGATCATCGCCGCACCTCGAACGCGAGCGCCGCGAGCCCGCACGCGCCGACGAGCGCGCCGAGCAGGATGCACCACGTGCCGAGCTCGGCGCCGGAGACGATCGCGGCGACGGCGATCGCGAGCAGCGGCGTCGCGGGGGAGAGGACGCGCGGGGAGCGGCGCGGCGCCGCGGCGACCGGCGGCGTGACGGTGGGCGGCGACGCGACGGGGCGTACCGCCACCGCGACCACGGCGGCGAGCGTGAACACGGCCAGCGACGCGCCGCCGAGCAGGAGCACGGTGAGCAGTGCGGGCGAGAACAGCAGCTGCACCGCCGTCCAGAGCGCGAGCAGCGCGGCCCAGCCCGCGAGCGCGACCCAGGGCCTCATGCCTCGTCCAGGAGCGGCGCGAACGAGCGCACGGGCGGCGGCGCGCCGTCGAAGTTGTCCCGCGGCGGCGGTGACGCCGTCGCCCACTCCAGCGTGTGCCCGCCCCACGGATCGTCCCCCGCGACCCGCCGCGAGACGACCGCGTTGACCAGGAACACCAGCACCGACAGCGCGACCAGGAACGCTCCGGCGGTGGAGACGGCGTTCAGCGTCCCCCAGCCCTCGGACGCGGGGTAGTCCGCGATCCGCCGCGTCATCCCCTCCTCGCCGAGGGCGAACTGCGGCGCGAACGTCACGTTCACCCCGACCGCGAACAGCGCGACCTGCAGCCGCCCGAGCCGCTCCCCGAGCAGCCGCCCGGTCACTTTCGGCCACCAGTAGTAGACGCCCGCGAAGAACCCGAACACGCTGCCGGCCAGCAGCGTGTAGTGGAAGTGCGCGACGATCTCGTAGCTGTTGTTGGCGTTGGCGTCCAGCGCCGGCGACGCGACCCAGATGCCGGTCAGCCCGCCGACCAGGAACTGGATCAGGAACGCCAGCGCGAACAGCATCGGCACCTCGAACCGCACGCGCCCGCCGCGCAGCGTCGCCAGCAGCGTCAGGTACTCCATGCCGGCGGGCACGATCAGCAGCGTCGACGTCAGCGCGAAGTACTTCACCGCGACGCCCTCGATCGTGAGCATGTGGTGCGCCCACACGCTCATCGACAGCGACGCGAACACCAGCAGCGACAGCACCATCCCCGGGTACCCGAACAGCCGCCGCCCGCTGAACACCGCGATCACCTCGGCCACCGCGCCCAGGAACGGGAAGAACATCACGTAGACGACCGGGTGCCCGTAGAACCAGAACAGGTGCTGGTAGGTGACCGGCGCGGACGGTCCCGTGAACACGCCGCCCCACTGCCGGTCGATCCAGAGCGCCGTCATCGCCCCGATCAGCACCGGGAACGAGAACAGCACCAGCAGGCACGTGATCAGCTGCGTCCAGCAGAACACGGGCATCCGCAGCATCGTCATCCCGGCGGTCCGCCGCCCCAGCAGCGTGGCCAGGATCGCGCCCGCCATCAGCAGCTCCCCGAGGCTCGCCAGCATCACGCCCCAGATCCACGCGTCCATCGCCTTCCCGGGCGAGTTGACCGCGTTCGAGAGCGGATCGAACCCCGCCCAGGTCGCCGCCGCCGCGCCGCCCCGGACCAGGAAGCCGCTCCACATCGTCAGCCCGCCGAGCACCAGCAGCCACAGCCCCGCGAGCGCGCAGCGTGCGCCGGCGAGCCCGGAGGCGCCGACCTGCAGCGGCACCAGATACAGCCCCAGCGCCAGCGCGACCGGCGTGACGAAGAGGTAGATCATCGTCGACCCGTGCATCGTGAAGAGCGCGTTGTAGGTCGACAATGAGACGATCTGCAGGCCGGGCTCGGCGAGCTCGCTGCGCATCAGCAGCGCCAGCACGCCGCCGGCCAAGAAGAACGTGAACGCGACGACGCCCACGGACACCGCGATCCGCTTGTGGTCGGTCCCCGCGAGCGTCTCGAGCAGCGGCGCGCGGGTGCCGGGCAGCACGGTGCTCATGCGGTCACCTCCACCGAGAACCGCATGCGCGAGTGCTCGAGCCCGCAGAAGAACGAGCAGGCGCCGGACGTCACCCAGCCGGCGTGCGGGAACGTCAGCCGGAACGTCGTCACTCGCCCCGGGATGACCTGGCGCTGGAACTTCAGCGCCGGGATCCAGAACCCGTGGACGACGTCGACCGACGTCGCCCGGAACTCGACCGGCACGCCCGCCCGCACGGTCAGCACGTCGGTCTCGACGCGCCCGTCGGCGTGCTCGAAGCGCCAGTCCCACTTGCCGGCGACCACGCGGATCACGTCCACGCGGCCGGCGGCGCGCGCGTTCTCGCGGTCGGTGGCGCGGAACGTGAAGACGAGCAGCACCGCGGCGATCGCGGCCAGCACGGCCGCGTAGACGAGCTCGAACCTTCGGTGCTCCTCCCGCTCCGGCCCCCTGGTGGTCACCGCCCAGATGAGCGCGATCGCGACGACGACGAAGACCGCGATCGCGATCGCCAGGTACAGCGCGGAGAGACCGTCATAGACGTTCCGCACGAACGAGTCCATACCCGTTCGTGCGGAAAAACACAACCCGCTACTGCGTGACGGCCCAGTCCGCTCGCGGATCCGGCAGCGGGGTCAGCCGCGGCTCGATCTCCGCGCGCCGGTCCTCCAGGAACGGCGGCAGGATGATCTTCGTGCCCAGCTCGGCGACGTCGAGGCCGTCGACCAGGAACCCGGGCTCCTCGGTCGCGAGCTCGTACAGCACCCCGCCCGGCTCGCGGAAGTAGAGCGAGTGAAAGTAGTGGCGGTCGACGTAGCCCGAGTTCGGGATGCCGACGCGGCTGACCAGGTCGATCCACTCCGCCAGGTCGGCGTCGTACGTGCCCCAGGCGACGTGGTGGACGGTGCCCGCGCTCTGGCGGCCGGGCTGCTCAGGCGCCGCGTCGAACGCGATCCAGCCGCCGCGCTTGTCGCCGCGCAGCTCGAAGCGGTCGTCCGCCGCCTGCGCGCCCATCAGCTTCTCGAGCACGACCGCGGAGCCCTCCGGGTCGCGGCTGTACGCGCGCACGCCCTCGAAGCCACGCAGCGCGTGCTCGGCCGGGATCTCCGGGTGCACCGCGGCCAGCGGCGCGTCGCCGGACGCGTCCACGACCAGCTCGTGGCCGAGCCCCTCGGGATCGGAGAACCGCAGTGACCCGCCGTCGAGGTCGAACGCGACGTCGTGGTCCTCGAAGCGCTCGGCCCAGAACGCCAGCGCGGCGGGGGAGCCGACGCGATGGACGATCCGGTGGACCATCCCCGCGCCCGGCCGGCCGGGGATCGCGCCCGGATACTCGAAGAACGTCAGGTCGGCGCCCGGCTGGGCGTTCTCGTCGCCGTAGAACAGGTGGTAGACGCGCGGGTCGTCCTGGTTGACCGTCTTGGCGTTCAGCCGCAGGCCCAGGACCCCGGTGTAGAAGCCGAGGTTGCGCTGGGCGTCGCCGGTGATCGCGCTGATGTGGTGGATGCCTTCGAGTCTCATGGTGCCTCCGTCAAAGGGTGCACGGACACCATAGCGCGAAGTGATTGCGTACGCAACTAGATCGACGGCGCGGCGCGCGGAGGCGCCGGGGTGCGACGATGGTCGTGGATGAGTGCCATGACAGACCAGCCGGGCCCGCTCGGCTTCGCGCGGATGGCCGGCTCCTCGATCGCCGGCCGCGACGCCGCTCCGTGGGTCACGGACTTCCTCAACGCCGCGTACTTCCGCCGCGATCCCGCCGAGCGCGACGTCGACGACCTGCGCTTCGCGTTCAGCGTGCTGACCACGCACTGGTACCGGTCACACCCGACGCGCAAGCTGCGGCTGACGGACCTGCCGGCGTTCCACCGCGCGTTCGGCTCCGATCGCTTCGCCGCCCGCGGCGTGCTCAGCCGCGAGGCGCTGGAGCGCGGCGCGGCGGCGCTGATCGGCACCTGGTTCCCGGCGGCGTACGCCGACGACGCGCGGCGCGGGTGGGGGATCGCGTTCCCGACCGTCGAGGAGCGTGACGCGTACAACCCGGCGCACCGCCGCAAGCTGGCCAAGCTCGGGCCGCTGACCGCGGAGAGCTCGCCGCTGGACCAGCAGGTCTGGCACACCTACCCGCCGGTCGCGATGCCGTCCGCCGACGCGGTGATCGGCGCGCTGACGCGGCCGGAGACGTGGCCGGACTACGCGAGCGAGATCGGCCGCTTCACGCCGCTGCGGGCCGGCGGGCTGCTCGGGCAGACGTTCGAGATCGAGGTCGCGGCCAACACGCGCACGCCGCTGCCGGTGTTCACGCGCGGCTACGTGACCGTGACCACGCTGGTCACGCCCGACGACCCGAAGGCGCTGCGCGACTGGTTCGAGGCGCTCGAGGACGGGCTGCGCCGCTACGGGCACGACGAGCCGCAGGTGGTGCCGGAGGGCGGCGCGCCGCTCGTCGGCTTCGACCTCACGACGCACCGCGGGCACTTCATGGGCTCCGGGCACAACCGGCTGGTCCTCTACACGCACGAAGGACAGGCGTGGGTGAAGGCGGCGGGGACATGGGACCCGATGCCGTGGCACCTGGACAAGGCCTACAAGGCGGTGGGCAGCGACGCGCAGCACGCGTTCTGGGGCCAGGGCGAGGAGATCGCGCTGAGCATGCTGCACCAGCTGGCGCTGCAGATCGGATGAGCGACGCGGTCGTCATCGGCGCCGGGCCGAACGGCCTCGCCGCCGCGATCCGGCTCGCCGAGGCCGGCCGCTCGGTGCTCGTGCTCGAAGCCGCGGACGCGCCCGGCGGCGCCGTGCGCACCGAGGAGCTGACGCTCCCCGGCTTCCACCACGACACGTTCTCCTCGGTCTACCCGGCGGCGGTCGCGTCGCCGGTCTGGGCGCGGATGCCGCTGGAGGCGCACGGGCTGGAGTGGGTGCACCCGGCGGCCGCCTACGCGCACCCGCTGCCGGACGGCGAGGCGAAGCTGCTGTACCGGTCGCTGGAACGGACCGCGGAGAGCGTCGGCGGCGCCGACGGCACCGCCTGGGCGGACTTCGCGCGCCCGTTCCTGGACCAGTTCGACGCCGTGCGGGCGACGATGCTGGCCGGGTTCCCGCCGGTCGGCGGGCCGGTGAAGCTGCTGACGGGCGCGGGGCCGGCGCGCGTGCTGGACTTCGCGCGCATGCTGCCCGGCTCGGCGGTGGGGCTCGGGAAGCGCCTGTTCGCCGACGGCGGGTCGCGCGCGTGGCTGTACGGCGCGGCGATGCACGGCGACACGCCGCCGGACGGCGCCGGCTCCGGGATCGCGGCGTTCTATCTGAACCTGCTCGGGCACGCGGTCGGCTGGCCGAGCCCGCGCGGCGGCGCGCAGCGGCTGACCGACGCGCTGGTGGCGTACCTGACGAGCCTCGGCGGGGAGATCCGCACCGGCGTGCGCGTGGAGCGCGTGCTGAGCGCCGACGACCGCGTCACCGGCGTGGCGAGCGCGGACGAGCGGTTCGAGGCGCGGACCGTGATCGCGGACGTGATGCCGGCCGCGCTGCTGCGGATGGCCGAGCTGCCGACGTGGTACCGGGTGGCGCTGGAGCGCTACCTGCCGGGCGCGGCGACGGTGAAGGTCGACTGGGCGCTGAACGGGCCGATCCCGTGGCTGAACCCCGAAGTCGGCGGCGCCGGGACGGTCCACGTGGCGGGGGCGGAGGACGAGTTCCTGCGCTCGGTCGCCCAGGCCCACGACGGGCTCGCCGAGCTGCCGTTCCTGCTGCTCGGCCAGCAGAGCGTGGCCGACCCGACGCGCGCGCCCGAGGGCCAGCACACGGCCTGGGCGTACACGCACGGACCGCAGACCGGCGTCGACTGGGCGAGCGCGACCGCGGTCGTCGCCGAGCGCATGGAGGCGCAGGTCGAGCGCTTCGCGCCGGGCTTCCGCGACCGCATCCTGGCGCGCCACGTGCTCGGACCGAGCGAGCTCGAGGCCCGCAACCCGAACCTGATCGGCGGCGACGTCGGCGGCGGCAGCTACCGGCTGCGCCAGGTCGTGTTCCGCCCGCTGCCCAAGCTGAGCCCGTACAGCACGCCGCTGAAGGGCCTGTTCATCGGCAGCGCGGCGACGTTCCCGGGCGGCGCCGTGCACGGCGTGCCGGGGGACGCCGCGGCGCGCGCGGCGCTGCGCTGACGCCGCGCCGCCCCAGCGCCCCGCGGCTCAGCGTCCCGCCCAGCTCCAGTTGCTGATGAACTCCGGGTCGTTGCCGTGCTCGCGCGTGTACGCGCGCACGCGCAGGCGCTCGTCGACCATCTTCTGCCGCAGCAGCGCGGCCCGCTGCCCGAGCGCGGGCACGCGGTCGATCACGTCGATCACAAGGTGGAAGCGGTCCATGTCGTTGAGCATCACCATGTCGAACGGGGTCGTGGTGGTGCCCTCCTCCTTGTAGCCGCGCACGTGCAGGTTGCTGTGGTTGGTGCGCCGGTAGGTGAGCCGGTGGATCAGCCACGGGTAGCCGTGGTAGGCGAAGATGATCGGCTTGTCGGGCGTGAACAGCGCGTCGAACAGGCCGTGCGAGAGCCCGTGCGGGTGCTCGGTCTCGTCCTGCAGGCGCATCAGGTCGACGACGTTGATCACGCGCACCTTCAGGTCCGGCAGGTGCTCGCGCAGCAGCGCGGCCGCGGCCACGGTCTCGAGCGTCGGGATGTCCCCGGCGCAGCCGAGCACGACGTCCGGCTCGCCGCCGCCGTCGCTGGACGCCCAGTCCCAGATGCCGATCCCGCGCGTGCAGTGCGCGATCGCGTCCTCCATGCTCAGGTAGTTCAAGGCCGGCTGCTTGCCGGCCACGATCACGTTCACGTAGTGGCGGCTGCGCAGGCAGTGGTCGGCCACCGACAGCAGGCAGTTCGCGTCCGGCGGCAGGTAGACGCGCACGATCTCGGCCTTCTTGTTGACCACGTGGTCGATGAAGCCCGGGTCCTGGTGGCTGAAGCCGTTGTGGTCCTGGCGCCAGACGTGCGAGGACAGCAGGTAGTTCAGCGACGCGATCGGCCGCCGCCACGGGATGTGGCGCGTGACCTTCAGCCACTTGGCGTGCTGGTTGAACATCGAGTCGACGATGTGGATGAACGCCTCGTAGCTGTTGAACAGGCCGTGCCGGCCGGTCAGCAGGTAGCCCTCGAGCCAGCCCTGGCACAGGTGCTCGGACAGCACCTCCATCGTGCGGCCGTCGGGGGACAGGTGATCGTCGGTCTCCAGCCGCTCGGCGAACCAGGCGCGGTCGGCGGCGTCGATCACCGCGCCGAGCCGGTTGGACGCGGTCTCGTCCGGCCCGAAGACGCGGAAGCGGCTCGCGTTGGCCAGCATGACGTCGCTCAGGAAGCCGCCGAGCACGCGCGTGGCCTCGGTCGCGCCGGTCGCGGGCGCGGGGACCTCGACCGCGTAGTCGCGGAAGTCCGGCAGCTTGAGGTCGTGCAGCAGCAGGCCGCCGTTGGCGTGCGGGTTGGCGCCCATCCGGCGCTCGCCCTCGGGCACCAGCGCGGTCACGTGCTCGCGCGGGCGGCCGTGCTCGTCGAACAGCTCCTCGGGGCGGTAGGAGCGCATCCAGGCTTCCAGCTGGGCGACGTGCTCGGGGTTGCTGGCCAGGTTCGCGAGCGGGACCTGGTGCGAGCGCCACGTGCCCTCGACCGGCAGCCCGTCGACGACCTTCGGCCCCGTCCAGCCCTTCGGCGTGCGCAGGACGATCATCGGCCAGCGCGGGCGCTCGCCCGGGTTGGCCTTGATGCGCGCGATCTCGGCCACGATCTCGTCCAGCGCCGCGGCCATCGCCTGGTGCATCGTCTCCGGGTCGTCGCCTTCGACGTACCAGGCGCGGTGCCCGTAGCCGGTCAGCAGCGCGTCGAGCTCGGCGTGCGGGATCCGCGCGAGCACGGTCGGGTTGGCGATCTTGTAGCCGTTGAGGTGCAGGATCGGCAGCACCGTGCCGTCGCGGGCCGGGTTGACGAACTTGTTCGAGTGCCAGCTCGCGGCCAGCGGCCCGGTCTCGGCCTCGCCGTCGCCGACCACGCACGCCACCAGCAGGTCCGGGTTGTCGAACACGGCGCCGTACGCGTGCGTGAGCGCGTAGCCGAGCTCGCCGCCCTCGTGGATCGAGCCCGGCGTCTCCGGCGCGACGTGGCTGGGGATCCCGCCCGGGAACGAGAACTGGCGGAACAGGCGCCGCATCCCGTCCTCGTCGCGCTCGATGTTCGGGTAGAGGTCGGTGTAGGAGCCCTCGAGCCAGGTGCTCGCGACCAGGCCCGGCCCGCCGTGACCCGGGCCGGCGACGTAGATCGCGTTCAGGTCGTGCGCGCGGATGATCCGGTTCAGGTGCGCGTAGACGAAGTTGAGGCCGGGCGTCGTGCCCCAGTGGCCGAGCAGCCGCGGCTTGATGTGCTCGAGCGCCAGCGGCTCGCGCAGCAGCGGGTTGGCGAGCAGGTAGATCTGCCCGACGGACAGGTAGTTGGCGGCGCGCCAGAAGGCGTCGAGCCGCTCGAGCTCCTCCGTGGTCAGCGGATGAGCGAGCTCTGTCGTGGCCATACGGGCAGCATGCCCGATGCGGGCGCTTACACGTCGATCAAGTTGTGTTCCAGCGCGTAGCGGACGAGCTCCGCGCGCGTGGTGCGGCGGATCTTCTGCTGGATGTGCGCGCGGTGGGT
>DATMGH010000161.1:0-47324 GCA_035555675.1 Solirubrobacter sp. | reverse complement strand
CTCGAGCAGCACCTGGGCGACAGGGTGCCGATCCACGCTCATGGCGTCAGACCGTAGCGGACGAACGGTGGTGGGCCACGCTCCCGATACCGTGACCGCCGTGACCAGCGACCCACGAGAGCTCGCGGCGATCGCCGCGGGCGGCGCGATCGGCGCGCTGGCGCGGACGGGGCTGGCGTACGCCGTGCCGGTGGACTCCGGCGCGTGGCCGTGGACGACGCTGGCGATCAACGTCGCGGGCGCGTTCGCGCTCGGCTACTTCGTCACCCGCCTGCAGGAGCGGCTGCCGCTGAGCGCGTACCGCCGCCCGTTCCTGGGCACCGGGTTCTGCGGCGCGCTGACGACGTTCTCGACGGTCCAGGTCGAGCTGCTGCAGCTCTTGGACGCACACCGTTACGGGCTCGCGGCGCTGTACGCGGCGATCACGATCGTGCTCGGCTACTTCGCGGTCGCGCTCGCCACCGCCGTCGTACGCCGGACGCGGGTGCTCGCTTGATCTGGGTCGCCGTCGTGGCGCTCGGCGCGGTCGGCGCGCTCGGGCGCTTCGCCCTGGACACGTTCGTGTCCGGCCGCACCGGCCGCCGTCTGCCGTACGGGACGCTGGCGGTGAACCTGTCGGGTGCGTTCGTGCTCGGCGTCCTGGCCGGCGCCACGCTCAGCGCGGACGCGTACCGGCTCGCCGGTACCGCGCTGATCGGGTCCTACACCACGTTCTCGACCTGGATGCTGGAGACCCAGCGGCTGACCGAGGAAGGACAGTGGCGCGACGGGCTCGCGAACGTGGTCGCGAGCCTCGCGCTCGGGTTGCTGGTCGCCGAGCTGGGCCGCCGGCTCGGCGCGCAGCTCTAGGCCGCCGGCGTCGCCACCGTCTGCTCGAGCCGGCTGACGTCGCGCACCGCGCCGCGGTCCGCCGACGTGACCGTCGCCGCGTACGCGCGCAGGGCGGCGGACACGGGCCGGTCGCGCAGGGCCGGCCGGTAGCCGGTCGTCGCCTCCAGGCGCGCGCGGCGCTCCGCCAGCTCCTCGTCGGAGACCTGCACCGCGATCGCCCGCTGCGGGATGTCGATCGTGACCAGGTCGCCGTCCTCGATCAGCGCGATCGCGCCGCCGGCCGCCGCCTCGGGGGAGACGTGGCCCAGCGACAGGCCCGACGTGCCGCCGGAGAAGCGGCCGTCGGTGATCAGCGCGCACGACGCGCCCAGCCCGCGGCCCTTCAGGTAGGACGTGGGGTAGAGCATCTCCTGCATGCCCGGCCCGCCCTTGGGGCCCTCGTAGCGGACGACGACGACGTCGCCCGGCTGCACGCGGCCGCTCAGGATCACGTCGACCGCGTCCTCCTGGGACTCGACGACGACCGCCGGGCCGCTGAACGTCCACAGCGCCTCCTCGACGCCCGCGGTCTTGACCACGCAGCCGCTCTCGGCGATGTTCCCGAACAGGATCGCGAGCCCGCCGTCGGCGGTGTAGGCGTGCTCGGCGTCGCGGATGCAGCCCTCGACCGGGTCGAGGTCGAGCGTGTCCCAGCGCTCGGACTGCGAGAACGCGGTCGCGGAGCGCACGCAGCCGGGGGCGGCGTGGAAGAGCTCGACGGCCTCGGGGGACGCGCCGCCGCCGCGGACGTCCCAGGCGAGCAGCCACTCGTCGAGCGAGTCCGCGTGCACGGAGGTGACGTCGGTGCGCAGCAGCCCGGCCCGGTGCAGCTCGCCCAGGATCGCGGGGATGCCGCCGGCGCGGTGGACGTCCTCCATCAGGTACGTGCCGCTCGGCGCGACCTTGCAGATGCACGGCACGCGGCGCGACAGCGCGTCGATATCGGTCATCGTGAAGTCGACGCCGGCCTCCTGCGCGGCGGCCAGCAGGTGCAGGACCGTGTTGGTCGAGCCGCCCATGGCGATGTCCAGCGTCATCGCGTTGTCGAACGCGTCGCGGGTCGCGATCGAGCGCGGCAGCACGCGCTCGTCGTCGCCGTCGTAGTAGCGGCGGCACAGGTCGACCACCGTCCGCCCGGCGGCCTCGTAGAGCTGGCGCCGCGCGGTGTGGGTGGCGAGCGTCGACCCGTTGCCGGGCAGCGAAAGCCCGAGCGCCTCGGTCAGGCAGTTCATCGAGTTCGCGGTGAACATGCCCGAGCAGGAGCCGCACGTCGGACAGGCGGCCTCCTCGATCGTCAGCAGGTCGGCGTCCGAGACCGTGTCCGAGACCGCGTCGACCATCGCCGTGATCAGGTTCAGGCCGGTCCGGACCGTGCCGTCGACCAGCACCGCGCGACCGCCCTCCATCGGGCCGCCGGAGACGAACACGGTCGGGATGTTCAGCCGCAGCGCGGCGTTGAGCATGCCCGGCGTGATCTTGTCGCAGTTGGAGATGCAGACCAGCGCGTCGGCGCAGTGCGCGTTGACCATGTACTCGACCGAGTCCGCGATCAGCTCGCGCGACGGCAGCGAGTAGAGCATCCCGCTGTGGCCCATCGCGATCCCGTCGTCGACCGCGATCGTGTTGAACTCGCGCGCGATGCCGCCGGCCGCGTGGATCGCCTCGGCGACGATCGTGCCGACCGGCTGCAGGTGCGTGTGGCCGGGGACGAACTGCGTGTAGCTGTTGGCGACCGCGATGATCGGCTTGCCGAAATCCTCGCGCGCTACGCCGGTGGCGCGCAGGAGCGCCCGCGCGCCCGCCATGTTGCGGCCATGCGTCACGGTGTGGGATTTCAGCTGGGGCATGCGACCTCCTCGTGTCTCGCGGCACCAGCGAGACTAGCTGGCAGCTCCCAACCGGTGAACCAGCCGAGCGCTTCCAGCCACGCCGCCTCGTCCGTGTTCGCACCGACGCGCAGGCCGATCCGGCGCACGCGCGAGGCCAGGTCGTCGGGCGCGGGGAGGCCGGCGAGCAGGTGCGGGCGGCACGGCGGGCCGCTGCCGCGGGCGCACGCGGGGCAGGCCCGGGGCGCCGCGTGCGGCCAGCTCGCGTGGAGCCGCTCGAGGAAGCGCGGGCCGGGGCCGAGCGCGGCGGCCACGGGCGTGCACGGCCGGCACGCGAAGCACCGCCCGTCGCCGCGCAGCACGTGGCCGGAGGGCGGCGCCGCGTGGGCGCCGCGCTCGCCGTGCGCCGGCTCGTCGCGCGCGCCGAGCGCCTGCGCCGCGCCCGCCGCCAGGTCCGCGTACAGCGCGGACGTCGCCGGCAGCGCCCCGTCGCGCAGCTCGCACTCGACCATCGCCAGGCCCCAGGCGTGCGTCGCGCACAGACCCCACGCGCGGCGCAGCGCGATCCGCGTGTCCGGGTCCATGATCCCCGTGAACGCGAGCCAGGCCAGCCGCGCGTTCACGCCACTTCGCGCCCTTCGAAGACGCGCCGGTAGGCGTCCGCGCCGTAGCTGGTCCGCAACGGCTCCGCCTCGCGCAGCCGGAACGAGCGGTCGCGGTCCGCGCGCAGGTAGAGCGCGGTGCCGTCGAAGCTGCGTGCCAGGTCGTACATGTGCGTGACGAAGACGACGCGGATGTCGCGGTCGAGCATCGCCCGCACCACCTGGCGCGCGATCTCCGAGCCCTCGCGCTCGTTGGTCGCCGCGAACGACTCGTTGCACAGCAGCAGCGCACCGGGGCGGATCTGGTCGGCGATCTCGCTCATTCGCTGCAGCTCCTCGTCGAGCTTGCCGGCCCGCAGCGAGGCGTCCTCCTCGCGCTTGTAGTGCGTGAAGACGCCGGTCGCGATGCCGGCGCGGAACGAGCGGGCGGCGACGAACATGCCGCTCTGCAGCATCAGCTGCGCGACGCCGAGCGCGCGCAGCAGCGTTGACTTGCCGCCCTGGTTGGCGCCGGTGACGATGATCAGCTCGCGGCCGTCGGCGGCCAGGTCGTTGCCGACCGGCGGCGTCTCGAGGTGCAGCGCGAGCCCCGGGTCGTACAGCTCCTCGGCCGACAGCGCGCCGTCCACGGGCTCGGGGAAGCACGTCGGCTCCAGCCGCGCGTGCAGGTTCACGCAGCCGAGGTAGAACGCCAGCTCCAGCCGCAGCATCGAGAAGAAGCTCGACACGTGGTCGGCGGACTGCGCGACCGCGTTGGCGACGTGGTTGAGGCCGCGCCCGCGCAGCTCCTCCAGCGCGCGGAAGCCGCCCTCGTCGCGCGGCGGGATCGTGAAGCTGTGGCTCGGGGGCTTGTCGGCGAACGGGAGCCGCTCGGTCCAGCGGCGCTCGCGCTGGCGGCGGACGACGTAGCCGGTGCCGCGGTTGCCGGGCGCGAGCGCGGCGCTCTCCAGCAGCCCGTGCTTGAACTCCAGCTCGCGCAGGTGGTCCTCGATCGTCGCCAGGTAGTCGTCGCTGAGCTCCTCCTGGAGCATCGCGAAGAAGCGGGTGAACCCGGGTGAGCGGAAGCCCGCCGCGTGCTCGTCGGCGAGCGCGCGCACGCGCTGGAGCACGTCCACGTGCAGCGTGAGGATCTGGACGGCGCGGTAGAGGATCGTGTCCGGCCGGTCGTTGTGCCAGAAGCCGCCGACCTTGCGCGAGGCCTCCAGGGCTTCGAGCGCGAGCGCGTACAGGTCGGCGACGGCCTGCGGGTGCTCGAGGCAATCGGCCAGCACCTGCTGGCGGTAGACGATCGCGTCGGCGTCGGCGAGGCTGGAGAGCGTGGCGCGCTTGACGGTCTCGTAGACGAACTCGTCGCCGGCGGCCATCGCGTTCCAGAGCGTCTCGAGCTCCAGGTCGCGAGTGATCGCGTCCGGCTCGGCCTCGGTGCGGTTGCGCTTGACGTTGAGCAGCGCGAAGCGGTTCGGGTTGTGGAGCGCTTCGAAGACGTCGTCGCGCAGCTCGGGCGCGACCTCGAAGTCCCGGTCGGCGTGCAGGAGGAAGACCTTCATGCCGCGATCCGCTCCCGCAGCCGCTCGTACGTCAGCCCGTGCTTCTCGGCGATCGCCCACGCGTAGGCGAGGCCGTCGGCCGGCTTGCGCACGACCTTGAACGTGCGCTCGGCCGGGTTGTCGGGCTCGATCTGGGAGACCATGCTCACCGTCGCCTCGCTGAGCGAGGCGAGCTCGTCGACGAACGTCACGTAGACGCCGAGCGCGTCGAGGTCGAGAATCCGGCGCAGCACCTCGCTGCCGACGAACAGCGCGTCGTGCAGCGACGTCGAGCTGAAGCTCTCGTTCATCACGATCACGCTGCGCGCGGTCGCGTGCTCGAGGATGTCGTGCACGCGCACCAGCTCGTCCTCGAACTTGCCGCGCAGGGTCGCGAGCTCCTCCTCGCGCTCGAAGTGCGTGTAGATGCGGTCGGGGAGGAACAGGCGCGCGTCGCGGCCGGGCACCGGGAGGCCGAGGCCGGCGAGGTGGTGCAGCTGGCCGAACGTGCGCGCGAACGTGGTCTTGCCGCCGTTGTTGGGGCCGGTGACGACGAACATGCGCTCCGGGCCGGCGAGGTGGAGGTCGTTGGTGACGACGTCCGGGACGCGGGTCGCGAGCGCCAGGTCGAACGTGCCGGTGGCGGCGATCTCCTTGCTGCGGGCCGAGACGCGCGGATAGCAGAACGGCAGCGGGATGCGCTCCATCAGCTCCCGGTAGGCGAGGTAGAACTGCACCTCGCGGTCGAAGCGGGCGATGACCGGGTCGACGAACGGCTCGTGCGTCTCGGCGAACGCGTGCAGCGCGTCGAACTCGCTCGGATGCAGCTTGGCGACGCGGTCGAGCACCTGGCCTTCGACGTGGTCGATCTCCGCGAACTCGGGCAGCTTCGCCAGGTAGCTGGTGACCGCGCCCTGCTTGAACTTGTCGAACGCGGCGATGACCTCGGCGCCGTAGTCGGGCTCGTCCTGGTAGTGGGAGACGGTCACGCGGGAGCCCTGGATCAGGATCGCGTAGCGGACGCCGGCGAGCGCGGCCTTGACCGCCGCCGCTTCGCCGGCCAGCGTGGAGAACGGCTCCGCCGCGGCGTACTCGGCGACGTAGTCGCGTAGGCCGCTCAGTCCCTGGGACTTCGGCTGCAGGCCGGCGGCCAGCTCCGGGACCGCGGCGCAGTACGTGATCGCCGCCTCGAGGAACCAGGCCCGCCGCTGCAGCGGGTGGTGGAGCTTGGCGGCGAACGCGAGCCGTTCGCGGATCGTGTCCATCGCCTTCGCGAAGCGGGTGATCGCGGCGCGGACGGCGTCGTCCTCGAGGTCGCGCAGGACCTCGTGCCGGTAGCGGACGGCGCCGACCTCGTGCAGCGGGGTCTGGAAGAACGGCTCGAGCCGGTAGCGCTCGCGGCCCTGGGTCAGCTCGGCCTGGATCCGGTCCAGGTGCAGGTCGGCGAAGTGGTCGGGCGGACCGGTGTCGTCGGCGTCGTCGCCGCCCTCGAAGAGGATGCTCTGGAATGGCATGGCTTCCACCGCTCTCGGGGTCGGTAGAAGCCATCAGCCGGGAGCGGCGGTTCAGGCGGGCTTCATCGCCTAGGCTGTGATCATAACCTCTGGTAGCCAGGTGAAGCCCTGGTGAGCGGCGACGCTCGAACCGCCCGGTGTGGCCGATGGCTTCTCCCTTCGGATCCGAAAGGAGAAGCGGATGGCTGGACGGGCGGTGATCGTGGGCGTGCGCGGCCGGGAGGTGCTCGACGCGTGCGGTGGGCCAGCGCTGGAGGTGACGGTGCGGCTCGAGTCCGGGGCGGTCGGGCGGGCTTGTCTTCGACCGGTGCCCGGGCAGTCGCCGCGGAGCGCGGCGCACGCGCTGGAGACCGCGGTGGGGGACGCGCTGGTGGGGTGCGACGCGGGCGACCAGGCGGCGGTCGACGGCGCGCTGGGCGTGCTCGGGCTCGGCGCCGGGGCGTCGCTGGCGAGCGCACGGGCGGCGGCCGCGCACGCCGGGATGCCGCTGTGGCGGTGGCTGGACGACGGGGCCTCGGCGCTGCCGGTGCCGATGCTGACGCTGCTCGACGGGAGCGCCGGGAACGCGCTCGACGTGCGCGAGCTGATGGTGGTGCCGTGGGCGGCGGAGAGCTTCGCCGACGCGGTGCGGGTGGGCGTGCGGGTGTACTGGGCGCTCGGGGACCTCCTGGCCGAGGTCGGGGCGCTGCGGTCGGTGGGGGCGACCGGCGCCTTCGCGCCGAACGTGCCGTCGGTGGAGGCGGCGCTGGAGCTGGCCGAGACGGCGATCGAGCGGGCCGGGCACCGGCCGGGGGAGGACGTGGCGCTGGCGGTCGACGCGGGGGCGGCGCGGTGGCGGTTCGGCTCCGGGTACCGGCTCGCGACCGAGTGCCTGACGCTGTCGGGACCGGCGCTGGTCGCGCGCTGGGCGGACCTGGCGGAGGCGTACCCGATCGCGGCGCTGATCGATCCGCTCGGGAGCGACGATCCGGACGGGTGGGCGGCGCTGCGCTCGCGGGTCGGGCACCGGGTGCAGGTCGTGGGTGGTGTGGCGCTGGCTTCGTCGGGGCTTGCGAGCGCGGTCACGGTCGGGCTGGACGGCGTCGCGACGCTCTCGTCCTTGCTCGAGCTCGTCGCGGAGGCGCGGGCGGGCGGGTGCGGCGTGGTGCTCTCGCGTGCTCCGGCCGAGACCGAGGATCCGCTGCTCGCCGACCTCGCCGTCGGGCTGCAGGCGGGGCAGATCCGCGCGGGCGGGCCGTGCCGGGGCGAGTGCACCGCAAAGTACAACCGGCTGCTGCGGATCGAGGAGGCGCTCGGGGACGACGCGCTCTACGCCGGGCACGCCCCGTTCCGGGTGCGGGTGCGATGAGCGGCGCGTCGCTGCTGCTCGACCTCGACCGGCGCGGCGTCGCCGCCGTGCGCGGGCTGGCGCACCCGGCGGCGCTGAACGCCGCGCTGATCGGGCTCTCCCGCGCGACCGATCACAGCGCGGCGTGGTTCGCGGTCGGTCTCACCGGCGCGGCGCTCGACCCGCGGCGCCGGCGCCGCTGGCTCGCCGCGACCGCGCGGATGGCGCTCACCGAGGCGGCGGTGCGGGCGGCCAAGCGCGTTCTCCCGCGCGAGCGGCCGGGGCTCGCGCCGCTCGCGCCGGCGACGTCGCCGCTCAGCTTCCCGAGCTCGCACACGGCGGCGGCGGTGGCGGCGATCGGGGCGTTCGAGGGGCTGCTGCCGGCGTCCGCGTTGCGCGCCGTCGCGGCCGCGACGGCGTTCTCACGGTTGTACCTCGGGTTGCACTATCCGTCCGACGTCATCGCGGGCGGGCTGATCGGGCGGCTGATCGGGGCGCGATGACCCGCACGACCGAGGACGTGTTCCTGGACGCCGCCGGCTGCCCGGTGTGCGCGGTGCGCGAGCAGGCGCTCGAGCAGTTCTTCGGGTGGTTCGTGGCCGAGGCGGCGGCGGAGCCGGCGCTCTGGGGGCGGCTGCACGACGCGGCCGGCTTCTGCCCGGCGCACGAGCGGCGCGCGCTGCGTCACCCGAAGCTCGCGACGCTGCCGCACGTCGTGCGCGGCGCGCTGGCGCGGCTCGACCCGGCGCCGCCGCCGCGCGGTCCGTGTCCGGCGTGCGAGGCCGAGCGCCGCGCGATCGCCGGCGCCGCGGACCTTCTGGCCCGCATCGGCGCGGACCCGGCGCTGCGCGCCCGCGCCGTCGCGCGCCCGTCGGGCGTTTGCCTGCCGCACGCGATCGCGCTGACCGGCGTCGTGGCGCAGGACGCCCCGGCCGCCGCCGCGCCGCGCTCCACCTCCCGAAGACCGCGCCTCTTCGGCGCCCGCCCGCGTGTTTCCGGCGATGGCGACGCCGCCCGCCCGCGTGCTTCCGGGGCGGCCGGCGACGGCGACGGCGCCAACTCGCGCGCTTCCGGCGACGGCGACACCGCCGACCCGCGTGTTTCCGGCGACGGCGACGCCGCCGACCCGCGCGCTTCCGGCGCGGCCGCTTCGCCCGGCCACGCGGCCCGCTCGCGCGTCTTCGACGTTGCCGCCGCGGCCGATCGCGCCGCCGGCCCGTCACCTCGCTCATCGGCCGTCGCCGGCGGCGAGCCGGTCGGCGACCTGTCGTTCCTCCTCGACCGGCTGCAGGAGGACGCGTCCTTCGGCGCCGTCGCCGGGCGCGATCCCGACGCGGCGGCGCGTGCGACGCTCCGTGCGACGCTGCCCGCCGATGCGCGAGCGTTCGCGCATACCAGCGCGGAAGCGGAGTGGGCGGCCTGGGCGGGCGAGGCCTGCCCGGCGTGCAGCGCAGGCGGGCAGGCGGAGACGCGCTACCTCGAGTGGCGGCGGCGCGAGGGCCGGAGCGCGCGCGACCCCGGCGCGCTCTGCGCCGCGCACCTGCACGACCTCGCCGCCGCCCCCGACCCCGCCACGGACGGTGCCGCTGCCGACCGCGCCGCCGGCGGCCTCGCCGCGCGCGCCGGTGAGATCGAGGCCGCGCACACCCACGCGGCGTGGATGGAGCAGTTGCGGCGGGCCACGCCGCGCGCGCCCGTCTGTCCGGCGTGCCGCGCGCGCGACGAAGCGGAGGCGCGTCATCTCGACCTCGCGCTGCGCCTGCTCGCGGGGCCGGCGGGCGCGCGTCGCTACGAGGACGCGCACGGACTCTGCCTGCGCCACGCGGAAATGGCAGCTGAGCCCGCGGTCACGACGCTCCTGCGGGCGCATCTGCGCGTGCTCGACTGGGAGATCGCCGAGACGCGCCGCAAGGACGAATGGGCGGCGCGCCACGAGCGCCGGGGCGCCGAGCGCACCGCGCCGCTCCGGCTCGCCGCACTGCTCGACGGCCGTACGTTCCTCGGCGGCCCGGCGAGGCCGGTCGGATGAGGGGGCGGCGCCCGTCCGGTACGTTCCTCGGCGGCTCGGCGAGGCCGGTCGGATGAGGGGGCGTCGCCGGTCCGGTACGTTCGCCGGCGGCTCGGCGAGGCCGGTCGGATGAGGCGGCGCCGCCCGTCCGCGACCGACCGCCTGCTGCACGTGCAGGCCGAGCGCGACCCGGGCGCGCTGCTCGCCGCGGCGAGCGATACCAGCCTCGACGTCGCCCGCCGCGCGCTGCGCCGCCTCGCGACCCTGGGCGGCGAGCCCGAGCGCGCCGCACTGGCCGACGCCGTCTGGACTTGCGACGACGCGCTGGCCGGCGACGTCGCGACCACGCTGCGCGCGCTCGGCGATCAGGACACGCTCGACGCGGCGACCGCGCACCTGCGCTCCGGCCCGGCGGCGACGCGCTGCCGCGCCGCGCGGGTCCTGCAGCGGCTCGGCGACGCCCGCGCCCGCCCGGCGCTCCACGCCGCCCTGCGCAACCACGACGCGTCCGTGCGGGGCGCCGCGGCGGATGCCCTCGGCGCGCTCGGCCGCGCGTCGACGACCGTCGCCGCGCTCGCGCCGCTGGTCGGCGACCGTGACGCGGACGTGCGGCGGCGGGCGGTGCGAGCGCTCGGACGGGTCTGCGAGCAGCCCGGGCCGCTCGTCGCCGGCGCGGCCGGCGATCCGGCGGTCGGCGTGCGGCTCGAGGCGGCGCGCCTCGCCGCGCGGCTACCGCAACCCGCGGTCGAGCGGCTGCTCGCCGACCACGACATCGAGGTGCGCCGCATCGCGGCCGGCCACGCCGGACGCGGGTCGGAGGCGCTGCTCGCGGCGACGCTGGCCGGCGACCCGCAGGTGCCGGTGCGGTTCGCGGCGGCGGAGCGGCTCGGGGAGCTCGCCACGCCGCCGGCCGCACGCGCGCTGCACGCCGCCGCGCTCGACGACCCCGACGCGATCGTGCGCGCCAAAGCGATCTCAGGCCTCCAAGACCTGCTCGGCACGATCAAGCTCGCGGCCGAGATCACTCACGACCTGACCGCGCCCAGCCCGCACCGCAGAGCGATGGCGCTGCGGACGCTGGCCCGCCTCGTCGTCAAAGCGGAAGCGGCGCGCACGGGGCGGCCAATGGAGGCGGCGGCTCACGCCGGCACGCTGCGCCTCGGCGCCGCCGAGGCGGAGCGGCTCGCGCACGACCCGGCGCGCGAGGTCCGGCAGGCGCTGGCGGAAGTCGTGTACGACGTCGCCCACGATCCGGCGCGCGCCGCCGACGTCCTCGCGAGCGACCCCGAGCCCACGATCCGCCACGCCGCGACCCTCAGGCGTCCCGCGCCCGCCACAGGTTCCCGAGCCAGCGCGTCGCCGCCGGCCCGTCGCGCCCATCCAGCGCCACCTCGGAGATGATCGGCGGGAACACCCGACCGTCCGCCTCCGTCAGCGTCAGCGAGGTCACCGACGCCGGCAGCGCCGACACCGCCGACGCCGCGAACACGAAGCAGACGTCATGGACGCCGTGCCCGTGCACGACCTCGGCCACGTAGAGCAGCCGGCCGACGAGCACCCGCACCCCGATCTCCTCCTCGACCTCCCGCCGCAACGCGACCGAGAGCCGTTCGCGGTCGTGCACCCGCCCGCCCGGCAGCGTCATGTGCGGCTCGCCCTGCCGCCGCTCCGCGTTGACGACGATCCGGTCCCCGTCCCACAGCAGCGCGTGAACCTTCACCAGCACGATGCTCGCCTCCTTTCGGTCACGAAAGGAGCCATCAGCCACAGCGGCGGTTCGGGCCCCCAAGAACCGGCCCCGGCGAACTCCATCGCCCGCAGTCGACTCTACACGCGTCCCGAGTACTCCGCGTCGCTCACGTGCTTCCCCCACGTGGCGGCGCTGCCGTTCTCGTCGACCTCCTGAATGGCGACGTGCGCCATGAAGCGGGTCGGCGTGGCCCCGTGCCAGTGCTCCTCGCCGGGCTCGAAGAAGACCCGGTCACCGGCCCGGATCTCCTCGACCGGCCCGCCGCGCCGCTGGCAGCGCCCGACCCCTTCGAGCACGAAGATCGTCTGCCCGAACGGGTGCGTGTGCCACGCCGTCCGCGCCCCCGGCGTGAAGTGGACGAGCGCCGAGGCGGCGCGCGCCGGCGGCGCCGGGCTCGCGACGGTGTCGATGAACACCGCGCCGGTGAACCAATCAGCCGGACCGGGAGTCGTGTCCAGCGAGCTGCGCGTGATCTGCATGCAAGACATCATCCCGCCCGCGCCGATCGTCCGAATGATCCGCTAGCCTCTCACCAAGCCAGATGGAGTCCTGGCGTGGGCCCGAGGCCCACGAACCGCCGGCAAGCACAACGGCTGATGGCTCCTTTCGACGAACCGAATCCGATTCGCGAAAGGACGCCCACACGCCGTGCCGACGCTGCCCGACTGGCTGATCCAGGTTGCGCAAGTGCTGACCGTTCTGGTCGCCGCGCCCGGGATCTCCGGCGTGATCGCGCGCGCCGAGGCGATCGTGCAGGAACGCCGCGGCCCGCGCGTCCTGCAGCCGTACTACGACATCGCCAAGTACCTGCGCAAGGAGACCGTCCTGCCGGCACCGGCGGGCCCGGTGTTCCGCGTCGCCCCGTACGTCAGCTTCGCCGGCTACGCGACCGTCCCACTGCTGATCCCGGTGCTGACCAATTTCGGCCTCCCGCTCGGCTACATGGGCGACATCCTCGCCGGCGGCCTGATCCTCGGCATGGCGGGCTTCGCGATCTCGCTGGCCGCGATCGACTCCGGCAGCCCGTACGCCCAGCTCGGCTCGAGCCGCCTGCGCACGTTCGGCGCGCTCAATGAGCCGACCGTCATCTTCGTCGTCTTCACGGTCGCGCTGACCACGCACACGGACCTCCCGTACGTGATGGGGGAGACGCTGCGCTCGTCCGCGGTCGAGGTCCTGCGCCCCAGCCACCTGCTGACCGTCGTCGCGTTCTTCATGCTCGTGCTCACCGAGACCGGCCGGATCCCGGTGCAGAGCCACGGCGGGACGCTCGAGTTCGGGATGATCGAGGAGGCGCGCGTGCTCGAGCACTCCGGTCCCGGCCTGGCGCTCCTGCGCTGGGGCTCGCACGTCAAGCAGCTCACGCTGTTCACGATCCTGCTCAACGTCCTGGTCGTCCCCTGGGGCCTGGCGAGCGACGGCCGGCTCGACCACGTCGCGGCCGCGATCGCCCTGCTGATCCTCAAGGCGCTCGCGCTCGGCCTGATCGTCGCGGTGATCGAGACCAGCTTCGCCAAGCTGCGCCTCTACAAGATCCCCGAGTTCACGGTGGCGAGCTTCCTGCTGGCCGTGCTCGCGGTCGTGATCTTCCTCTTCCAGCCGTCGTTCGGGGACGCGAAGCTGACCGTGTTCGGCGCGGCCGCCACGATCACCGCGGTCGCCGTCCTGCTGGCCGAGTTCGGGATGCTGCGCTCGCAGGACGTGTGGGAGCAGCTGCGGCTGTACGCGCTCGGCTCGGCGGTCGTCGCGGCGCTCGCGATCGCGACCGCCGCCAGCGGCCACGGCGACGAGCTCTACGTGCTCGCCGCGGTGACGATCGCGCTCAAGGCGCTGGCGTTCCCGTACGGCATCCGGTTCGTCCTGCGCAACCTGGAGGCCGACCCGCGGATCCCCTCGACGCTCGGCGTGCCGACCGCGGTCCTGCTCGCGATCGCGCTCTCGGCCGCGGCGTTCATCGCGCTGCACGGCATCGACCTGGGCGGCGAGGCCGCGCTGCCGCTGTCGGCGCTGCCGGTCGCGCTCGCGGGCGTGTTCGTCGCGTTCGAGCTGATGGTCGTGCGCCCGTACGCGCCCTCGCAGCTGCTCGGCTTCCTGGTGCTGGAGAACGCGGTCTCGGTCGGGAGCCTGGTGATCGCGCCCGGGCTGCCGCTGATCCTCGCGCTGCTGCTGCTGTTCGACGTGCTCGTCGGCGTGCTCGTCTTCGTGGTGCTGGTCCAGTACCTCGCGGTCGAGCGGACCGCCGTCCGCACGGACATCCTCGACCGGTTGACGGGCTGATGGGCTGGGCGCTGATCGTCGTCCTGGCGGTGCCGCTGATCGCGACGGCGATCGCGGTCGCGGACGGCTGGCGCCTGGCGCGCGCGTCCGCGTTCGCGGCGGCGCTGATCGCGCTCGGGTTGAGCGTCGCGCTGGCGCTGCGGGTGCGCGACGGTGCCGCCGTCACGGCGCTGCACGGCTGGCTGCGGCTGGACTCGCTCGGCGCCGTCTTCCTGGTCGCGACCGCGTTCCTGTACGCGGCGGCCAGCGCGTTCTCGATCGGCTACCTCGGCGTCGCCGCCGGGGAGGCGCGGTTCGCGCCGTTCGCGCGCCGCTACTGCGCGCTGCTGAACCTGTTCGCCTGGACGATGCTGCTGGTCCCGCTGGCGTCGGACTTCGGGATCCTGTGGGTCGCGGTCGAGCTGACCACGATCATCTCGGCGCTGCTGGTGGCGATCGACCGCACGGACGCGGCCCTGGAGGCGTCCTGGAAGTACGTGCTGATCGCGTCCAGCGGCCTCGGCATCGCGCTGCTGGCGATCATCGTGCTCTACGCGGCCGGCACGCCCGCGCTGGGCGAGGCGTACGTGCCGCGCTTCGAGCGCGTGTTCGCGGCCGGCGACGCGCTGCACCCGGACGCGGTGCACCTCGCGTTCGTGCTGGCCGTGGTCGGGTTCGGGACCAAGGTCGGCTTCGTGCCGCTGCACACCTGGCTGCCGGACGCGCACAGCGAGGCGCCGGCGCCCGCGTCGGCGATGCTCTCCGGCTCGCTGCTGGCCGCCGCGCTGTACGCGGTGCTGCGCTTCTACCAAGTGGCGGTCGTGGCCGGCCAGCGCACGTTCGCGGGTCACGTGCTGGTGGTGTTCGGCGCGCTGTCGCTGGTCGTCGCGAGCCTGTTCGTCCTGCGCCAGCGCAGCTTCAAGCGGCTGCTCGCGTACTCGTCGATCGAGCACATGGGCGTGATCGCGCTCGGCATCGGGTTCGGCGCGCCGCTGGCGGTCGCCGGCGCGCTGCTGCACGTGCTCACGCACGCGTCCGCCAAGGGGCTCGCGTTCTTCGGCGCCGGCTCGGTGCTGCGGCGCTACGACACCAAGGACGTCGACGGCGTGACCGGCGCCGCGACCGTGCTGCCGTGGAGCGGCCCGCTGTTCCTGGCGGCGGCGCTCGCGCTCTGCGGGCTGCCCGTCTCCGGCGTCTTCCGCAGCGAGTTCCAGATCGTCGCGGGCGGGTTCGCGCAGCCGCAGTACGTCGGCCTGGCGATCCTGATCGTGTTCGTCAACGTCGCGTTCTTCGGCGTGCTGTGGCACGTCGGGCGGATGGTGCTGACGCCGGCCGCGCCGGACCAGCCGCGCGGCGAGCTGAGCGTCTGGATGGTCGCGGCGATGGTCGCCTGCCTGATCGTGGTGGTCGCGCTCGGCGCGCACGTGCCGTCCGAGCTCGGCGCGCTGCTCGGCAACGCCGCCGAACGGCTGGAGGCGCCATGACGATGACCCGCCTCGGCGAGGGCGCCCGGCTCGTCACCACCCACCGGCGCGGCGGCGAGCCGGTGGCGACCTACGCGTACCGCGGCCAGCTGGTCACGGTGCCGGCGCCGCCCGCGCCGGCCGTGCCCGCGGCGCTGCCGCTGCAGGGCCAGGACGTGTTCACGCTCCCCTACGGGCCGGTGCGCAGCGGCGTCTTCGAAGCCGTCCAGTTCGTGATCGAGACCGGCGGGGAGGACGTCTCGCGCCTGTCGACCCGGCTCGGCTTCAAGCACCGCGGGATGGAGGCGCGGCTGCGCGGGCTCGACGCCGACCGCGGCGCGTACGTCGCCGAGCGGATCGCCGGGATCGCGTCGGTCGCGTACGCGACCGCGTACGCGCAGGCGGTCGAGCGGGCGCTCGGCGTCGAGGCGCCGCCGCGCGCGCAGCGCTGGCGCGTCGTCTACGCCGAGCTGGAGCGGATCGCCAACCACCTCGACGTGCTGGCCAAGGAGGCGGAGACCGCGGCGCTGGCGGTCGCCACCGCCCGGTTCAACATCCACAAGGAGAACGTGCTGCGGTTGCAGGCCGCGTTCACCGGCAGCCGCTTCGCGCGCGGCGTGATCGTGCCCGGCGGCGTGCGCGCGGACGGCCGCGTCGACCTCGACGCGCTGCTGCGCGTGCTGGACGCGTTCGACGGCGACCTGCGCCACGACCGCCGCATGTTCCTGGCCACCGGCTCGCAGGCGGACCGGCTGGTCGGGACCGGCGTCCTGCCGCGCGAGCTGGTCGAGCGCTTCGGCGGCGTCGGCCCGGTCGCGCGCGGGTCCGGGATCTCGACCGACGCGCGTCACGAGCGCCCGTACGGCGACTACCGGCGGCTCGGCCTGGAGGTCATCACCGAGGAGGCGGGGGACGCGATGGCGCGGGTGCTCGTGCGGTTCGGCGAGCTGTCGGAGTCGGTGCGCATCCTGCGCCAGGCGATCGACCATCTGCGGCGGCGCAACGGGGAGCTGCGGGTCGCGCTCCCGGACGCCTCCGGCGCCGCGTACGGGTGGGCGGAGGCGCCGCAGGGCGAGGTCGTCGTCTGGGTCGAGCTCGACGGCGGGACGATCGCCGACGCGCACTTCGCGACGCCGGACACGCGCAACTGGGCGCTGTTCGAGCACGCGTTCCCGTCGGACGTGCTGACCGACTTCGCGTTCATCGAGCACTCGTTCGGGCTGACGCCCGCGGGAGCGGACCGCTGATGCTCGAATGGGTCTACCGGGGGCTGCGGCGCGGGCGCGTGACGACCGGCTACCCGCACCGCGACGAGGAGCCGTTCCTGGGCTTCCGCGGGCACGTCGACGTGATCGGCGACGGGCCCGTGTCCGAGTCGGTGTGCCCGACCGGGGCGATCACCGTGCAGGCGGGCGACGTCGCGCTGGATCGCCGGCGCTGCATCATGTGCGGCGAGTGCGTCGCGCGGTATCCGGAGCGGTTCGCGTTTCACTCGACGTACGAGACCGCCGAAGGGGTCGTGCGCGAGCGGCGGCGCTCGGTGCACGTGCGGCACGTCGACGCGGGCTCCGACGGCGCCGAGGAGTGGGAGATCCAGGCGCTCACCAACCCGTACTACGACGTGCAGCGGCTCGGGATCTTCTTCACCGCCTCGCCGCGCCACGCGGACATCCTGCTCGTCACCGGCGGCGTGACCGAGCCGATGCGCGAGCCGCTGCTGCGCACGTGGGCGGTCATGCCGGCGCCGAAGGCGGTCGTCGCGGTCGGGACCGACGCGTGCTCGGGTGGGCTGTCCGGGCTGCCGGGCGTCGGCAGCGTGCTCGACGTGGACGTCCACGTGCCCGGCTCGCCGCCGAGCCCGATCGCGATCCTGCACGGGATCCTGCTGGCGATGAAGGGGCTGGCGTGATCGCCGCGGCGATGATCGCGCTGGTCGCGGCGCCCCTGTGCGCGCTCGTCTCGGCGCGGCTGTCCGGCGCGGTCGCGGCGCTCGGGTGCGCGGGGCTGGTGGCGGTCGGTCTGACCGCGGCGCTGGGCGGCGCGCAGCCGGTGCTGGACCTCGGGTCGTGGCTCGGGTTCGGCGCCAGCGCGCTGCGGATCGACGGGCTCGCCGGCATCTTCCTCGCGCTGACCGGCGTGACCGGCTGCGCGGTGTCGGTGGCGTACGTCGAGCGCGGGCTGCACCGGCTGGACGCGGCGCTGCACGGCGTGCTGGTGCTGTTCGTCGCGGTCGCGATCGGCGCCGACAACGGGTTCCTGTTCTTCCTCGCGTGGGAGGCGGTCGGCGTCTGCGTGTACCTGATCGGCGGGTACTTCGCGGGTGGGCTGACGAAGCTCGGCGGCGGCGCGCTGCTGGCGGCGATCGGCCTGCTGTACGGGCAGACGCACAGCCTCGACGTGGCCGTCTGGGCCCAGGCCGGCGCGCCCGGGATCGTGTTCGTGCTGCTGATCTGCGCGTTCGCGACCAAGGTCGGCCTGGTGCCGCTGCACGGGGCGCTGCCGGCCGGGTACGGGTCGGCGCGCGGGCTCGGCGCGGCGTCGCTGTCGGTGGCGCTGTGCGCGGGCTACTACGGCCTCTGGCGGTTCGTCTTCTCGCTGCGGGCGCCGGTGTGGATCGGCGATCTGCTGCTGATCGCGGGCGCGATCACCGCGTTCCTCGGGATCCTGTACGCGATCACGCGTGACGACCTGCGCCGGTTCCTCGGCTTCTCGACGGTCGAGCACGCGGGGATCGCGGCGGTCGCGCTGGGCGTCGGCGTGCTCGGGCAGGCCGCGGGGAACCGGACGCTGGCCGCGGCCGGGCTGCTGGCGGCGACGCTGCACGTCGTCGCGCACGGCGTCGCCAAGACGCTGGCGCTGATCGCGGTCGACCGGGTGGACGGCGCGACGGGCGAGCGCGGGCTGGACCGGCTCGGCGGCCTCGGGCGCGTCCTGCCGGTCGAGGCGGGCGCGCTCGGCGTCGCGTCGCTGACGCTGGCGGCGGTCCCGCCGCTGGGCGGGTTCGTCAGCGAGTGGTTCGTGTTCGAAGCGCTGCTGCAGGGGTTCCGGCCGCCCGGGCTGCTGTCGCGGCTGCTGTGCGCGCTGGCGGCGGCGGCGCTGGCGTTGACCGCGGGGCTCGGGCTGCTGGCGTTCGCGAAGCTGTTCGGCTTCTCGTTCCTGGGTCCGCCGCGGACGCTGCTGGCGCGGCGGCGGCTGGCGCGGCCAGCGTCGTTGGTGACGCTCGGCACGCTTGGCCTGGTTCTCGGGGCGCTCGCACCGTGGGAGATCCACGTGCTCGGCAGCGGGCTCTCCGGGCTGCTCGGGTTCGACCCGGCGCGCGCGGCGATCACGCATCCCTTGACGCTCGGGCCGGTGTTCCGGAACTTCTCGGTGCTCGCGCCGACGTGGCTCGCGCTCGTCCTGCCCGCGTTCGCGCTGCTGGCCGCGGCGTTCGCCGGCCGGCGGCCGGTCCGGCGCGCGCCGGTCTGGGTCACGGGCAGCGACGCGCCGCTCGCGCTCGTCCAGTACCGGCCGTCGGCGTACTCGAACCCGATGCGGGTCGTGCTGCGCGGCCTGCTCGGGTTCCGGCGCAGCGTGGTCGACGGGCGCGAGCTGCAGACCACGATCGTGCTCGTCACCGACCGCTTCGTCTACCGGCCGGCGACGCGGCTCGCGCTGGGCGCCTCGGCGCTCGTGCGGCGCACGCAGTCCGGCAGCCTGAGCACGTACCTCACGTACATGCTCGCGGTGCTCGTCCTCGTCCTTGTCCTCGTCCCCGCCCTGAACTGATGTTCCAACGAATCATGCTCGCCTGGGACGGCTCGGCGGTCTCGCGCCGGGCGTTCGACATCGCGATCGACCTCAGCCGCCGCTACGAGAGCGACCTGGTGGCGGTTTCGGTCGCCTACTCGCCGGCGCACGCGGAGACGGGTGCCGACCGCCTGGAGTCCGCGGACGCCGCGCGGCGGTATCTGCAGACGACGTTCGACGCCGTGCGCGACCGCGCCGAGCGGGTGGGGGTGCCGCTCGAGCACCGGGTGGTCGACGGCGACGATCCCTCGCAGGCGCTGCTGGACTTCTCGCACGAGCACGGGTTCGACCTGATCGTCGCCGGTCATCACCACGGCGCCCGGGCGGGGCGGTTGCTGCTGCGCGGCGTGCCCGAGAAGCTGGTGGCGCGCTCCGGCGTACCGGTCATGATCGTGGGTGAGCGAGACACCTGACGATGCACGACAGCCTCAAGCTGACCATCTACTTCGGAGAGCGCGCGCGCAGCGGGTCGCGCTACCTGGCCGACGCGCTGCTGGACATCTACGGGCGCGAGGTGTTCGCGGTCAGCCTGCTGCTGCGGGGCGTACAGGGGTTCGGGCTCAAGCACCGGCTGCGGACCGACCGGCTGCTGACGCTGTCGGAGGACCTGCCGCTGGTGACGGTGGCCGTGGACACGCGGGCGCGGATCGGCGCGGCGCTGCCGGCCGTGCTGGAGGTGGCGCGCAGCGGGCTCGTCACGCTCGAGCGGGCGCGGCTGCTCACCGGGGAGCTGGGGCCGGTCTCGCTGCCCGAGGAGCTCGACGAGGCGACCAAGCTGACGGTCTACGTCGGCCGTCAGGAGCGGGTGTACGGGGTGCCCGCGTACGCGGCCGTGACCGAGCTGCTGTACCGGCGCGGAGTGGCGGGCGCGACGGTGCTGCTGGGGGTGGACGGCACGGCGCACGGCGAACGGCAGCGGGCGCGGTTCTTCGGGCGCAACGCCGAGGTGCCGATGATGATCATCGCGGTGGGGCCGGGGGAGGTGATCGGGCGCGTGCTGCCCGAGCTCGGCGGGTTGCTGCGGCGGCCGCTGGTGACGTTGGAGCGCGTGCAGGTGTGCAAGCGCGACGGGGAGCGCCTGGCCGAGCCACACCCGTTGCCGGGGACCGACGAGCACGGGCTGGCGCTGTTTCAGAAGCTGATGATCTACGGGTCGGAGGCCGCCCGGCATCGCGGGCGGCCACTGCATCAGGAGCTGGTCCGGCGGCTGCGGTCGTCGGGCGCGAGTGGCGCGACGACGCTGCGCGGGATCTGGGGGTTCCACGGCTCGCACGCGCCGCACGGCGACCGGCTGCTGCAGCTCCGTCGGCACGTGCCGACGCTGACGATCGTGGTCGACCGGCCCGACCGGATCATGGACTCGTACGCGGTGGTCGACGAGCTGACCGCGTCGAGCGGGCTCGTGACGAGCGAGCTGGTGCCCGCGTCGGCGGCGCTGGTCGCGGACGCGCGGCGGGGCGGGCTGAAGTTGGCGCGGCACGAGTTCTGAGCGGCCGCCTGCGGGTGCGTCGCGGGTATGATTGTGGATGAGCGATGAGGCTCGCTCTGACCGCGGCATCCGCCGCTGATGGCCTCTACGACGGGCAGTCGATCGTGGAGGCAGTGCTATGGCGAGCTTCACCAGTACGTCCCGCTCGGAAGCACCCCGCGCCCCGCACCCGTCGCCCGGCGCGCACGCCTCGCGCGGCGCGCATCCCTCATGCGGCCCGCACGCCTCGCGCGGCCCGCACCTCTCGCGCGGCCCGCACCTCTCGCGCGGCGCGCATCCCTCGCGTCGCCCGCACCCCTCGCGCGGCGCGCACCCCTCGCGCGGCCCGCACGCCTCGCGCGGCCCGCATCCCTCGCGCGGCCTGCGTGCGGTGCGCGAGTGGTCGTTTTCTGGCGCGGGTGGACGCTTCGCGCCCTCTCGCGCCGCGCGCGTGTCGCGCGGCACGCGTCCGTGGCGCACCGAGTGGTCGATTTCTGGCGCCGGCGGGCACTTCGCGCCCCCTCGCGGCCAACTGACCCTCGGCGTGCTGGGGCGCTGAATGCCTTCCGCCGCCGCACCGCCGGCCGTGACGTCGCGTGGTCGCCGCCGCTCACCACGTGCGCGATCGGTGTCGCCGCGCGTCGGCGCCGAGCGGCGCTCGGTCCTCGCGGTCGCGGTGGTGGCGCTGCTCGCGCTCGTCGCCGCCGCGTCCGGCGATGGCGGCGCGCACGTCACGGTGCCGGAGGGCGTCGGGCGGGCGGTCGCGGGCCTCGCGCTTGGGCTGATCGGCGCGCTGCTCGTTCTCGGGCTCGCGATCGTCGTGATCGCGCTGCCGCGCCCGCAGCGGCGGCCGCGGGACTCGTGGCGCCGGTGGGTGCCGGCGCAGCGCGGCGGCGGACCGGTACTGCTCGCCGCGATCGTCGTGCTCGCGCTGATCTTCGTGGTGACGCTGCGTGCGATCGATCGCCATCCGCAGCGCTCGCCGGTCGTCCCGGCGGCGCCGGCGCCGCAATTCAGGCCGACCCCCGGCGGCACGGGCTCACAGGCGCCGACGCTGTGGCTCCTCGGTGGGGCGCTGGTCGGCGTCGGCGTGCTCGGCGTCGTCGCGTACCGCGAAGCCGCGAAGCGCGATGACCGAGCGCTGCGTCCGGTGCTGGACGAGACGGACGACGACGCGGCACGAGCCGCGATCGAACCGCCCGGTGCCGTGGACGAGCGAGACGCCGGCTGGCCGGCCGACCCGCGCGCGGCGGTGCTCGTCGCGTACGCGCGCGGAGAGCGCGAGCTCGCCGCCGCCGGCCTCCCGCGCGACCGCGCCGAAGGCCCGCGCGAGTACGCGGTCCGCGCGCGCCGCGCGCCGGCCGTCGACCCGGGCGCCGTCACGACCCTCACCGCGCTCTATGAACGCGCCCGCTACAGCCCGCACCCGATCTCGCCCGCCATGGCCGCCACCGCGGCTCGCGCCAGCACGACGGTGGCGCCCGGGGAGAGCGCTGCGGGCGGCGGCGAGACCGCGCACGGCGGCGGCGAGACCGCGCACGGCGGCGGCGAGACCACGCACGGCGGCGGCGAGACCACGCACAGCGGCAGCGAGACCACGCACAGCGGCAGCGACGACCCGGCGGCAGGGGAGGCGACGCCGTGCTGATCGACGCGCTCTCGCTCGCCGCCGGCATCGCACTCGCGGTCTACGCGATGGACGTCATCCGCACGCGCGAGCCCGCGCCGCCGCCACCGCCCGCCCCGAGCGAGCGTCCCGGCCAGGTCGCGGAGATCGAGCGCGCGCTCGCGCTCGCCGGCCGCGCCGGAGACCTCCATCTCCACCTGCGCCCGATCCTGCGCGAGATCGCACAGGAACGCGAAGCGCTCGACAAGCCAATGGCGCTCGGCGACGACCTCTGGGAGCTCGTGCGCCCCGACCGCCCGCCGCCCCTCGACCCGTTCGCGCCCGGCGCGACCCCCGCCCAGATCGACGCCATGCTCGACCGCCTGGAGGCCCTGTGATCGCCGACTCCATCCTCGACGAGGTCGAAAAGGCCGTCGTCGGCAAGCGCGAGCCCCTCGAGCTGATCCTGATGACGATCCTCGCGGGCGGCCACGTCCTGCTCGAGGACGTGCCGGGCCTCGGCAAGACGCTCGCGGCCCGCGCGTTCGCCACCGCGACCGGCCTGCACCACGCGCGCGTGCAGTTCATCCCCGACCTGCTGCCGTCCGACCTCACCGGCTCGGCGGTCCTCGACGCCCACAACACGCTCACGTTCCGCCGCGGCCCGGTCTTCACCAACCTCCTGCTGGCGGACGAGATCAACCGCGCCTCGCCGAAGACCCAGTCGGCCCTCCTGGAGGCGATGCAGGAGCACCAGGTCACCAGCGACGACCACACCCGCGCGCTCCCGCGCCCGTTCCACGTCCTCGCGACCCAGAACCCGATCGAGTTCGAAGGCACGTACCCGCTCCCGGAAGCCCAGCTCGACCGCTTCCTCGCGCGCGTCTCGTTCGGCTACCCGAGCCAGGAGGACGAGTGGGAGATCCTGCAGCGCCACGGCGCCACCGCTGCGCCCGAGTTGCGCGCCGTGATCGACCGCGAGCAGCTGCAGGCCCTCCAGCGCGAGCTCGACGACATCCACGTCGCCGACCCCGTCGGCCGCTACATGGTCGCGCTCGTCGCCGCGACCCGCGAGCACCCGAGCCTGGAGCTCGGCGCGAGCCCGCGCGGCTCGCTGGCGCTCTACAAGCTCGCTCGGGCCGCCGCGGCCCTCGACGACCGCGACTACGTGATCCCGGAGGACGTCAAGCGCGTCGCGGAGCCCGCGCTCGCGCACCGCGTCCGCCTGCGCCCCGAGCTGTGGGTCCGCGGCGTGCGCGAGGGCGACGTGATCGCCGAGTGTGTCGCGCAGGTTCCGGCCCCGGTGCGGACGTGACGCGCACGCTGCAGCCTCGCCTCGCGGTCTACCTCGCGACCGGCGCCGTCGCGCTGCTCGCGGGCGCGGCGCTGAAGCGCCCCGCGCTGGTCGCCACCGGCGCCCCGTTCGTGCTGTTCGTGCTCGGCGGGCTGCTGGCGGAGCGCCGCCCGACGCTCGGCGCGACCATCGAGGTGACGCCCGCGCGGGTCGTCGAGGGAGACCGCGTGACGGTGACCGTGGACGCCGGGCCGTACGACGCCACGCTGCTGCTCCCGCCCGCGCTCGGCGGCCCGGCGCGGCTCGACGCGCCGACCCGGGAGCTCACGCCCGCCCACTGGGGCGGCTACGCGATCGGCCCGGTTCGGGTGACCAACGACGCCGCCTGGGGCCTCGTCACCTACACGGCCGACGTCGGCGTCCCGGCCGCCCTGCGCGTCTACCCGCGCCCTGAGACGCTCCCACGACCGCTCACCCCGCGCGATACTCGTCCCGCGCCCGGGGCGATCGCGAGCCGCGCGCTCGGCGAGGGTCTCGAGTACGACGGCCTGCGCCCGCTCGCGCCCGGCGAGCCCGCCCGGCGCGTGAACTGGCGCGCGACCGCCCGCACCGGCCGCCTCTACACGACCCAGCGAACGCTCGAGCGCGCCGCGGACGTCGTCCTGTTCCTCGACACGTTCGCCGCTCTCGGCGGCACGCTCGAGCAGGCGGTGCGCGCCGCCGACGCGCTCGCCGCCCGCCACCTCGCGCGCGGCGACCGGGTCGGGGTCGTCTCGTTCGGCGGCTTCGTCCAGTGGCTGCGGCCGGAGGGCGGCCGCCGCGCCCGCGCGCGGATCGTCGAGACGCTGATCGAGAGCGAGGTCGTGTTCAGCTACGCGCTGAAGGACGTGAGCATCCTGCCGCGCCGCGCGCTGCCCGCGCACGCGCTGGTGATCGGCGTGACGCCGCTGCTCGACGACCGCGGCGTCCGCGCGCTGCTGGATCTCCGCGGCCGCGGCTTCGACGTCGCCGCGCTGGTGCTGCCGCCGTTCGCCGCGCTGCACCTGGAGCCGCGCGCGGACCGCCTCTGGCGCCTGCGCCACGACGCGCTGCGCCGGCGGCTCGAGCACGCCGGGATCGCGACCGCGATCTGGGACCCCGACGCGCCGCTCGCGGCGCCGGTGAGCGAGCTGGAGCGATGCCGGCGCGCGGCCTGACCCGGCTCGCGAGAGCGGCCGCTCCGCGCGCCGCGGGGGCGACTGCCGATCCGCGGAGCGGGGCGCGCGCCGCGAGGGCGCCCGCCGATCCGCGGAGCGGGGCGCGCGCCGCGGGGACGGCGGCCGATCCGCGCAGCGGGGCCCGCGCCGCGGCGGCGGCGGGGGCCGCCAACCCGCGGCGCCTCGCCCGCCCCGCGGCGTCCGCGGCGCTCGGCGCGGCCGTGACCGCCCCCGCCAGCCTCCCGCTCGCGGCCCTCGTCGCCCTCCTGCTCGCCACCCGCCGCCCGGTCACGATCGCCGCCGGCCTGATCGCCGCCGTCCTCGCCCAGGGCGCCCCGCCGCTGCTCGCGGCCCCCGCGCTGCTCGTCGCCGCGGAGCTGGCGCTCGGGGGACGCCACCTCGTCCCCGCCGCGCTCGGCGCCGCCGTCACCGCCGCGGCGGTCCTCGCCCTGGCCACGCTCCCGGTGCCCGCCGCGCTCGGCGCCGCCGGCGCCGGCGCCCTCGCCGTCCTGCTCGCCCACATGACCGAAACGGAGTGACCGCATGCGCATCACCGCCGTCCGCGCCCGCCAGATCTACGACAGCCGCGGGAACCCGACGATCGAGGTCGACGTCGAGCTCGACTCCGGCGCGCACGGCCGCGCGGCGATCCCGTCCGGCGCGTCCACCGGCACGCGCGAGGCGCTGGAGCTGCGCGACGGCGGCGAGCGCTTCGGCGGCAGGGGCGTGAACCGGGCGATCGCGAACGTCGACGGCGAGATCGCGAACGCCGTCCGCGGCCACGACGCCGCCGACCAGCGCGCGCTCGACGAGCTGCTGATCGCGCTCGACGGCACCGACGGCAAGCGCCGCCTGGGCGCGAACGCGATCCTCGGCGTGTCGCTGGCGAACGCCCGCGCCGCGGCGGCCGACCTCAACGTCCCGCTGCGCCGTCATCTCGGCGGCGACAACGCGTTCGTGCTCCCGGTTCCGACGATGAACGTGCTCAACGGCGGCGTCCACGCCGACAACCCGGTCGACTTCCAGGAGTACATGATCGCGCCCGTCGGCGCCCGCTCCTTCGCGGAGGCGATGGAGATGGGCACGACCGTCTACCACCGCCTGAAAGCGATCCTCAAGCAGCGCGGGCTGAACACCGGCGTCGGTGACGAGGGCGGCTTCGCGCCCGCGCTGACGTCCAACGAGGCACCGCTGGAGCTGCTCAGCGCCGCGATCGACCAGGCCGGCTACACCGACCGGGTCGCCCTCTGCCTCGACCCCGCGGCGAGCGAGTTCTACGAGGACGGCCGCTACCTCGTCGAAGGCGAGCGCCTCACGTCACGCGAGTTCGTCGACTATTGGGACGACGTCTGCAGCCGCTACCCGGTCCTGTCGCTCGAGGACGGGATGGCCGAGCAGGACTGGGACGGCTGGCGGGCGCTGACCGAACGCCTCGGCTCCCGGTTCCAGCTCGTGGGCGACGACATCTTCGTCACCAACCCGGCGATCCTGCGCGAGGGCATCGAGCGCGGGATCGCGAACTCGATCCTGATCAAGCTCAACCAGATCGGCACGCTGACCGAGACGCTCGACACGATCGCGCTGGCCAAGGACGCCGGCTACCGCTGCGTGATCTCGCACCGCTCGGGGGAGACCGAGGACACGTTCATCGCCGACCTCGCGGTCGCCACCGGCGTCGGGCAGATCAAGACCGGCGCGCCGGCGCGTTCGGAGCGCGTCGCCAAGTACAACCGGCTGCTGCGGATCGAGGAGGAGCTGGGCGCGCGGGCCGCCTACGCGGGCCGCGCCGCCGTCGCGATCGGCTGAGCGATGCGCCGCCGGGCCGACACGCCGATCGGGTTCGTCCTGGCGTTCGGGGCCGTCAGCCTGCTGGCGGACTTCGTCTACGAGGGCGCGCGCAGCGTCGTCGGCCCGTTCCTGGCCGAGCTGGGCGCGAGCGCGGCTCTGGTCGGCGTCGTCACCGGCGCGGGGGAGGCGGTCGCGCTGGTGTTCCGGCTGGTGACCGGGCCGCTGGCGGACCGCACGGGACGCCGCTGGGGTCTGTCGATCGCCGGCTACGCGATCACGATCGTGGCCGTCCCGCTGCTGGCGCTGGCCCAGACGCTCTGGCAGGCGTCGGCGCTGGTGATCGCCGAGCGCTTCGGGAAAGCCGTGCGCACGCCGGCCCGCGACACGATGCTCGCGGACGCTGGGTCGTCGTTCGGCCGCGGCTGGGCGTTCGCGGTCCACGAGGCGCTCGACCAGACCGGTGCCGTGCTCGGGCCGCTGCTGGTCGCCGCGATGATCGCGCTCAGTGGCTACCGGCTCGGCTTCGCGGTGCTCGCGGTGCCGGGCGTGCTGATGTTCTTCCTGCTGCTGCGACTGCGGCGCGCCGTGCCGCGGCCGGAGATCTTCCGCACCGGGCCGGAGCCGGTGCCGGGCGCCGCGCACCGGTTCGACCGCCGGTTCTGGGTCTACAGCGCGTTCACCGCGCTGTCGATGGCCGGGTTCGCGACGTTCGGCCTGATCGGGTTTCACCTGGCGACGCGGAAGATCGTCCCGGACGCGCAGATCCCGATCGTCTACGCGCTGGCGATGGGCACCGCGGCCGTCGCCGCGCTGGGCTCGGGCCGCGCGTACGACCGCTTCGGCCTGCGCTCATTGGTGATCGCGCCCGTGCTGGCGGCACTCGCGTCCGCGCTGCTGCTCGGCGCGGACGACGCGTGGCTCGGCGGCGCCGTCTGGGGCCTCGCGCTCGGCGTCCACGAGTCGACGCTGCGGGCGGCCGTGCCGGACCTCGTTCCGCACGACAGCCTCGGCGCGGCGTACGGCGTGTTCACCGCCGTCTACGGGATCGCGTGGCTGGTCGGAGGGGCGTTGCTGGGCGTCGTCTACGGCACGTCGATCGCGGCCGCAGTATGGCTCTCTGTCGGGCTGCAGACGGTGGCGCTGGCCCTTCTGCTCACCGGCCCGTTTGGTAGGCTGGACGGGTGAGCGATGAGGCTCGCTCTGACCGCGGTCGTATACCGCTGATGGCCTCTACCCCAACGTTGTTGAACGACTTTGGAGGTAGACGTGCCACAGGAGTCGCTGTCTGTCGTTGCAACCTTGCCGGGCCCGTCTCGCCGGATCACGGTCGAGCCGGTCACGGTCCCGGCGCCCCCGCCGAGGCCGGACGAAGCGCCGGAGGCCCCACCCACCGTCCCTGAGCCGGCGGAGCCGGTTCCCGCGGCGTGATGGGCGCGAGCGTCCTCGATCGGGCTCCGGACCTGATCGAGGCGGTGATCGGATTCCGCCAGTGGCGGATGGAGCAGCCGGGTGTCCTGCTGTCGCTGCACTCGTCCGAGGTCTGGGAGCACGCCACGCTGCGCGCGCGCTGCCCGGTCGGCCACGACCACGAGGTCCCGGGGCCGGCGTGCAGCTGCGGCATCTACGCGTGGTACCGGCCGTGCCCGCGGACCGGGTCGGCCGGGACGCGCGACCTCGTCGCCGGCGCGGTCGCGCTGTGGGGCGAGATCGAGCTCCACGCCACCGGCATGCGCGCGTCGCACTGTCGGATCGTGGCGTTCGCGCTGCCGCTCTCGCACGGTGACAAGCGGCGCCGGCTGCTCGAGACGGCGGACGCGCTCGGCGTGCCCGCCGTGCCGCACCGGGAGCTGCGCCGCGTGGCCGCGCGCCACGGCGCGGCCGTTCCGGACCAGCTCAAGCCGCGACGGGCCTCGGTGGAGTGCGTCGGCGTCGTGCCGCGCGCCGTCGACTCGCTCGTGTCGTTCGGGAGGTCAGCGTGAAACGCGCCCAGGGCGAGGCCGGGCCGGGGGCACCGGAGCCGGCGCCGCAGGAGGCCTAGCGCGCGCTTCCTCGAGGTCGAGGTCGTGCTCGAGCTTGCGCGCGACCTCGTCCGCCAGCCCACCGGCCCGCAGTTCGGCGAGCGCGGCGCGCTCGGCGGCGATCGCTTCCAGGCGCAGGTTCGCGTAGTCCGGCCGCTGGCCGGCGAGGCGGCGCAGCCGCGCCTCGTAGAGCGCCCGCAGGTCGGCGAGCTCCTCATCGGAACGGCCGGCGCCGAGCTCGTCGAGCCGCGCGAGCGCCGCGCGCGCCAGCGTCTCGCGCGCAGCCGGCGCCTGCTCGGCGACGCTCTCCTCGCCGCGCAGCCCGAGCCCCGTGATCAGCGCCGGGAGCGTGAGGCCCGGCAGCACCAGCGTGACCACGATCACCACGAACGTGACGACGATCAGCTGGTCGCGGTGCGAGACGGTCAGCGGGAGCGCGAGCGCGGCGGCGAGTGAGACGGCGCCGCGCATACCGCTCCAGCCGAAGACGATCCGCTCGCGCCAGTCGCGGGCGATCGACGGGCCGGGCAGGAGGTCGGTCAGCGGCGCGACGGTGAACATCCACACCAGCCGGATCGCGATCACCACCACGCTGATCAGCACGCCCTCGAGCAGCAGCCGGACGGTCTCCCCGGACGTCACGTTCTCGAGGATCGCCCGCAGCTGCAGGCCGACCAGCAGGAAGAGGATCGCGTTGAGCAGGAACGTCACGACCTCCCAGAACGCGTAGTAGCGCAGGCGCGTCTCGGCCGACAGGATCGCCGCCGACTGGTGGCTGACGTACAGGCCCGCGGCCACCGCGGCCAGCACGCCGGAGAGCCCCAGCCGAGAGGCGGGGATGTACGCGGCGAACGGCGTCAGGATCGAGATCGTGATCTCGATTCGCGGCTCCTCGAAGGACCGGCGCACCAGCGCCGACAGCCAGCCGGCGGCGAGGCCGACGGCGGCGCCGCCGGCCGCCACCAGCACGAAGTCGCCGCCCGCCGCGGGCAGCGAGAGCGTCGTGCCCGCCACCGCGCCCAGCGCGAGCTTGTAGAGCACCAGCCCGCTGCCGTCGTTGACCAGCGCGTCGCCCTCGAGGATCACGGCGACGCGGCGCGGCGCCCCGAGCCGGCGCAGGATCGACGTCGCCGCGACCGGGTCGGTGGGGGAGACGATCGCGCCCAGCACGAGCCCGAGCGCCCAGTCGAGGTCCAGTACGACGTGCGCGCAGGCGGCCACCGCGAGCATCGTGGCGATGACGCGGCCCACCGCGAGCAGGAAGATCGGCCGCGCGTTCGCGCGCAGCTCGGCGGGCGAGCTGAGGAACGCCGCCGAGTACAGCAGCGGCGGCAGGAACACGAAGAGGACGACCTCCGGGTCCAGGCGCACCTGGGTCGGGCCCGGCAGGAAGCCGAGCGCCGCGCCGCCGAGCACCAGCACGACCGGATACGGGACGCTCACCAACTGCGCGAACCCGGCGAGCAGGACGACGGCCAGCAGCAGTTCGACGAGCGTTTCCGCGGAGATCACGGCGTCACCGGTACCATTGGGGCCAAGAGCGATGAGGCTCGCTCCGAAGCGCGGAATCCTCCGCTGATGGCCTCTGCGAACGACGGATCCGGAGGTCGCAGATGAACCCAGCCGTGTACGCGCCGCACCTGGCCGGGACGCGCATCGAGGACGTCCACGGGCGCCAGATCCTGGACAGCCGCGGGTACCCGACGCTCGAGGTCGGCGTCCGGCTCAGCTCCGGCGCGCGCGGCCACGCCGCGGTACCCGCCGGCGCCTCGACGGGCCGCTACGAGGCGCAGGAGCTGCGCGACGGCGGCGAGGCGTGGGGCGGCCGCGGCGTCCAGCTCGCGATCGACCGCGTGCGCGAGGAGATCGCGCCGCTGCTCGCGGGCGCCGACGCGCGCGACCAGGAGGCGATCGACGCGGCGCTGGTCGAGCTCGACGGCACGTCGAGCCTGGTCCGCCTGGGTGGGAACACGATCCTGGGCGTGTCGCTCGCGGTCGCGCACGCCGCGGCCGCGGAGGCCGAGAAGCCGCTCTGGCGCCATCTCGGCGGCCCCGACGCGGTGCTGCTGCCGACGCCGCTGCTGACCGCGATCGAGGGCGGCCTGCACTCGGACAACCGGCTCGTCGTGCAGGAGCTGCTGCTCGTCCCGGTCGGGGCCGCGACGTTCTCGCAGGCGCTGCGGATCGGCGCCGAGGTCTACCACGCGCTCGGCCGGTTCCTGCTCGCGCAGGGCGCGTCGCGGGCACTGGGCGACGGCGGCGGCTACGCGGCGCGGCTGGACTCCGACGAGGCCGCGCTGGACGCCGCGCTCGCCGCGATCGGGATCGCCGGCTACCGGCCGGGCGTGGACGTCGCGCTGGCACTCGACGCGGCCGCGAGCGAGCTCTACAGCGACGGCGGCTACCGGCTGGCGGGCGACGACACGCCGCTCACCGGGGAGGAGCTGATCGACCACTGGTGCCGGCTGTGCGACCGCTACCCGATCGTGTCGCTCGAGGACCCGCTCGGCGAGGCCGACTGGGAGGGCTGGCGGCAGATCACCGCCCGGCTCGGGAGCCACGTGCAGCTGGTCGGCGACGACCTGTTCGCGACGCACGCGAGCCTCGTGCGGCTCGGCGTCGACCAGGGCCTGGCGACGGCCGTGCTGATCAAGCCGAACCAGGTCGGCACGCTCACGCGCGTGCGGGAGACGGTGGCGCTGGCGCACGCCGAGGGCTACGCGACGGTGATGGCGCACCGGGCGGGGGACACCGAGGACGCGACGATCGCCGACCTCGCGGTCGCGCTCGGCTGCCGCTTCATCAAGGCGGGCGGCCCGGCGCGCTCGGAGCGCGTCGCCAAGTACAACCGGCTGCTGGCGATCGAGGAGCAGCTCGGCGGCGCGGCCCGCTTCGGCGCATGACCGCGGCGGCGTACGCCTTCGCCGCGGACGCGTACGCCACGCGGCCGCGGCGGCCCGGCCGCACGTTCGCCCATCCGATCGCGGTGGCCGCGCTGCTGGACGCGTACGGGGAGCCGCCGTTCGTGGTCGTGTGCGGGCTGCTGCACGACGTGCTGGAGGACACGGCGGTCAGCGCGGACGAGCTGCGGGAGCGCTTCGGCGATGAGGTCGCGCGCGTCGTCGGCGCGCTCACGCAGGACGAGGACGAGCCGCGCTACCGCGCCCGCAAGGCCGCGCTGCGCGAGCGGACGGTCGCGGCCGGCCGCGAGGCGGCGACGGTCGCGCTGGCGGACAAGGCGGACAAGCTCGCCGCGCCGTCGAAGCGCCCGCGGCGACGCAAGCGCGACCACTACCGCGCGACGCTGGAGGCGGTCGAAGCGCGCTACGGCCACACGCCGCTGAGCGAGTTGCTCCGCGCCCGGCTCGACGCACTGTGAGCCGCGGCCTTGGCGCGCAGCTCGGTCAAACGCGCCTCGACGCGCTGGGCGCCTTGTGCGCGGGCGGCGCGCGCTCGCGCGACGGCGTCGCGGATCGCGGCGCAGGCGTCGAGCACGGTCGTGTCGAGCCGCCGGCGGTGCTCGGCGACGGCCTCGTTCGCACGGGCGACGAGCTCGGCGCGCAGGCGGCCCGCGTGCCGGTCGGTGAGCGCGTGCTGGCGCTCGCGCGCGTCCGCCAGCACCAGGCGCCGTCCGAGCGCGCCCGGCACGGACCGGCGGACGCCGCCGACGATGATGTCGAGTGCGTGCTCGGGGTCGTGCAGCTTGAACGTGAACCCGGCGGGCGCGGCCATCTCGACGTCCAGCGACACGCTGCCGAGCGCGTCCGAGAGCGCCGCGCGCACGTCGTCCAAGAGCTGCTCGATCCGCCGCGTGTGGCCGGCGGCGATCGCGGCCAGCGCGTCGCCGACGTCGGCGCTCAGGGCAGCGGCCAGCGCGGCGAAGCGCTCGCGCGTCACGGCGTCGATCCACGCGTCGAGCGCGGCCGCGAGCTCGCGCGGCGTCGCGGCTCCGAGCCGGTCCGCCTCCGCGCGCAGCGCGTCGTCGAACGCCGCGCGCCGCTCGCGCGCGTAGTCGTGCAGCGGGCGGTTGACGCGCTCGTCGAGCATCCGTGCCGCGCGGCGCTGGAACGTGTCGTTCGCGTCCTCGCGCGCCGCTTGGAGCTCGTCCAGCCGGGCTGCGAGCCGTGCGGCGCGCTCGTCGAGCTCGGCCAGCGGGAGCTCGAGCGCACGGACCTCCAGCTCGCAGTTGCGCGCCAGCTCGGCCGCGGCCGCCGCGATCGTGCGGCGGACCGAGCGGGCCACGATCGCACCCCGCTCGTCCGCGATCGCGTCCAGCTCCGCACGCAGCCCGCTGAGCCCGCGGCCGTCACGGGCGCTGGTGATCAGCAGATCGCCGTCGAGCCCGCAGCCGGCCAGCGCGCCGCGCACGAACGCGGCCGCCTGCTCGACCTCGCCGTCGTGCAGCCGATCGGCCTTGGTGAGCACGTAGAGCATCCGGCCGGCGCGCTCGGCGGCGGCGCGGTAGAGCTGCGCCTCCTCGGCCGCGAGCGGCTGGTCGGCGGACGTCACGCACAGCGCGGCGTCGACGCGCCCGAGAACGTCCTGGGCGGCGCGCGTGTTGTGCTCGTGGACGGACCCGATCCCAGGCGTGTCGACCAGCTGCAGTCCGGTGGCCAGCAGCGGGTCGGGCAGCAGCACCTCGACGCTCCTCACGCCGAGCCGGTTGCCGGGGTTCAGCGGCTCGGTCGCGAACCGCGGCAGCGCGGCCAGCGGATGCCGCTCGACCCGGTCCTCGAAGCGGACGCGCAGGACCTCCGCGTCGTCGTGGCGGATCACGGTCGCCACCGACGTGAGCGGCACGACGCCGGTGGGCAGGACGTCGCGGCCGAGCAGCGCGTTCAACAGCGCGCTCTTGCCGCGCTTGAACGCGCCCAGGACGACCACGTTGCAGCGCGCGTCGCGCAGCCGCTCGGCGGCGGCGTCGAGGTCCGCGCGCGTGCTCGGCGCGAGCAGCTCGGCGTCGCGCCGCAGCCGGTCGAGCTCAGCCCGCGGCAACGCGCGCCTCCGGGCGGCCGATCAGGTCGTCGGGCGCGGGCCAGCCGCCGGTCAGGTGCAGCGCGCGGCGCCAGCCGTCGCGGTCGTGGCGCAGGTCGTCCAGCACCTCGTGCGCGCTCGCGCGCTGGACCGTGAGCAGCACGTCGCGCGTGTCCCCGGCGGCGAGCGGCCACACCAGAGCGAAGTGCGGCAGGCAGAGCCCGTCGGTCGTCCGGTAGCGGGCGCGGCTGCGCGGGTCCTCGCCGAGCAGGGCGACGAGGTGGCGGGCGTTGGCGTGGAGCTCGCGCTCGCGGTTCACGCACGCCGGGCACGGTGCCGCGGGCTGGGCCGAGGCGGCGCCGTCGAGCGCGTCGAGCTCGGCGACGATCCCGGCGAACGCCACCTCGTAGATCTCGGTGATGCCGAGCGTCGAGCCGAACCCGTCGATCTCCAGCCGGCACAGCGCCTCACCGTGCGCGAGGCAGAACCCGCGCCCGGCGCGCAGTGCCGTGACGCCCGCGTCCGTGTGCACGTTCTCCTCGAAGAAGTTCCACAGGTACTCGCGGTCGGCCTTGTGGGCGACGCGGCAGAGCGGGCATTCGCCGCGGGCGAGGCCCTGCTTGAGCCAGCGGGTGAGAGCGGAGTTGGGCAACGCTGCCTCCACGATCGGATCCGGGGTCGTCTCGTAGAGGCCATCAGCGGCCGGAGCCGCGTTCGGAGCGAGCCTCATCGCTCGACAACGAGCATACCCCGGAGCGCGCGGACGCGCTCCGGGGCAGATCGCGACGTTCTACGGCTGCAGGGTGGACAGCGTGAACGTGAGGGTCTTGCTGTAGGCGCCCGTGCGGAGCGCCTCGGTGCGGCCGATCGTCTGCTTGAAGGTGATCGTGACCGCGTCGTTGCTCTTGGGTCCGTCGTAGGCGAGCAGCGTGGTCGGGTTGGTCAGCCCGCCGACGGCGGCCAGCGGACCGCCGGTGCCGCCCGCGCTGGAGGCCTGGGCCTGGACGGCCTGGGCCAGCGTGAACGTGCCGTTGACCAGCTTGCCGGTGGTTCCGGTGGCCGGGTCGGCGACCGTCAGGGCGGCGTCGCCGGCGGTGGAGATCACGTTGGCGCTGGTGGTGGCGGTGTAGTTGCCGTCCACGCCCGGGGTGAAGGTGCCGAACGAGGCCGGCGCGCCGAGCGTCAGCGACAGCGTGGCGGCGACGGTGCCCGACGCGTTGCCGTTGGCGTTGACCGCGTCCAGCACGCGGTAGCTGATCGTCTTGACGGTCACGTTGCCGACGTTGTCGGTGGCGGTGATCGTCAGCGTCTGCATCCCGGCGGTGTCGGTCGGCAGGTTGGACCCGGTCGGGGCCGAGCCGACGCAGGACGCGAGGCCCGAGCCGCCCTCCTCGTCCGCGCAGGAGAACGTCAGCGCGACCGGCTGATCCTGCGTGTAGACCGCGCCGTCGGCGATGTTGACGGTGACGGTCGGCGCCGTCTGATCCAGCAGGAACGACGTCGACTGGACCGCGGACTGGTTGCCCTTGATGTCGACCGCGAACCACTTGACCGTGCTCGCGCCCGGCGTCGTGACCTTGAGGATCTCACCGATGCTGCGCGCCCGCTGGTTGTTGTAGGTGGGCGACGACAGCGTCGGCGTGGAGCCGTCGGTCGTGTAGTGGATGACCGCGGCCTCGTCGTTCCAGATGAAGCGGAACGGGATCGGGTCCTTGGACTGCGTGACGCCGTCGGAGTCGAGCGAGGTGCTCGGCGCCGTCGTGTCCATCGCGTAGTCGTAGGCGGACTCGACCAGGCCGAAGTTGCCGGCGGCGAACTCCATCGCCTCGTCGTGGCCCTCGTTGACCAGCGAGCCGTTGGCGGGGCAGGCGCCCTGGCCGCCGCCGGTGCCGACCGCGCCGAAGCACGGCTGGAAGCCGACCTGCGTCATGGCGGTGCCCGTGGTCGTGTTCAGGATCCGGTCGGCGCCGGTCTCGAACGAGTAGCTGATGATGCCCTTGCGGTACCACATGTCGTCCGCCGAGTTGCCGGCGGCCGAGTAGAGCACGTCGGCGATCGGGCCGGTGCGCTGCGGGAGGATCACCGTGCCGCGGTAGTCCTTGATCCGCTTGAGGATCTTCTCGCCGGCCTCGAAGAAGTAGTTCTCGATGCCGATGTTCGGAGCGGGCGCCGTGGTCCGGAACCCGTCGTTCTTGTAGGAGCCCGGCGCCCACATGAAGTAGCCGCCGTAGGAGTGGATGTTGTTGGCGAACTTGATGTTCGGGAAGTTGTCCACCACCCACTTCTCGTTGCGCGTCTCCGGCTCGGAGTACTCCTCCGGGCCCTGGAAGACCTCGCTCGTGCACGACGTCGAGCCGCCGGCGTAGCCGTCGAACGGCGAGTACTCGCCGCTGTTGCGGTTCATGTCGACGCCCCACGAGTTGCGGGCCGCCGGGTCGAAGCTGCCCGTGATCGGGCAGTAGTTCGGCATCGTCTTGCGCTGCACGGACGAGTCGTACATCGAATAGTGCGCGCCGTCCGGGTTGGAGTTCGGCGAGATGAACACCTCGACGTTGTCCAGCAGCTGCTTGGTCTGCGGGTCGGTCGCGTAGTTCTCGACCAGCTCGTGGGCGGTCTCCTGGCAGGAGAGGCTCGTGGTCCACTCGCGCGCGTGCTGCTGGCAGAACAGGAACACGCCGACCTTCGAGCCGTCACGGTGCGTGCCGATCCGGTAGAGGTGCTGCTGGAACGGCCCGCGCGCGACGCTCTCCGGCGCGGTCAGGAAGTCCGACAGGTTCACGCGCTCGCGCGCCTGGACGATCCCGGCGCCCGCGTTGTTGCGGTACGTGCTGGCCTGCAGCAGCGCGGCCGCTTCCGGCTTGGCGTTGATCGCGTCGACGACCTGCTTGGCCGTCGAGCTCAGCGCGCCGGCCGCGTCGGTGCCGAGGAAGACCTCGATCAGCTTCCCGTTGACCTCCACCCGCAGCGCCCGATTGGCGCCGGTCTGGGTCCGGAACTCGGCCATGACCTGGTTGCCGCCCTCCTGGCCCCAATCCTTGGCCGTCAGGACGACCGCCGCGGCCGCGGCCTGGGCCGCGGTGCCGGCCTGCGGCTGGATCTGGAACGTGAAGTCGCCGAGGTCGCCCTGGTAGCCGTAGATCTCGAACGTGTACGTGCCGGCCGTGGTGAACGTCCGGGTGATGGACTCCGGGCTCGTGATCGTGTCGACCGTCTGCAGGACGGTGCCGCTCGGGTCCTTCAGGCGCAGGATGAAGTCGGTCGAGCCGGACGGGATCGCGTCCACGGTCGCGCGGACGGTCTGGCCCTCCGCCGCCGTGAACGGGATCGACGCGATCGGCGCCGCTTCCGTGATCTCACCCGTGGTGTTGACCAGCAGGTCGCCGTAGGCGCCGGCCGGGACCGAGCCGATCGGGTCCGCGCCGGACATGATCGCCTGCGACTTGCGCTGGTAGCCCGAGGTCTTCTCGGGCATGTTGACGACGTCCACCAGCTCCGGGTAGCGCGCGGCGAGCGCGTCCAGGTCGGCGCGGGTCTCGGTCGGGTCCTGGTAGTGCGTGAAGAACTCGGTCTTGAAGCCCGCGACGTGCGGCGGGAGATCCTTGCCGAGCCATTCGGTGACCGGGTAGGTCTCGACGCTCGCCTCGGCGCCGCCCGCGGTCGCCGCGGTGGCGACGCGGAGCTGGATGTCCTTGGCCGCGAGGTCCGCGTAGGCACCCGTCAGGCGGACGAGCTGCCGGTGGTACATGTACTCGTCCGGCGTCGGGTCGGTGTCGATGAAGCGGCCCATGTTGGTGGCCGTCGAGTAGACGCCGTCCGGGCCGGCGTAGGACAGGGCCAGCGACGGGCCCGTGAACGACGAGTTGGAGCCCGCGACGCGCTTCGTGGACTTGTTGTACGCCTCGACGTAGAGGAAGCGCGCGGTCGTGCGGGCCGCGTTGGGGCCGACCGCGTCGGTGAAGACCACCGCGCGCTGGATGACCGTGTCGCCCTGGCCGGGGACCACGGACTTGCCGGCGAACTTCGTGCCCTTGAGGCCATGCTGGGCGACGTCGGCGGCGACGGTCTCCTGGTCGATGATCTCCTGGCGTTCCTTCATGCGCTGCGGGCCGGTGTTCGAGTCCTCGATGACCCGGCCGATCCTGTAGCCCTGCGCCGCCAGCGCGGCCTTCTCGTCGGCCGTCACGAAGACGTTGAGCAGGATCGAGCCGTCGTCCTGCACCGACTTGTACTCCGCGGCGTCGTAGCTGCTGACGACGCTGTCGACGGCGTTCTGATCAGGCACGTAGACCTGCACCAGCTCCTCGAGCGGGACACCGCCGTCGTTATCGGCAAACGCCGGCGACTGGGCTCCGAGCAGCAAAAGCGCTGACGCGGCCATCGCGATCAGCGGCCTTCTCCCAACCATGGCAGACCCTCCGTTTGTAGAACCCCTCACTCACATGCGACCTGTGAGCGCTGGCGTATCTGAACAGAAACGCTGAGCGTGCGCTGAGGCTGGGTGTGGAGATCACTCCACGTTCCGGGTCCATGAACGCCGACCGCCGCGGGTGGGGACCCGCGGCGGCCGAGGGGTGGAGGGGAGAGGAGGGTTAGGAGTCGGTGGGCTCACCGCGGAACGGCGGCACGTACTTGATGACGGCGAGGATGACGGCGGTCACGCCCATGTAGGTGAACAGCGAGGCGACGCTGTCGTTGGCGCCGATCATGTTCTGCGCGAAGGTCATCAGCGCGAACGTGAACATCGAGAAGGCCAGCGTGGCCATCAGGACCGGCTTGTGGTGGCCGCGCAGGAACTCGCCGGCCACCAGGCTGGCGATGACGCCCAGGAACGCGACGGCTTCGACCAGGCCGAGCAGCAGCCACGCGGTGTTCACGCCGGGGAAGCTGGCGATGAAGCTGCCGTCGTAGCTCTTGGCCAGGCCGGCGGGCATCGTGGCGTTCTGGTCGAACAGCTTCTCCTTGGCGGCGTAGTACCAGAGGAACCCGAAGGACATGTAGACGGCGGCCATCCCGGCCCAGTAGGTGACGGCCTCGCCGATCGCGGTCCAGGCGACGGCGCTGTGGTGGGTTGGATGGGCAGGTGCGGTGTGAGCGGCCATGATGGGCTCCTTGCGGTGTGCTCCCTGTGGTTTCAAGAGCAACCTACGGCGGGCCGGTGTCCGCCGCATCCGGGATCCTCGCGACGCTGGTTGCGGGTTCGCCGCAGCGGTGACGCCCTGACTCCCCGCTCGATCTGGAAAGCGAGCAGGACGAGCGACACGCCCACGACGACGTCGATCACGAAGTGGTTGGCCGTCGCGACGACGGAGAACGCCATCGCCGCGGGCATGACGACGGCGAAGGCGCGCAGGAGCGGGCGGTGCGTGGCGCGGAAGACGACGATCCCGACCGCCAGGTTCCAGCCGGCGTGGAAGCTCGGCATCGCGGCGTACTGATTGACGAGGCTCGCCGGCAGGATCTGCCGGTACGCGGCGGCGCCGTGGGTCACCGTGTCCATCAGCGGCAGGCTGGTCAACCGCGGCGGCGCGACCGGGAACAGCGCGAAGATCACGAGGCCGAGCGCGCCCGTGAGCAGGCAGACGTTCCGGAGCGTGTAGTAGTGCTCGCGGCGGTAGCGGAACAGCAGGATGCCGGCGCCGACGATCACCGGCCAGTGACCGAAGATGTAGATCCAGTTGACGAGGTCCTGCAGCAGCTGCGAGCCGGCCACGACGGACTGCACGGCGCCTTCCCAGGCGATGCCGAGCGCGTCCTCGACGTGCAACAGCGACGCCGCGTTGTGCAGCGCGCGGTCAACGCGTCCCTCGGTGACCGCGCGGACGCCGAAGTACGTCAGGTACGCGGCCGCGAAGACCGTCAGCTGACGCCGTCCGGGGTGCCGTCGTCGTTCCGTGGCGCTCACTCCCCGCCGGCGGCGCACACGGCCGAGACCACGAGCCGCCACGTGCGCGCGGGCGTCGTCGTCACGCGGGCGGTCGCCGTCCAGCCGGTGTCACCGTCGGGCGCGTTGACCACCAGCGCGGCGTCCTTGACCGCCCCGCGGATCCGCGCGCCGCCGGAGAGCACGCGGGTGCCGGACGGGCAGCGGGCGACGAGCGGGCCCTTGCTGCGGCGCGCGTCGGTCGTCGTGGCGCTGCGCACGTCGACCACCGAGGAGAGGAACGCCCGTGCGGCGTGGCCGTCGAGCCGGGCGCTGTCGTGTGCCGTGCGGGCCGCGGGCACTTGCCCGAGCGAGGGCTCGGAGATGTCGGCGCCCGTCAAGGCGTTGCCGGCGACGGCCGCGCCCGTGACCGCGCCCGGCGCGAGCTGCTCCGGGCCGACGGCCTCGCGGGCGAGCGCCGACCGCCCGACGGCTCCGGGCGCCAGCTTCTCCGCGGTGACGGCGCCGCTGCGCAGCGACAGCGTCCCCACGCTGTCGGGCGGCGTGGACCGCCGCAGCGTCCCGACGTCGTCGTGCAGCGCGGCGACGCTGATGACGAGCGCGGTCACCGCGATCACGAGCGCGAGCGCGATCGCGACCGCGAACCAGGCCACGATCCGGTTCTCCCGGACCTCGGCCTCGTCGGCTTCCAGGCGGGTCTCGTCCGCCGCCAGGCGCGCCTCGAGGGAGGGGCGGGCGTCCACAGCGTGCTCGGCATCGGGATGTGCGGACATGTGAGCGACCTCCTCGAGTGGTCCAGCTCGACCGTACGCGCCGGCTCGGGCGCCGTCATCGGGGAAGCGCCGTGTGCGCGATCCGTAGGAAAACGCGGCTTCCCGCGAATAAAGTCGGAAGCGGTGCCTCCGTTCATCGTCGCCCACCGCGCCGGCAACGACCTCGCGTGTCTGCGCCGGGCCGGGCGCGCCCGGTTCGTCGAGGCCGACGTCCATCTGCGCCGCGGTCGCCTCGAGGTCCGCCACCTGAAGGCGCTCGGGCCGTTTCTGTGGGACCGCTGGTACCTGGCGCCCCGGCACACGCCCCGGTTGCTGCTGGCGGAGCTGCTCGCCGAGGCGGGCGGCGACGTGCGGCTGATGCTCGACCTCAAGGGCGTCCGGCGACGGGTGGCGCGCGCGGTGCGGGCCGAGCTCTCAGGTCACCGCGCGTCGGTCGTCGTCTGCTCGCGCTCGTGGCGGCTGCTCGACGCGTTCGCGGAGGAGCAGCGCATCTACTCGGTCGGCAGCCGCCGCCAGCTGCGGGCGCTGCGGCGCCGCTTCGCCGGCCGGCGCCTCGCGGGGGTCTCGATCCACCGGCGGCTCCTGGACGAGCGGACCGTGCGGGACCTCCAGGAGCGGGCGTCGCTGATCGTCAGCTGGCCGGTCGAGACCGCCGAGGAGGCGCTGGCGCTCGGTCGCTGGGGCGTCGACGGCGTCACGACGACGCGGTTCGCGGCGCTGGCGGAGGCCATCGCGTGAACGTCGTGCTGCGGACGCTCGAGGCGGCCGGCGACCGTCTCGCCGGCGCCGATCTCCGCCTCGTCGCGCTCGCCCTGCTCGTGCACGTGGCCAATCACGTGTTGAGGTCGCTCGCCTGGCGTGGGGTGCTGGCCGCCGCCTATCCAGGCGAGCGTGTCCGGCTGCTGCCGGTGCTGTCGGGGTACGCGGCCGGCGTGGCGATGAACGCCGTGACCCCGGCGCGCGGCGGGGACGCGGTCAAGGTCGGGCTCGTCCGCACCGCGATCCCGGGCTCGACGCTGACCACGATCGCCGCGACGATGTCGGTGCTGGTGGCACTCGACCTGGTGATCGGCACGCTGCTGCTGCTCGTGGTCGGGCTGACGGGCGCCGTGCCGCTCGACATCGGCGCCGGGCTGGATCGGACGGCGACGGCGGCGCCGATGATCGTCGCCGTGCTCGTTGCGCTCGCGGTCGCCGGGTGGCTGGCGCGCCGGCGCCTGCGCGGGGTCGCCGCGCGGCTGCGCCAGGGCGGCGCCGTGCTCGCGCAGCCGTTCCGCTACCTGCTGACGGTCGCCGCGCCGCAGCTCGCCGCCTGGTGCTGCCGGGTGCTGGTGGTGCTGTGCCTGCTCGCGGCGTTCGGCCTGCCCGCGACCGTGCCGCTGGCGGCGCTGGTCATGGTCGTCGGCGGCGCCTCGAGCCTGGTTCCGCTCACGCCCGGTGGCGCGGGCACGCAGCAGGTGCTGCTCGCGGTCGCCTTGAGCCAGACCGCGTCCGCCGCGGCGGTCGTCTCCTTCTCGCTCGCCATGCAGGCGAGCGTGACCGTGGTCAACGCCGCCCTCGGCGTGGCGGCGGCGATGGCGGTCTGCCGCAGCGTCCGCCCGGTCCGAGCCCTGCGTGCCACGTTCGCCGGCGCCCGCGCGTAGGCGAGCTGGGACCATGACCTTTCAACGAGCAGGAGGCGCTCACGATGGATACCGGCTCCGCGCGCGTGGCCCGCGGCCTGATCGATGCCAACCCGTACCTGACGCTCGCGACCGCTGACCGTGACGGCCGCCCGTGGGCGTCGCCCGTGTGGTTCGCGCACGATCGATACGCGTCGTTCTACTGGGTCTCGGCGCCGGACTCGCGCCACTCGCGCAACATCGCCGAGCGCGCGCAGGTGGCGATCGTGATCTTCGACTCGACGGTTCCCGTCGGCTCCGGCCAAGCCGTGTACGCCGACGCCGAGGCGGCGCAGGTCGGTGAGGACGAGCTCGCGCGGGCGATCGAGGTGCTGTCGCGCCGCTCGGAGGCCCACGGCGCGCGGGCCTGGACGGCCGCCGACGTCACCGGCCCCGCCGCCCTGCGCCTCTACCGCGCGGTCGCGACCGAGCACTCGCTGGTCGAGTCGGCCCAACACCCGCGGACCGCCCTGCGGCTCGGCGGTGATGCCTCGAGTTGACCATCGAGCGTGCGTTGGCCGAGGGGTACGAGCCCGCCGAATCTTCTCGATGCGCTACGTGGCGGGCCGATACGGCACTCGCCGCGTCGGGGGAGAAATGAGCGTGTCGGCGTCCGGGCTGGCCAACTGACGCTCGAGGGCGGTGAACGTGTCGATCAGTTCCGCGGCTTCGAACGCGCGGTTGCGCTGACCGACGGTCGTCTGCTCGAGCACGCCGGTTTCGAGGAGCCGCGGGATCGCTGCGTTGACGGCTTGCACGCTGCGTCCGATCAGGGCGGCAGCGCTCTGCACGGTCATCACCGGTGCGCCCGGAAGCGCGTGCAATAGCAGGTCCGTGGCCGAGTTCTTCCGGACGCCCCCGAGGCGAGTGCGCCACCGTGCTTGCAGCGCCCGGACGCGCTGCTCGTAGGCGTCGGCATCCGCGACGGCACGTTGGCAGGCACCGGCGAAGAGCGAGATCCAGGCGTTGACGCCGTCCACCGCGGCCTGCTCGCCGAACTCGCCCCGGTAGCGAGTCATGGTGAGGCCCGCGACGTAGTCGGCCGACCAGGTCGCGAGCACGAGCGAGATCGGTGGGACGAGCCGCGGTGCGATCCCCCGCCGGCGCAGGATCACGTGGATGAGCGCGCGTCCGGTCCGGCCGTTGCCGTCGACGAACGGATGGATCGTCTCGAACTGCGCGTGCGCCACGGCGGCCTGAGCCACCGCGGGCAGATCGTCCCGGTTGCAGAAGGCGCACAGGTCGCGCATCAGTTCGGGTACGTACTCCGGCGGCGGCGGGACGAAAGTGGCTGAGCAGGGATTGAAGCTGGTCCCTCCGATCCAGTTCTGCATGTCTCGCAGGGTGCCGCCGAAGCGCTCGATCGAGGTGCCGGCCAAGAGTCGATCGTGAACGGTGAGGACGTCGTCGACGCGCAACTCCGGTACGTGGCTGAGGGTTTCGACCGCCCAGTGCATCGCCGCGATGTTGTTGAGCACCTCGGTGGCCGTGACATCCGGTCGGCTGTCCTCGAGACCTCGCGCCAGCTCGGCTTTGAGTAGCCGACGCCCGGCGATTTCGAGGCCTTCGATTCGAGACGAGGCGACGGCTTCGGCTCTGAGGAGCAGGCGGGCCATCGCTTCCGAGTCCGCGAGTACGTTGCCGTCCTGATTGAGCCGCAGGATCGCGGCTTCGGCATCGCTCACGTCCGCGGCGGTGGAGCCGTCCAGCGTGAGCCGGCGGCCGACGAGAGGGTCCGGGAGGTAGGCCTCATAGTCGCAGCCTCGACGGTCGCGCCGTGACAAGTCAGAGCTTTGATTCGGCCGCCATCGAAGCTTGACCACGGTCGACATGTATTCAAGGTTATCGAATAATCTTGAATAAGGTGCCGTCATGTGCCTCGCTTCGCGGCATCCTCTAGCGTCGGCGCAATATTTGCGTCAGCGCTAGTATTTGCGTTGATGCAAACGACGGACGTGGCGAGCGCGAGGCAGCTCGCGGCCCAGTTGGCGGCTTTCGTCGAGACGGCGATGCGAACCGCGCAAGCCGAGTTCTTCGGCGTCATGGAGGAGTTCGACCTCTCGATCAGCCAGCTCAAGATCCTGCTGATCCTCGGCGCGGAGACGGACGAGCCGACGCCGTCCCAGCTCACCCGCCGGCTCGGGCTCAGCTACGCCGCGACCGGTCGGGCCGTCGACGTGCTGGTGCGCCACGGGCTGGCGGCGCGGCGGGAGGACCCGGACGATCGCCGAGTCAAGCGGCTCTCGCTGACCGAGCAAGGGCGCGCCACCGTCAACCGCATCGGCGACGCGCGCATCTCCGCGCTCGCTCACCTTCTGGACGAGCTCGGCGGCGAGGACCGCCAAGCGCTGGCCGGGGTGCTCGCGTCGCTTGCACGATCTTCGACCCGCGGTGCCGACGCGGAGGACTCATGACCCCGACCCAACCCAACGCCAAGCTGTTCGACCGCCGGCTCGTGAGCGTGTCCGTCGTGGTCGTTCTCGGCGCGATGATGTCGATCCTCGACACCACGATCATCAACGTCGCGATCAACACGCTGGCGCGCGACTTCGACACCGGCCTGGCGACCATCCAGTGGGTCTCGACCGGCTACATGCTCGCGCTGGCGACCGTGATCCCGCTGACCGGCTGGGCCGCCGATCGCTTCGGCACCAAGCGCCTGTACATGATCTCGATCGGCTTGTTCCTGGCCGGGTCCGCGCTGTCGGGCCTGGCGTGGTCGGCCGGCTCGCTGATCGCGTTCCGCGTGCTGCAGGGCCTCGGCGGCGGCATGCTGATGCCCGCCGGCATGACGATCCTGTCGCAGGCCGCCGGTCCGCAACGCGTCGGACGGGTGATGAGCGTCGTCGGCGTGCCGATGCTGCTCGGCCCGATCCTCGGCCCGGTGCTCGGCGGGTGGCTGGTCGACAGCGCGTCCTGGCGCTGGATCTTCTACATCAACGTCCCGATCGGCGCGATCGCGCTGATCGCCGCGCTGCGCCTGCTGCCCGGCGACCGGCCCACCGCGGCCGCGCGGCTCGACTGGCTCGGCCTGCTGTTGCTCTCGCCTGGCCTGGCCGCCTTCGTCTACGGGCTCGCCGAGACGGCGTCCCACGGCGGGCTCGGGTCAGCGCAGGCGCTGGCGCCGATGCTCGTCGGCCTGGCCATGATCGCCGCCTTCATCCTGCACGCCGCCCGCACCAGCGGCGCCCTGCTCGACGTCCGGCTGTTCACCGTGCGCACCATGAGCGCCTCGGCGCTGACCACCGCGTCCTTCGGCATGGCGATGTTCGGCTCGATGCTGCTGATCCCGCTCTACTACCAGATCGTCCGCCAGCAATCGGCGCTGGACGCCGGCCTGCTGCTGATTCCCCAGGGCGTCGGCGCCGCCATCGCCATGCCGATCGCCGGCAAGTTCACCGATCAGCACGGCGCGGGACGAATCGTCCTCGGCGGCCTGGTGATGCTCGTGCTCGGCATGCTCGGCTGGTCGCAGGTCGCCGCCGACACGTCCTACGTCCTGCTCGGCGCCAGCCTGTTCGTGCTCGGCCTCGGGATGGGCATGACGATGATGCCCGCGATGAGCGCCGCGTACCAGACGCTGCGGCACGAGCAGATCGCGCGCGCGACCACGGCGCTGAACATCATCCAGCGCGTCGCCGGCTCCATCGGCACCGCGCTGTTCTCCGTCGTCTTGGCCACCCAGCTCGCCGACCGGCTCCCCGGCGCCGCGGGCGGCGGTGGGCTCGCGGCGGCGCAGAGCGTCCCGGCTTCCGCCCGGGCCGAGCTCGCGCCCAAGATCGCCGACGCCTTCGGGCATACGTTCTTCCTGGGCGTGATCATCGCGCTGATCGCGTTCATCCCGGCGCTGTTCCTCCCGCGCCGCAGGCCTGCGCCGCCTGCGCGTGACGTGGAGAGCTCGTCCGCGGTGCCGCCGATGGTCGAGGCCTGAGCTGGTTCGATTCGAAACTCCCGCCGCGCCGCGCGCCGCTGCGAGTGGATGGTCGGCGCGTGAAGCTCTGGCCGGCCCCGAGCAGCGAGGCGGCGAGCGCGGGTGGCACAGTGCAAGGCGATGTCGCGCACGACGGAACGGACAGGGTCCTTCTCGGCTCGGGCATGGTTTGGCGCGCGGCGAGCGCGGTAGCGTTCGACGGGTGACGACCAAACAGCGCCTGCATGAACCTGGTCGACGAGCTCTCCGAGGTCGAGGCCGAGGATGCCCGTCGCGTGATCTCGACGCGCCGCGCGGGCGAGGAGCGAACGACGCTCATCCTCGACGACACTGAGGCGCGGCGGGTCTGCGCCGCCTCATCCGACATCGCACGTGAACCCGCCGCACGCGATCGAGCCCTTCGATCGCCGGCGCCACCGCGTCCGCGAGTTCGATTGCGGTCAGCCATCACTTGACGCCTGGCTTCAGCGGTACGCGAAACAAGTCAGCGCCGCGACGCCGCCCGCACATTCGTCGCCACAACGCCGACGATGTCGCAACCGCCTACTACGCACTCGTGGTCGGCCACGTCGAGCATCCGGCCGTTAGGCGCGAGGTCACTGTCTGCTTCATCGCGCGGCTGGCAGTCGATCGCGGCGCGCAGGGAACGGGACTCGGCGCTGTGCTGCTGCTCGACGCGCTCGAACGCATCGCGACCGCGTCTGAATTGATGGCGATCCGCGCCGTGGTCGTGGACGCAATCGACGAGCGCGCCGCTCGCTTCTACGAGCACTTCGGCGTCGTTCGCGTCACAGACCAACCGCGCAGCCTGATGGTGTCTCTCCACTTGGCCCGCGCCGTGTTGGGCGAGTCGGCGACCTGACGTCATGGGGAGAACCCTTGCCCATGCGCACGGATGGCAATACGCATTTGCCGGACCTCTCGGGATGCCTGATCGCGCGAGTCATACAGTCGCCCGCCGCTCAGCGGACGCCCGCGACCCGCTCCGCGGATCGGCCTCGTCCACCCCCGCCCGTCCCCTCGGTAGGCATTGGAGGGTAATGCGCGCCTCCGACCCGCACGGCGACTACTTGAGCGGAGTCACGTACAAGCCGGGGCCAACGTCCGAGGGTGACGATAGGCGGACCCGGGCCTCGAACACGAGGCCGCGGCCGGCTGACCATGTGACGACCACGTCGTGCGGCTCCACACCGCGCGCGTAGGTGGTCACGACGTGCGTCGGGCCGGGCCGGCCGGTACGGTTGAGCGTCCGCAGCATGAGCTGGTAGCGGCGATGTGCCCCAGGCGCGTCGTTGTCCGCACGGAGGTCCACGCAGGTCCCGCCGACGGGCTCGGGGATCAGGTTGCCGTTGGTGTACTCCGGCATCGAGCGCTTGCGCCGCCGGTCTCCGCCCAGCATCCGTCCGTCGCCGTCGAACATCTGCGCGTAGGAACCGCTCAGCCGCGTCTGCGTGGGGACGTCTCGCGGGTCGCTGTCGTGATGGCCGAGGTGATCCCACGTCTCACCCCACATCGCAAAGATCCGACCCGGCGACAGCACGCAGAACGCCGGCGGGCCGGACTGGCCGTTGTAGCGGCGCGGCACGCCTGCCGGACGCTGGCTGAGACGGATCGGAGAATGATCAGGCACGCCCGCCGGGCTCACGTGCCGCAGGTACGCGTTGAGATATGACCAGAAGTTGTGGATGCGCCCGATGAAGAAGGCGGCGTACCTTCCCGGTTGATCAAGACCGTCCGCCGGAAGGCGGCGAAGGAAGGCACGCCATGGAGAATGTTCGCAGGCTCCCCGTTGCGGGGAACGAC
>DATMGH010000160.1:0-10009 GCA_035555675.1 Solirubrobacter sp. | reverse complement strand
CAATGATCCGGCGTGGCGCGCGCAACTCCACCCCGTGGGCTTCGACCCGGCCGGAGTCGACGTGACCATGGTTCTCGGCGCGCATGAGGAGGCCGACCTTCTCGTCGCGCTCGACCCACTGCGATACGACCCGCTCCCGATCGGGATCTCGGTTTTCTGGAAGGACGACGAGGCAACCCAGGCTCAGCGCACCGGGTGGCACGTGTGGGAGCGCGACAATCTCTCGGGTGCTAGACGTCCGAGTCCGCGCACCGAGCTGGGCGTCGAGACGATCGTCGCGTTCGCACCCGAGCGTCTTTTCGACTTCGTCGCATTCGAACGTGAAGCGCAGAGCCTCAGCCTCGATCCGGCCTTGCGGTTTCGTGCCGCGCAGCGCGCAGGGACCAGGTCTGGCTACGTTCCCGCCGGCCCTTCCGTCCACGTGCTCGAAGACGAGTACGGGCTACCGGCCAACGAGATCCTGGCGATCATCGATGAACGCTCGCGCCTGGCGATGGCGGTTCGCGGCGGTGTCGCCGAGCACCACGCCGGCCGGGCGCTCCGCCACGACCTCTCGGTCCTGAGCGCCACGGTAGGTCACCAGGAGGGGCCGCCGGACTACTTCGTAGCGATGGGTGACGGACGGAACATCACGGTGGAGGTCAAGAACGCGTCGCCAAAGCTATACGCGGACGGCACGGCCAAGGTCGAGGTCCAGAAGACACGCGCGTCGCGCGGTGATCCGCTCTCGCGGCTCTACACGCCCGACGCCTTCGACGTGCTGGCGGCGTGCATGTGGGCGCCGACTGGAGACTGGAAGTTCAAATGGCGACGGTCAATCCACCTGACCCCGCATCCCGACCATCCAAACCGCATCAAGCCGATCCAGCGAATCACCGACGATTGGGCGGACTCGCTCCCCGAGGCGCTCGCGTGACGACACGTGCTTTGCTTGCGGGCACGTGCCCGCGCTGCCGTACCCGCATCCCACCGACCCGCAGGTGAGCGCGCGCATGCGGCGCAACCCGCGCCGCGACACCAAGCCGGAGGTCGCGCTACGAAGCGTGCTCCACCGCTCGGGCCTACGCTTCCGCAAGGATCTGCCGATCCGTACCTCCGATCGGACCGTCCGCCCCGACATCGTGTTCACCCGCGCCCGCCTGGCGGTCTTCGTCGACGGCTGCTTCTGGCACCAGTGTCCACTTCACGGCAACGTGCCACGAGCGAACACCGCGTACTGGGGGCCGAAGCTCGCGCGCAACGTGGGCCGCGACCGGGCCGTGGACGAGGCGCTCGCCGGCGCGGGCTGGACGGTCCTGCGAGCGTGGGAGCACGAGCGCGCGACCGAGGTTGCCGAGCGAGTCCGCGCGACGCTGGTGCGCCTGAACGCGGCGAACGCTCAGGCCGCGCGCGCGAGGACCGGCGAGTCGACCGCGCCGGCCGCGTGCAGCGCCTCGCGCACGCCATCTGCGACCTGCTGACCGAGCAGGGGCGGAACGGCGTTGCCCAGCTGCAGCTGCCGCTCGCGGCGGCTGCCGAGCACCTCGAACCCGTCAGGGAACGTCATCAGGCGCTTGAGCTCAGCCGTGCGGAAACGCCGGCCGGACCAGTGAAACGGACCGACCCACGGCCCAGGCTGCCCTTGGATGGTCGGACTCGGCTCATTCGGATGCGCCTTCAGAAGAAAACTCCAGTAACGCGAGCGCCATTCCCAACGAGGATCGGGGTGGCCTCGCTTCTCAGTCCAGAACAGATAGTTGTCGCCAGCCGGAATCTCGCGGAACTCATCCGCGAACGTTCCACGGACGATCTCCTCGGGCTCAGGAGGGTTATCCGCGTCGGTAAGCGTCGCGAGTGCCTCTCCAGCCGACACGTGCGACGGAAGATCCTCGCGCCAGGCCTTGCGAGTCTCATGTGGGCCAGCGTGCGACTGCTCGGGCCACGGAAACTCCCAGAACGCTGGCTCGCCGTCGATGAGATCGCGACGCAGACCGACACAGAACAGGCGCTGGCGAATCTGGGGTACGCCGTAGTCGGCCGCCAGGAGCACCTTGTATCGCATCTCATAGCCGGCCTCGTCCATCAAGGCGAGGAAGCGCTCGAGATGGTGCCGTGACCGCTTGTAGACCAGCCCGTATACGTTCTCCATCAGCACGGCCTTCGGCTTGGTCTCGTCCGCCATGCCAGCGAACCAATCGACGAGCGTGGCCTTGGGGTCGCGATCCTCGCGCTTGAACGGCAACCAGTAGCCAGTCTTGCTGAACGCCACGCAGGGCGGTCCGCCGTGTAGCAGCGCCGCCTCGCCGCGTCGAAGGCCCGCCCGCTCGAGCAGCAATCCTGGCGGGGTCTCCGTGATGTCCTCAAACAGCGCGCCGGTCACCGGATCGCAATCAAGGCCCGGGAAGAACCGCTCGGCGTTGTGCGCCATCGTCGCGCGCGCCGTCGCGTCAAGCTCGACGGCCCCCACGGTGAGGAACCCCGCGTCCTTACACGCCAGATCCAGGCCGCCCGCGCCCGAGAACAACGAAATGGCCGGAAGGGCGCGTGACGGCGGATCGACGAGACTGATCACGATGGTCACCGTATCCACCTGATCGGTCGGAACCAGCCCACATGCTCGAGTCGCCATCTTCCGATCAGAGCGGCCGCCAAACGAGCCTGACGTGCGTCGCGGTCTTCGGTTGCTGGTACGCGGGCTCGCCGTCGCGGGTGTAGCCGAGAAGGTAGATGACCCAGCGCCCGTAGCACCACCGGCACTCCCACTCTGCGACGCCGGTGCGGCGGATCGTCGCGTGCAGCTTCGTACGGCTGGACGCCTGCAGCCATGCAAGCATGACCGTAGTGGCACGTGCACTCGCGGTCCTCGCGAGTGGCGAGCAATGGGAGGCCGCGGACGTAGGGCAACCGCGGCGCCGGCGACGTCCAAAGGTAGGTGCGTGGCTGGAGGGTCCCACAAACGCGCTCCTCCGCCAGTTGCGCTCCGCGGTCGGTGAGGATCAGCGCGTTCGGGTGCCCGTCTGGCGCTGCCGGCTCCAGGTGGCCGAGAAGGCGGAGGTCGTCGGCGAGCGCCCCGAAGCGCTCGTTCGAGAGGCGGCCGATTGCCTGCACGAATGGTCGGAACGCCTCACGCCCAGGTTGGTGCTCACGGAAAATCGACTCGAGCAGGCCGTCGACGTCGTCGACGGCCCATTCGGCCGACTGCGCCAAAGCCGTCGTGCGTGACGCTGAGACGTTGTCTCCCCGCGCGCGCAGTGGTGATCCACAGCGTGCGGTCGTTGGAGCGCACGCCGCGGATAAGCTGCTCGCGCTGCATTCGCCGGAGGACGTGATCGATCGTCACCCCGGCGGGCTTGTCGTCGCCGAGTGCGTGGGCGAGTTCGACGTCGGTGAGGGTGTCGCGGCCGCGCCCCTCCGCGGCGAGGAGAGCGCGCAGTACGGCGTCGGCGGCGACCAGGTAGCCGGCCTCCCCGCTGACGGGCGAGCGGTCGAGCCAGTCCGGCACGCGCCTGCCAAGGCGGTCGAGCACCGTCCTCGCCGCGTCCTGACGTTGTGTGGGCAGGAGGCCAGCGGCGATGGCTTCTCCGACCGCGCTGTGCAGAGCGCGTGCCTCGTCCTCGGACAGCTGCAGCCGGACAGACCGTGTGACGGTCATGAGGTCCACTCCCCGTGAGCGGCAACGCGCCAGTCACCAGAGACGCGAAAGGCCCCGCGGTGCAGGGCCTTTGCGAGGGGTGAGCGACGGGATTCGAACCCGCGACCGCCGGGACCACAACCCTAGAAAGCGTCCTCACCTCATAGCGGATACCGCGCCCTAGAGCCAAATCGAGCCGCCTCAGACCTTCTGAGACCCGCTCAATTTGGACCGCAATTGGACCGCGACTGGTCGATTACAAAGGGTGTGGAGTCGATGGCGAGCAAGAGGCAGTACGGGACCGGCGAGCTTCGGATTCAGGGACGGAACTACTACGGCCGTTGGCTCTCGCCGAGCGGAGCGAAGCGCAACCGTAAGGTCGGCCTCGTGCGCAAGCCGGGCAGCGTCGAGGGCCTGACGAAGGCGCAGGCCGAGAAACGCCTTCAGGAGATGATCCGCGAGGACGGCAAGACCCCGGAGGTGGCGGAGCGCATCCGCATCAAGGAGGCGGGAGCCGCGTTGGTCCAACGCCTGCGCGCGAAGGGTCGCAAGAAGAGCCACGTCGAGACGACCGAGAGCATCATCCGCGTGCATCTGAAGGACGCGCCCGAGTTCGCGAAGGACTTGGACAAGATCAGCGAGGACGACGTTGAGCGCTACATCGCTCGCAAGCGTCGCGGGAAGGGCAAGACGGGCAAGGGCGCTCTCGCCCCGAAGACGATCCGCAACCATCTCGGCGTCCTGCATTCGATCTTCGAGCTTGGCCGTCGCAAGAAGTGGTGCGTCACCAACCCGGTGACGCTCGCGGACGGCCCCGTGGTCCGTAACAACGAGACGGACATCCGCTTCCTGACGCCTAACGAAGTGGACGCGCTCTGCCGCCATCGGTACCCGGACGACGACTTCGGCAAGGTCGAGCCGACGCTGTACCGGACGGCGGCGATGACCGGCCTCCGCCAGAGCGAGTGCGTCGGCCTGCGCTGGCGCGACATCGACTGGACGGCCTCGCGCATCCGCGTCGTCAAGGGCTACGTGCGCGGCGAGATGAACGATCCGAAGTCGGAAGGCTCCTCGCGATCGGTGCCGATGCCCGACTCCGTGGCGCAGGCGCTCGCGCGGCACTTCGACGCCTCGCGCTGGCAGGACGACGACGATCTTGTCTTCTGCCATCCGACGACCGGCGGCCCGCTCGACCGCTCCAAGGTCCTCAAGAGGCTGCGCGCGGCCGAGAAGCGCGCAGGCGTGCGCGCCGTGACCTTCCACGAGCTTCGCCACACGTTCGGCACGCAGTGCGCGGCGGCGGGTATCCCGATGCGCACGATTCAGGCGTGGATGGGCCACTCCGACTTGAAGACGACGATGAAGTACGCGCACTACGCGCCGTCGAAGTCGGAGGCCGAGCTTGTCAACGCCGCGTTCGCGGTGACGACCCACGATGTGGCGTTGGCGGCCTAGTGCTCCTGCTCTTCAACCCACTCGATGATGGACTCGCGTCGGAAGCGCTTGTAGCGCCCGAGTTGCACGTGAGGAAGCTCGCCGCGACGCGCGCGGTCGTAGACCCACTCGGTCTTGACTCCGAGCATGTCGGCCACTTCGTCAGCGGTCAGAAGTCTGTAGTCGCTCATAACATCTGTAATCGAGCGCGAGCGCTCAAATCTCAGGGACCAGGAAGGGTCTAATCCGATGTCAGCCAGTCTCAGCGAGTCGGCCAAGCGCCCGCTCATGACCTCTCGGGCGACGCGATGAAGCGCGCCGTTCTCCTCATCGCCGCCGCGCTTCTGATTTGCGCGGCTTCGACGGCCGCCAGCGTCGGCATCATCTACACCTTCCCGGAGCTTCTGCCTCGCGGCCCTCAGGGCGTTCAGGGGCCTCCCGGACCCAAGGGTGACCAAGGTCCCATCGGCAAGCAGGGGCCTCGCGGGCATGACGGCTCCGGCGTCATCGTGGCCGCTCCCGAGGACTCCGTGACCGACGAACCCGCCATCGCGGAACCTGCCTGCCGAGTTCGCTCCGGCTCCGGCGGATGGTGTACGGACCCGGCGGATCCGGCCTGGCGGGCGCGCTGTCGCGATCTCTACGAGCGTTGGAGGAACGACGACGACAAGTCCGCGATCCAGGAGTACGGCCGCATCAACTGCGACTCGTAGGGCGTAGGTAGAGCCGCCCGATGCCCCTCAGGCGGCTCTAGTCCTCGTCAGTCCGCCACTTCCTCGGTTGCGCGCCCGACTTCCTTGATTCGGGCGCGCAACTCGCGCCACCACTCTTCGGGAGGGTCCCAATCTTCGAGGCGCTTGCGGACCTTCGGAGGCAGCGCGTCGCCCTCGCGGTCGCAGAACGTCGGAGGCGGCTTCGGAGTGCCCTTCGGGGCAAGCGAGCCGCCTCGCTTGACGCAGACGTAGTAGCGCTTGCCTCGATAGCTCATCGTGCTCACGAGGTAGATAGGATCGCCCCACGCTCGGTACTCCTTGACCGGGTACGTCGAGTAGAGGCGATAGCCCTCTTCGTCGGCCATTCCATCGGCCCACTTCATGACGTTGCGCAAGCGCCTGAGCTTCGCGAATGCCCAATACAGCGGACCGATCGTGATCGCCCCGAACCACATGAGCATCATGCCCGCGCCCCACACGAGCGCGATCCCGCCGATGATCCACCAGACCCATTCGAAAGCTGCGAGCGGCATGAGCGCCGCGAGCCTATCGGGCGTCAGGAAGCGAGCCAGTCTTCGTACTGCGCGGCGATTTCCTCGCCCGACATGTTGCGGTCGTAGCCCCGATAGCTGAACGGCGGCTCGCCCGCGTCGCGCATGGCGTCCGTCGTGTCCTCGCAGGCGATACCGGTCACGGCCTCTGACCAGCCTTCCAGAGCCGCCGCGAAGGCGCTGACAGCCTCCCCGAAGGCGTCAGCGATGGTGGGAGCCTCCGAGAGAGACAGGAGCCGCACGCGGGTCATCCCGTCATGCGGCTCGATGGCGAAAGGCTCCGGGAGGTCAGGCCCGGCGACGCTGAAGGTCTGGCTGAGGATCAGGCAGTAGGTCAAACAGAAGCGAGCTTAGACCGACGCGGGATCGCCGAGTAGCGCGGCGAGCGATCGTCCCAATGCAGCCTTGCGCGTGCCGATGTTCAACTTCAGAGACTCGTAATGCGCTTGCGCCGACTCGGCGCGCGCGCGAGCCTCCTCAAGCTCGTCGTCAAGACGCTTCTCGGCGTTGCGAAGCGCCTCCGTTACGGTGTCTTCCACGGACGACTTACCCACTTCGCGCGCATTGGCCTCGCCCGTCAGGAGGCCGCGCGTCTTCGCCTCCGCGTATGCCTCCGCCGCGCTACTCGTGCCGAGTTTGCGGTTGATCCGCATACGATGGCCGTAGACGCTTTGCTGAGTGATACCCAGCATCTCCCCGATCTCGCTTGCCGTATGACTAGCCGAGAGGGCCACGATCTCCTGCTCGCGCGGGGTGAGCTTCATGACGTAGCCCCTTGCTCAGCGTCGATCAGGAGCCACGTCCAAGCCTTGTAGCGATCGTCGTCGCCTTCACCCTTGCAGTAGAAGGGAAGGTCATTGACGAGGCGGGCGGCCTCCTCGCATGGCGAATACATTCCCGAGACAGTCGCGTCGAGCGCGCTCCACGCGCGGGACTCCTTGTGAATCTCGCCCGCGTGGATCAACTCGGCGACGTAGTTCGCCCACCCCTCTAGCTCGCGGGACGCGTGAAGGTTACGCGCGTCCTCCGGGTACTCAAGGGACTTATCAAAGCGCCAGCCCGCTTGCTCTTCTAGATGCTGCTTCAGTGCCAACATGGCCTTCTCCGCCTCTTGTCGGTATGGGTTGCTGAAATTCATGATCGACCACTCGGTCGCTGGTCTCAATGACCGATGCGGATACCTCTGTGTTATCCGTTTCGGATACCTGTCGATTCCTCGCCCTGCTCTCTGACCCACTCGGCCAGGCGGTCAGGGTCGAATCGCACTGTGCGCGGCCCGATACGGACGCAGGGGATGGTTCCCGAGGCCGCGAGGTTGTAGACGGTCTTGCGCTTGATGGCGAGAAGGTCAGCAACCTCGTCGGCCGTCAGGAGCTTCTTCATGCGGCGATCGGCTCTCCGATCTCGATGAGGCCGAGCTTCCATGCCTCAACGATCGCGTCCGCCTTGCGGCCGACATCGAGCTTGCCGTAGATGACCTTCAGCGCCTTGCGGATCGTTGCCTCGGAGTAGCAGAGGTCTCGCGCGATCTCGCGGGCGGTTTGGTGACGCGCCATGCGGGAGAGGATATCCCGCTCGCGGTCGTCAAGGAACGGCATAACCGGGGCCTCGCGCAGACGCTTGTTCTCGGCGGTCAGTCGCTCAACCAGGTCGTCACGCTGCGCGAGTTCGTCGTACAGCTTCTCAATCTGGTCTTGCAGGCTGGCGAGCGTCGGGTTAGGCTCGACGTGCATGGGAGCTAGTACCTCCTATTGCCACGGCCCCGGACTGTTGGCGCAGTCGCGGGGCCAACTTGTTAGTGCGGGCCAGAGTATCGCCGAGACTCGCTGAAAACTGACGAGCATTAGCAACTTTCGTGAATCGAGCCGCTTGGAGTTAGCGCGGCTATCAGTAACGACCTTAGAGTTAGCTGACCCGGAACTCTAAGGACGTAGCTCTAGCTGCTCTTGTAGATGCGCGATCTCGCGGCGAGCGGCAGCAAGCTCGGTCGTCAACGTGTCTACCTGCACGCGCAGGCTGGCGATCTCGCGCAGCGCATCCCGGAGTAGCTTGAGCGCCGTCGCGCTGGTCTCTACTACGGCCTGATCCGCCTCGGCCTCTAGTCGCTCAGCGTCCGCGCGAATCCTCTTGCGTTCAGGTCGAAGTCGAAAGAGGCTGACGACTCCGGCTCCGAGGCCGCTGCCGCCGATCGCGGTGAGAACGAGTTCAAGGGTAGATGCGTCAATCATGGTTACCCCTTATGCGCGAGACACCCGCCGAAGATAAGTGGCTGCTCTGGTTACTCGATGCCCGCGAAGAGTGTGCTGAGGCCCCGTTGGATGGCTCTCAACGTCTGCTCGTGGCTCTCGATGATCTTGGCGAAGTACGCCTTCGTGTGCTCAGCCTCCTGGCGCGAGGCGGGGAAGAAGTACCCGTTGCCGCTGGTCGAGCAGATAGGCCAGCCGTTGTGACGCAGGAGCCGGATGAGTGCCTTCACCCGCCGCTGCGAGTAACCCGAGTCTCGGGATAGGTCCGCGACGCCTACCGCGTTGGCCTCCCCTACGCGGATCAGGTCTAGTAGTTCCTCGGCCGCCTGTAGGTCTGCCTTGCCTGCGGACGCGTCCTCTCTTGTGCCTACCTCTGTCGTCGTCATGGTGCCTCTTAGTGTCGGTCGTAACCCGGTTTGTAGTGCCTCCGCTCCGAGGGCTGAGGAAACGTCGCAACTGGACGATTATCTCCAGTACAACGCATCCCGGACAGACGGCCCCTATCTTTGCGGCCGCACCGTTCCGGGGTAATTGGTGAGGCTGTATAGAAGCTCGCTGTAGCTCGGTCAGTGCCTCGAATTCCCCCAAAATTCTCCCGAAGCACATAGCGACTAGGCACCCGCTGCCAGCACCCCGAGTAGTCCTCGCCAGGTGGCACCTGGACCAAGCGCCCGGAGCAATCCGGGGCAGGTGGGCGGTTTAGATACCGATAGTGCAGCAACTTAGCGAGCGGCCCTACCTAGATCGTGTTGACCGGAGGCGGTACGGGCGACCCCCGTATAGCCGAACCATTGCCGAACGCAAGTTCACCCCGAAGGGGCAAGTCCGAGAAAGGTCAAGCGCGCGCAGCGCGCAGTTGGTTGTTCAACGGTTTGCCCAAAAGTGATCCGCGCGTAGCGCGAGACCTTCTTTCTTCCTGCGAGCGAACACTAACCAGCACCATGAAGCCAAGTGACCTACCTCAAGCTGAAGCGGAATACCTTCTTTGGATGGTGACCGCGATGGTGCATAAGCGCTTCGCCACGCAAGTTCAGAGACGAGGAGGAGACGGCGATGATCTGATCTCCGCAGGAATCACCGCAGCGCTCGAAAGCCTACTTCGATATGACCCGCAGAGCGGGAAGCCGCTTAGAGGTTGGCTTTACAACGCTGCGCGTTATGGAGTCCTCGGGGAGCTTCGGAGGACGGGCAGGGGTCCTACTAACGACCCTAATCGCTACGCGTTCGTTTCACTCAATGCCGAGAACCCGAGTATGGAAGGCCATCACGCCTCTATCGACCTTCTCGCGGATCCGGAGGTCATGGAGGATCGCGTCTTGATTTCAGACGCTCTAACCGAGGCGATGCGTGACCTGTCCGACGATGCTAGGACCGCCGTCCTGATGGCCTGCGTTGATGGGTACAGCCATCGGGAGATCGCTAAGTCACTCGGACGAACACCCGTCGCTATCACGG
>DATMGH010000159.1:0-5665 GCA_035555675.1 Solirubrobacter sp. | reverse complement strand
CGAGCGGATCGCCGCGGCGCTCGGCGCGGCCCGCGACGCCGGCCGTACGCTCGACCCGGCCGCCCTGCCGCTCTACGACCGCGCCGCGGTCGAGTGGCACGCACCACGCACCGAGCTCCCCGCCGACGCGTACCGCGGCGCCGTGACGCTCGCACGGCCGCTGCCGCGGTTCACCGCCCAGCGCCGCGACCAGCTGGTCTGGGTCGAGGTGACGAACGCCGGCAGCGCGCGCTGGCCGTACCGTCACGATCCGGTGATCCGGCTCGGCGCCGCCTGGCAGCCAGTCATGGGCGGGCCGCGTCAGGAGGTCGGCCGGACGCCGCTGCCCCACGCGCTCGGTCCCGGCGAGACCACGCTCGTCGGCGTCGAGGTCTGTGCTCCACCGCTGCAGGGCCCGGCCGAGCTCGTGATCGACCTCGTGCACGAGGGCGGGCGCTGGTTCGATTGCGGCCTGCACGAGCGCGTCGAGGTCGGACCCTCGGTCGACGAGCGCATCGCGGCGCTGGCGCACGAGCACGGACTGCTGCTCCCGTACCCGGCGGTGATGGGGGTTCGCCGGGCCGTCGGCGCTCGTGACGCGCTCATCCGCCAGGAGCCGCCGGGAACCGCGCCCGCGGACCCACGGCTGGCGGAGCTGACCGCCGGGCTGGCGGTGGGGGTCTGGGCGCTCGACGCCAGCGCGATCGACCGGATCGCCGAGCTCGTCCGCGCGCAGCGCCCGGCCACCGCGGTCGAGTTCGGCAGCGGCACCAGCACCGTCGTGCTCGCCGCGCTGCTCGCCGAGATCCACGGCGACGACCGTCCGCGCCTGCTCAGCTTCGAGCAGGACCCGGCGTGGGCACAGCGGACGCGCCAGGCGCTGGCCGAGCGCGGGCTGGCGGCGCAGGCCACCGTCATCGAGCTTGCGCTCGGCGACCCCGGCGGCGACGCGCCGGCCGGCTTCGTGCTGACCGACGCCGCGGCCGCCGCGCTGCGCGAGACCGCGCCCGAACTGATCCTTGTCGACGGCCCGACGCTGGACTCCGGCGCGTCGCGCCTCGGCACCATCGACCTCGTCGCGCCCTACCTGAAGGCCGACGCCACGCTGCTGCTCGACGACGCGCTGCGCGACGCCGAGCTGTGCATCGCCGCCGCCTGGGCCGAGCGCGAGGACGTCGACGTGCACGGCATCCGCCCGACCGCGAAGGGCCTGCTGGAGGCGACGCTGAAGGCCCCGGTGCCGCCCCGTCGGCCGCTCGCCGCGCGGCTGCTCAGGCGCGGCGCCTGATCACGCCGGCTGCTCCCAGCGCCGGCTGCGCAGCAGCTGCAGGCCGCCGTAGCGAGCGATCAGGAACCCGAGCCCGACGACCGTGATCGGCACGTACATCACGAAGCGCACGAGCAGCGCGAACGCGACCGCGGTGCCGCCGCTGACGCCAAGCCGCGACAGCCCGACCAGCACGCCCGCCTCGAACGTCCCGACGTAGCCGGGCGCGGCGGGGATCAACGTGAAGAACCCGGAGAGCACGAGCACGAACAGGCCCTCCCAGGGCGTGATCGCGATCCCGAGCGAGCGCCCGATCATCCAGAAGATGGTCCCCTCGAGCGCCCAGATGCCCATCGTGACCACGAGCAGGATCGCGCCGTACGGGCTGACCAACCGCCGCGACGCGGCCATGATCGGCCGCAGCAGCCCCATCACGCGCTGCAGCCGCTCACCGCGGTGCAGGAGCATCGCGATCACGAACACCGAGGACACGACGACCAGCGCACCGACCGCGGCCAGCGTCCTCGAGTCCCCCGGCGACGAGCCGGCGACCCGGCCGACGGACAGGATCACGAGCAGCAGGGCGAGGCTGACCGCGTCCAGCACCCGCTCGGCGAGCACCGTGCCCAGCACCTCGCGCTTGCGCGCGCCGGACCGCTGGCCCATCAGGTAGATCCGCAGCAGCTCGCCACCGCGCGCCGGGAGCACGTTGTTGCACGCGTAGCCGACGACGCACAGCATGTACGCGTCCGTGCGCGAGTGCGGAATGCCGTTGTGGCGCATGATCCGGTGCCAGCGCCAGCCGCGGACCGCGGTCGCGAAGGCGTACACGAGCACCGCGCCGCCGACGAGCGCGATGTCGGCCGGGTCGGACGGGAACTTCGGCGTGTCCTGGCCAAGCGCCCAGACGACGAAGCCCGCGACCGCCGCGACCGAGACGATGACGCCGAGATGCCGGGCGACGACGGCGAGCCCGGGGACGGCGCGCAGGCGCGCCGCGGCCGGCGGGCGCTCGATGCGCTCCTCCGGGGCGGCCGGAGCCGGTTCCCGCGAGGGCTCCAGCGTCACAGTCTGCGGCCTCCCGTCAGGCGCCACGACCGCGGACCAGCGCGCCCCAGTTGCGAGTGCGGTGACGCCCGCTCCGGCGTGCGTCTCGATAGGCCTGGAACGCGACGCGCGCGTATCCCACCGCCTGCTCGGAGAACAGGAACTTCGACTCACCGGCGATCCGGCGGCCCTGCCGACCCTGCAGCTCGGTGATCGAGCCGCCGCGCGTCCACGTCTTCAGCGTCATCTCGGGCGAGATCTCGAAACCGCCGGACATCAACCCGAGCCCGCGCACGAAGTCCAGCCGAAAGCCGCGGAACGCGTACGTCGCGTCCTTGTACGGCAGGTCGCAGGCGAACGCCAGCAGCCGCCGGTAGGCGGCCTGGTAGACGCGATACGTCAGCGGGATCGAGGCGGAATCCGACGGGTCCAGGTAGCGCGAGAGCAGGACGAGGTCGTGGCCCGCGTCGATGATCGCGTCCCGCATGTCCGGGATCGCCGCCAGCGGGTCGACGCCGTCGCCCATGACGACCACGCCGACCTGACCGCGCGCCCGCTCGATCGCGAACCGGACCGCGTTGCCGATGCCGCGCGGCAACCCCTTGTGCAGAGCGATGACGTCGTCCCAGCGCTCCGCGAGCAGATACGCCTCGCGGAACGTGTAGTCATCGCTGCAGTCGTCGACGATCAGGATCTCGGCCGAGACGTCCGCCGCCGCGAGCAGGTCACGCACGCGCGCCACGACCGAGGGCACGTTCTGCTCCTCGTTCAGGCACGGGATGATCACGCTCACCTCCGGCGCGGCGTCGTCCCGCGCGCGGCCCGTCGGCTCCGGCTCGGCGGCCACCTACGAGGGCGCCGTCGTCTTGTTGGAGAGGTACACGTCGCGCATCCACTCGACCGTCGTCGGGATGCCCTCTTCGAGCGTCACCTTCGGATCGTGCCCGAAGTCGCGCGCCGCCTTGGACACGTCCGGCTTCTTGGACTGCGTGTTGTGCTTGTCCTCCGGCATGTACGTGACGAGGTCGTCGGACTTGCCGAGGGTCTCCAGCAGGAGGCTGCTCATGTGCTCGACGCTGACGAACTCGGTCCCGCCGATGTTGTAGACCTCGCCCGGCTTGAAGTTCTCGCAGACGTTCGCGAGCGTCGGGATGAAGTCGTCGATGTACATGAACACCCGGTGGTAGTTCCGGTACACCGTGTACGGCAGGTCGTGCAGCGCACGGTACCCGAACAGGCAGACCACGCTGCGGTACTTGTGGTAGTACTCGCCCGGCCCGTAGGCGTTGAAGAAGCGCAGCCGCACGATCGGCGACTGGTGGCGCTTCTCGAAGTTCATGATCTGAACTTCGTTGACCCACTTGGTCGTCGCGTAGTCGTTGTGCTGGATGATCGACTGCTGCAGCGGGATGTCCTCGTGGAGGACGTCGGCGTGGATGTCGCCGTAGATCTCCGACGAGCTCGCGAAGATCAGCTTGAAGCCGTACTTGAGCTGCAGCTCGAGGATGTTCCGCGTCCCGATGACGTTGGTCGCCCACAGCGTGTCGTAGTACTCCTCGCCGTTGATGCGCCCGAACTCGGCGGCGAGGTGATAGACGTAATCCACGTGGCCGACTTGGTCGAGCATGCGCTCCAGCTGCCGGTAGTGCTGGAGGTCGGCGCGGATGAACTTCTCGTCGGCCTGGTGCTGGAGGTCGCACCCCCAGACGTCATGGCCGCGCCTGCGGAGCTCCGCAACCAGCGGTGTGCCGAGCGTCCCTCGGCAGCCGGTGACCAGGATCTTCGCCATGTGGTGATTCCCTCTCTCGTGGACTCGGAGTCGCGTCGTGCCGGGACAGTCGCCCTTCCTAACGAAGGGCGCGTGCGAACGATGCGGAGATCGCGAACCGCGACTGCCCGCGCAACCACAGCCCGCCGCGCCCGGAACGCACACATTAGCCACTTGCGGCCCCGCGCCCCCGGAAGCCCGTGACGATCGCCGTCGCCGCCGCGAAGCGGGTCAGCGGGACGACGGCGACCGCCTGGCTCGTCGGTGCGGCGCTCGGCGTCGCGCATTGGTTCGGGGTCATGGTGCTCGTGCTGGGCAAGCCGCTGCAGCGGTTCGACGAGGGCATCCTCTTCTCCACCGTGCACCTGACCGCGGCGGGTCAGCTGCCGTTCCGCGACTTCTATCTCCCGTACGGCTGGGGGCTCGGGCTGCTCGGGCTGCCGGCCGAGTGGTGGGGCCCCCTGGGCCCGTGCCGATATCTGGTCCCCCTTCGACGTTCCGGTTGTCCTGGCGAGCGCGGATCTGTAGGTGTCGTGCGGCCCGGCCTGCCCGCGCGATCGGTGTCGTCGATGTCGGGGGGAAGGTTTCGCCATGATGGCGGCAACTTCGAAGCCGATGTCAGGCGCGCATCAGGTCGCCGCGGTTGTCCTCGATGCTCCTGAAGAAATCGCGGAGGCGCTCGTCGGCCTCGAATGAGATGTAGCTGGACGCCAGCTCGCCGGGCCAGACTCTGCAACACGGTCGGCACCTCCCATAGTCGGGGTGACAGCGCGGAGCACATTCCCGACGGCCAGACCCCGCACACCTATGCGCGGCGTGCCGCCCAAGCCCTTCTCAACGCCCCCGACATCCGTAGACTCTAGTACTCAGCGGTTACGCAACACTGTGGGAGGGGACATGAGAGTGCTCGTGATTGGCGCGGCAGCCGCCGCGCTGCTAACAGGCTCGTGGGCGGCGAACACCAACGCCCGAATGACCGCAGGAGCCGAGCTCAACCGCGCGGTGCACGCGTCCTCTGAGAGCAGTGCCCGGACCAAGGTGGATTCGGCGGCGTTGGCGGCCGTGCGCAACAATGGTTCGGCGCAGGTCATCGTCACGGTCCAGTACCGGGACGCCCTGCCGGGACCTTCGCAAGGACGAGCCGTCCCGAGCGAGATCCGCAGCAGTGGACGTATCTTCGCCCGCCGGAAAGACGCCGCTCTCGCAGCGGCGGGATCGGATGTCCAGCGGCGACGTGACTACGAGGTGTTGCCGGTCGTGCTGGTGCACGTCAACTCAGAGGCAGCGTTACTGCGCCTCGCGGCGTCCCCTAACGTCGTCTCAATACGTGCAGACAGAAGGAGCGGCACGCATCTCGCGCAGAGCCTGCCGCTGGTGAACCAGCCGCAGGTTGCCGCCGCCGGGTACACCGGTGCCGGCACCGCGGTCGCGGTGCTCGACACAGGCGTGGACTTCACACGAGCGGCGTTCGGCAGTTGCCAGAGCGCGGGAGCCCCGGGGTGCGCGGTTGCTTTCGCACAGGACTTCGCGCCGGACGACGGGCAGCCGGACGACAACGATCACGGCACGAACGTCGCAGGAATCGTTCTCGGGGTTGCGCCCGG
>DATMGH010000158.1:0-15029 GCA_035555675.1 Solirubrobacter sp. | reverse complement strand
CGGGCGCGATGCGCGCGACGTCCGCCGGCGGGCGCGAGCCCAGGAACGCGAGCGTGAGGTGCAGCGCCTCCGGGGCGAGCGGGCGCCAGACGCCCGGGTCGGCGGCGGCGCCGAGGCGGGCCAGGACGGCGCGGACCGGGTCGGGAAGCTCGAGGGCGACGAAGAGGCGGAGCTTGCGCGGGGCGGCGGGCGAGGGGTCGCGCGCGGTGGCGGCGGGCGGCGAGGGGTCGCGCGCGGTGGCGGCGGGCGACGACGGGTCGCGGGTGCGCGGCGAGGCGTCACGCGCCGCGGCGGCGGACCGCGAAGGCTCGCGGGCGGCCGGCGCGTCGCTCACGCCCGCAGCAGCAGCGCCCGCAGCATGTGCAGCGCGACGGTCGTGGTCCGGTCGCGAACATCGGCGCGGCCGCCCGGCAGGCGGACCGTCCGGTCCTCGCTGTCGGTCGCCGTCGACACCGAGAGGCAGACCGTGCCGACCGGCTTGGCCGGCGTGCCGCCGCCCGGCCCGGCGATCCCGGTGATCCCGATCCCGACGTCGGCGCCGAGCCGCTCCCGCGCCCCCGCGGCCAGCGCCGCCGCCACCTCGGGCGAGACCGCTCCGTGGGCGGCGATCAGCGAGGCCGGAACGCCGGCGAGCGCCGTCTTGGCCTCGTTCGAATAGACGACGAGCCCGCCGAGCACGTACGCCGAGGAGCCCGCCAGGTCCGTCAGCCGCCCGGCCATCAGCCCGCCGGTGCACGACTCGGCGACGGCCACGGTCCGCCCGGCCAAGAGCCGCGCGATCACCTCGTCGATCGTCGCCCCGTCGTCGGAGAACAGCACGTCCCCGTGCCGTTCCCGCAGCGCGGCCTCGAACCCCGCGTACGCATCCGCGGCGCCCGCCCCGAACACGGTCGCCACCTCGAGCTCCCCGCGCCGCAGGCACGTGGTGATCTCCAGCGGCAGGGCGTCGGCGTCCAGCTCGCGCAGCGTCGCCGCGATCTGCGGCTCCGGCAGCGGGAAGAAGCGCAGGATCCGCTGCTCGAGCGCGCCCGCGGACGCCAGCAGCGTCCGCAGCGGCTCCACGTCGACCGCGGACGCCCACATCGCCTGCAGCTCGCGCGGCGGCCCCGGCAGCACCACCACCAGCGGCCCGGACGAGGACACCAGGAACCCCGGGGCCGTCCCCACGGGCTCGAGCGTCGTCGCGCCGGCCGGCACCCGCGCCTGCTTGCGCGTCCCCTCGCGCATCGCCGCCTCGCGGAACGGCAGGCGTCCGCGCAGCCGGCCGACGATCGTCCAGATCCGCTCCTCCAGCGCCGCGTCGTGCTCCAGCGCCACGCCGGCCCAGGACGCCACGACATCGACCGTCAGGTCGTCCGCGGTCGGCCCCAGCCCGCCGCTGGTCAGCACCAGGTCGCGGTCCGACAGGAAGTCCAGCGCCCGCCGGATGTCCTCCGGCCGGTCCCCCACGACCACGATCTCGGAGACCTCGACACCCCGGCCGCGCAGCGCCTCCGACAGCCACGGCCCGTTGGCGTCGCGGATGATGCCCGAGAGCACCTCGGTGCCGGTGACGACGATCCCCGCGCGCACGCTCATCCGGCGCACAGCTTGACGCGCGCGGCCTCGTTCAGCCGCGTGGGCTTGCGGCCGGGCCGGACGTCGTAGCCGATCGGGCGCCCGATGTCGGCCGCCGGGTAGCGGTGCGTGCCGACGCGCAGCCACACCGCGCCGTTGCCGAGGTTCACCCGGAAGCGCTTGGAGCGGAACGTCTTCGTGCTCTCGCCCGGCTCGAGCTGCTCGCCGTCGACGACCGCCTTGCCGCTGGCGTCGACCACGCACACGTACACGCGCGTGCCCCGCGCCGTCAGCCGCAGCGACGCGACCTTCGGGGCCGACGAGGAGGAGGACCGCGAGCGTGGCGTCGCCGTCGGCGTGGCGGTGGAGGTCGCCGTCGCCGTGGCGCTGGCCACCGGCGGCACCGGCTCCTCGCCGTCGTCGCCGCCCCACGTCCCGAGCAGGTAGAGCGCGCCCAGCAGCACCGCGAGCCCGAACACCACGACCAGCAGCGGCCCGAGCGAGCGCCGGCGCCGCCGGCGCGGTGCGGTGCGACGGGGCGCGAACGGCGTCAGGTCCTGCGTCGACGGGCGCTCGAAGCGCTGCCGGTACTCCTCGACCAGCACGCGCGGGTCGAGCTCGAGGTACTCCGCGTAAGTGCGCAGGAACGTCTTGACGAACGTGGGCCCGGGCAGCAGGTCCCACTCCTCGTTCTCCAGCGCACGCAGGTACTTGGCGCGGATCTTCGTCGCCGCTTCGACCTCGGTCATGTCGATGCGGCGGCGCATCCGCGCCTCCCGTAGCGTTTCCCCGATCTCCGGCATCCGGCTTCGAGGCTACAAGCGTCCTATTCCGGGTCGTCCGGAACGGTTTGCGGATCCAGCGCGGCGAGCACGCGCGGCAGGTCGGCTTCGGTGATCAGCACCTGGCGCGGCTTGGAGCCTTCGTAGCCGGAGATGACCCCGCGGCGCTCGAGCATGTCGATCAGCCGGCCGGCCCGCGTGTAGCCGAGCCGCAGGCGGCGCTGGAGCATCGACGTGGACGCCGTCTGCATCTCGGCCACGAGCCGGATCGCGTCGCCCAGCAGCGGATCCTCGTCCGGGTCGAACTCGTCGGGCGCGCCCTCGGAGGCGTCCTCCTCGGCGACCTCCTCGAGCAGGTCCTCGCGCAGCTCCGGCTCGCCCTGGCGCCGCCAGGTGTCGGTCAGCTCCTCGATCTGGGCCTCGTCGATGAACGCGCCCTGGATGCGCTGCAGGCGCGAGCTGCCGACCGGGGAGAAGAGCATGTCGCCCATGCCGAGCAGGGACTCCGCGCCGTTCTGGTCGAGGATCACGCGTGAGTCGGTCTGCGAGGAGACCGCAAACGCGATCCGCGACGGCACGTTGGCCTTGATCATGCCCGTGATCACGTCCACGCGCGGGGATTGGGTGGCGAGCACGAGGTGGATGCCGACGGCGCGCGCCTTCTGGGCGATCCGGATGATCGAGTCCTCGACGTCCGCCGGGGCGACCATCATCAGGTCGGCGAGCTCGTCGATCACGCACAGCACGTAGGGCAGCGCCGGTTCGTCACGTGAAGCCCGTACGGCGTTGAGGTCCTTCAAGGTCCGCGTGCGGGCCAGCGCCATGTACGCGTAGCGCTGCTCCATCTCGCGGACCAGGTTCTGGAGCGCGATCGCGGCCTGCTTGGGCGACGTGATCACCGGGGTCAGCAGGTGCGGGATCGAGTCGTAGTGGGTGAGCTCGACCTGCTTGGGGTCGACCAGCACCATCCGGACCTCGTGCGGCGTGGCCTGCAGCAGCACGGAGGACAGCATCGCGTTGACCGCGGCCGACTTGCCCGCGCCGGTGGTGCCCGCGACCAGCAGGTGCGGCATCTTCGCCAGGTCGGCGCCGATCGCGCGGCCCGCGACATCCTTGCCCAGCCAGACCGTCAGCGGCGACCAGCCCTCCGGGACGCCCTGGAAGACATCGCCGAGGTGGACGATCCGGCGGCGCGCGTTCGGGACCTCGATCCCGACCGCCTGCTTGCCCGGGATCGGCGCCAGGATGCGCACGTCGGACGCGGCCAGCGCGTACGCCAAGTCGTCCTTGAGCTGGGCGACCTTGCCGACCTTGATGCCGGGCGCGAGGCGCAGCTCGTAGCGCGTGATGTGCGGGCCCGCGACCATGCCGATCACGCGCGCCTCGATCTTGAAGTGCGCCAGGGTCTCGATCAGCTGCGCGGCGACCTTCTCCTGGCCGGCGCTGTCGGGGCGCGAGGCGTCCTCGCTGGAGCGCGTGAGCTTGGCGGCGTCCGGCAGCTCCCAGACGAAGTCCGGGGCGTCGGTGACCTCGCGGCGGTAGCGGCCCTGGGGCGTGAGCTGCTCGGGCGTCACCGGCGCGGCCGGGCCGCGCGTGACGCCGTCCTCGTCCTCGGCCGGATCCTCGGCCAGGCGCTCGAGCTCGGGGACGACCGGTTCGGGGTCGGCCTCCGGTTCTGGCTCCGGCTCGGGCTCGGGCTCGCCGCCGTAGAGGTCCGGGTAGCGGTCGGCCCCGGACCAGAACTCGTCGGTCTTCTTCGCCGGCTTCTCCTCGGTCGGCGCCGCCTCGAACTCGGGCGGGTCCTCGAACACCGCCGGGCGCTTGACGCGCACGCGCGGCGCGCGCTCGAGCGTCGCCAGATCCTCGGCGGGACGGCGCTTGACCGCGGTCCGCAGCTCGCGCGTGGTCGTCGACACCGAGTCCGAGGTCGCCTTGATCACGCCCGCGACCGACGCGCCGGTCAGCAGCAGGACCCCGGCGAGGAACAGGAAGACCGCGAGGATGTGCGCGCCGATCGTGCCGGCCAGGGTCGTCACGGCCCAGTCGAGCGTCTCCCCCGTCATCCCGCCGCGCGTCTTGACCCACTCCGGGTCCCACCAGTCCGGGCGCTCACCGCCGGGGCCGACGCCGAGCGTGCCCGCCGAGAGCCCGAGCGTGACGGCCAAGAAGAGGCAGATCGCACCCGCGCGGAACGGGCGCACGGCCGGCAGGACGGGGCGCAGCATCAGGATCGCGCCGGCGGCGGCCAGCGCCACCGGCACCAGGTAGTGCGCGGCGCCGAGCAGCCAGCGCAGCCCTTCGACGGCGGAGGAACCCGCGCGCCCGCCGTCCCAGTCGAAGTACACGAGGAACGCGAAGAACAGCGCGAGCGCGACCAGGCCGAGCCCGATCAGATCGAGCTGGCGCTGCTCGAGCGCGGGCAGGTGGAGGTGCGGCGCGGAGCGCCGGGCGCGGCGCGCCGCGGGCTTCTTCTTCGTGGGCATCTGGCCCGGCCCCCTTCGACGTGGCGTGCGCGACCCCTGCTCGCGAGCTAAACCGCGCCTGAACGTCACGTCGCTAACGCCGCACCGCGCCGTAACATCAGAGCAGTGGAAGCCGCCACCCGTCCCGTCCGCGTCCTCGTAGTCGAGGACGACGAGGAGATCGCCCAGGTCCTGCAGCGTTCGCTGCGCCTGGAGGGCTATGAGGTCAAGCTCGCCGCCGACGGCGTGCGAGGCCTCGACGAAGCCCACGCGTTCCTGCCCGACATCATCGTGCTCGACCTGGGACTCCCCCGGCTCGACGGGATCGACGTCGCCCGCCGCCTACGTGAGGACGGCGACGACACGCCGATCCTGATGCTGACCGCCCGCGACGCGCTCGAGTCGCGCGTGGAGGGCCTCGACGTCGGGGCGGACGACTACCTCGTGAAGCCGTTCGAGCGCCAGGAGCTGCTCGCGCGCATGCGCGCGCTGCTGCGCCGGCGCCCGCCGCGCGGCATGGCCCCGCTGCGCGTCGGCGACCTCACGCTGAACCCTGACACGCACGAGGTCTCGCGCGGTGACCGGCAGATCGACCTGACGCAGCGGGAGTTCGAGCTGCTCGAGTACCTGATGCGCAACGAGCGCCTCGTGATCTCGCGCCAGAAGCTGCTCGACGAGGTCTGGGGCTACGACCCCTTCTCGATCACCAACACGATCGAGGTCTTCGTCTCGAACCTCAGAAGGAAGCTCGAAGCCGGTGGAGAGCCTCGCCTCCTCCATACGGTCCGCGGCGCGGGCTACGTACTCCGCGTATAAGCGCCAGCCGATCCGTTGGCGCCTCGCCGGCGGATCGGCCGCGCTGACGCTCGTGATCCTGCTCGGGTTCGCGGTGATCGTCGGCACGCTGACCACGCGGGCGCTGTACGCGGACTTCAACCGGCAGGTGTCGTCGGCCGCCGACAAGTTGGCGGGCCAGCTCGAGTACACCTTCAAGCGCTACGACGACACGCCGCAGCACAACCCGCAGTACACGGGCAACCTGGACCTCAACGCGTACGCCGCGAGCAACAACGCGGCGATCCGGATCATCTACACGGACGGCCGGAAGTTCGACGGCTCCAACGGCGCGCCGAACTTCGGGCTGCCGACGGGTCCCACGATGGACGTCAGCGGCTGGCGCGTCGAGTCGCGGGCCTTCGCGATCCAGCGGCCGCCCGACCAGATCGGGTTCTTCCGCGTGTACCTGCAGTACGGGCGCCGGATCTCGGACGTCTCGGCGACCGCCAACCGCGTGAAGCTCTTCCTGGGCATCGGCGTGCTCGGCGGCGCCGCGCTCGCGCTGCTCGCGGGGTTGGCGACGGCCCGGCGGGCCATGGAGCCGATCACCGAGCTCACGCAGGCCGCGCGTGAGGTCGAGCGCACGCGCGACCCCACGGGCAAGATGCCGCACCCGGAGGCCAACGACGAGGTCGCGGAGCTCGCGACCACGCTCGAGGGCATGCTGCACGCCCTCGACGAGGCCCGCACCGAGACCGAGGCCGCGCTCAAGCGCCAGCGCGAGTTCGTCGCCGACGCCTCGCACGAGCTGCGCACGCCGCTCACGTCCGTCCTGGCCAACCTGGAGCTGCTCGAGGAGACGTTGACCGGCGAGCACCGGGAGGCCGCCGCGTCCGCCCTGCGCTCCAGCCGCCGCATGCGCCGCCTGGTCGCCGACCTGCTGCTGCTCGCCCGCGCCGACGCCGGCCGCGAGCCGCCGCGCCGGCCGGTCGATTTGTCCGACGTCGTCACCGACGCCGCGTCCGAGCTCGAGCCCGTGGCCGGCGATCACGAGATCAGCATCTCCGCCCCGCGCGGCCTGGAGGTCGAGGGCGTGCGCGACGAGCTGCACCGGCTCGTGCTCAACCTGATGGAGAACGCGCTCCGCCACACCGACCCCGGGACCACGGTCGAGGCCACGGTCGAACGCAACAACGGGCACATCGTGCTCGCGGTCGAGGACGATGGCCCCGGCATCCCGCCCGAGCTGCAGGACAAGGTCTTCGAACGCTTCTTCCGCGCCCACGGCGACCGCTCGGGCTCCTCCGGCCTGGGCCTGTCGATCGTGCGCGCGGTCGCGGAGAGCCACCACGGCACCGTGCGCCTGGAGCCGCCGCTGGACGGTCGCGGCGCTCGGTTTGTCGTCCGCTTCCCGGCCCGAGGCTAATTGCCCCTCAAGCGTCGGCCGCCACGGCCGATGCTGAGGGAGACATGTCCGACATCACTTCCCAGCAGCTCGTGGTGTTCTCGATCGGGAGCGAGGAGTACGCGCTGCCGATCGGTGCCGTCCACGAGATCATCCGCTACACCGAGCCGCGCACCGTCACGTCCGACGTGCCGTGGATTCGCGGCGTCATCGGCCTGCGCGGCAAGATCATCCCGATCTACGACCTCGCGTCCCGCATGGGCCTCCCGGTGGCCGAGGCCGAGTTCGGCAAGATCGTCATCGTCGAGACCGGCACCGGCCAGGCCGGCGTCCTCGTCGGCGACGTCGAGGAGGTCCTGACGGTGTCCAACGACCAGCTGGAAGGCGTCCCGACCGCCGACACTCAGACGATCGAGTCGATCGCCAAGATCGACGACCGCCTCGTGATCCTGCTGAACCCGGAGGGCCTGTTCGCCCTCGCGGGCAGCGTCGACGAGCTGACCGTGGCCTGAGCGGACCGAGCACGTGGCCGCGATCCCGAACACCGCGCAGCGCGTCGTCGTCGCCGACGACTCGCGCCTGATGCGGCGCATCCTCTCCGACGCGCTCGGGCGTCAGGGATTCGACGTCGTGGCCACGGCGGCGGACGGTGACGAGGCGCTGGCCGCGTGCCGGCAATACCGTCCGGACGCCCTCACGCTCGACCTGCACATGCCGGGCCTCGACGGGCTCGGCGTTCTCCGCGCGCTGCGCGCGGGTAAGGCGGAGCCGGTTCCGGTCGTGGTGGTGTCCGCCTTCTCCCCCGCCCACGGCGCCCGCGCGGTCGACGCGCTGGCCGAGGGCGCCTTCGAGCTCGTCGCCAAGCCGGCGATGGGCGAGTCGATGGCGGACTTCACGGCCGAGCTGAGCAAGAAGGTGGCGGACGCCGCGGGCAGCCGGGCCGCCCGCCTCGTCCGCGCGGTCGCGGCGGCCCCCTCCCCGCCCCGGCCGCGGCCGGTGACCACCGGCAAGCGGTTCGTCCTGATCGCGTCCTCCACCGGCGGCCCCAAGGCGCTCGGCGAGCTGATCCCGAAGCTTCCGTCCCCGCTCGGGAGCGGCTCGCTGATCGTCCAGCACATGCCGCAGGGCTTCACCGCCTCGCTGGCCACGCGGCTGAACGGCCTCTCGCGCCTGAACGTGCTCGAGGCGACCGGCGCCGAGGCGATGGACCCGCGCCGCATGTACCTGGCCCCGGGCGGCTCGCACCTGCGCCTGGGCAACGACCGCAAGACGCGCCTGTCCGACGACGCCCCGCTGGGCGGCCTGCGCCCGCGCGCCGACCTGACGATCGCCGACGCCGCCTCCCTCTACGGCAGCGCGCTCGTCCTGGTCGTGCTCACGGGCATGGGCAAGGACGGGCTCGACGGCGCCCGCGCCGTCAAGGCGGCCGGCGGTCGCGTGCTGGTCGAGGCCGAGTCCACCTGCGTCGTCTACGGCATGCCGCGCGCCGTCGCCGAGGCGGGCCTGGCCGACGAGATCCTTCCCCTCCACGAACTGCCCGCGGCGATCGCGCGCGAGGCCGGAGCATGAGCACCATCCCCACGCAGACCGCCACGCGCTTCGTCGCGGGCCTCAAGACCGATGATTTCGCCGCCTTCTGCGAGGCCGTGCGCTCGATCTGCGGCGTCGACCTCGCCCAGTACAAGCGCAACCAGATGGAGCGCCGCGTGCGCACCTGGACCGCGCGCCGCGGCACCTCCGACCTCGCCGAGTACGCCCGCCGCCTGCGCGGCGAGCCGGCCGAGCTGGACGCGTTCCTGGATCGCGTCACGATCAACGTCTCGCACCTGTGGCGCCATGAGGACCAGTTCGAGGTCCTGCGCACGAAGATCCTGCCGGAGCTGACCGCCGAGCGCAGCCGCCTGAAGATCTGGAGCGCGGGGTGCTCGTACGGCGCCGAGGCGTACACGATCGCCGCGATCTGCCGCGAAGCGGTCCCGGCCGCGACGGTCGAGATCAACGGCACCGACCTCGACAAGCGCATGGTCGCCCGCGCCCGCCAGGGCGTCTTCACCGCCGAGGACGCGCGCACGTCGCCGAAAGCGATGCTGCAGCGCCACTTCGAGCCCCGCGACCGCGGCGGCTGGGAGGCCAAGCCCGAGCTCAAGCGCATGGTGCGCTTCGACAACGGCGACCTCCTGCGCATGCCGGTCCCGAAGGGCCGTTACGACGTCGTCTTCTGCCGCAACACGGTGATCTACTTCACCGAGGAGGTCCGCGACGCGCTGCACGCCCGGCTCGTCGAGTCGCTCGCGCCCGGCGGGTATCTGGTCGTGGGGACCTCCGAACGGGTCGCCGACCCGCGCGGCATGGGCCTCACGTCCCCGTATCACTTCATCTACCGGAAGGCGTGATGGACGAGTACCTCCCCATGTTCCTCGCGGAGGGCCGCGAGCATCTGCAGGAGCTCAACCTGGCCGTCGTCCGCATCGAGGAGACGCCGGACGACCAGGAGACCGTCGACGAGATCTTCCGCATCGCGCACTCGATGAAGGGCATGAGCGCGACGATGGGCTTCGCCGGGATGGCCGCGCTGACGCACGAGATGGAGGACGTCTTCGAGCTGCTGCGCCAGCGGCGCGGCGGGCTCGAGCGGGCCGCGATCGACGTGCTGTTCGACAGCCTCGACGCGCTGTCGGCCGCCGTCGAGGCGATCGACGAGACCGGGCAGGAGGACATCCACGCCGAGCCGCTGATCGAGCGCCTGCAGAGCCTGGTGCGCGAGCGCACGCCCGAGCAGGAGGCCGACCGGGTCGGCGTCGCGCCGGTCCCGGACGACCTGTCCGAGCTGGCCGGCGGCCGCCGCGTGGTGCAGATCACCGCGCTGCTCAACGAGGACGTCTCGATGCCGTCTGTACGCGCCTACATGGTGCTGTCCACGGTCGCCGAGCTGGGCGAGACGCTGGCGTGCTCCCCCGCGCCCGAGGACGTCGACGCCTTCGACGGCCGCGAGGTCAGCGCCTGGATCGTCTCCGAGCACCCGGACAGCGCGTTGGCGGACGCCGCCAGCTCGGTCCCGGAGGTCGCGGACGTGCTCGTCTTCGAGGCCGTCCCCGACACGGCGGTCGAGACCGGCGAGCCGGAGCCCGAGCCGGTCGCGGTCAGCGACGACGCGCCCTCGGCGCCGTCGGCGCCCGCCGCGTCCAAGCCGCACGCCAAGGGCGGCTCCTCCACCGTGCGCGTCGACGCCGAGCGGCTCGACCAGCTGATGCACTTCATGGGCGAGCTCGTCCTGCACCGCACGCAGGTCGAGGCGCTGGCCACGCAGGCCGACGTCCCGGGCCTCTCGCAGGCGATGCAGAACCTCACGCGCACCTCGCACGCGCTGCAGTCGATGGTGATGCAGGTCCGGATGATCCCGGTCGAGGCGGTCTTCCTGCGCTTCCCGCGGCTCGTGCGCGACCTGTCGACCAAGCTCGGCAAGCAGGTCGAGCTGGACCTCGTCGGCAAGGACACCGAGCTGGACCGCACCGTGGTCGACGCGCTCGGCGACCCGCTCGTGCACCTGGTGCGCAACGCGCTCGACCACGGCCTGGAAGGGCCGGAGGAGCGCGTCGCGGCGGGCAAGCCGGCGACCGGCACGCTGACGATCTCCGCGCAGCACGCGGGCGGCAACGTGGTGATCACGGTGTCCGACGACGGCCGCGGCGTCGACCCCGCCCGGGTGGCGCGCAAGGCGGCCGAGCGCGGGCTGATCGCGCCCGAGCAGATCGACTCGATCGACTCCCAGCGGGCCGTCGAGCTGCTGTTCACGGCCGGGTTCTCGACCGCCGAGACGACCAGCGACATCTCCGGCCGCGGCGTCGGGATGGACGCCGTGCGCGCCGCGATCCGCGGCCTCGGCGGCGAGGTCGTCATGACGTCCGAGCACGGCCACGGCACGAGCGCCCAGATCCGCCTGCCGCTCACGCTGGCGATCATGGCCGCGCTGATCGTCGAGGCCGACGATCGCTCGTTCGCGATCCCGCTCGACCGGATCGAGCGCACCGTGCGCGTCTCCGACAGCGCCGTCCGCTCGGTCGCCGGCCTGCGCATGCTGGTCCTGTCCGACGGCGTGCTGCCGATCGTCGACGCGTCCGAGCGCTACGGCGGCTCGCCGGCGCCGGACGCCGAGTACGCGGTCGTCGTGCGCGGCGGCTCGGAGCGCTTCGCGATCACGGTCGCCCGCCTGGTCGGTCAGCACGAGCTCGTCACTCGTCCGCTGCCGCCGGAGATCGCCGACGGCGCCGCCCTGTCCGGCGCCGCCGTGCTGTCGGACGGGCAGATCGCCCTGATCGTCGACTGCGACGCGGTCGTCGACGTCCCCGTCGCCGCTTGAGATCGAAAGGAACGCTGCGTTGACCCAGTACACGGACCTGCAGCTCGACGCGCTGCGCGAGCTGGCCAACGTCGGTTCCGGCACGGCGAGCACCGCGCTGTCGAGCATGCTCGGCCGCAGCGTCGACATCTCCGTTCCGCACGCCTACGTGCTGCCGATGGCCGACGCCGTCGCCGAGGTCGGCGACCCCGAGGCCGACGCGACCGGCGTCGTGCTCGGCGTGGTCGGCGACATGGGCGCGTCGGTGCTGCTGCTCTTCTCCCCCAGCGACGCGGCGCAGATGTGCGCGCTGCTGGGCGTCGAGGCGGGCACGGAGATCGGCGACTCGGCGCTGATGGAGATCGGCAACATCATGGGCGCGTCGTATTTGACCGCGCTCGGGATGATGACCGGGATGGCGCTCGAGCCCACGCCGCCGGCGGCCGCGACCGACATGCTGGCGGCGATCGTCGAGACCGTGCTGGCCGAGCGCGCCGGGGCCGGCGACATCGCGCTGCTGCTGGACTCGCAGCTCGCGGTCGAGGGCTCCGACGCGTCGGTGTCGTTCCTGCTGGTGCCGGACGCGGGTGGCGTGGATCAGCTGCTCGCGCGGCTGGGACTGTAGGCGTGGCGGAGACGATGGTCCGAATGGGCGAGCTTGCCGCCTCGGCCGTCGCCGGCGACGTCCTCGTGTCCCTCGGCCTCGGGTCGTGCATCGGCCTGGCGGTCCTCGACCGCCGGGTCGGCGTCGCCGGGCTGGCGCACGTCGTGCTGCCCGACAGCGGCGGGCACGGGCCGCAGCGCTCCTACAAGTTCGCGGACGTGGCCGTGCCCGAGCTGATCGACCGCGTGGTCGCCCACGGCGGCCGCCGGCCGCTGCTGGACGCCGTCCTGGTCGGCGGCGCGTCGATGTTCGCGGTGACGTCGGCGGCGCTCGAGGTCGGGCAGCGCAACGAGGCCGCGGTGCGCGATCAGCTGGCGAAGGCCGGGGTCCCGGTCCGCGCGGCGGAGACCGGCGGCGGGCGCGGGCGCACGATCCGCGTGCACGTCGGCGCGAGCCGGATCACGGTGCGTGAGGCCGGCGGGGTGGAAAGGGAGATGCAGTGAGCGGACCTGTACTGAGCCCGGACGCGATCGCGGCGCTCGTCGACGCGGCGCGCGACGGCCGGCTGCCCGAGGACAAGCCCGCGCCGCAGCGGCGCCGCCGCATGCGCGCGGTCGACTTCACGCGGCCGACCAAGTTCACTTCCGAGCAGGAGCGGCGGCTGCACCGCACGCTGGACGCGTTCTGCCGCACCGCTTCGACGCGGCTGAGCGCGGAGCTGCGCGCGCCGCTGGAGATGGAGGTGCTCACGAGCACCCAGCTCACGTGGGCCAACGCGCACGCCGCGGTGCCCGCGAACTCGACGGCGGCGATCTTCGGCGTGGAGCCGATCGGGACGCGCATGCTGATCTCGACCGAGAGCACGCTGCTGCTGGGCGCGATCGAGCTGCTGCTGGGCGGGGCGCTCGACAGCGGCGTCAAGGAGCGCCGCATGACCGACATCGACCAGGCGCTCGGGAAGCACTTCTTCGAGCGCCTGCTGGCCCAGCTCACCTTGATCTGGACCGACGTCGCCGGGCTGACGCTGGAGCTGGAGACCGTCGACCAGCACATGGAGACCGCGCAGATGGTGTCCGTGTCCGAGCCGACGCTGAGCTTCATGCTGGAGGCGCGCCTGGGCGGGCTCTCGGCGACGCTCGCGCTGCTGATCCCGTGGTCGGCGATCGCGCCGGTCGCGGACCGGTTCGCCGCGCGCGACGACGGGCAGGGCACGCGCAGCCCCGACGACGCCGACTCGGTGCGGCGCGCCGTCGGCGACGTCGAGATGCGCGTGCGGGCGGAGGTCGCGTCGGTCGCGCTGCCGATCGAGTCCGTGCTCGCGCTCAAGCCCGGCGACCTGCTGCGGCTCGACGCGCCCGCGGCCGGCGGGATCACGATCTACGCCGACAAGGTGCCGATCCACAGCGGGCGTCCCGGACGGAGCGGAAGCCGGCGCGCCGTGCAGGTCACCGGCCGCGTGGGAGGTCCGCGATGAGCGGTGCCGAAGACGCGCTGACCCGCCTGGCGACCTCGACCGCCGAGGCCTGCCTGAGCGTGCTCGAGATGTTCGCGCCCGGCAAGGTGTCGGTCGGCGAGGTCACGACCCACGACGACTCCAAGGCCGCGTTCGAGGGGATTCCGGTCCCGTCGGTGGCGATGTCCGTCTCCTACGTGGACGGGGTCACCGGCGGCAACGTGTTCCTGATCACGCTCGACGGCGCGCGGGCGCTGGCCGCCTCGATGATGGGGATGGAAGCGCCGGAGGATCCGGACGCGTCCGAGCTCTCCGAGCTCGAGCTCTCCGCCGTGTCGGAGGCGATGAACCAGATGATGGCCTCGGCGGCCGCGGCGACCTCGGTCGTGCTCGGCACCGAGGTCGAGATCGGCACGCCGGCGACCAAGACCTTCAGCGCCCCGGCCGGGGTGGCCGACGCCTACCCCGCCACGCCGCACGCGGTGCACGTGGCGCTCTCGATCTGCGGCGAGCCCGCGCGGCTCGTCCAGCTGGTGCCGAACGCGTTCGTCGTGCGCATGTCCAGCGCGCTCGACGAGATCGGCACCGAAGTCACGGGGACGGTCACCGAACCGGGCTCCCCCGTGGCCCCGGGCTCGACCGCAGCCAAGCCCTCACTCGCCGGGATTCCCGTGCGCGTGTGGGCGGAGCTGGGGCGCACCCGCATGCCGTCCGCGCAGATCGTCGGGCTTCCGGCGGGCGCGGTCGTCGAGCTGGACAAGCAGGCCGATGACCCGATCGATCTCTACGTCAACGGCACGCATTTCGCCACCGGCCGTCTGGTCGTCGTGGATGGAACCGACTGGGCCGTGCGCATCGAGCACGTGCTCGACCCGAACCAAGACAGCATTGATTCCGGAATGGAGGTGGCCCGATGGCCAGAATCCTGGTAGTCGACGATGCCGCATTCATGCGGAAGATGGTCAGCGACGCGCTGGTCAAGGGCGGCCACGACGTGGTCGGCGAGGCCGGCAACGGCGCGGAGGCGGTCGCCCGCTTTCAGGAGCTCAAGCCCGAGCTGACCACGCTCGACATCACGATGCCCGAGAAGGACGGCTTGACCGCGCTCAAGGAGATCATCGAGCTCGACCCGGGCGCGCGCGTGATCATGTGCTCCGCGCTCGGGCAGGAGTCCAAGGTGCTCGAGTCGATCAAGCTCGGCGCGCGGGACTTCGTCGTGAAGCCGTTCCAGGCCGACCGGGTGCTGGAAGCGGTCGGCAAGGCGCTCGCGTAGCGGCGGCGGGCGCTTCTCTTTTCCGCGGCGTTTGACGGGCGGCCCGGTGGGCCGCCCGTTTCGTTGCGGCGAGTGGTCAGTTTCTGGCGCTCTGCGCCGGAACGTGACCCTTGGCCGCGCGGGGTCGTCGTCCGTGGTGGGCGTGGTGGTGCCGGCGAACGGCGCAGGTGAGGGAGGCGAGAGGCCCCCGGCGGGGACGCGTCTCCGCGGGCCTGCGAGATGCCCCGGGCCGCCACGGTCTCCGCGGGCCTCGCGGCACGGACGCGTGGGCGTGGCGCGTTGGCGCTCGTTGGCGCGGCGTGCGGTCACTTTCTGGCGCTCTGCGCCGGAACGTGACCCCTGGCCGCGCGGGGTCGTCGTCCGCAGTGGGCGTGGTGGTG
>DATMGH010000157.1:0-32952 GCA_035555675.1 Solirubrobacter sp. | reverse complement strand
CACCCCCGCCGCCCGCGCCAGTCGCCGCCACGCCGCGCCCGCCACCCCTGGCCACCCGCGCCAGTCGCCGCCGCGCCTACACCGCGCCCGCGCCAGCGCCGGCCCACGCGCTCCCAGCGCGCCCTGCCCCACTCGCCCGGGGCACTAGGCTTGCCGCGATGGACTGGCAGCCGTGCGACTCGTCGGCGGTCACCGCGTATCGCCACCGCGACGGCGTCCTCGACCTCGTCTTCACCGACGCCGACACGTACTACTCGTACCCCTGCAGCGACCTCCTCTTCGAGGACTTCCTGGCCGCGCCCTCCAAGGGCCGGTTCGTGAACGGCGTGCTCAAGCCGCATGCGGCGGAGCTCGGCTGGACGCCAACGCCGCGGCCACGTCACGCCTGACCGCGTCGGGCCGCAGGTACACGTCCGCCTCCGTGAAGCGGAGCACCGCGTAGCCGGCGGCCCGCAGCGCCGCGTCGCGGTGGCCGTCGTCGGCGCGCGCCGGCGGCCGTTCGTGTCCGGCACCGTCGACTTCGACCACCAGTCGCTGAACCGGCCAGTGGAAGTCGACCTCGTCGCCCAGCAGCTTCGCGTTGACGCGCGGCACGGGCAGGGCGCGCACGATCCGCAGGAACGCGCGCTCGCCCCGGCTCTTGAGTCCCGCGCTTCCCGCGCGGTAGAGCTCGATCGCCCGCTCCAGCACGGCGAGCCGGTGCCGTCCGCGGGCGCGCGCCATCGCATCGCGCACCGCGGCTTCGACGAATCGGCCCCTGAACGCCGCCTCGTGGATGATCGCCGTCAGCTCGAGCGGCTCGAGGACGTCGGTGAGGTCGACGAACATCCGGTGGACGGTCGTCGACGGGATGTGCCGCTCGCACGTCGTGTCGCGCGCGTCGAGCGAGCGGTACCGGTGCACGGTCGCCCCGGCGACGATCCGCCGCCCCGGCGCCAGGACCGCGATCAGCGGCGCGCGGGTGCGCGTGAACCCGTGCAACTCGGCGACCGACAGTCGTCCGAGCACCGCGCCCGGCCCGGCCGCCAGCACCGCGGCCATCCACTGCGCCTCACGCGCGAGCGGGCCCGGGACCAGCGAGTAGACGCCCCGGTGCCGGCGATGGAGCACGCCCCGCGCCACCCGCTTGCCCACCGCGCGGTGGTCCAGCCCCGCGACCGCGAGGTCCGCGACCGTCAGCAGCCCGTGCTGGTCCGCCGCGATCGCCGCGAGAAGCCGATCGGGCGGGGGTGTGGCCGCCAGGTCGCCTGTGAGGCGAGTTTCCGAACGCACCCCCGGAGCATGGAGCGGTCCGCCGAACGGAACAACACGTACGTGTCACAACTCTGTGCCAAAGCAGTGACGAAACCGTGCACGGTCGTCAGCTGCGCGCACCGGAGCTCAACCGGTGCGCGCGCCGTGACTGCACGAAAACTGCCGGGCAGGGACTCGAACCCCAACTACCAGAGCCAGAATCTGGCGTGCTGCCAATTACACCACCCGGCAACGGGTCGGCGGAGCAGTATAGGACGCGCTCACCGGACCGGACCGTCCGTCGTCCTTCCGCACCGGTATTCTCAGCGCTACATTCCAGGGCGGCCCAGTGGGGATGCCCGCTCCCTTTCGACGACGAGGGAACTGCTCGTAATGCCAGACGCCGGAAACGGCTCCGTACAGCTACTGGATGCAGACCCCGAGCTCGCCCGCGGGCTGGATCCGCGACGCGTTCGCGAGGTCAGCCAGCGCCTCTTCGCGCGCACGATCGACGTCCCCCGCGGCCCCTGGTCGCCCGCCCGCGCGCTCGCGGGCACGAACCCGCCGATCGGGCTGCTCGTGCTCGACGGGCTGCTGGTGCGCGAGGCGATCGTGGGCGACCACCCGTGCGCCGAGCTGCTCGGCCCCGGCGACCTGCTGCGCGCCTGGGACGATCGTGACGCCGAAGTACTGCTGCCGCGCACGGTCGAGTGGAGCGCGCTGTCGAGCGTCCGGCTCGCGATCATCGACCAGTCGCTCGCGGTGCGCGCCGCCCAGTGGCCGGAGATCTTCGCCGCGCTGGTGGAGCGCGCCGCCCGGCGCGCCGAGCGGCTCGTGGTGATGCAGGCGATCGCGCACCTCACGCGCGTGGATGACCGCCTGCTCGCGCTGCTGTGGTCGCTGGCCGAGCGCTGGGGCCGCGTCGCGCCCAACGGCGTCGTGGTCAGCCTCCGGCTCCCGCACCGCACGCTGGCCGGCATGGTCGGCGCCCGCCGCCCGTCGGTCACCACCGCGCTCGGGCAACTGATCGCGCGCGGGGAGGTCGAGCGCCGGCCGGACGGCGGCTGGCTCCTGCTCGGCGAGCCGCCAGAGCCGCGCCAGCGGCCCGTGGCCGAGCACCGCAACGTCGCGTTCGAGCGCCACACGGCGTAGGCGAGGGAAGCCGGCGCCGCGCGGCGCCGGCGCGAGCCCGCGCGCCGATCGCCGGCGCCGCGAGCGGCGCCGTGCCGGCGGCGCGAGTCGCGCGGCGGAACCGGGCGGGTCGGCGCGAGTCGTGCGGCACGCGCGGCGGCGCGAGTCGCGCGGCGGCACCGGGCGCGGCGGCGGCGGGAGTCGTGCGGGCGCGGGCGGCGGCGGCGCGAGTCGCGCGGCGCTGCCGGCCGCGACGCGCGTCGCGGGACCGCGCGGCGGCACCGGGCGGGTCGGCGCGAGTCGTGCGGCACGCGCGGCGGCGCGAGTCGCGCGGCGGCACCGGGCGCGGCGGCGCGAGTCGTGCGGCACGCGCGGCGGCGCGAGTCGCGCGGCGGCACCGGGCGCGGCGGCGGCGGGAGTCGTGCGGGCACGGGCGGCGGCGGCGCGAGTCGCGTGGCACGGCCGGCGCCGACGCACGCGCCACGACGCCACGCGCCGGCGGTGTGGCCGCCCGCCCCGGGGAAGGGGCGGACGGCCTGCCGCTCGCGCCGCCATCGCCCACTGGGCCCAGGGCGGAGGGGTGCCCTTGTTTCGCAGGCGGAGCGCGGGGTGAGCGCTCCGGCGGCGGCGAGATCGTTCTAGACGCGAATGGTACGGGAACGCGGCGTCAGCCGCGTCCGTTCTCGCTCACGAACTTCGCCGTGATGTCGGCCTCGATGCCCGGATCGAGCACGACGAGCACTTCGTCGCCGGCCTCGACCACGGTGTCCGCTTTCGGGACGAAGCCCGCGCCGCCGCGCAGCACCGAGATCACCAGCGACCCCTCGGGCAGCCCCAGATTCGCGATCGCGCGCCCCGCGGCCGGCGCGTCCTCGGATACGACCAGCTCGATGATCTCCAGCCGCTCCTCGGGCAGGTCGAGCAGGTGCACGAGCCCGTAGCGCGGCACCTCGTGCTCGATCAGCCGCAGGATCAGGTCGGTCGCCGACACGGCGGGCTGGATGCCGAGCAGCTTGAAGTGGTCCAGGTTCCGCGGGTTGTTGACGCGCGCGATGATCCGCTCGCAGAGGTACTTCTCCTTGGCCACCTGGCAGATCAGCAGGTTGTCCTCGTCGTCGCCGGTGACCGCGACCACCAGGTCCGCCCGCTGGATGCCGGCCCGCTCGAGCACCCACAGCTCGGTCGCGTCCCCGTACTGCACCGCGTGCTCGAGCTCCTGCTCGACCGTCAGGTAGCGGCGCCGGTCCTGCTCGACGCAGGTGACCTCGTGCCCCTTCTCCAGCAGCTCGCGCGCCAGGTTCCACCCGACCTTGCCCGCGCCGGCGATGATCACGTAGAGCCCGTCCATCAGTCCGCGCCCAGCGCCGCTTGCTCGAGCTGCTCGATCGCGATCTGCGTCGGGCAGATCGTCCGCAGCCCCTGCTCGGAGTACCAGGCGGCGCGCCGCGGGTCCAGCACGCGCGCGATCACCCGGTCGACGTTGAAGCGCCGCTGCGCGATCTGCGCCACGACGAGGTTCGTGTTGTCACCGTTGGTGGACGCGATGAACACGTCGGCGTCCTCGACGCCGGCCTCGATCAGCGCGTCGACCTCGAGCGCGGTGCCGATCGTGAAGCGGCCGCCCGCTTCTTCCCAGGACCGCCCGAGCTCGACGTCGAGCCGCTCGTGCGAGAGCGGATCCTCGTCGAGAACCGACACCGTATGACCTCCACCGAGTGCTTTTGTGGCAAGCGCGGCTCCGACGCGCCCCGCCCCGACGACCAGTACGAACACGCCCCGAACCCTAGCGGGGGCCCGACTCGGGCGCACGATGGCCGAGCGGCAGCGGCGCGTCGGCCGGCTTCGGGCTCATCAGGTCGAGCACCTGCGTGGCCGGCGGCGCGGTCAGGATCACCCGGCACGGCGCCTTGTTGACCACGTAGCGCGTCGTCTCCCCCACGCTCGTGTCGTGCAGCCCCGGCTTGCCGCCGAGCCGCAGCCCGCCGCCGACGCGCGTCGGCTCCTCGGCCGCGAGCACGATCGCCTCGACCCCGCGCCGCTTCGCCTCGCGCACGATCGCCTCGCCGGCGCGCCGCGCGCGCACGACCGCCGTGGCGACCTCGACGCCCTCGTACTCCTCCCCGACCGCCTTGGCCCGGTTGAGCGCGGCGCGGGCGCGCTTGAGCTCGGCGTCCGGCACCCGCGCGTCGAGCGGCAGGGCCAGCGGCACTTCGAAGATCCAGACCGCTTCGATCACGACGCCGCCCTCGTCGGTGTCCTCCTCCGCGGCCAGCCGGCCGGCGGTCTGCATGATGTCGTCGTCCAGCGGCGTGCCCAGCACGGGGACCAGCATCGAGCCGAACTCGACCTCGCTCGCGCGCCGCGTCAGCGCCGCCTCCGGGACCGTCACGCGCTGCCAGACGGACTTGCCCTGCGACGTGCGGTAGCCGACGTACAGCGTCACGCCCGCGACCATCCAGACGACCCCGAACCAGCGCGCGCTCCCGTGCTCGACCAGCAGCGCGACGAACGCGATCACCGACAGCACCACGCACAGCACGGCCGGCACGGGCACCGGGCCGACGTTCAGCGGCATCCGGTACGGCCGGTCGCGGTCGGGCTCCTTGAAGCGCAGCCGCACGACCGACGCGCCGACGATCGTGAACGCGACGGTAGCCCCGAACGCGCAGATCGCGGCCAGGAACTCGAGGTCGGCGGGGATCAGCAGGCAGATCGCGGTGACCGCGCCGAACGCGATGATCCCGATCGGCGTCGCGCGCGTCCGGTGCAGGTAGCCGACGCGCGCCGGGATCTGGCGGTTGACCGCGAGCGCGTAGCCGAGCCGCGAGAGGCCGAGCATCGCCGCCTGGGCCGCTCCGATCAGGATCACGACCGCGCTGACCGCGACCGGGTACTTCACCCAGGAGGCGTCGAAGGCCTCCGCGACACCGAGCAGCGGCGCCTCGACCCAGCGCATCCCGGTCGGCGGCAGCGCGGAGGACGCGATCAGCGCGATCCCCAGGTACGGGACCATCGCCGCGATCAGCCGCACGCCGATCAGCCGCCGCAGCCCGGCGCGCCCGATCGCCACCTGGCCCGCCAGCCCGGAGGACGCGTCGATGCCGCTGAACGCCACCAGCACCAGCGGGAACGCGAACACCATGTCCTCCAGCGACGGCGTCCCGGCGATCGCCGACGGGTGCGTCAGCACGTCGGGCTCGAACAGCAGCGCGAGTCCGAAGCCGATCATCAGCAGCTGCAGCACGAGGTCGCCGAGCACGACGATCGCGATGCGCTCGAAGTAGCGCGCGCCGGCGCCGCGGATCGCCCCCGCGGCGACCGCCAGCACGATCGCGCCGCCGGCCAGGAACTCCGACACGCCGCTGTTGAACCCGTCCCAGAACAGCCCCAGGTAGTCGGTGGCGGCGAACGCGCAGAGCGCGACCAGGATCAGGTAGTCGAGGCAGATCGCCCAGCCGGCGACGAAGCTGACCAGCTCGTTGAACGCGTAGCGGGCGATCACGGTCGCGCCGCCGCGCTCCTGGTGCAGCGACGCGCCTTCGACGTAGGACGGGACGATCACCGCGAACAGCACGCCGCCGGCCAGGAACACCGCCCAGGTGAGCCCGAGCGCGCGTTCGGCGACCAGGCCGGTCGCGAAGTAGATCGAGGCCGAGATGAACCCCTGGACGATCCCGAACAGCGCCGGGGACCCGAGCTGGCGCTTGAGCTTCACCGGCCCCGCTCCACGTACAGGCGCCCGCCGCCGGCGGCCACGAACAGCAGCCCGAGCACGATCCCGATCACGTTGCCGAGCACCGCCATCCGGACGATCAGCGCGACGCCGACGACCACCATCGCGACCGGGAGCAGCGTCGTCCTCATGGCGCGGACTCGATGATCACGCGGCACGGGCGCTCGGCCAGCACCGTCTCCAGCGTCTTGCCGAACAGCGACGCGCCGCTGACGCGCCGCGGCAGCGGCATCACGATCGCGGTCGCGCGCATGTCGAGCGCCTCCTCGATGATCCGCCGCCCCGCCTGGCCGCTGCGCACGCGCTCGACGTGGCCGGACACGCGCGCGCCGGCCTGCACGCGCGCCTGCTCGATCAGCGAGCGCGCGGCCGCCTCCGCCTCGGGCAGCGGCCCTCCGATCGGCAGCGCGCTCGGCACGGTGACCAGCGCGAGCACGTGGATCCCGCGCCGGCGCCGCGCCGCCAGCTTGGCCGCGGTCGCCACCACGGAGGAGTCGTAGACCTCCATCGGCACCAGCACGGAGTCGTACTCGGCCTCGTGGTCGACCACCGGCTGCGGGATCGCGACCTTGTGCGTCGAGGTGAGGTCCAGCCCCTGGCGGCGGCGGAACACGAAGTAGACGACCATCCCCAGCGCGAGCCAGCCGAACCCGAAGATCGCGACCGTGAAGTTGAGCGCGACGATCACCGCGAACGCGATCGCGGTGAACGTCCCGCCCGCGAGCGCGAACAGCGGCCACGAGATCCCGCGCGCGGTGAAGTTCCCGGGCCCCCGGTACGGGCGGTCGAAGTCCGGCTTGGTCACGCGCAGGCGGATCACCGCCGCGTGCGCCATCGTGAAGCTCAGCAGCGCGCCGAACGAGTACACGCTGCCGAGGAACTTCGCCTGCCCCGGGAGCGTGACCAGGATCGCGAAGCCCGAGAAGACCAGGATCCCGATCCACGGCGTGCGGTAGCGCGGGTGCAGGCGCCGCAGGCCGTCCGGGAGCTGGCGGTGGATGCCCATCGAATACACGAGCCGGCTGATGCCGATCAGGCCCGCGTTGGTGGCCAGGAAGAGGATGGTCGCCGCCAGCAGGCCCACGTAGAGCTCCGCGGGCTGCTGCAGCGGACCGAGGTCCATCGCGCGCACGACGCCCAGCACCGGGTCGCCCGCCGAGCCGCCCTGCTCCTCGGGCACGCCCAGCAGCGTCTGATACTTCCCGCCCACCTTCGTGACCGGCAGCGCCGACAGCGCGACGGCCGGCAGCGTGAAGTAGATCGCGAACACGGCCAGCCGGACGCGCGCGATCGCCTTCGGGATCGTGTGCGACTCGTCCTTGGCCTCCTCGGACATGTTCGAGACGGTCTCGATGCCCGTGTAGGCGAGCATGCCGATCGGGATCGCGATCGCGAAGTCCGTCCAGGTCGGCGCGATGCCGAACTTGACGTTGTCGATCAGGGTCTCCGGGTTGAAGACCAAAAAGAAGCCGATCAGCACCAGCAGCAGCTGGGTCATGAAGTCCACGACCGCCAGCAGGACGTTGACGCCGGTGGACTCCTTGACCCCGACGACGTTGACCGCGCCCAGGACCGCGATCGTGATGCACGTGAAGATCACGTCGCCGGGCGCGTGCTTGAGCTCCTCCCAGAACAGCCCGCCGAGGTAGTGCGGGACGAAGAACGCGGACGTGGCGATCGTCGCCACGTACGTGAGCATCTGGGCCCACGCGGCGATGAACGACCACAGCTCGTTGAACGCGCGGCGGGCGAAGGAGCTCGACCCGCCGGCCTCCGGGTACATCGTCGTCGCCTCGGCGTAGGACGCGGCCGTGCAGAGGAAGAAGAAGCCGGTGATGATGAAGACGAGCGGCGTCAGGCCGAGCGCGTAGGACGCGACCAGGCCGAGCGCGTAGTAGATCGACGAGCCGACGTTTCCGTATGCGGTCGAGAAGAGGGCGTTGACCCCCAGAACCCGCTCGAGCCCTTCAAGTCGGCGTCGTGCCATCGATTGGCCGCGATTCTAGGATCAGGACATGGTTCCGGCGTTGATGGTCGTCGATGTGCAGCGCGGGTTCGACGACGCGGCCTTCTGGGGGCCGCGCAACAACCCCGCGTGTGAGGCCAACGTGGCCGCGCTGATCGCGCACGCGCGGGCCGCCGGGTGGCCGCTCGTATACGTGCGCCACGACTCGCTCGAGGACGATTCGCCGCTCCGCCCGGGGCAGCCCGGCAACGACTTCAAGCCGGTCGTCACCGGCGACCCGGACCTGCTGGTCGTCAAGCACACCAACTCGTGCTTCTACGGGGACCCGGACCTGCACGCGTGGCTGCAGGCGCGCGGGATCTCCGCGCTGGTCCTGTGCGGGATCACGACCAACCACTGCTGCGAGACGACCGCGCGGATGGCCGGGAACCTGGGCTACGACGTGCGCTTCGTGCTCGACGCCACCCACACGTTCGACCGCGGCGACCTGACCGCGGACGAGCTCGCCGAGGCGACGGCCACGAACCTCGAGGGAGAGTTCGCGGCCGTCGTCGAGACGGAGCGGATTACGCGATCAGCGGGATGATCAGGAGCGCGACGATGTTCGCGACCTTGATCATCGGGTTGATCGCGGGGCCGGCGGTGTCCTTGAACGGGTCGCCGACGGTGTCGCCGGTGACCGACGCGGCGTGCGCCTCGGAGCCCTTGCCGCCGTGCGCGCCGTCCTCGATCAGCTTCTTGGCGTTGTCCCACGCGCCGCCGCCGGACGTCATCAGTACGGCGAAGAACAGGCCGACGACGATGACGCCGATCAGCATGCCGCCGAGCATCGTGTCGCTCAGGATGCCGACGATCACGGTGACCACGATCGGGATCAGCGACGGGATGATCATCTCGCGCTGAGCGGCGCGGGTCACGATGTCCACGCACTGGCCGTACTCGGGCTCCTCGGTGCCGTCCATGATGCCCGGCTTCTCGCGGAACTGGCGGCGGACCTCCTCGACGACGGCGCCGCCGGCGCGGCCGACGGCCTCCATCGAGAGCGCCGCGAACAGGCAGACCATCATGCCGCCGATCAGCAGGCCCATCAGGACGTGCGGGTCGTTGAGCAGGAACTCGATCGAGTGGCCGAGCTGCTTCTCGAGCTCGATCTTGAACGCCGCGAACAGCACCAGCGCGGCGAGCGCCGCCGAGCCGATCGCGTAGCCCTTGGTGACGGCCTTGGTCGTGTTGCCGACCGCGTCCAGCGGGTCGGTGACGTTGCGGACCTCTTCGGGCATGTTCGCCATCTCGGCGATGCCGCCTGCGTTGTCGGTGATCGGGCCGAACGCGTCGAGCGCGACGATCAGGCCGCAGAGCGAGAGCTGCGCCATCACGGCGACGGCGATGCCGTAGATGCCGGCCAGCTCGTCGGCGCCCCAGATCGCGAGCACGATCACGATCGCCGGCGCGGCGGTGGCCTGCAGGCCCTGGGCCAGGCCCTGGATGATGTTGGTCGCGTGGCCGGTCTCCGACGCGCGCGCGGTCGACTTGACCGGGGCGAAGCGCGTCGACGTGTAGTAGTCGGTGATCACGAACAGCGCGGCGGTCACGCCGAGGCCGATCAGCGCGCAGAGGTAGATGTCGGTCCACGACGGCGCGCCCGCGCCCGGCAGGTCGTCCATCATCCAGTTGGTCACCGGGATGAACAGCACCGCGGCGATCACGCCCGCGAGGAGCACGCCCTGGTAGAGCGCGCGCTCGACGTTGTCGCCCTTGACGGCGAACGTGCCGATGATCGACGCGATGATCGAGACGCCGCCGAGCACCAGCGGGAACAGCACGACCGCGGCGTCGTTCGGGAACGTGAGGACGCCGAGCAGCATCACGGCGACCGCGGTGACCGCGTAGGTCTCGAACAGGTCGGCCGCCATGCCGGCGCAGTCGCCGACGTTGTCGCCCACGTTGTCGGCGATCACGGCCGGGTTGCGCGGGTCGTCCTCGGGGATGCCGGCCTCGATCTTGCCGACGATGTCGGCGCCGACGTCCGCGCCCTTGGTGAAGATGCCGCCGCCCAGACGGGCGAAGACCGAGATCAGCGAGCCGCCGAAGCCGAGGCCGATCAGCGCGTCGACGGCCTTCTTGGAGTCGACGTCGAAGATCCAGGTCAGGATGCCGTAGTAGCCGGCGACGCCCAGCAGCGCGAGGCCGACGACCAGGAGGCCGGTGACGGCGCCGCCACGGAACGCGACGTCCAGCGCGGAGCGGATGCCGCCGCGCGCCGCCTCAGCCACGCGCGCGTTCGCGCGCACCGACACGTTCATGCCGATGAAGCCGGCCGCGGCGCTCGCCAGGCCGCCGATCGCGAAGCCGACCGCGACCTCGATGTTCTGCAGCGGGATCAGCGCGATGAACAGCACGACGCCGACGATGCCGATCGTCGTGTACTGCCGTCGCAGATACGCCTGCGCCCCCTCTTGAACGGCGGCCGATAGACGCTGCATCGTCTCGTTGCCAGGGGACAGCGCGAGCAGCGAGCGCGTCGTCAGGACGCCGTAGGCCACGGCGAGCAACGCGCAGATCACGCCGATCAAGACGCCGTGATCGGACAGGAAACTTGACACGAGGACCTCTCTCGACTCTGACAAAGCGAAACGACGGCCCAGGCGGGCCGCCGTATGAGCGCCGGGAGTCTACCGCGCGGTTACTGACCGGGAACCCAGAGGCGCCCGGAGGACTGCGCGGGGCCGGGTCCCTCGGGGTCCTGCGGCTCTTCCGGCTTCGCACCGGAAAGCTGCACATAGGCCATCTGGAGGCTCGAGAGCGCGTCCTTGACCGGCGCGAGCTGCGCACCGTGGCGCTCCTCGAGCAACGGCAGGAGCGCGCGGGCCCCCTCGATCGCCTGCTTGGTCTGCTCCAGGTCGCGCGCCGGAGGCTCCTCGCCCGGCGGGGTCGCCAGGCCGGCCTTGCGCGCGCCGAGGTTGATCAGCGTCACCAGCGTCTGCAGGAGGACGTCGTCGACCTTGAGGCGCTCCATCTCGGCCTCGATCGCGGCGATCTCCTCCTCCGTGAACTCGCGGGGCGGCGGCTGGGTCATGGAACACGCTCCTGTGCCGGGTACGTCGCGCGCGTCTCTTCCACGCACTGCTTGAAGACTTCGTACGGAGTGGCGCCGGCGTCGATCATCCGCCGCTGGCGCTGGGCGCCGTTGAGCGCGGGCAGCGCCACGTTCGCGCCGGTCCACGCGTTCAGCCGCTCGAGCGCCTCGGCGGCCGGGTACTCGTGGATGCGCGGCGCTTCGAGGTCGAGCAGGCGCCCGTCCTGCCCGAAGCGCAGCGCGCGCCACATGTTCTCCTCGATCAGGCGGCCGGGCACGGCCGGCGGCGTCTCGCCCGCGTCGATCTCGCGCAGCGCCTGGGCGACGCAGGCGACGATCAGCTCGACCAGGCCGTCCGCCTCGCCGGCCGTCGTCTGCGCGTCGCAGATGCGGACCTCGATCGTGCCGTAGGCGTGGTGCGCGCGGACCGACCACCAGAGCTGGGTGTACTCGACGATCGAGTTCGTGTCCAGCAGCAGCTGCACGTAGTCCTGCCACGCCTGCCAGCTGCCGAACGGGTCCGGGACGCCGCAGCGCGGGAACGACTTGGTGAACGTCTGCGTGCGGGCCGAGTGCAGCCCGGAGTCCTGCCCGTCCACGAACGGCGAGTTCGCGCTGATCGCCAGCAGGATCGGCAGGATCGGCCGCAGGCGGTCGCAGGCCTGGATCGCGCGGTCGCCGCCGCGGACGCCCACGTGCACCTGCAGCGCGAACGTGTTGTTGCGGCGGGCGACGTACTGGAGCCCGTCGCGCACGCGGTGATAGTGCGCGGTGTCGATGATGTGCTGCTCGCGGTAGTCCGACAGCGGGTGCGTGCCGGTGCTCGCGAGCCCGACGCCGTGCGCGTCGGCCAGCGCGAACAGGCGGCGGCGCGCCTCGCGCTGCAGCTGCAGCGCGTGCTGGACGTCCTCGCCGCGGCCCGACCGGATCTCGATCTCGCTGGAGATCAGCTCGCCGCTGATCGCCTCGGCCAGGACGGGGTCGTTCGCGCCGTCGTCGCGGAGGGCTTCGAACTTGGGCACCAGTTCCAGCGTGCCCGGGTCGATGAGCGCCCACTCCTCCTCGATGCCGACCGTCAGGTCCTGAGAGGTCGCGAAGACCTCGCGCGCGGCGTCCAGGTCCATGGCCTCAGGTCAGGTAGAAGTAGAGCGCGTAGAGCAGGTCGACCGCCGGGCTCGAGGTGTGCACCGTGACCTCGGGCGGCACCTGCAGCAGCGCCTCGGAGTAGTTGAAGATGATCTTCACGCCGGCGTCGACGAGCCGGTCCGCCAGCTCCTGCGCCGCCGCCGTGGGGACGGCGAGCACGCCGACCACGATGTCCTCCTCCTCGACGATCGCGCGCAGGTCGTCGGGGTGCCGGACGCTCGCCGGGCCGACCTTCTCCCCGATCTTGGCCGGATCGGCGTCGAAGATGGCCACCACGCGGAACCCGTGGTCGGCGAAGATGTCAGAGCTCGCGATCGCCCGGCCGAGGTGGCCGGCGCCGAAGAGCGCGATGTTGTGCTGGCCGCTGGTGCGCAGGATCTTGCGGATCTGGCTGACCAGCGAGTCCACGTTGTAACCGACGCCGCGCTTGCCGAACTTCCCGAACCCGGACAGGTCGCGCCGGATCTGGGTCGAGTTGACGTGCGTGTACTCGGACAGCTCCTGCGAGGAGATCGTCTCCTTGCCCATCTTGCGGGCTTGGGTCAGAACCTGCAGGTAGCGAGAGAGGCGGGCGGCCACGCCGAGCGAGAGGCGATCGGATAGGGGCCCCAGACCCCCTTCGCCCTGCTGAGCGCCGCCGCCGCCGGTGTTGGTGGCGACGTCGCCGATACTCATCGGCCCTCACGATAGAGAATGCGCCGCAGCAGGGCCTCCTCGTCCACTTCGTAGTCGAAGAGCTCCTCGCCGTCGAGCGCGATCACGGGGATCCGTTCGAGGTAGCGTGCGTGCAGCGCGTCGTCGGTCTCGATGTTGACCTCGGCGAGCCGGAACGGCGCAGTGTGCTGGACGCGCGCGAGGGTTTCGCGGGCCTCATCGCACAGGTGGCAGCCGGGGCGGCCGTAGAGCGTGACCGTTCTCATGGGGTGATCACGGACGAGCGGCGGATGGTCGGCTCCTGCTGGCGCGGTGCCCAGGCGCGGACGCGGAACGCGTAAGCGCCCTGCGGGAGCGCGTCGCGCGGGATCGTGTACGCGTACTCGGCGGGCATCAGCTCGCGGGCGCCGTCGGCGGCGGTGAGCTTGCGCAGCACGTTGCCGTGCTCGTCGACGAGGTCCAGCACGAGCCGCTCGGCGACCTGGATCTCGGTCTTCCGGCCGCGTTTGAACGCGCCGAGCGTGAAGCGGACGCGGCGGCCCTGGCTGACCTTGAGCGGGCCGACGGCGATCGGCGCGACCGTGTCCGGGCGGACGAGCCAGGGCGTGGAGGCGACGACGCGGTCGCCGCTGTAGGTGACGAGACGGCCGAACGCGGTCGCGCCCGGGCGGCTGAGGCGGACCTTGACGGCGGTCGGGGTGCCGGGGAGCAGGTTCGCGCTGTCCGGCTGGACGGTCGCGCCCTGGGTGGCGCGCAGGGCGACGTCGATCGAGGCGGTCGTGTTCAGGGCGATCGAGACGGGGTCGAGCGGGCCGGAGAGCGCGGTCGGCGGGTCGGCGGTGACGCCGGGCTCCGGCTGCGGCTCGCGCGCCGCGCCGGCGCCGGTGCGGTCCGGCGGGAGGCGCTGGGGGTCGCCGGCGCCGATCAGCGCGGCCCGCAGCTGCTTCGGGGTGAGCTCGGGGCGGGCGCGGCTCAGGCGCGCGGCGAGGACGGCGACGCGCGCCGCGGCGACCGCGGTGCCGCCGGCGACCGCGGGCTTGCCGCCGGGCGCGACCGTGAGCGCGCTGCCGGGGGCGGCGAGGTCGGGCTTCGGGAGGCCGCCGGCGGACGGGCCCTGGGCCGAGCTGGGTGCGACGGCCGCGGCAGCGCCCGCCGTGCCCGCGGCACCCTTGCCGCCCCCGGCCGCGCCCTCGTCGCTCCCCTTCGCCCCATCGTCGCCGTCCTTCGCGCCCTCGTCGCCCCCGGCCGCGCCCTCGTCGCTCCCCTTCGCGCCATCGCCGCCGTCCTTCGCCCCCTCGCCGCGCTCCGTCTCGCCGAACTCGATCGCGGTCCCCGGCTCCGCCTTGAGCAGCGTCTCCGCCGCCTCGCCGGTGACGCCGATCACGGGCGCCGCCGCGCGGCCGGCGGCGACCGCCGCCAGCGGCGTGTCGCCCGGCGACGCCAGCACGACGGCGCGCGCGCCGACCGCCGCCGCGGCCGCGGCCTGCGCGCCCGGGTTCACGCCCGCCTTGACGATCACGACGCGGTTGCGGATGCGGGTCTGGGCGCGGCCGAGCACGGCCGGGTCGGTCGAGCTCACCGGCCCGGCGGTCTTGCCGCCCTCCGGCGGGTCGCCGGCCAGCACGGCGGCGTCGGCGAGCGGCTTGCCGTCGAGCGTCACGCGCGTGCGCGGCGCCGGCTCCGGCCCGGTCAGCGCGCCCACGGCGAGCGCGTCGCGGGCGGACGCGGGCGAGCCGACCGTCCCGCTGCCGGGCGCCGCCGCGCCCTCGTTGCCGGCGGGCGCGACCACCAGCGTCCCGAGCCCCTCGGCACCGCGCACCGCCTCGGCTTCGGGCGAGTTCGTGAACCCGGCGTACGGCGCGTTGACGCCGACCAGCGCGACCGGGACGTGGTCGGAGGTGTCGCCGTCGCCGTTCGGGTCCACCGCGTGCTCGAGGCCCGCGAGCAGCTCGTCGGTCGTGCCCTCGGCCTCGATCGCGCCGCCCGCGGCGCGGAAGGAGGCGACCCGGATCGGCAGCACCCGCTCGCCGAGCGCGCTCAGCACGCCCGCGAGCGCGGTGCCGCTGCTCTCGGTGCGACCGTCGTCCTTGCCGGGCGCGGCGTCGCGATCGCGGTCGACGGCGTCGTAGCCGGGGTCGGCGTGGCCGTTGAGCGCCTTGGCGTCGACGCCGGTGTCGAGCACCGCGATCGGCGCGGTCGCGGTCAGCCCGGCTTTGGGGATCGGGTCCTTCGCGGGCACCGGGACGGGCTCGGACGTGGCCGAGTAGACGCGCCGCGCGGTGCGCACGCGCGCGCCCGGATAGGTCAGCCGCGCGACGTCGCTCGTCTTGACCGTCGCCGCGAACCCGTTCCAGACGCGGTAGTACGCGACCACGTCGCGGAACACGATCCCGCGCGCCTCCAAGCCCGACCGGAGCTTCATCTGCTCACGCTTGAGCGACTTGATCCGGCGGCGCTGCTCGTCGGCGCCCAGCGCCCGCGCGTTGGCCTGCTCGCCCAGCGCCGGCCGCAGCAGCTCGACGAGCACGCGCTGCTCGGTGTCGGAGACCAGCAGCGGGCTGCGCCCGTCGTAGGGCACGGCGTCGGCGTGCGAGGCGGGCGGCGAGCCGAGGCCGGGAATCGGCGCCGCGCCACCGGAGAAGAGGACCGCGCCGAGCACCGCCAGCCCGGCGACCGCGACGATCGCCAGCGCGGCCCGGACCGGCGTGGAGAGGCGCCGCCGCGTGGTGGGCGCGGCGCCCGCCGCGGCCTCGCCCTCGCGCGCCTCGCCGCCCGGCGCCGCTTCCGGCTCCTGCGCGTCCTCGCCCCCCGGCGCGGACACGTCAGGCGGCGCGCCGGGTCGCGTAAGCGTCGAGCGTGAGGTAGTGCGGGTACGCCAGCGGCTCGACCCAGCGCGCGGCGGAGCCGATCATCGCCGCGTTGTCGGTGCACAGCGACGGCGGCGGCACGTGCACGGGCACGCCGAGCGCCAGGGCGCGCTCGCGCAGCAGGCGGTTCGCGGCGACGCCGCCGCCGATCGCCAGGCGCGGCTCGCGCTCCGCCGCCAGCGCACGCTCCGTGCGCGTGATCAGCGCCGAGACGATCGCGGTCTCGTAGGACGCGGCCAGGTCCGCCGCGCGGCGCGCCGTCTCCTCCGGCCCCAGCTCGCGCACCTTGTACAGCAGCGCCGTCTTGAGCCCCGCGAACGAGAAGTCCAGCCCCGCGACCCGCGCGCCGGTGGGGAAGGCGAACGCCGAGGGATCCCCGGACGCCGCCAGCCGCGACAGCGCCGGCCCGCCCGGATAGCCGAGCCCGAGCAGCCGCGCGCCCTTGTCGAACGCCTCCCCCGCCGCGTCGTCGAGCGTCTGCCCCAGCGTCTCGTAGCCCGCGTGATCGGTCACCCGCGCCAGCAGCGTGTGCCCACCGGACGCCAGCAGGCAGACGAACGGCGGCTCGAAGCCCTCGCCGAGGAAGTTCGCCGCGACGTGCCCCTGCAGGTGGTCGACCGGCGCCAGCGGCAGCCGCCGCGCCGCCGCCAGCCCCTTGGCGGTCGCCACGCCGATCAGCAGCGCCCCCACCAGCCCGGGCCCGGTGGTGACCGCCACCAGCGTCACGTCGTCCAGCCCGACCTCGGCCGAAGCCAGCGCCGCGTCCACGATCGCGTTGACCTGCTCGAGGTGGTGCCGCGACGCCCACTCCGGCACGACGCCGCCGAAGCGCGCGTGCACGGCCTGCGAGGAGACCACGTTGGAGCGGATCTCGCCGGCGTGCGTGACGACGGCGGCGCACGTGTCGTCGCAGGAGGTCTCGAGCGCGAGGATCATGTGCCGGGAACGTCGTCCAGGGTTCCGCGCAGCGTCGCCGGCGTGCGCCACATCACGATCGCGTCCTCACCGTTGTCGGCGTAGTAGCGCCGGCGCACGCCGGCCGACCGGAAGCCGAACCGCTCGTACAGGACGAACGCCCCGTCGTTGGAGCGCCGGACCTCGAGCGTCAGCTGCGCGTCCGGCCCGACGCGGTCGATCACGTGCTCCAGCAGCGCCGTGGCGATCCCGCGCCGGCGCAGCTCGGGGTCGACCGCGATGTCCATGACGTGCCAGACCGTGTCGTAGCGCGAGCAGATCAAGTACCCCGCCAGCTCGCCCTCGACCACCGCGGCCAGGCAGATCCCGGACGACTTGGACAGCTCCAGCACGAACATCGCCAGCGACCACGGGCTCGTGAACGCCCGTCGCTCGATGGCGACGACGTCCGGGAGGTCGGCGTACGTGAGCCTGCGGACCTCGATGGCGGCGGCTGGTGGTGCGGTCAAGTCTGGGGTGGCGGCGGGACGGCGTCCGGCTCGCGACGGTAGTCCGGTAGCAGGGCGTCGCGGTCGACCGGCTCCCGTGCCCGCCCCAGCCGGCAGATCATCAGCGCGCTGACGCGGTGGGCGCGGGAGGTGTCGGCCGGCACCGTCGCTCCGGCTCGTTCGAGCTCCGTCCGAAAGCGTACCGCTCCGTCGCCCACGGCCAGGGCCGGACCCGGGCTGCGCTCGGCGAGCTCGGCCGGAGCGATCGCGGTCGGCTCGAGCGTCTCCCGCCCGTCGCGGTAGCCGGCGACGAAGACTTCGCCCCGGCGCGCGTCGAGCACGGCCAGCACGAGACCGTGGCCGGCCGGCTCGGCCCCGCGCGCGAGCGCTTCGAGGCTCGAGACGCCGACGAGCGGGAGGTCGCGCGCCTGCGCGAGCGCGCGGGCGGTCGAGATCCCGAGCCGCAGCCCGGTGAAGCCGCCCGGGCCGGTGCCGACGCAGATGCGCTCGACGTCGTCCCACGTCACCTCCGCCTCCGCGAGCGCCTCCTCGATCAGGACCAGCAGCGTCTCGGCGTGGCGCGGCCGCTCACCCGCGGCGGGGTCGTCGCGCCGCTCGACCTCGCGCTCGCCCGGGACGAGCACGGCCACCGACGTCGCCGGCGTGGCGGTGTCGATCCCGAGGACCGCGCGCTTCACCGGGCGATCTCGATCGTGCGCCGGTCGCCGCCCGCGTGCGCGAGCGTCACCCGCGCGGCCACCCGGCCGGCCGGGAACGCGTCCTCGGCCTGCTCCGGCCACTCGACGAACGCGATCGTGTCGTCGCTGAAGAACGGGTCGAGCAACCCCGGATCCTCGCCGTGCATCCCGGCGAGCCTATAAAGGTCCAGGTGTGCGAGCGGCCCGCGGGCGCCGTCATGCAGATGACCGACCACGAACGTCGGCGAGGTGACCGGCCCCTGCACGCCGAGGTGCCGCAGGGCGCCGCGCACGAACGTGGTCTTCCCCGCCCCCAGGTCCCCGGAGACGAGCACCACGTCGCCGGGCTCGAGCGTGGCGGCCAGGCGCGCGCCCGCGGCCTCGGTCGCCTCTGGGCCGTCCGTCAGCTCAGTCACGGAGCCGCGCGCGAAGCGTCAGGCCGGCACCCAGCAGCAGCACGCCGGCGCCGCCGGTGATCCAGCCCTCCGCGCCCGTGTACGGGAGCGTCGGACGCGTGGGCGCCGGCGCGGCGGTGACCGGTGCGGGGGCCGCGGGGGCCGGGGCGGTCGTCGCGGGCGCGGGCGTCGTTGCGGGGCGCGGCGTCGCCGTGGCCGCCGGCGTCGCCTCCTCGGAGCCGAACGGGTCCGAGTACTGGTCGTCCCCGGCGCCCTGAGCAAGGGCGGCGGACGGCGTGAGCGCGAGGATCGCCGCGGCGATCGCGACTACGGGCCTCGAGTGCGGCATGAGCGGGGCAGTCTAGACGTGCCGTCGGCTACGGTCGGGGGCCGCGATGCGGCACATCCTGCTCCTCACCGACCGCGACTGGACGCATCCCCAGGGCGGCGGAACCGGCGCGAACCTCTACGGGCAGGTGGCGCACTGGCTCGAGTGGGGGCACCGGGTCACGGTCGTCGCGGGGACGTACCCCGGAGCGGAGCCGGTCTCGCGTCCCGCACCGGGGCTCGAGCTGCACCGCATGGGCTCCCGGATCACGGTCTTCCCGCGTGCGGCGTGGGCGGTCCGGCGCGGGCTCGCCGCCGACGCCGACGTCGTGCTCGAGGTGGTCAACGGGATCACGTTCCTGACGCCGCTGTGGTGCCGGACGCCGCGGGTGACGCTCGTGCACCACGTGCACCGCGACCACTACGTCGCCGAGCTCGGGCGCCCGGGAGCGGTCGCGGCGCTGGTCGCCGAGACGCTGCCGCTGAAGCTGCTCTACGGCGGCGCGCCCGTGCTGACGATCTCCGAAGCGGCCAAGGCGGACCTCACCGCGCTCGGCCTGCCCGACGTGCACGTGGCGTACCTGGGCGTCGAGCCGCACGCGTCCGACGCGGCCCGCTCCGCGTCGCCCCGGCTGCTGTACCTGGGGCGGCTGAAGCGCTACAAGCGGATCGAGCTGCTGCTGGACGTGGTCGAAGCGCTCCCGGACGTCGTGCTCGACGTCGCCGGCGAAGGCGACCACCGAGCCGAGCTGGAGGCGGCGATCGCGGCGCGCGGGCTCGGTTCCCGGGTCGTGCTGCACGGCCACGTGTCCGAAGCCGAGAAGGCCGCGCTCTACGCGCGGGCGTGGGTGAACGTGACCGCGTCGTCGGCCGAGGGCTGGTGCCTGACCGTGATGGAGGCGGCGACGCACGGGACGCCGAGCGCGGCGCTGCGGGTCGGCGGGCTGGCCGAGTCGATCGTCGACGGCGAGACCGGCCTGCTGGCCGACGACGGGCCGGGGCTGACGGCGGCGGTCGAGCGGCTGGTCTCCGACGACGCGCTGCGCGCCTCGCTGGGCGCCGCGGCGCGCGCGCGGGCCGCGACGTTCACCTGGGAGCGGACCGCCCGCTCGACGCTTTCGCTGCTGGCGGCGACCGCGGCGAAGCCCGTGGTGCGGCTGCGCGAGGAGATCGCGCGGTCGGAGACGCTCAAGGCGGTCGGGATGGCCGCGGCGACGATGGCCAACAACGCGATCGCGCTGCTGTTCACCGTCCTGTTCGCGCGGCTGCTGGGCGCGAGCGACTACGGGTCGCTGGCGGCGCTGGTGTCGACGTTCGTGATCCTGTCGGTGCCGGGGTCCGCGGTGCAGGTCGCGGTGGCGCGGGAGATCGCGCTCGGGCGGCTCGGCGACGGCCCGCAGCTGGCCGCCACGCTGTCGCGCTGGCGACGGCAGCTCCTGCTGGCGGGCTTCGCCTTGAGCGTCGCCGCCGTCCTGTTGCGCCAGCCGATCGCGGACCTGATCTCGGTGCCGGAGGTGTGGGCGGCCGCCGCCGTGGTGCCGACCGGGGTGCTGTGGCTTTTGTGCTCGGTCGAGCGCGGCGCGCTGCAGGGCGCGCACCTCTACAAGCCGGTGGCGTGGTCGATCATGCTCGAAGCGGTCGGGCGGCTCGTGTTCGGGCTGATCCTGGTCGCCTTCGGGCTGGGCGTGACCGGCGCGTACCTGGGGACGCCGCTGTCGCTGGCGGCGATCGCGTTCGGGCTCTGGTGGATCTCGCGCGCGCGCCTCGGCGCGCCCACGCGCGAGGGGTTCGACGCGCGGCGGCTGCGGGACCTGGTCGGTGGCGCGTGGCCCGCCGTGCTCGGGCTGTTCCTGATGGCGCTGCTGCAGAACGTGGACGTGATCCTGGTCAAGCGCCAGATCGGCGGGGACGCCGCCGGCGCGTACGCCGCGGCGGCGGTCGCGGCCAAGGCGGTCGTGTGGGTGGCGATCGGGATCGGGCTCTACCTGCTGCCGGAGGCGACGCGCGCGGCGCGTCACGGGCGCGACCCGCGGCCGGTGCTGGCGCGGGCGCTGGCGGTCGTCGGGGCGATCGCGGTGCCGATGCTCGTCGTCTACGCGCTGGTGCCGGCGACCGTGCTGCGGCTGGCGTTCGGGGCGGAGACCGTGGTCGCGGCCGACGCGCTGTTCGTGCTCGGGTGCGCGATGACGCTGCTGGCGGTGGCGTACCTCGGGGTGCAGTACATGCTGGCGCTGGGGCGCGTGGCGTTCCTGCCGGCGCTGGGGGTCGTCGCGGTGGCAGAGATCGCGCTGCTCGGGGCGATCGGGACGCACTCGCTGCTGGTGTTCGCGGCCTGCGTGCTCGGGCTGCAGGCGGCGGGGGCGCTGTCCGTGCTGGCGATCGGGCTCGCGCCGGGGCGGCGGGCCGTGGCGGTGCGGTGAACGCCGACCGCGGCGCGTTCGCGGCCGCCCTCGCCGCCGCGCCCGCCGAGGGCTGGCTCACCGACGCCCAGGCGGCGCGGCTGTGGTCCGCCGGCGTCCGGTCGCGGCCGGCCGGGGCCGCGGTCGAGATCGGCTCGTTCCGCGGGCGTTCGACGGTCGTGCTCGCGCTCGCCGCGGGCTCGGTCGTGGCGATCGATCCGCACGCCGGCAGCGACCGCGGACCGCAGGAGATCGCCGCGGACGCGGGGCGCGGGGACGCCGACCACGACGCGTTCCGCGCCAACCTCGCGGCCGCGGGCGTCGCCGGCCGGGTCCGGCACGTGCGGCGGTTCTCCGACGCGGCGCACGCGGACGTCGACGGTCCGATCTCGCTGCTGTACGTGGACGGGGCGCATCGCTTCGGGCCGGCCCGCTCGGACCTGCGCGGCTGGGGCGACCGCGTCGCGCCCGGCGGGACGATGCTGGTGCACGACGCGTTCTCGTCGGTCGGCGTCACGCTCGCGCTGTTCGCGGTCTGCGCCGGGTCGCGCGAGTGGCGCTACCGCGGGCGCACCGGAAGCCTGGCCGAGTACGAGCGCCGGGCCGGCTCGCCCCGCGACGTCGTGCGCCACCTCGCGGAGCTGCCCTGGTTCGCGCGCAACCTGGCGATCAAGGCGCTGATCCTGGCGGGGCGGCGGCGCTGGGCCGAGCGGATCGGGCTGGACCGATCCGCGCCATGGCCCTACTGAGCGCGAACACGAGCAGCGTGACGCCCGCGACCGCGACCCAGTGGACCGCGATGCGATCGATCGAGTACTCCGGGTTGTAGCCGCCGCGGTCCTCCGGGCGGACGATCACGGTCAGCAGTGGCACCGCGATCGCCAGCACCGCCCCGCCGCCGAGCGCGAGCGCGCGCTCGGACACGCCGCGCCAGAGGACGACGAACGCGGCGGCGTAGAAGATCGGCGTGCCGCGCGCGGCGAACAGGAACCCGAGCGCGAGCGCGACGGGCACGGCGAGCAGCGCCGCGCGGCGGGCGGGCAGCGCGAGCGCCCGCGGCGGCGACGCGGCGACGGGCGGCGTGGCACCGCGCGGCGCCGCCGGCCGCTTCCCGCGGCGACGCCACGCCAGACCGAGCACGAGCAGCAGCACCACCGCGGCGACGGCCGAGACCGCGTAGCCCGCACCGACCAGACGGTTCGGGGCGAACGTGATGGTCACCGCGCGGCACGACGCCGGGACGCGCCAGGCGGTGCCGAACACCGCGCCGGGCGAGGGCGGCCCGAGGTCGCGGCCGTCGCACGACGCGCGGCGGCCGCGGTTGAAGCTCTCGGCCAGCACGAGCCGCCCCGGCGCGTGCAGGTCGAGCCGGATGCCCGTGCGGCGCCCGCGCGACTCGGTCCCCTCGGACACCACCCGTCCGGGCGCCGCGGCGCCCGCTGTCGTCGCGCCCGCGCGCAGCCGCACGAGGTACGGGGACAGCGCGCCCGGGTCCAGGCGCAGCGACGTCGGTCCGGCCGGCAACGGAATCCCGCTCCCGCAGGCCCGGACGCGCACCGGCGAGCCGGCGTCGAACGCCGCGATCGTCCCCGCCGCGCGCAGCCGCACGACCCGTCCGCCCAGGACCCCCGTCACCGCCGAGCACCCGCCGCGCAGCGCGCCCGCCCGCGGCACGGTCACGCGCGGGACCCCCGCGCCCCGCACCTCCGCGATCCCGACGGCCCGCCGCTGACGCACGCGACCGGGGGTCCCCGGGGCGAACGCGGCGTCCACGATCTCGAGCCGGAACGCCCGCCCCCGCAGCGGCACCGGGAGCGAGACGGCCCCGCCCGCCCCCACCGCGACCTCCGGCGACGCCACGCCGTCGGCCACCAGCCGCACCCGCGTCGGCGCCCGGACGCCCGCGACCGGCGCCAGCGTCAGCGCCCGCACCGAGACCGCGGACGCCACCCGCCAGGACAGCCAGACGTCCCGCCCCGGCACCCACGCCCCGATCCAGGGCCGAGCGGTCCCGTCGAACGCGCTCGACGCCCGATACGCCGGCCGGCTCTCGAACCGCCCCGAGGACTCGAACGCCCCGTCCACCCCCGCCAGCGCGTCGAGCGCCGAGTCCGACGAGGACGGGCCGGCCGCCGCCCAGCCGTCGACCGTCCACGCTCGCGCGTCCGGCGGGCTGAACGCGCGCGCCAGCCCGCGCTCGCCGTCCCCCCGGTCGCGCACCAGGCCCGCCGACGAGGACCCGTGCCACGGATCGCGCCGGAACGGATCGTCCCCCGTGGTGCGCTGGAACAGATACGTGAGCGCCGCCGAGGAGCCCGCGCCGCCCAGCGCCCGCTCCGCCAGCACCGGCGGCCGCAGCGCCTCCGTCGCCCGCACGCCGGGAATCGCCAGCTCGCGGATGCCGCCGGTGCCGTCCGAATCCCGCGGCACCACGATCCGCACGCTCAGCGACGCCACGCCCCGCAGCCCGAGCCGCAGCGTGTTCCACCCGTCGCGCACCGGATACGTCCGCCCCGCGATCACCACGGCGCTGACCCGCGCTCCCTTGTCGCTGTACGGCAGCAGCCGGACCGCGTCCACGTCGCGCGGCGCCAGGAACCGCACCGTCAGCTCGTGCCGGTCGGCCGTCAGCGCCCGGTCGGCCTGCCAGTGCGTGGCGACGTCCCCGTCGAGCGCCGCGAACGGCCGGTGCTCCGGGAACTGCGGGAACCCGGGCGAGGACGGCGCGCTCACCCCCGCGATGCCGGAGTAGCGCGCCACGGTCTGGGCGTCCGGACCGGCGCCGAACGGATCGACCACCGCCGCGTCGACCGACGGTGCCTCCGACGCCGCCAGCACCCGCCCCGCGTTCTGGGCCAGCCGTGACGGCACCAGCACCCGCCGCCGGTTGGAGTCCGTGATCACCACCGAGCGGGCGCCCCGGATCGCCGCCCCGGGCACGTCGGCCGCGTACGCGATCGAGCCCGGCAGCGGCCCGAACGCCGCCAGCGCCGCCAGCCCCTCCGCGGACCCGTCGACGACCACCGCGGGCGCCTCCGGCTCGACGCGGACCAGCCCCGCGCCCTCCCGGTCCCAGGCCCGCACCCGCGGCAGCGGCACCGGAGCTCCGAGCGTCCCCGCCGCCCGCGGACGCGGGTGCGCCGCGCCCCACCCCGCCGCCGGCGCCCCCAGGTCCGCGAGCACGTCCGCCGCCTCGGCCGCCGGCGCCGCGCCGCTGCGCGTGGGGTCGTCGTCGGCGCCGGCGACCACGGTCCGCACGCCCATCAGGTCGAGCAGCCCGCCGAGCTGCCCCGGCAGCGCCCGCCGCTGCTGGACCAGCGCGTCGGTCGTCCACAGCAGGTCGGTCGCGCGCAGGTCGGCGTACCCGACCGCGTTGCGCGTCGCCACGGGCGTGCCGGCCAGCACGGGCAGGATCGGGTCGATCGTCCCGCCCCAGTCGTAGTACGCGTACAGCTGCCCGGGCAGGACGACCGCCCGTCCGCCGCGCGCGTCCACGTGCTCGGCCGCCTGCTCCCACGCCGCCGGGATCCGCTTCCACAGCAGCTGGTCGTCCAGCGCCCGGCCGCGCACCAGCGGCCAGCTGGCCACGACCGGCAGGAGCAGGGCGACCCCCACCAGCGCCCGCCGCGGCAGCCGCGCGGCACCCAGCCCGGCCAGGATCGCCACCCCGAACGCCACCAGCGGCCCGGCCTTGTACGTCGTGCGCAGGAACTGCACCGCGACGACATGGTTGTACGTAAAGTTCGACGCTCTCCTGAGCGGGGTGCCCTCCGGAAACCCCGCGGTCATCACGATCAGCCCCACGATCACCAGCAGCAGCGCGAACGGCGCGTACGCGTCGCGTCGCGTCCAGGCGAAGCCCAGCAGCGCCAGCGCCGGCACCAGCAGCCCCGCGAGCACGACCGGCAGCGCGAACAGCAATACGCCGCCGTCCCCGAAGTACGGCCGCAGGATCCCGCCGTACCCGACCCCCAGGTACGAGATCCAGTAGCCCATCAGCCGCAGCGACTCGGGCAGGCTCGTGGTCGACCAGATCGTCCCGGGCTGCTCCGTGAAGCGCAGGAAGTCGACGCCGTAGCGCGACTGCACCAGCAGCGGCATCACCCACCACGCGCTCACGAACGCGGTCGCGACGCCCGTCCGCCAGGCGAAGCCCCACACCGCGCCCCAGCGCACCCGCCCCGTCCAGCGCTCGTACAGCACCAGCAGCAGCGGCCCCACCAGCACCCAGGCCGTGACCGCCGCGTTCACCCCGCCGCCGCTCGCGGTGACGATCAGCGCGAACGCCGCCGGCCACGCCCAGCCACCCCGCAGCACGCCGCGCCGCGCGCACACCAGCAGCCACGGCAGCGCCGCGTAGCCGAGCAGCGTGACCGACGTGCGGCCGCTGAACACGACCACGTACGGATTCAGCAGTACGATAAGTCCCGCGACGCCACAGGCCACCGCCGACCCGCCGAGCTCCTCCAGCAGCTTCACCGCGCCCCATGCGGCCAGCGCCAGCAGGAGCCCCAGCCACAGCCGCTGCACGAGCCAGGGCGCACCGCCGAGCCAGTGCCCGAGCGCGAAGAACGGGCCCATCGGGAACAGGTAGCCCCCGTACTGCCCGCCCTGGACGTGCCCGAGGTCGCCCGTCGACGACCACGCCGAGGCGACGTCGGCCAAGAAGCCGCCGGGATCGACGTGCAGGTCGATCTTGGTGTCGCTCGACGCGAGGCCCGGCCGCTGCAGCAGCGCGAGCGCGAACGCGACCGCCGCCAACGCGGCCGGGAGGATTCGCCCTCGAAGCACGAGGCGAGGAGGATAAGGTCGGGCCCGCATGCGCCGACTCACCGCCGCAGCGCTGCTGATCCTGCCCGCGCTGCTGGCTTTCGGCCGCGGTGGCTACTTCGCGGTCACCCGCGTGCGCGTGGCGATCCTGGCCTGCCTGCTGCTGGCCGTCGCGGCCGTGGTGGCCGAGCGGCCGCTCCCGCGCTCCGCGGGCGGCCGGCTGCTGCTCGGCGGTCTCGCCGCGCTGACGCTGCTGACCGGGCTCTCGATCCTCTGGGCGCCGGTCCCCGGGGCGGCGTTCGCGGACCTCGAGCGGCTCGTGCTCTACACGGCCGCGGTCGGCGCCGCCCTGATCCTCCCGCGCATCCGCTCCGTGGAGCCGGTGCTGCTGGCGACGACGGTCGCGGCCGCGGTCTACGGGCTCTCCGAGCGGCTCGTCCCCTGGCTGGTGGACCTGCAGGCGCTGCCGGCCGCCGGCGACCGGCTCGCGCAGCCGCTCACGTACTGGAACGGCCAGGGCGCCTTGGCGGCGATCGGGCTGGTGCTCGCGGCCGGGCTGATCGCGGACGACGCCCGCCCGGCCGCGCTGCGCGCCGCGGCGGCGGGCGTCGCGCCGGTCCTCGGCCTCGACCTCTATCTGACGCTCTCGCGCGGCGCCCTGGGCGCCGCCGTGGCGGGCCTGCTGCTGCTCGTCGCGCTCGTGCCGGGGCGCGGCGGCGCGGCGCTGCTGGTCGCCGCGGCCGCGGCGCTCCCCGCGCTGGCGACGCTCGGGCTGCCGGACGTCACCACGGCCGCCGGCGGGACGGGCCAGGGCGTGGCGATGATCGCCGTCCTGCTCGCCGTCGGCGCGGCGGCGGCGCTGACCGTGCAGCGCGGCCGGCGGCTCGTGCTTTCCCGCTCGCTCGCGCTGGGAACGCTCGGCGTCGTGCTGGTCGCGACCGTGGTCGCCGCCGCCGGCAGCGGCCGTCCCGGCCCGGCGAGCTCGACCAGCGCCGAGCGCCTGGTCTCGGTCCAAAGCAACCGCTACGCGTACTGGGGCGTGGCGCTGGCCACCTTCGCCGACCATCCGCTGGCCGGCGTCGGCTCAGGCGGCTTCGCGACCGAGTGGCTCGCCCGGCGCGAGATCGCCGAGGTCGTGCGCGACGCGCACTCGCTCTATCTAGAGACGGCCGCCGAGCTGGGCGTGCTCGGCCTGCTCGCGCTCGCCGCGCTGGTCGCCGGGGTCGTGCTCGCGGCCCGCGACGCGCTGCGCGCCGAGGGCGCGGCCGCAGCCGGCGCCGTCGCCGCGGTCGCCGCGTTCGGCCTGCACGCGGGCCTCGACTGGGACTGGGAGCTGCCCGCGCTCGCGCTCACCGCGCTGCTGCTGGCGGCGCGCCTGGGCGTATCCTCGCCGCGTGCCGTCGCGCCCGCCTGACGTCGTCGCGCCGCCGCCGGGGAACCCGCGGTTCCCGCTGCTGGACCCGCTGCGGGCCGTCGCCGCGCTGCTGATCGTGATCACGCACACGGCCGAGCTGAGCGGATTCAACCGCGAGCACTGGCTCGGCGCGTGGACCGTGCGGCTCGACAGCGGCGTGGCGATCTTCTTCGTGCTGTCGGCGTTCCTGCTGTACCGGCCGTTCGTCGCGGCCCGGCTGGACGGGCGCGACAGCCCGAGCGTCCGCCGCTACGCCCGCCGCCGCGCGCTGCGGATCCTGCCGGCGTACTGGGTCGCGGTGCTCGTGCTCGGCGTGCTCGACTCCGCGCATACGCCCGGCGTCTTCACGGACAAGTGGTGGGTGTACTTCGGCCTGCTGCAGAGCTGGAGCCGGGAGACGATCATCCAGGGCGTCGGCGTCGCCTGGAGCCTGAGCGTGGAGATGGCGTTTTACGTACTGCTTCCGTTTTACGCGGCGGTGATGGCGCGGCTGTTCGGGCGCCGCGACCGGGATCGGCAGGCGCGGTTGGAGCTCCTGTTCCTCGCCGCCAGCGCCGTCCTCGCGGTGGCCGTGCGGGCGGCGGTCAAGCACTTCCGGCCGGAGTCCGTGTTCGGCAACCAGCTGCCGGGCACGTGGACGTGGTTCGCGTGCGGGCTGGTGCTGGCCGTGGCGAGCGCGTGGGTCGGCGCCCGGCCGGCGGCCGAGCGGCCGTGGGCGGTCCGCTTCGCGACCGAGCGCGCGGTCGGCTGCTGGGCGATCGCGTTCGGGCTGATCACGCTCGCCGCCTGGGGCGTCGGCCTCCCCCGCTCCCCGTTCTCCTACATCTCGACGTTCGGGCTGCAGGTCCAGCACGTGCTCTACGCCGGGATGGCGTTCTTCCTCGTGGCCCCGATGGTCTTCCACGACGGCCGCCGCTCGCTGCCCGCCCGCGTGCTCGCGCAGCCCGCGCTGGCCTGGCTCGGGCTGATCTCCTACGGGATCTTCCTCTACCACCAGCCGCTCGTGTTCGCGTTCCTGAACACGCGCCTGTGGGTGCCGTTCTGGGGCTGGCCGTTCTACACGGCGCTGGTGATCGCGGGGACGGTGGTGATCGCCGCCGCGTCCTACTACGGCATCGAGCGGCCGGTGCTGCGGTTCAAGGAGCCGCGCGGCTCCGGGGCGAGCGCGCGCAGCCGCCCGCAGGCGGTCGCCGCCAAGCCGGAGTCGTAGCGGCGCGCGATCGCGCACAGGACCGTCCAGGCGCGGGCGTTGCGGGGCTCCTCGCGCGTGACCGCCTGCGCGCGCCGCGCGGCCTGGGCGTTGCGGCCCGCGAGCGCTTCGACGATCGCGAGGTCGAGCGCGGGCTGGCGGTCCGGGTTCCAGTGCTGCGCGTCGCGCTGCAGCGCGGCGAACGCGTCCAGCCGGGCCGGGTCGGGCGTGGTCAGCGCGGCGCCGGTGAGGGCGTCCGCGGCCCGCGCGGCCCGCTCCTGGGTGGCGAGGTAGCCGGCGCCGGCGAGGGCGAGCAGGACGACGACCACGCGGACGACCATGCGGGCAAGTATTACTTCCGGCCATGCCGCTGATCGCGTTGGACGCCGTCGTCCGGCGTTTCCGGCTGCCCGACGGCGCGTCGCTGGCCGCGGTCGACGGCGTGTCGCTCACCGTCGAGGCCGGCGAGGCGGTCGCGCTGGCCGGCCCGTCGGGCTCGGGCAAGTCGACGCTGCTGCACCTCATCGGCGCGTTGGACCGCCCGGACGGCGGGCGCGTGCACGTGGACGGGCGCGACCTGGCGGCGGCGTCCCGGCGCGAGCTGGCGGAGTTCCGGCGCGGTGTCGGCTTCGTGTTCCAGCGCTTCAACCTGCTCCCGGCGCTCACGGCGCTCGAGAACGTGCTCGCCCCGGTCCTCCCCTACCGCGTGCCGTTCGACCGGGAGGCGCGGGCGCGGGAGCTGCTCGCCGCCGTCGGGCTGGCGGGCCGCGAGGCGGCGCTTCCCTCGCGCCTGTCCGGCGGCCAGCAGCAGCGGGTGGCGGTCGCCCGGGCGCTGATCGGCGCCCCGGCGCTGGTCCTGGCCGACGAGCCGACCGGGAACCTGGACTCGCGCACCGGCGAGGCGATCGTCGACCTGCTGCTGAGGTTGCGCGAGGAGCGCGGGCTGACGATCGTCGTCGCCACGCACGATCCGCGGCTGGCCGCCCGCTGCGACCGCGTCGTGTCGCTGCTCGACGGCCGCGTGAGTGCCTGATGTGGCGGCTCGTCTCCTCCCAGCTGCGCCACCGCCGCGGCCGGGCGGCCGCGCTGGCGGCCGGGATCTTCCTGGCCACGACGAGCTTCTCGGTGCTGACCGCGACGTCGGCGTCGCAGCGGCTCGAGGTGCGCGGCGAGGTCGGGCGCAGCTTCCGCACGGCGTATGACCTGCTCGTGCGGCCGCGGGGCGCGCGGACCGGGCTCGAGCGCGAGCGCGCGCTGGTGCGGCCGGGGGCGGTCGCGGCCGGCGGTGGGATCAGCGTCGCCCAGTGGCGCACGGTGCTCAGGACGCCCGGCGTCGCGGTCGCGGCGCCGATCGCGATCGTCGGCGCCACGCTGCCCGACGCGATCGCGCACGTGGACGTGACCGCGGAGACCGCCGGCTCCCCCGCGCTCGTGCGCCTGCGCGTGGAGCGGGTCAGCGACCGCGGGCTGACGCGCCGCCAGGACGCGCCCGCGTACGTCTGGGTGACCGATCGCTCGCTGGCGCCGCCGCGCGACGCCGGCCGCGTCGACGATCCCACGAACTACGCGCCGCGCCTCGACGGCGTGCGGCCGGTCTGCGCGAGCGACTACCAGGAGTGGGCGCCGTCCGGCCCCTTCGACACCGGCCCCGGGGGCGGCTGGCGCACCGGGCCGTTCCGGGGCAACCTGCAGTGCTGGTCGCGCGCGACCGGGCTGGAGGGCGAGGGCGCCCAGGGCTTCCCGCCCGGCCGCGTCGGCGCGCTGCTGCCGACGCCGCGGCCGTACGTCCTGGCCGCGATCGACCCCGAGCAGGAGGCGAAGCTCAGCGGCCTGTCCGCCGCGGTCGTGTCGGGACGCTACCTGCGGGAGGGCGACCGGCCGACGTCCGGGTTCCTCCCGGAGGTCCCGGTCCTGGCCGCCACCCGCGCCTACGCGGACGAGGCCACGGTCGTGACGATCGAACGCCTGCCGGACGCGGCCGCACGGCGGCTCGAGCGGACGCGGCTGACCGGCGACGCGCTGCGCGCGTGGCTGAACCGGCTGCCGGGACGGCGGCTCGGCGTCGGCCGTGTCGTCTCCGGGTCGGTGGACGACAGCGTGGTGACCAACTTCTGGTCGCTCGCGCCGCCCACGCTCGACGTCGCACCCGACGGGACGCTACGCCCGCGGCCGGTGCGCAACGACCCGGAGGAGACCTGGCGCACCGCGAGCGGGAGCGGCTACGCACTCGTCCCCCTGAGCGCCGACGACCGGCAGTTCCGGCGCGTGACGGCGCACGTCGGCGCCGGGGCCGCGCAGATCGGCCAGGTGTTCGCGGGGCTGAACGTGGTCGGGCGCTTCGACGCCGCGCGGCTGCCCGGCTTCGACGATCCGCGGCGCGCGCCGCTGGACGTCTACCGCACGCCCGCGCTGCCCGGCGCGGACGCCGCCAGCCGGCGCGCGCTGGGCGGCCGGCCGCTGCTGCCGAGCGGCAACCTCGCCGGCTACCTCGGCTCCCCGCCGCTGCTGCTCACGAACCTGCGGTCGCTGGGGCGGTTCCGCGCGCCGCACTACGACCCGCCGCTGGCGGCGGCGCCGATCGGCGCGATCCGCGTGCGGGTCGCGGGCGTGCGCGGGGCTGACGACGTCTCGCGCGAGCGGGTGCGGCGCGCGGCGGAGGCGATCACGCGGCGGACCGGGCTCGACGTCGACGTCACGCTGGGGTCCTCCCCCGCGCCGCAGCGGGTCTTCCTGGCGGCGGGGACGCACGGGCGGCCGGCGCTGCGGTTGTCCGAGAACTGGCTCAAGAAGGGCGTCGGCGTGGCGATCCTGACCGCGATCGACCGCAAGAGCGTGATCCTGTTCGCGCTGATCCTGGTCGTGTGCGCGCTGTTCGTGGGCAACGCGGCCAGCGCCGCGGTGCGGACGCGGCGGGCGGAGCTCGGGGTGCTGTCGGCCGTGGGGTGGACGGCGGGGCCGCTGTTCGGCGGTGTGCTGCTCGAGCTGGCGGTCGTGGGCGTGGCGGCGGGCGTCGCCGGCGCGGTGGTCGCGCTGGGGCTGGGTGCCGTGCTGGACGTGTCCGTCGGCGTGGGGCGCGCCGCGGTCGCGGTGCCGGCGGCCGTGCTGCTGGCCGTGCTCGCCGGGATCGGGCCGGCGGCGGTCGCGGCGCGCGCCCGGCCGATCGACGCGCTGCGCCCGCCGGTGCAGGCCGGAGCGCATCGGGTGCGCGTGCGCGGCGTCACGTCGCTGGCGGTGGCGAACGCGCTGCGGCTGCCGGGGCGGAGCGCGCTCGGCGCGCTGAGCGTCGCGATCGGGGTGGCCGCGCTGACGCTGCTGCTGGCGGCGACGATCGCGTTCCGGGGCGTGCTCGTCGGCAGCCTGCTCGGGAGCGCGGTCTCCGTGCGGGTGCGCGGGACGGACGTCGCGGCGGTGGTCGCGATCGTGGCGCTCGCGAGCGCGGCGGTGGCGGACGTCCTGTTCCTGAACGTGCGCGAGCGGGCGGCGGAGCTCGCCGTGCTGCGGGCGAGCGGCTGGGACGAGCGGGCGCTCGGGCGGGTGATCGTGCTCGAGGGGTGTGCCGTCGGCGTGGTGGGCGCGGTCGCGGGCGGCGCGGCTGGGCTGCTCGGGAGCGCGCTGTTCGCGGGGGCGTTGCCGGTCGCGCTGGTGGCGGTCGCCGGGGCGGCCGTGGTCGCGGGGGCGGCGCTCGCCGGGGTCGCGTCGCTGGTGCCGGCGCGGGCGTTGGCGCGGCGGGGCCTCAGCGCGGCGCTGGCCGACGAGTGAGCACGTCGTAGTCGCCGAAGCGGGCGTGGCGCTGGTAGGTCGCGTCGATGTAGTCGTCGAGGGCGGTCGAGCCACTCGGGCGGCCGCGGCGGTTCGGCTCCGGCGTGGCGGACTCGGGGGCGGTCCAGCGGACGATCACCTTGGGCTGGGCGCGCTGCAGCGCGGCGACGATGGTGCGCTGCTCGTCCGGCTTGGCCTGGAGCAGCACGTCGCGGTGCAGGACGTTGGGGCGGTGCGTGAGGTAGTGGATGAGCGGGTTGCTGAACGTGACGAGGTCGGAGCGGCGGGGGGCGACGTAGATCGGTTCGCCCGGGGGGACGAGCCGGTCGACGGCGGCGACGAGCTGGGTGAGCGCGGCGGCGTCGCGCGGCGGGACCTCCACGCCCGCGAACGGTGCCAGCCGCGGCGGGCGGAGCAGGGCGCTGGCGCGGTTGGCGGTGCCGATGGCCAGCAGCAGCGCGAGCGTGGCGACGCCGAACGGCTTCGGCTTGATCAGCGCGGCGAGGGCGGCGGTGGTGATCAGGAGCGTCTGCGCGTGCTCGAGGTCGGCGCGGGAGGCGTAGTAGACGGCGGTCCCGGCGCCGAGGACGCAGAGCCCGAGCGTGGCGCGGGCGCGGGCGCCGAGGACGACGGTGACGAGCGCCGCGTACGGCGCCAGCCAGGTGAGGAAGTCCTTGGCGTCGCCGCCGTCGAAGCCGGCGGGAAACGGCAGCCGCCACCACGCCCCGTCGCGCGTGGCGTCGACCACCAGCGCCGTCCACACCGTCCCGGGCCCGGCCGCGATCGCGAACG
>DATMGH010000156.1:0-43217 GCA_035555675.1 Solirubrobacter sp. | reverse complement strand
CGGCCCAGGCTGGTGGGCGGACGCCGCCGACCGCGCGGTGGTGCTGCGGCGCGTCTGGGCGCGCCGGGCGGCACCGTGGGCGTACGGGGAGGCCATCGGGCTCGCGCGGGCCGCGGCCGCCGCGCGCGTCGACGTCCTGCACTCGCCCGCGAACCTCGGGCCCGCGTGGGGGCCCTTCGCGCGCGTGCTGACCCTGCACGACCTCATGTACCGGCGCCAGGAGGATCTCGTCGGCCGCGTCCCCCGGCTCGGCACCGACGCCGTGCTCGTGCCCGCGGCCCGGCGCGCGCACCGCGTGATCACGGCCACCGAAGCGTCACGCGCGGAGATCGTTGCCGAGCTGCGGCTTCCGCGCGAGCGGATCGCGGTCATCGCCCACGGCGCGCATCCACCGCCCGCGCGCACGCCGCGCCCGATCGACACCGGCGGGCGACCGCTGCTGCTGGCGGTCGGCACGAACGTCCCGCACAAGAACCACGACGCGCTGCTGGCCGGGCTGGCGGCCATCGCCCCGGCGCAACGGCCGCTCCTGGCCATCGCCGGTCACGACACCGAAGCGCTCGCCGGACGCGTCGCCGAGCGTGGCGTCACCGGCGACGTGCGGCTCTACGGCGCGGTCGACGCCGGTACGCTCGAGGATCTCTACGCGGCGGCGCGCGGCTACGTCACCGCGACGCGCCACGAGGGCTTCGGGCTGCCCGTGCTGGAGGCGATGCTCCGCGGCGTCCCGGTCGCGGCCGCGGACATCCCGGTCCTGCGCGAGGTCGCCGGCGAGGCTGCGGCGTGGTTCGATCCGGGCGACGCCGACGGCACCGGCGCGGCGCTGGCCGCGCTGGCCGCGGGCGGCGGCGAGGTCGAGCGCCGCCGCGCGCCCGGGCTCGAACGCGCGGCGCGCTACACGTGGGCGGCGACGGCGCGCCGGACGTTCGCGGTCTACGAGGCCGCGCGGTCGACGACCACGAAGACGCGGTTCGAGTAGGGCGTCGGCGTCTCGCTCAGCCGCGTGTCCGGACGGTGCGCGACGCGGTGGCTGACGAAACGCCAGGCGCTGCCGGGACGAGGCCGCATGCGCGCGCCGACGATCTCCTTGAACTGCGCGTTGGTGACGCGGAAGTCCCCGTGGTAGCGGTACGTCGCCCCAGGCCCGAAGCACGCCTCGAGCTCCTCCTGCGTCGGCAGCCCGTTGGCGAGGTGCTCGGCCAGCCACGGATGCGGCTCGCCGGCGACGTCCTCGTACCAGGCGGCGATCTCCCGCTCCGCGGCCGCGTGCTCGGGTGTGCCGAACGGGCAGCAGAGGATCAGGCGGCGGCCGGTCACCCGCAGCAGCTCGGCGACGAAGCCGGCGCGGTGCGCGGGCGGGACGTGCTCGAGCGCGTCGAGGCTCGTCACGACCTCGATCGTCGCGTCTTTGAACGGCAGCCCGTCCGGGTCGACCAGCAGATCGGCGGGTGGCGCGATGTTCGCCGCCAGCACGCAGGCGCCCGGCAGGAACGCCTTCAGCTGGCCGGGCAGGCCGCCGACGTCGACCACCTGGCGGGGCGCGCCCGCGAGGTCGGCGACGACGAGGTGGCGCTCCCACGTGTCGGCGGCGGTCAGCAGGCGGTCGCGGAGCAAGGACGGCATATGGCGGCGCAGGCTAGCGCGGGCCCAGGCGGCCGGCCCGCGCGTCCGCCCAGCCGGCCAGTACGGCACGCACCGCCGGAGCGCTGCGCTGGACGAGGACCGCGCGGGCCAGGAAGCTGCCCGCGATGGTCGCCCGCCGCAACGCCGTGCGGATCGGGCCGAACGGACGGCGGCGCTCGCAGACGACGATCGTGTTGCGGGTGCCGTAGTACATCGTGGTGGTCGAGGCCGCCGCGCCCCCGGTCGAGCCGGCGAGCCGGTGGCGGGCGCGTGCCTCGGGGACGAACCGGCAGGCGAACCCGGCGGCGCGGATGCGCAGGCACCAGTCGACGTCCTCGACGTAGGCGAACAGGTCGTCGTCGAGCAGCCCGACGGCCTCGATCGCGGGGCGCGAGACCGCCATCAGCGCCCCGACCGCGCGCGGCACCGGGCCGGCGACGCTGAACTCGGGTCCGTCGGGCTGCCCGAAGCCGGCCGGACGCCCGGAGTAGCCGGTGCGCAGATCCAGCCGCTGCCCCGCCCACTGCACGCGACCGTCGGGGAACAGCAGCTTGCCCGCCAGCACGCCGGCCTCCGGCGCCGCCGCGAGCGCCGCCAGCGCGCCCGGCTCGAGCTCGGCGTCGTTGTTGAGCAGCACCACCCAGTCCGCGCCGCGCGCGAGCGCGTGCCGGATCGCCGCGTTGTTGCCGCCGCTGTAGCCGAGGTTGGCGCCGTTGGCGATCAGGTCCACGTCCGGGTACGCCGCCCGGATCGCGTCCACGCTGCCGTCCGCCGACCCGTTGTCGGCGACGACCACGCCCGCCGCGCCGGCGCCGCGCAGCGACGCCAGGCAGCGCAACGTGTCCTCACGCGCGTTCCAGTTGAGGACGCAGATCCACCAGGCGGCCATGGCCTACGCGGTCGTGGCCAGCAGGCGCCACTGCAGCGCCAGGAACTCGCGCGCCTTCCCGCGGGTCAGGCGATCGGCCTGCGCGTTGCGGCCGCCGGCCACGTCGCCGGCCACCCGCAGCACCCGCCAGCCGGTGGACTCCACCAGCGCCACGAGGTCGCGCCGGGTGACCCAGTGCAGATGGGTGGCGTCGCGGTGCCCGTACTCGGCGTACCCGAACGTGCCGCGCACCACCAGGTCGTAGACGAGCGAGAAGTGACGGGCGTTCGGGATCGAGATGTGCAGGTGGCCACCCGTGACGGTGCGCGCGCGCAGGCCGCGCAGGACGATCGCCGGGTCGACCAGATGCTCCAGCACGTCGTAGCAGCAGACCGTGTCGAAGCCGTCCGGCAGGGTGTCCGATTCCAGCGCGGCCTCGACGGTCCCCGCGAAGACGCTGTCGAGCGACTCACGCGCCTGCGCCGCGGCGGCCGGCATCACTTCGATCCCGTGCACCTCCGCGGCACCCGCGGCGCGCAGTGCGCGGCCCACGTTGCCTTCGCCGCAGCCGACGTCGAGCACGCGCCCGAGCGGACGCGGCAACTCGGCCACCAGATCGGCACGCGCCTCGGCGTAGTAGCCGGCCGGCTTGCTCATAGCACCCGCCGGTACGTCGCCGCGATGCGCTCGGCGGCGCGATCGAGCGAGAACTCGTCCAGACGCTCGGCGCTGTAGGCGACGCGCCGCCCCGGGGGTCCGCTCAACGGCCCGGCGGCGAGCGCCTCCGCGATCCCACGCCAATGCCCGGCCGGGACGAGCGTTCCCTGCCCGGCCAGGACTTCGGGGATCGCGCCCGAATCGCACGCCACGATCGGCGTTCCCGCCGCCATCGCCTCCGCAAGCACCATCCCGAACTGTTCCTCCCAGGTCTTGGTCGGCAGCGACGCCAGCACGAGCGCGGACGCCGATCGGTGCAGACCCGGCATCTCGTCGTACGGCACGTGCGCACGAAACTCGACCGGTGCCTGAAGCTCCTCGGCGTAGCGTCGCAGCTTCGCCTCTTCCGGCCCCGATCCCACGATCACCAGCCGGACGTCGGTGCGGGGCGCGCCGAACAACCCGGCGCGCAGCGCGGCGACGGCCCGGATCGCGTCCTGATGGCCCTTCTCCCAGACCAGCCGACCCGCCGACAGCACGAGGTGCTCGCCGGTGGCCGGCGCCGGCTCGGCCGTCGCGAAGCGCGCCACGTCGACGCCGGGCGGACAGACCTCGACGCGGTCCGCCGGCACGCCTTCGAGCAGCAGCCCGTCGCGCGCGCGACCCGTCGTCGCGAGGCACAGGTCAAGCGCGCCGAGCACGTCGCGCCGGTAGCGCCGCTCGCGCGGCCAGCGGAACGTCGAGCGCCAGGGCAGCGTCTCCCACACCGTCAGCACCAGCTTGGCGGTGCCCTTGGCGTTGGCCGCCTGCGCGCTGAACCACGTGCCGATCTCGGCCGCGTGCACGATGTCGGCGCCGGCCAGATGACGCTCGAGGTCGCGGTAGCGCTCGCCGATCACGTACGCCGCGGCGCCCGCCGCGCGACCGCCGGGCAGCGTGTCCCGCGGGGTGGCGACGTGCACGACCTCGATGCCCGGATCCCCGACCTCGTGCAGGTTTGACCCGGTGACCAGCACGCGCACGTCGAACTCGGCGGTGAGCCGCGACCAGATGCGCAGCTCCCACACGTTGGCGTTGTGCCCACGCAGGATGACCACACGCGGCTTCACGAGGGTCCGTACCGCCTCAGGAAGCCGTCCACGTCGCCGCTGGTCAGCAGCGGCACGCGCTCCTTGATCACGTCGTCGGACCAGTCCCACCACGCGGTCGCCAGCAGGCCGTCGATCTGGGCGTCGCTGAAGCGCCGGCGGATCTCGCGCGCCGGGTTGCCGCCCACAAACGCGTACGGGCGCACGTCCTTGGTGACGACCGCTCGCGCGCCGATCACGGCGCCGTCGCCGATCGTGACGCCGTCGAGGATCGTGGCGCCGGCACCGCACCACACGTCGTTGCCGATCACGATCCCGCGCCCGGGTGCGGGGTGCCCATCCCGGTCGTAGCCCTCCATGAGCCAGAACGGGCGAAACGGGAACGTCGAGATCCAATCCATCCGATGCGCGCCGCCCGCCATCAGCTCCACGTCGCGAGCGAACGAGCAGAACGCTCCGATCCGCACGCGCCCCGTGTCTCCGGCCCCGACGTGGATCGTCACCCCACCGTAGGTGTTGCGGCCGATCGTCGCCCACCCGGACGCCACCGCCTCGCGCGCCGACAGCGCACCGACGACCTGACCCGTGTTGGGGTCACGCCAGCGGTCGACGCCGAGCCGAACGCGGAGACGGTCGAAGAGACGCAGCATGCGTGGGTCAAGCACGGCCCGACACCGTAGCTCAGCGCGAGCGACGCAGCGCGTCCCACAACTCCATCGGAATCGCGCGCAGGGCGAGCAGGAGCAGTGCGTAGACGACCACCGCGACGGCGGTCGCGATCACGTCGCCGAAGGGCAGCGAGGCGGCGGCCGCGACGAGCGCCGCGACGGCGATCCGCCACAGCGGCCGCAGGTCGGGCGCCACGTCCGGATGTCGTCGCCACAGCACGACGACGAACGAGACGGCGACCAGCACCTCCGCCAGCAGGACGTCGAGCGAGCCGCCGATGGCACCGAGCGGGGGAATCAGCACGAACGCCGCGGCGAACGTGAGCACCACCGCGCTGCCGTTGATCGCCAGCAGGATCCGCTGCTCGTCGAGCGAGAGCAGGAGCAGCGACCACGTCGACACGAAGACCGTCGCGATCAGCACGAGGCCCTGAACGCGCAACACCGGAACCGCGTCGCGGAACTCCGCCCCGCCGATCACCTGGATCACGGGCTTCGCGCCCACGACCAGCACGAGCGTCATCGCCACGCCGACGATCAACCCGACCTCCACGACCCGCTGGGTGGCGTAGCGCAGCCGCGAACGATCCGTGGTCGCGGCTCGAGCGAGGATCGGGAACACCGACGTCACGAGCAGCCAGGGCACCATCGCGCCGGTCTCGAGGACGCGGAACGCCACGCCGAAGTAGCCGGTCTCGAGGTCGGTCGACAGGAACGTCATCAGGGACGCGCCCATCCGGAAATAGACCAGTCCCGCGGCCGACGCGACGCCGTACGCGACGGCGTCTCCCAGGAACCGTCGCCAGGTCGGCCAGTCAAAGCCGGGCAGGATCGGGATCGTGCGCCGGACGATCAGCGCCGTGACGACGGTGATCCCGCCGCAGACCACCGCCCAGTAGCCGAAGAACGCGTAGAGACCGGCTCCGGCGACGATCAACGCGATCGTGCCGACGGCGTTGGCCGTCTGCCGCGCGAACTCCAATCCGGCGGTGAGCCCGAGTCGAAGCTGCGCCTGCAGCGGCACGGCGTAGGTCGAGAACATCATCGTGAGCACCGTGCCGAGACCGAACAACGGCAGCCCGAGCACGATCTCACGGGCGGCGCCGGCCAGCGCGGCGACCGCGGTCACGAGCGCGATCGCCACGGTCGTGGCGACGAGCCGCACCCCGATCAGGTTGCGCACGATCTCCCCGCGCGCCACGGGATCGTGCTCGGTCGAGTAGTAGCGGATGCCGAGATTGGTCAGGCCGCCCTCGGTGATGCCGGCGATCACGGCCACGATGGCGGTGACGCTGACGTAGTAGCCCCACTCGACCGGGCCGAGATGGCGCACCAGAAACGGCACCGTGATGAGGCTCACGATCAGCCCGGCGGCGAACAGCACCGTCCGGACCAGCACGCCGCGGATCGCGACGCCGCCGGCCTCGGGCGAGTCCAGGAGATCGGGCTCCGGGTTGTCGATATCGACCTCCATTGCCGGTCAGTCTGACGAGCGCCCTGCAGCCGCCATCCCAGCTCCGCCCGGCGCGTCCCCTACGATGTCGCCCTGATCCGCGCGACTTCGCCGCGCGATCCGCGTTATAGCGCCTGAGATGAACGGCGCCCGCCCGAGATGACCTCACCGCTCACGCAACCGCGCGTCACACGGCCCGTCCCAGTGGTCGGCGCTCAGGCGATGCCGACGCAGGCCGTGCTCGGCGTCGATCTCGCGCTCACCGACTACGCGCGGACGCTCGAGTGGATCGACGAGGCGATCGCCGCGGACAGCCGGGCGTACATCTGCGTCGCCGCGGTGCACACGGTGATGGCCTGCCAGGAGGATCCGGAGCTTCGCGCCGCGGTCTCAGGCGCGGACTTCACGGTCCCCGACGGACAGCCGCTCGTGTGGGCGCTGAACCTGCTCGGCCACGGTCTCAGCGACCGCGTCTACGGGCCGGAGCTCATGGACCGCGCGTGCGCTCACGCCGCCGCCCGGGGCACACGCTTCTACCTGTACGGCGGCCGCAACCCGGGCGCGCTCGCGGAGCTCGCCCGCACCCTGCGCCTGCGCCACCCCGGGCTGCAGATCGTGGGCGGCTACGCGCCGCCGTTCCGCGAGTTGACGGACGCCGAGGAAGCGGCGATCGCCGCCGACATCGACGCCTCGGGCGCCGACGTCGTCTGGGTCGGCATCGGCGTGCCCAAGCAGGAGAAGTGGATGGCGCGGATGCGCGACCGGCTGTCCGCGCCCGTCCTCGTCGGCGTCGGCGCCGCGTTCGACTTCCACGCCGGCCTCGTGCCCCAGGCGCCGCCGCTGATGCAGCGCTGCGGGCTGGAGTGGCTGTTCCGGCTCGCCCAGGAGCCGCGCCGGCTCTGGCGTCGCTATATGCGCTACAACCCGCGCTTCGTGGCCGGCTTCGCACGTCAATACCTCGCGTCGCGCACGCACGGCAACTGATGGTCACGCAGCCCTGGCGCGCATGGGTCGTCCGGGCCCTGGCAGCCCTACCCGCGCCGCTGCGCCGTTCGGTGTGGCGCGCACGGCGGGCGCTGTCCCGGCGCCGCCGCCACGCCCTCGAAGCGCGCGGCGACTTCTCGCGCTCCCGGCCGGCGCTGCTCGATCTGGACGCCAAGCTCCAGCGGTACGTGGACTTCGACGCCGGGGTCTTCGTCGAAGCCGGCGCCAACGACGGCTATGAGCAGTCGAACACGTACTGGCTCGAGCGGGCCCGCAAGTGGCGCGGCGTGCTGGTGGAGCCGGTGCCCGAGCTGTACCGCGAAGCCGTTCGCGAACGGCCCGGGTCGCGCGTGTTCAACTGTGCGCTGGTCGCCGAGGACGTCCCCGGCCAGACGATCACGCTGCGCTACGCCGGATTGATGACGACGGTGACCGGCTTTCGCGACTCCGCGGAGGCCGACCGCGAATGGGTGGCCGACGCGCACCGGCTCGGCCAGGAGGAGCCTGAGCACGAGTTCGCCGTCGCCGCACGTTCGCTCACGTCGGTCCTGGACGAGGCGGGCGTGCGCGACGTGGATCTGCTGTCGCTGGACGTCGAAGGGTTCGAGCCGCAGGTGCTGCAGGGGCTCGACTTCGACCGCCACGCACCGCGCTTCATCCTCGTGGAGATCCGCGACATGGCGGCGGGACGTCCGGCCATCGAGGCCGTGCTGGGCGATCGGTACGAGCCGCTCGAGGCGCTCACGCCGTACGACATGCTGTACCGCCGCCGTTAGTAGCCTCCTTGCCTTCACATGCGCTATGACGTCTCGATCATCGGCCTGGGCCGCATCGGCCTGCCGCTCGCGCTGAGCTTCGCGGACGCCGGGTTCTCCGTCCTGGGCGTCGACGCCGACCGCGAGCGCCTGGCCGCGATCGGCGAGAAGCGGATGCCGTTCAAGGAACCCGGCACCGACGAGGTGCTGGCGCGCGTCGACCTGACGCTGTCCGCGCGCGCCGCGGACGCCGCGCAGGCGGACGCGATCGTGCTCACGCTCGGCACGCCCGCGCTCTCGCACATCGAGATCGACATGGGCGCGATCCGGGCGGTGCTGGACGACCTGCTGCCGCTCGTGCGCCCCGAGCAGCTGCTCGTCCTGCGCTCGACGGTGGCGCCGGGCACGACCGACTTCGTCGCCGGGTACCTCGAGAAGCACCGCGGGTTCCGGGTCGGCGAGGATCTGTTCGTCGCGCACGTGCCCGAGCGGATCGCGGCCGACCGGTTCATGGAGGAGATCGGCACGCTGCCGTGCATCGTCGGCGGCGTCGGCGAGGAGTCCGGCGAGCGCGCGGCGCGGCTGTTCGAGCCGCTCGGCGCCCCGATCGTGCAGACCACGCCGGTGCAGGCCGAGCTGGCGAAGATCTGGACCAACATCCTGCGCTACGCGACGTTCGCGCTGCCGAATCTGCTGATGATGGACTGCGAGCGCCACGGCGCGAACGTGTTCGACGTGATCGAGCTGATCAACCGCGACTACCCGCGCGGCGGGATGGCGCGGCCGGGGCTGACCGCGGGCACCTGCCTGCGCAAGGACTTCGCGTTCTCGGAGGAGCGCTCGAGCGCTCCCGGCATGCTGCTCGCGGTCTCGCGCGTGCACGAGACGGTGCCGCTGTTCCTGGTCGACGGGATCAAGCGCCGCGTCGGCGGGACGCTGCGCGAGCGCCGGGTCGCCGTGCTCGGCCTCGCGTTCAAGCGCGACACCGACGACGAGCGCGACTCGCTCTCGCACAAGCTGATCCGGCTGCTCGAACGCGAGCTGGCCGACGTCGCGGTGCACGACCCGGTCGTCGCGACGCCGACCGCGAGCTTCGAGGAGGCCGTGACCGGCGCCGACGTGGTGATCGTGGCGACCAACCACAGCGCGTACTCCACGCCGGAGGCGCTGCGCTCGATCGCCGAGGCGGCGGGCGAGAACTGCCTCGTCGTCGATCCGTGGAACGCGCTCGGCACGGCGCAGGTGTTCGCGTACGTCGCCGAGCTGGCCGCGCTGCAGGCATGAGCCGCGTCCTCGTCACCGGCGGCGCCGGCACGATCGGCGCCGCGGTCGTCCGCCGGCTGCTGCGCGACCCCGACTTCGAAGTGCGCGTGTCCGACCAGCGCGACGCGCCGGACTGGATGCGCGAGGGCTGCGAGGTCCACCGCGGCGACCTGCGCGAGCTCGACGAGGCGCGCCGAGCGATGCGCGGCTGCACGCACGTCATCCACCTGGCGGCGATCGTCGGCGGGATCGCGAACTTCCACAAGCTCCCGTACACGCTCACCGAGGTCAACAACGCGCTCTACAACGGCGTCTTCCGGGCGGCGCTGGACGAGGACGTGGAGCGCTTCACGTACGTGTCCAGCTCGATGGTGTTCGAGAACGCGTCGCAGTACCCGACGCGCGAGGACTACCTGCCGGAGTGCCCGACGCCGACGTCGGCCTACGGCTTCTCGAAGCTGACCGGCGAGGTCTACTGCCGCGCCGCGCACGCCGAGCACGGCCTGCCGTTCACGATCTGCCGGCCGTTCAACGCGTACGGGCCGGGCGAGATGCCGGAGAACGAGCCGGGAATCGCCCACGCGGTTCCTGACCTGATCCGCAAGTCGCTGCGGCGCCTGCGCCCGCTGCCGATCTTCGGCACCGGCGAGCACACGCGCACGCTCACGCACGTCGACGACATCGCCGACGGGATCGTGGTCGCGACCGCCAGCGAGGCCGGGCTCAACGAGGACTTCAACATCTCCGCCGGGCAGGAGCTGACCGTCGCGGAGATCGCACGGGTCTGCTGGCGGTTGAGCGGCAACGACCCGGACGAGCTCGAGTTCGAGCACCTGCCGAGCTTCGAGGTCGACGTGGTCCGCCGGTGGCCGTCGGTCGAGAAGGCCGAGCGGGTGCTGGGTTGGAAGGCGCGGATCGGCATCGAGGAAGGCATCGCCGCCACCGTGGCGTGGCTGCGCGAACGCGAAGCGGCCGCGGCCTAGACCCCGGCCGCGGCCAGGAAGCGCTCGGCGCTGCGCACGGTCGTGTTCTCGCGCGCCCAGGCCAGCGCACCTTCGGCCAGCTCGGCGTACAGCGCGTCCGGGATCCGGTCGATCTGGGCGCGCAGGTGCGCCGCGTCGTCGTACGCGAGGCAGTTGACGCCCGGGCGCAGGCCGAACGGCGCGCAGCCGGGCGGCTTGCGCATCAGCTGCCGGTAGGCCGGCACGGTGCCCGCCGCCGCGATCTCGTAGTGGCGCAGGGCATCCCAGCCGTCTCGCTTGACCGTGATCCCGTAGCGCGCGGACGCGAGATCGGCGCGGTAGGCGTCCTCGTCCTCGAACGCGTAGCCCGTGACGCCATCCGCCAGCTCGGGATCGACGATGTGCGTCTGAAAGAGCCGCGTCTTCTCCCCGACGCGGTCGACGATCTTCTCGGCCGGGTAGGAGATCGCCACCGGCAGGATCGGCACGTGGTCGCTGAGCGGCGGCGGCACGAGGCCGTAGTAGCGCAGCCATCCCGTCAGGCGCGAGCGCTCGCGCTTGAAGTAGGCGGCGCGCCGGTGCGCGCGCGGGAGCGTCCAGCGCCGCGGCGAGCGCCACCAGGTCGGCCCGTAGGGATACATCCACTGCACGTCGGCGCCGTCGACGACGGCGTGGCGAGCGCGCGTGCCGACCGTCCGCCAGGCGCGCACCCACCAGTCCCAGTCGCGCCAGATCGACCCGCTGACCACGAGATCGAACTCGCCGTCGGCGGCGCGCTCCAGCGCCCGCTCGCGATCGACGGGGATGTCCTCGAGCAGGCGATAGAGACCGAAGCCGCGACCGTACAGCGGGCGGCCCAGGTCGGCGCCGGCGTACAGCGGGTCGCGGCGTGGAACGTCGACCGCGTCCGCCCCGAGCAGCGTGCGCAGGCCGTGGAACAGCGAATCGGCGACGTAGTCCTCGCCGGGCTCGGCGAGGAACAGGACCTTGGGCGGCATCGAAGCGACCTTAGCTACCCTGGCGGGCCATGCCGTCCGTCGCTCAGCACGCGCGTGCGCTGCGCCAGGGTCTGTTGACCGGCGCGGACGCGTACCGGGAACGCATCGTCTTGGAGGCGTCCGAGCCCGGCTTCGAGGACGCCTGGTCGCGTGCGCAGGCCATCGACGGCTACACGACGCGCCCCGAGCTGTCTCTGCTCTACCACGCCGCGCTCGTCACGCCGGGCCCGGGCGTCATCGTCGAGATCGGCTCCTATCTCGGTCGCTCGACCGTGGTCCTGGCGTCCGCGGTCGCGACGTCGGGCCGTGGCCGCGTGGTGGCGGTCGACCCGCACACGCGCGCGCTCGGCATCGCCGAGCTGCCCGAGCACGACACGCGGCTCGAGTTCCTCGCGAACCTCGAGCGCGCCGGCGTCGCCGACCACGTGGAGCTCAAGCACGCCTACTCGGTCGACGCCGCCGCCGCGTGGGACGGCGAGCCGATCCGACTGCACTTCGTCGATGGCTGGCACAGCCGCGACGCGGTGGTCGAGGACGTCAGCCACTGGGCCCCGTACCTGACGCCCGACGCGGTCGTCGTCTTCGACGACTACATGGCGAGCGACGGCGTCCGCCGGGGCGTGCAGGACCTGCACGAGGCCGGCACCCTGCGCCGCGACGGCGCGATCGTCGGCAAGATGGCGGCGTTCGGTCCGCCGGCGCTGCTCGCCCGCCTGCCGATCCCGCCCGGCGGACGCCTGCTGGGCCGCGTCGCCGGCCGTTTCAGCGAAGGTCCGCGCGAGCGGGCGATTCGTCTCGGCGCCCGTTGAACCGTTCCCGAGGAGGACACTGAACACCGATGCCGAGCGCGTTGATCACGGGAATCACCGGCCAGGACGGCTCGTATCTGGCGGAGCTTCTGCTCGAGAAGGGCTATGACGTCCACGGCATGGTCCGCCGCGCGTCGACCGAGAAGTTCGACCGCATCGAGCACCTGCGCGATCGCATCACGCTGCATCAGGCCGACCTGCTCGACCAGCGCTCGCTGGTCGACGCGCTGCGCGCCGCCAAGCCGGACGAGGTCTACAACCTGGCCGCGATGTCGTTCGTCGCGGTGTCGTGGATCCAGCCGACGCTGACCGCGGAGTTCACCGGCGTGGGCGTCACGCGCATGCTCGAGGCGGTGCGCGAGACCTGCCCGGAGGCGCGCTTCTACCAGGCGTCGTCGAGCGAGATGTTCGGCAAGGTGCTGGAGACGCCGCAGACCGAGACGACCCCGTTCTACCCGCGCTCGCCGTACGGCGTGGCGAAGGTCTACGGCCACCACATCACGGTCAACTACCGTGAGTCCTACGACCTGTTCGCGACGTCCGGGATCCTCTTCAACCACGAGTCGCCGCGGCGCGGGCTGGAGTTCGTCACGCGCAAGATCACGTGGCACGCGGCGGCGATCAAGCTCGGGCTGCGCTCCGAGCTCTCGCTCGGCAACCTCGACGCCAAGCGCGACTGGGGCTACGCGAAGGACTACGTCGAGGCGATGTGGCGGATGCTGCAGCACTCCGAGCCGGACGACTTCGTGATCGCCACGGGCGAGACGCACACGGTGCGCCGCTGCGTGGAGGTCGCGTTCGACGAGGCGGGACTGGAATGGGAGCCGTACGTGAAGCTCGACCCGCAGTTCCTGCGGCCGGCGGAGGTCGACCTGCTGGTCGGCGATCCTGGCAAGGCCAAGCGGCTGCTCGGCTGGGAGCCGACGACGTCGTTCGAGGAACTGATCCGGCTGATGGTCCGCGCCGACGTGGAGCTGCTCGCGCGATGAAGGTCGGAGTGATCGGTCTCGGGTACGTCGGGCTGCCGCTGTCAGTCGCGTTCGCCGAGGCGGGCGTCGACGTGGTCGGCGTCGACGTCGACGCGACGAAGATCGACGCGCTGCGCAACGGGCGCTCGCACGTCGAGGACATCCCCGATGCCCGGCTCGCGGCCGTGCGCGAGCGCTGTGCGTACACGACGCGCTACGTCGAGCTGCACGAGACGGACGCGATCCTCGTCTGCGTCCCGACGCCGCTGACCCGCAACCGCGAGCCGGACCTCGGGCCGCTGCTGTCGAGCGCGCGCGCCCTGGCGGGGGTGATCCGCCGCGGGCAGACGGTCGTGCTGGAGTCGACGACGTTCCCGGGCACGACGCGCGAGCACCTCGTGCCGCTGCTGGGGGAGTCCGGGCTGACCGCGGGGACGGACTTCGCGCTGGCGTTCTCGCCCGAGCGCGTGGACCCGGGCCGCACCGACTACACGCTGCGCACGACGCCGAAGATCGTCGGCGGGCTCACGCCGGCGTGCACGGAGGCCGCCGTGGGCGTCTACGCGCACATCTGCGACGAGCTCGTGCGCGTGTCCACGCCCGAGGTCGCCGAGCTCTCGAAGCTGCTCGAGAACATCTTCCGCAGCGTCAACATCGCGCTCGTCAACGAGCTGGCGATCCTCGCCGACCGGATGGGGATCGACATCTGGGAGGTCGTCGACGCGGCCGCCACCAAGCCGTACGGGTTCATGCCGTTCAAGCCGGGGCCGGGGATGGGCGGGCACTGCCTGCCGGTGGACCCGTTCTACCTGACCTGGAAGGCGCGCGAGTACGACCTCTCGACCGAGTTCATCGAGCTCGCGGGCAAGGTCAACCAGCAGATGCCGTACTTCTGCCTGGAGCGGGCCGAGCGGGCGCTCAACGACGCCGGCAAGGCCGTGCGCGGCGCGCGGATCCTGGTCGTCGGCGTGGCGTACAAGGGCGGGGTCGGCGACCTGCGCGAGTCACCGGCGCTGAAGATCATCCGGCTGCTGCGCGACCGCGGGGCGGATGTCGCCTACCACGACCCGCACGTGCCGGAGCTGCCGGAGTTCGGCCTGCGCAGCGTCGAGCTGCCCGCGGCCGCCGACGGTGCCGAGCTGGCGCTGATCGTCACGGCGCACCCGACGGTCGACCACCGCGCGGTGGTCGAGCGCGCCCAGCTCACGCTCGACCTCCGCGGCGTCACCCGCTCGCTGGGTGCCCCGCAGCTCTAGCCGCGCTTGAACGCGTTGAACGCGGGGCGCTTCGTACCGTCGGCGTCGACCAGCCCCTGGCGGTCGGCGTCGTCGGTCAGCCCGCGGTAGCTGAACGTATAGACGTTCGCGTCGCGCTTGGTCGCCTTCAGCGCGGACGTGATCCACGACGCCTGCTTGGCGCCGCGCGCGGTCACGGACGCGGTGAGCCAGAGCTTCTTGGTCCCGAACGCGGACTTGACGCGGCCCTCGAGCGTCTTCAGGGACTTGCTCGTCGGCGCCTTGGTGCCGGACACGTCCTGGCCATAGAGGTCCAGCCGCGGGCGCTTGCCGTTGGGCAGCTTGAGCTTGCCGATCCAGCTCGCCGCGGACGCGTTGGTGGAGTTGCCGCCGATCACCTGGTTGCGCTTGTTCGCGGCCTTGAGCTTCGCGTAGGCGCCGTCGAGCAGCTGCGCGTACTTGCTCGCGCCGCCCTTGTACGCGCCGTCCCAGACGCCCCACAGCCGCACGGTCGGGTAGCGCTTGGCGGCGACGCCGGCGAACGTCGCGTAGTCGGACGCCTTCTTGGCCCAGCGCGGCGTGCCGGTGATCGTCAGCGCGACCTGCAGGTGCGCGGACTTGGCCTCGGAGATCACGGTGTCGATCTCGTCCGGCCAGTCGTAGGACGGGTCGTCGGCGTCCTTCGCGTCGTCGGGCTGCAGCGACTGGACTTCCTTCCAGTCGAGCGTCGTCTGGTAGATGCCGGCCCCGAGCGCGCGGTAGACCGGGAACTGCGATTCCGATTCGATCTCGACCGGGCCCCACATGGCCTTCTTGGTGGTCGTGGCGGCGTGAGCGGTCGTCGGCAGCGCGACCGGAGCGAGCAGGAGAAGTGGAAGCACTCGGCGGAGCATGTCCGTCACAACCGGGCGGACGGCGCGAAGTTGCGGCCGTACACGCCGGCGAGTGCGTCCGCGATGACCTCGGGCGCCCAGCGGGCCCGGGCGGCGGCCAGCGCGCGCTCGCCCGCGGCGGCGTCGCCGTACAGCGCGCGCAGCCGCTCGACCAGCGCGGGAACGTCGCCCGGCGCGTACAGGCCCTCCTCCGGCACGGCCTCGGCAAGCCCGCCCGAGCGGGCGGCGACGGTCGGCAGTCCCGCCGCCATCGCCTCCAGCGCGGCCAGCGGGAGGATCTCGGCGTAGCGGCTGGGGACGACCGCGACCGCCGCGCGCGACCGCAGCGCCGCCAGCTCCTGCGCGCCGACCTGGCCGGTGAAGCGGACGGCGGGCGCCCGCGCCTGCAGCCGCTCGCGCTCCGGGCCGTCGCCCGCGACGACCAGCGGCAGCCCGGCCGCCTGGCACGCGTCGACGACGTCCGCGAACCCCTTCTCGGGCGTCAGCCGGCCGGCGGCCAGGACGTACTCGCCGGCCGCGGCGCGCGAGCGCGGCGCGAAGTCGCGCTGCACCGACCCGAGCACGTGCGCGTCGTGCAGCGGCGCGCCGAGCGCGAGCAGCCGGTCGCGGGCGAACGCGCTCGGGACGATCAGCGCGTCGGCGGCGGCGAGCAGGCGCCGCTGGTGCAGCGCCAGCCCGGCGGCGTACGCGGCTGCCTCGGCGCGCGAGGCGCCGCGGCAGTTGAGCGCCACGCCCGGCAGCGTGTTGCGGCCGTGGCAGCGCGTGCAGTCCGCGCCGCGCGTGAAGCACGTGCCGACGGCGCACACCAGCCGGTAGTTGTGCAGGTGCACGACGACGCGGGCGCCGGCCCGCTTCGCCGCCTCGAGCGCGCGCGGGCCGAACGTCGGGTGGACGTTGTGCGCGTGCACGACGCGGGCGCCGGTGCGGCGGACGGCGTCCGCGACCTCCTCCGGGTGCAGTCCCCCGCGCACCAGGCCGAGCGCGGCGTCACGCGACGAGACCTCCGCCGAGGCCCGTTCGAGCACCTCGACGTCCTCGCCCAGATGCTCGCGGATCAGCCACGCGAGATCCTCGACCGCCCGCTCCTCCCCGCCCGCGTGGCGATAGCGGTGGTGCAGGAGCGCGATCACGGGCTGCAAGGCTAGTGCCCCGATGGTCGCGTATCTGATCCTGTCGTACACGCTGCCGGAGCTCGCCGCGCGGCTGGTCGCGACCCTGCGCGCGGGCTCGCCGGACGCGGTCGTCGCCGTCCACCACGACGACCGCCGCACGACGCTCGGCCCGGTCGACGCGCTGCGGATCCCGCCGGTGCCGATCGAGTGGGGCCACGGGTCCCAGCTCGCCGCCGTCCTGCGCGCGTTGCGCTGGCTGCGCGAGCGCGCGGCGTTCGACTGGGTCGTGCTGCTGTCCGGCCAGGACTACCCGATCCGGCCGGTCGGCGAGATCGAGGCGGAGCTGCTCGGCGCCGACGTGGACGCGTTCATCCAGCACGCGCCGGTGGCGCCGCTGCGCGCGCAGGACGAGTTCGTGCGCCGCTACCGGTACCGCTGGCGCCCGGGCTCGGCCCGGCTCGCGCGGCTGGACCCGCTGATCCACGTGCGCCGGCTGCCGTCCGGCACGTACGTCGGGCTGCCCGCGCGGCCGCCGCTGCCGCTCTACCACGGGTCGGACTGGTTCACGCTCTCGGCCCGCGCGGTCGACGCGCTGCTCACGGCCCCCGCGCCCGTGGTCGACCACTTCCTGCACACGATCGTGCCGACCGAGGGCTTCGCGGCGACCGTGCTCGCGAGCTCGGGGCTGCGGCTGCGCGACGACGACCGCCGCTTCGCGCAGTTCGCCCCCGGCTCGGCGAACCCGCACGTGCTCGGCGTCGACGATCTCGGCGCCGCGCTCGCCACCGGCGGGCACTTCGCGCGCAAGTTCGAGGACCTCGCCGTGCTGGACGAGCTCGACCGTTGCCTCGGCGCTCGTTGAAGCATGGTCGGTCCGGCCGACGTGGTGCAGCCGTGGATGCCTCGGGGCACCCGCGATAGCGCTGCGGGCGTCAGCCCGTGAGCATCGCGGGTGGCGCGAGGCGCCGCGGATGCGCCACGGCGGACGAACCGGAATGCTTCAGCGAGCGCCTAACCTCTGCGCGGCGATGAGGGCTTCGATCGTCTTTCCGACGCGCGCCCGGCGCGAGTACCTGGCGGTCGCGCTGGAGTCCGTGGCGCCGCAGGCCGCGGCGCACGGCGCGGAGATCGTCGTCGTCGAGGACGACGCGGAGGACGCGGCGACGCGCGCGCTGGTCGAGCGGTACGGGCGCTACGTCGCGCTCGGCCGCCCGCGCGGGATCAACGTCGCCCGCAACGCCGCGGTCGCGCACTCGTCCGGCGCGCTCGTCTGCTTCCTCGACGACGACGTCGCGGTCTGGCCGGGGTGGCTCGACGCGCTGCTCGCCGCCGACGCCCTCTACGACGCGCTCGGCGGCCCGATCCGCCCGCGGCTGGAGGGCTCCAGGCTGCGCGTGTGCGGGCGCGAGCCGCTGCCGGTGACCGCGCTCGACCTCGGCCCCGACGACGGCGACGCCGAGTTCGTCTGGGGCGCGAACATGGCGCTGCGGCGGAGCGCGCTCGACCGCATCGGGCCGTTCGACGAGCGGCTCGGCGGCGCCGGCGACGAGGAGGACTGGCAGCGGCGCCTGCGCACCGCCGGCGGGCGCGTCGGCTACGTCGCGGCGGCGGGCGTCGACCACCGGCGGACCGGCGCGGACGCGACCCTGCGCGCCCTGTCGCGCGCCGCGTACTTCCGCGGCCGCGCCGCCCGGCGCTACGACGTCTTCAAGGGCACGGCGCCCGCGCTCGGCGCCGAGCTGCGCACGCTCACGGGCTGCGCCTGGCACGTGCTGCGGCGGCGCTGCGGCGTCGGGGTCACGCTCTGCGCGCTCACGCTCGGGCGGCTGGTGGAGACGCTCGATCCCGCCCCGGCGCCGGCGAGCGCGGCCGACCCGGACTTCCTCTCGGGCCGCTCGGGCACGCTCGGGCGGCGCGGCGCGCTGCTCGGCGCGGCCCGCGACGCGCGCGGCCGGGTGGCCGGGCTGCGCGGGCGGCTCGAGCTGGCGCGCGCGGCCCGGAGCGCGCCGGCGCGGCGCGTGCACGTCGTCGGCGTCACGCGGCCCGAGCACGCGCGCACGGTCGCGCGGCTGCGGCGCGAGCTCGCCCGCTCGCGCCACGCGGTCGCCCTCCATCTGGCCACGGGCGCGCCCGGCGCGGGCAAGTGGGCGAACGTCAACGCCGCGCTCGCGGCGGCGCCGGTCGCCGACGCGGACTGGCTGCTGATCGTCGACGACGACGTCGTCCTGCCGCGCGGGTTCCTGGACCGCTTCCTGGCCGCGGCCGAAGCGTTCGGGCTCGAATTGGCCCAGCCGGCGCACGCGTTCGCCTCGCACGCCGCGTGGGACGTGACGCGGCGCCGCCCGGGCGTGCTCGCCCGCCGCACGCGGTTCGTAGAGATCGGCCCCGTGACGGCGCTCTCGGCGCGCGCGGCGCGCGAGCTGCTGCCGTTCCCGGACCTGGTGATGGGCTGGGGGCTGGACGCCGCCTGGAGCGCGTTCGCCGCCGAGCGCGGGTGGGCGATCGGCGTGGTCGACGTCACGCCCGTCCGCCACCTGCAGCCGGTCGCCGCGTCCTACCCGCGCGACGCCGCGATCGCCGAGGCCGAGGCGTTCCTGGACGGCCGGGCGTACGTGACGCGCGAGGAAGCGTCGGAGACGCTCGTCGAGCACCGGCGGCTGCCGGCGTGACGCGGGCGTCCGCCACGCGGGACCGCGCCGGCGCGGAGGCCTGATGCGGGTCGCGGTCGTCGCCGAGTACTACCCGCGCGCCGCGGACCCGGCGCTCGGGGTCTGGGCGCACCGGCAGGCGCTCGCCGCCCGCGCCGCCGGCGCGGACGTCGAGGTCTTCGTCCTGCACCGCCCGGTCCCGCCGCGGGCGGCGCTGCGCGACCTGCGCGCGCTGCGCCAGCCGCTGCGGGTCGTCCTGGACGGCCTGCGCGTCACCTACGTGCCGTTCCTCGCGCCGCCGCGGCCGCGGTCCTACGCGTCCTGGGGCGCGTGGGCGGCGCCGACGCTCAAGCTCGCGCTGCGCGGCCGCTTCGACCTCGTCCACGCCCACTACGCGGTCCCGGGCGGCGACGCCGCCGCCCGGGCGCGGCCGGACCTGCCGCTGGTGATCAGCGTGCACGGCGGGGACGTGCTGGGCGTCGCCGAGCGCTTCCGCGGCGGCCGGGAAGCGGTCGGCCGCGCGTTCGCCGCCGCCCGGCTGACGCTCGCCAACTCGGCGCTGATCGCCGAGCGCAGCCGGGCGCTCGGCGCCCGCGACGTGCGCGTCGTGCACCTCGGGACCGACGTCCCCGAGCCGGTCGCGCAGGACGCCGCCACGCTCGTCACCGTCGGCAACCTGATCGCCCGCAAGCGCCACGCGGACGTGCTGCGCGCGCTGTGGCTGCTGCGCGACACGCACCCCGACGTGCGCTGGATCGTGGTCGGCGACGGGCCCGAGCGCGAGCCGCTGGAGCGGCTCGCGGCGTCACTCGGCGTACGGGTCGACTTCCGCGGCGCGCTGGCGCCCGCGGAGGCCCTGCGGGTCGCGCGCGCCGGCGGCGTGTTCGTGCTGCCGAGCGTCGAGGAGGCGTTCGGGGTCGCGTACATCGAGGCGATGGCGGGCGGCGTGCCGGCGATCGGCGCGCGCGGCGAGCCGGGGCCCGAGGAGATCGCGGCCTGCGGCGGGGGGATGCGGTTGGTGCCGCCCGGCGACCCGGAGGCGCTCGCGGCCGAGCTGCGCGGCCTGCTCGACGATCCCGCGTGGCGGCGCGAGCTCGGGGCCGCCGCCCGCGCCAACGTCGAAGCGAGCTTCACGTGGGAGCGCTGCGGGCGCGAGACGGTGGCGGCGTACGAGGACGCGCTGCGGTGAGCGAGCGTGCCGCCGCCGCGGGCCGCGACGCGCGGCCCGTCCTCTTCGTCACCAACCACGCCCCGGCGTTCCGCATCCCCGCGTTCACCGCGCTGCACGAGCGCGAGCACGTCGTCTTCGCGCTGATCGGCGGCGGCGTGCGCCACGGCGGCGCCATCGCCGACGCCGCGCTCCCGTTCCCGGTCGTCCGCCCGTCGCAGCGGGCGGTCGCGCGGCTCGCCGCGTCGGGCCAGTACCGCGCGGTGATCGCCGGGCTCTCCGGCCGGGTCGCGCTGCCCGCCGCCTATGCGGGCGCTCGCCGGGCGGGTGTGCCGTTCGTCCTGTGGGCGACGATCTGGCGCCACCCGCGCACGCCCGCGCACGCCCTCTCCTACCTGCCGCTGCGCCACATCTACCGTCACGCGGAGGCGATCGCCACCTACGGCCCGCACGTGTCCGCCTACGTGCGCTCCAAGCGCCCGCGGGGCGCGGTCCTGGAAGCGCCCCAGGCGGTCGACGGCGCGTTCTGGGGCGCGCCGGCCGCCGCGCCCGAGCGCCACGGCGAGTTCCAGATCCTGTTCGCCGGACGGCTGGAGCCCGAGAAGGGCGTGGACGTGCTCGCGGCCGCCGCGGCCGGGCAGGGAACGCTCGTCCTGGCCGGCGACGGCCCGCTTCGGCCGGCCGGCGCGGTGCTGGCCGGCAACCGCGGCGCGGACGATCTCCGCAACCTCTACGCGGGCAGCGACGTTGTGGTCGTACCGTCGGTCCCCACGCCCGACTTCCTCGAGCCGTGGGGCCTCGTCGTCAACGAAGCCTTCCACCAGGGAATCCCCGTGATCGCCACAGACGCCGTCGGAGCCGCCGCGGGCGGGCTGGTGCGCAACGAGCGCACGGGTCTGGTCGTTCCCGCGGGCGACGTGCGCGCGCTGCGGGCCGCGATCGAGCGCCTGCGCGCCGAGCCGGAGCTGCGCGCGCGGCTGGGCGCGGCGGCCCGTGAGGCGGTGGCCGCGTACACCCCCGCGGCCTGGGCCGCGGGCATGGCGGGGGCGTTGCACACTGCCGAAAAGGGGCTGCTAGCGTGAATTTGTCAATGCGACGGACCAGCTTCATGGCCCTGGTCGCGGCGTTGTTCCTGCTCGTCCCCTCCGCGGCCCGCGCGGCCGGCACGAACGAGATCCTCCGGGACTGCTACGACGACGGCATGCTCCAGGGCAACTACACGACGTCGCAGCTCCGCGCCGCCCAGGACAACCTGCCGACCGACCTCGACGAGTACTCGGACTGCCGCGACGTCCTCAGCCGCGCGATCGCGGCCAAGACGTCCTCCACGAAGGACCGCGACCCCACGGCGCCCAGCGCGGGAGCGAACCACTCCGGCGGCGGCTCCGCGGGAGCCGGCACGAGCAGCACGCCGTCCAGCGCCGGCAGCGCCGGGAACCCGTCGGTGGCGGCGGACCCGGGCATCGAGACCGGCCCGACGACCCCGCAGGAGTGGCAGACCGTCAACCGCGCCCAGGCCGACGGCAACGGCAGCGTCAACGTCGCGGGGCGGGACATCTCACCGCTGCTCGCGGCCGACGTCGGCCGCAACGGCGTCCCCACGTCGCTGGTCGTCGCGCTGGCGCTGGTCAGCCTCGCCGTCCTGGTCGCACTTCTGTCGCCCCTGCGGCGCCGTGTCGGCGGTTCCCGGTCGTAGACGGCGATACGTCGCGCCACCGGGTGCCCTCGGCCGGCGGCTCCGCGCCGGCGGGCGGCGCGCCGCCGAGCTCCCGCTGCCCGACCGCGGGCTCTTGCTGGGCGGCGGTGTCGCGCTGGCGGTCGTGGCGACGGCGTTCACCTCGCGCGGCGGCTCGCTGCTCGAGCGCACGACCTGGACCGAGGTCGGCCTGCTGCTGGCCGGCGCCGGGCTCTGCGCGGCCGCGCTGACCGTCCCGCGCTCGGCGCGCACGCCGGAGAAGCTGCGCGGGGTGTGGGCGCTGGCGGCGTTCGCGGCGCTCGCGCTGTACACCGCGCTGTCGGTCTCGTGGTCGCTGATGCCGAGCGACTCGTGGCTGGAGGCCAACCGCACGTTCGCCTACCTGGCGACGTTCGCCGGCGCGCTCGCGCTCGGCCGGCTCGCGCCGGGACGCTGGGGTGCGCTCTTGAAGGGCCTGGCGCTGGCCGCCGTCGTGCTGTCCGGGTGGTCGCTGCTCACCAAGGTCTTCCCCGCGTGGCTGGCGGCCGACGAGGAGTTCGCGCGGCTGCGCCCGCCGTCGGACTACTGGAACAGCGTCGGGCTGACGGCGGCGCTCGGCATCCCGCCGCTGCTCTGGCTCGCCGTCCGGCGCTCCGGGCACCAGGCGGTCAACGCGCTCGCCTGGCCGGGCCTGGGCGTGGTCATCCTGGCGCTGCTGCTGGCCTACTCGCGCGGCGCGCTGCTGGCCCTCGGCTTCGGCCTCGCCGTCTGGCTCGCGGTCGTGCCGCTGCGCCTGCGCACGGTGGTCGCGCTCGCCGGGGTGGCGTTCGCGACGCTGCCGCTCGCGGTCTGGACGTTCGCGCAGGACGGGCTGGCGAAGGACGGCGCGCCGATGGCGCTGCGCACGGACGCCGGGCAGGGCTTCGGCGCGCTGCTGCTGCTCCTGCTCGCGACGCTGACGATCGCCGGCCTGGCGGTCGGTTTCCTCGCCGACCGGCGCACCCCCGGCGAGCGCACGCGCGCTCGGGCCGGCCGAGCGCTGGTCGGCGCGCTGATCACCGTCCCCGCCGTCGCGGTCCTGCTGCTGGCCAACGCGCCCGGCGGCATCGACGGACAGGTCTCCAAGGCGTGGACGCAGATGACCGACCCCGCGGTCAAGAGTCCCGCCAACAGCCCGAAGCGGCTGACCGAGACCTCGTCGAGCCGCGCCCGCTACTGGAAGGAGGCGCTCGAGATCCACTCGAAGGCGCCGTGGCTGGGCACGGGCGCGGGGTCGTACGGCACGCTGCGCCTGCGCTACCGCGTCGACGAGCGCACGGTGCGCCACGCGCACGGCTACGTCGTGCAGACGCTCGCCGACCTCGGCTGGGTGGGCCTCGCCGTCTCGCTCCTGGCCGCGGGCGCGTGGCTGACCGCTGCGGCGCGCGTGCTCGGCCTGCGGCGGCGCGACCGCGGCCTGCCCTGGGACGCGGAGCGCGTCGGGGTCGCGGCGCTCGCGTGCGCGGCCTTGATCTTCGGCGCGCACTCGGCGATCGACTGGACCTGGTTCGTGCCCGCCAACGCGGTTCCGGCGCTGATCGGGGCGGGCTGGGTCGTGTCGCGCCCGACGCTGCGCGAGCGGCTCGGCGCCGCACCCGCGGCGGCGCCCGCGCGCGAGTTCACCGGCGCCGCACCCGCGGCGGTTCCCGCGCGCGGGTTCACTCCTCCGCAGGCGGTGGCCGCCGTCGCGGTGGTGGCGATCGCGGTGGTCGTCGCCTGGAGCGCGCTGCAGCCGGTTCGCTCCGTGCACGCGCAAGGCGCCGCCCTCGAGCGTGTCGACCGGGGCCAGCTGGCCGCGGCGGCGTCGATCGCCGAGATCGCCCACAAGCGCAACCCGCTGGAGGCCGATCCGCTGTTCGACCTGTCGGCGATCGAGCAGGCGCGCGGGCGCACGCAAGCCGCGCTACAGGCGCTCGAGCAGGCGGTGGAGCTCGAGCCCGCCAACCCGGAGACGTGGCGCCGGCTCGGGCGGATGCGGCTGACCGTGCTCCACGATCCGAAGGGCGCGCTGGACGCGTTCCGCGCGGCGCTCTATCTGGACCCGATGTCGCGCAAGGCGATCTCCGACGTGGTCATCGCGTCACGCGCCGCCGCGGGCGGCTAGCGCGACCAGCAGCGGTCCGTTCCGCTTGACCTTCACCGGGCCGAACCCGGTGAACTCGAGCGTGCGCGCGAGCGAGCGGCGGGTGAAGAAGCGGACGTGCTGGCCGAGCGGGTCGAACACGTCGTCGAAGCGCAGCAGCGACCGGATGCGCCCGTTGAACGGGACCGTGAGCAGCAGCCGCCCGCCGGGAGCGAGCACCCGCCGGACCTCGTACAGCGTCGCCTCCACGTCCGGGATGTGCTCGAGCACCTCCGAGCACCAGACCAGGTCGAACGCGCCGTGGCCGTACGGCAGCGAGCCGTCCGCCTGGACGAGTCGCACCTCCACGCCGGTCGCCCGCGCGTGCCGCGCCGCGGCCTCCGCGAGCTCCACCCCGGCCGGCTCCGCGCCCGCGTCGCGCAGCAGCGTCAGAAAGCGCCCGGCGCCGCAGCCGAGGTCCAGCACGCGCTCCCCTGCCCTGACCTCGCCGAGCAGCAGGGCGCGCCGGCGCTCCCACTCGTACGGCTCGCCCTCGTCGGGCGCGTCGGCCCAGAACGCCTCGTAGAAGTCCCGCACCGTCGTAGTATCGGCGGCCGTGGCGATCGCCGCCGCCAGCTGGAGTTCCTGAGCACGCTGTTCGTCCGGGCCTCCTACTGGGTCGGTCGGATCGAACTTCAGACGCGGGACACGAGCGCGACGGGGTGGGGGTGTTTCGAGAAAGCTCACACTGTGTGAGCTTTCTCGGAACACCCCCCTGAACGCGCCAACTTCACGCGGCCGAGAACGCCGATCGCACTACCGGCCTTCTCGTCGCTGAGCACGTCGGCGTAGGCCAGGCGGCGGCGTCGATGGCGACGTGGACGTACTCCCCGCCGGTCAGCCTGCGGCCGAACCCGACCTGGTGATCCCAACGGTGCGGTACGGGATCCCAGGACCGGTGAACCGCGCCGCCGCAACACAGCGATCACCTCAACCGCCAGCTCGACGGTCCGGTTGGCCACGCAGCGGGGCGCTAACGAGCAATCCAACACACCCGGCTCGCCCACGGCGCGATCGCGCGCAACTTCATCCGATGTCCTCCTTGGATCTGGCGACCTCGAGAACCACCAGCCTCTAAGCAGGCCCGGATGAACAAGGTGCCCAGGAACTACAGCTCGCGCGGCAGCTCGACCACGACCCGGCAGCCGTGCGGCTCGCGCGGCCGCACCGCGATCGACCCGCCGTGGGCGTCGACGATCCAGCGCGCGATCGCGAGCCCGAGCCCGGTGCCGCCGTCGCGCGCCGCGCGGGCGGCGTCGACGCGGTGGAAGCGGTCGAAGACGCGCTCGGCCTCCGCCACCGGGATGCCCGGACCCTCGTCGGCGACCTCGATCGTGGTGACGCCGGCGAACGCCGCGTGCGCGCTCAGCCACACGCGCCCGTCGACCGGCGAGTGGCGCACGGCGTTGTCGAGCAGGTTCGAGACGACCTGGTGCAGCCGCTCCTCGTCGCCCAGCACGCGCAGGTCGCCGGGCTGGACGGACACGCGCAGCCACACGGGCGTCGCCGCGAACGCGTCCCCCAGCGAGCACTCGCGCGTCGCCTGCTCGAGCAGCGGCCGGACCTCGAACGGCTCCGGCCGCAGGGCCAGCGCCCCGCTCTCCAGCCGCGACAGGTCGAGCAGCTGGGCGACCAGCCGGCTGAGCCGCTCGGTCTGCCCCAGCGCGGTCCGCAGCGCCGCGGGATCGACGGGCGAGACGCCGTCGACCAGGTTTTCGAGCAGCGCCTGCAGCGCGCTCAGCGGCGTGCGCAGCTCGTGCGACACGTTCGCCACCAGCTCGCGCCGCATGCGGTCGACGTCCGCCAGCTCGGCCGCCATCGCGTTGAACGCGCGCGCCAGGTCGCCGACCTCGTCGCGCGAGGACGCGCGCACGCGGCGGTCGTAGCGCCCGCGCGCCATCTCGGCGGCCGCGTCGCGCATCTCGCGCAGCGGCGACGTCATCCCGCGCGCCAGCAGCTGGACGAGCCCGAGGCCGATCGCCGCCGCGACGACGCCGCGCAGCTCCAGCGACCACCCGAGCCGCCGCCCCAGCGCCAGCACGAGCACGGTGCCGGCGACCGTCGCGACGATCACGACGCCGAGCTTGACCTTGATCGACCGCAGCCCGTCGAGCGGCCTCATGCCGCCACCGCCAACGCGTAGCCCACGCCGTGCACGGTCCGCACCAACCCGGTGCCGAGCTTGCGTCGCAGCCCGCGCACGTGCGAGTCGACCGTCCGCGTCCCGCTGCCGTCGCGCCAGCCCCAGACCTCGGCCAGCAACTGCTCGCGCGAGAACACTGCGCCCGGCCGCGCCGCCAGCAGCGCCAGCAGGTCGAACTCGGTCGGCGTCAGGTGCACCACGTCGCCGCCGACCCGCACCAGGCGGGCCGCCGGATCGATCTCCAGCGCCCCGACCACGACCGCCTCGCCGACCGGCGCCGGCCGCCGCTCCACCCGCCGCAGCAGCGCCCGGACGCGCGCCACCAGCTCGCGCGGCGAGAACGGCTTGGTCATGTAGTCGTCGGCGCCGACGGCGAGCCCGACCAGCAGGTCGGACTCCTCGTCGCGCGCGGTCAGCATCAGCACCGGGACGGGCCGGTCGCGCTGGACGCGCCGGCAGACCTCGAGCCCGTCGAGCCCCGGCAGCATCAGGTCGAGCACCACCAGGTCGGGACGGAGCCGGTCGCACAGCGCGACGCCGGACAGGCCGTCGGAGGCGACCTCGACCGCGAACCCCTCGGCCCGCAGCCGCGCCGCGACCGCCGACGCGATCACGTCCTCGTCCTCGATCACGCAGATCAGCTGCACCACGACGGAGTCTGCCACCCCGATATGGGGCGAAGCGGCGGATTCCGTGGGGATCCTGTGCAAGTCTGGAGGACGTGAAGCTGACCCTGATCCGCTCCGCCACGCTGCGCGTGGAGCTCGCGGGGCAGACGCTGCTCGTCGACCCCCAGCTGGACCCGCAGGGCGCCCGCGAGGCCGTGCCGGACACGCCGAACCCGCGCCCCAGCCCGCTGCACGACCTGCCCGAGCCGCCCGAAGCGGTCGTCGCCGGGATCGACGCCGTGCTCGTCACGCACCTGCACCGCGACCACTTCGACGAGACCGCCAAGCGGCTGCTCGACCACGACCTGCCGCTCTTCTGCCAGCCACAGGACGCCGAGCGCCTGCACGCCGACGGCTTCACCGACGCCCGGCCGGTCCACGCCGAGGCCGCCCTGCACGACATCCGCATCACCCGCACCGAGGGGCACCACGGCACGGGCGAGATCGGCGAGGCGATGGCGCCCGTGTCCGGCTTCGTGCTCGCCGCGCCGGGCGAGCCGACGCTCTACATCGCCGGAGACACGATCCTCTGCGACGAGGTCCGCGACGCCGTCGCCGCCCACCGCCCGCGCTACATCGTGGTCAATGCCAGCGCCGCCCGCTTCAACACCGGCGGCCCGATCGTGATGGACAACGACGACGTGATCGCGCTCGCCGGCGAAGCGCCGGACGCCCGCATCGTCGCCGTCCACTTCGAGACCGTCAGCCACAGCACCGAGACGCGCGCGGACCTGCGCGAGCGGCTCCGGCAGGCAGGCGTGACGAACGTCAGCGTCCCGGAGGACGGCAGCGCGCTCTAGTAGGCGCCGCGGCGCATCAGCACCGCCGGGACCGTCTTGAGCAGGATCGCGAAGTCCATCCCGACCGACCAGCGCTCCAGGTACAGGAAGTCCAGCCGCACGAGGTCGTCGAAGTCGAGCTCGGAGCGCCCGGAGACCTGCCACAGCCCGGTCAGCCCCGGCAGCACCAGGTAGCGCTTCTTGTGCCAGTCCTCGAGCTGGTCGAAGTCCCGCTGCGGCAGCGGCCGCGGCCCGACCAGCGACATCTGCCCGCGCAGCACGTTGATCAGCTGCGGCAGCTCGTCCAGCGAGTAGCGCCGCAGCACGCGTCCCACACGCGTGACGCGCGGGTCGTGCCGCATCTTGAACAGCGCGCCGCCGACCTCGTTGAACGGCTCCAGCGCCGCCTGGCGCTCGTCGGCGTCCACGAACATGGTCCGGAACTTCAGGCACGCGAACGGCTCGCCGCCGATCCCCGGCCGGTAGGAGCGGTAGATGATCGGCCCGCGCGACGTCAGCCGGACGGCCAGCGCGATCAGCGTCAGCAGCGGCGACAGCAGCACCAGCAGCACCGCCGCGACCACCAGGTCGAACGTGCGCTTGACGAAGAAGTCGACGCCGTCGAAGACCGGCGGGCGCAGCTCGAACAGCGGCACCGACGAGCCCGGCACGAACTCCGCGCGCTGGATGAGGATCTCCATCGTGGACGGCGCGATCCGCACCGTCACGCCGCGCTGGTGGCACGTGTCCACCAGGTCGACCGCGCGCTCCTGCGGGAAGTCCGGGTCGGCGATGATCACTTCCTGGACCCGGTAGACGTCGAGGATCCGCCCGACGTCCTCGATCCGCCCCAGCGAGCGCAGCCCGTTGTCCGGCCGCGGCGTCAGCGAGATGAAGCCGACCATCTCGACCGGCGCGTGCACCTCGTCGATCAGCGCGTGCGCGACGTCCTCGATGTGCCGGCCGGAGCCGACCAGCACCGCTCGCCGCTGGTAGCCGGCCGCGCGCAGCAGCGCGCCGGTCAGCAGCTCATAGCCCCAGCGGGCCGAGCCGATGATCACGACCGCGAACGCGAACGTGCCGTAGAAGATGTAGTAGCTCGAGTAGTCCTGGTTGTTGACCAGCGCGAAGATCAGCGACACGATCATCACCTGGAACAGCGAGGTGACGATGCGCGAGATCCCGGGCCGCTGCGCGCGTTCCGCGTACAGGCCGGAGCGCGCGAACAGCAGCACGGTCACCAGGTAGGCGAACGCGATCGTCCGGCGCGCCTCGTGCAGGGAGTCCGACCACGCCCACACGTGGTCGCGCAGCACCGCCTTGACCATCAGCGCGACCACCAGCGCCGACAGCAGCCCCGCGAAGTCCAGCGCCAGCAGCGAGAGGACGCGCGACGACCGCCGCAGGGTCTCCATCCGGAGCAGGAACGAGAGCGCGGGCGGCCGCTTGCGCCGGACATCGACCGGCGGGAGCGTCACGGGACGCGAGCGCGTCGGAGACGGCTCGGGGATCTTGGTCGGGGCGTGGGCCACTGGCTCTGAATCCCTCAACGCGCGGTGGCGGCCGATGTCGCGGTGTTTCCTTTCAGGCGGGCTGCGTGCCCATGAGGGCGGCGGCGCCGGCGGCGTCCAGCGTGCGCCGCAGACCGTCGCGCAGCTCCACGGTCGGTTCCCAGCCCAACAGCTCACGCGCGAGCGTGATGTCCGGCTGGCGGACTTGCGGATCGTCGGTCGGCAGCGCCTCGAAGACGATCTCCGAGCGCGACCCGGTGACCTCGATCACCGCCTGCGCGAGCTCGAGCAGCGTGAACTCGTTCGGGTTGCCGATGTTGACCGGCTGATGGACCCCGGATTCCGCGAGCCGGATGATCCCGTCGATCAGGTCGTCGACGTAGCAGAACGACCGCGTCTGCGCGCCCGTCCCGAACACCGTGATCGGCTTGTCCTGCAGCGCCTGGCGCATGAACGTCGGGATCGCGCGCCCGTCGTGCGGGCGCATCCGCGGCCCGTAGGTGTTGAAGATCCGCACGATCGCCGTGTCCACGCCCTGCTGGCGGTGATAGGCCATCGTCAGCGCCTCCGCGTAGCGCTTGGCCTCGTCGTAGACCCCGCGCGGCCCGATCGGGTTCACGTGGCCCCAGTAGGACTCCGGCTGCGGATGCACCTGCGGGTCGCCATAGACCTCGCTCGTGGACGCGGTCAAGAACCGCGCGCGGTGCAGCTTCGCCAGCCCCAGCGCGTGGTGGGTCCCGTAGGAGCCGACCTTCAGCGTGTGCAGGGGCAGCCGCAGGTAGTCGATCGGCGACGCCGGCGACGCGAAGTGAAAGACGAAGTCGACCGGCTCGTCGACGAAGAACGGCACCGTGACGTCCTGATGCATGAACAGGAAGTCCGGCCCGCGCAGGTGCTGGATGTTGGCAAGCGACCCGGTGTCGAAGTTGTCGACACAGATCACGCGATGACCGCGTGACAACAGCGCATCGCACAGATGCGACCCGAGGAAACCGCTGCCACCGGTGACAAGGCAGGTGGCCATTGGGCGGGCAGGATAGCCGGGCGGCTAGGCTCGCGCGGCCTTCAGCGCCTTCTTGGGGACCTTCACCACGATCACGTACGCGCCGTTCGGCGCCCGGTGCGCGAGTCCTTCATTGGCCAGGCGCTTGCAGACCACGGGGCACTTCTTGCACCGCGGCCGGCTCTTGCAGCAGCGCTTCTTGGGCTTGACGAGTTTGGGCACCCTAATCTCTACGCGGTATAGCATCCGGCGCCATGGCCGCCGACGCGTTCGTCTCCCTGCTCAACGAGCAGATCGCCCACGAATACGCCGCACACCAGCAGTACGTGGCGTGCGCCGTCTACTACGACGCCGAGACGCTGCCCCAGCTGGCGCGCTTCTTCTACGCCCAGGCGCTCGAGGAGCGCGACCACGCGATGATGATGGTCCAGTACCTGATCGACGCCGACGCCGACGTGGTGATCCCGGGCGTGAGCGCGCCCCAGGTCGCGTTCGAGGACGTCGTCGAGCCGGTCGCGCTCGCGCTCGCGCAGGAGAAGCGCGTGACCGAGCAGATCAACGCGCTGGCCGCGCTCGCGCGCGCCGAGGGCGACTACACCAGCGAGCAGTTCATGCAGTGGTTCATCAAGGAGCAGGTCGAGGAGGTCGCGACGATGTCCGACCTGCTGCGCGTCGTCGAGCGCTCGCGCGACGACGTGATGGACGTCGAGGACTACATCGCCCGCGAGCACGGCGGCGGCGAGACGGCCGACCCCACCGCCCCCACGCCCGCCGGGGCGTGACGCGCTCGGCGCGCCTGCGGGCGGCCGCGGCGCCGATCTGGGACGCGGCCCACGCGCACCCGTTCGTGCGCGGGCTGGGCGACGGCACGCTCGACGAGGCCGCGTTCCGCACCTACATCCGGCAGGACTACGTCTACCTGATCGACTACGGGCGGCTGCTCGCGCTCGGCGCCGCGCGCGCCCCGCGGCTGGACTGGATGCGCCGCTTCGCCGCGCTCGCGCAGTCCGTGCTGGAGACCGAGATGGACCTGCACCGGGCGTTCGCGGCGCGCTGGGGCGTCACCGCCGAGCAGCTCGAGGCCGAGCCGGCCGCCCCCGCGACCGCCGCCTACTGCGACTTCCTGCTGCGCACGGCCGCGCTCGGCGACTTCGGCGAGCTGGCCGCCGCCGTCGCGCCGTGCATGTGGAGCTACGCGGAGATCGGCCAGGCGCTGGCCGCCGCGTCGCCGGCGCCGCGCTACCGCGAGTGGATCGACCTCTACGCGTCGGCGGAGTTCGGCGAGCTGGCGGTCTGGGCGCGGGAGCTGGTGGACGAGGTTGAGGGCGACGAGGCGCGCATGACGGCCGCGTTCGTCACGTCTTCGCAGCACGAGCTGGCGTTCTGGCACGCCGCTCTGCCATCATCTGACGTGTGACCGGCCTGCACGCCTTACGAGTATCCCCGCGCGTGCACCTCGCCGTCCGCTGATCCGCGCCTGCGCGCGTCCCTTCTTCGATCGGAGCTCCACGATGCTTCTCCTTCGCGTACTCGTCCCCGTCCGTCCCCTCACGACTCATCCTCAGCGCACATGCGCGCCGCCGACGCCCTGATCGGCGCGCTCGCGCGCGCCGGCGTCGACACGGTCTTCGGCATTCCCGGCGGGGCGTGCCTGCCGCTCTACGACGCCCTCTACGACAGCCCGATCCGCCACGTCCTGATGCGCCACGAGGCGGCCGCCGGGCACGCCGCCGAGGGCTACGCCCGCGCGACCGGGCGCACCGGGGTCGCGATCGGCACCTCCGGCCCGGGCGCGACCAACCTGGTCACGGCGATCGCCGACGCGGCGATGGACAGCGTGCCGACGCTGTTCATCACCGGCCAGGTGAAGAGCACGCTGCGCGGCACGAACGCGTTCCAGGAAGCGGACGTGATCGGCATCACCCAGCCGCTGGTCAAGCACTCGATCGCGGTCGAGCGCGCCGACGACGCCGCCCAGGCGGTGGTCGACGCGCTGCGGATCGCCAACAGCGGGCGTCCCGGCCCGGTGCTGATCGACCTGCCGTCGGACATCGCGTCCGCTCCCGCGCGCGACGCCACGCATCCGCCGTACCTGCCCGGCTACCGGCCGCGCGAGCGGCCGAACGCCCGCCAGATCCGGCGTGCGGCGGCCGCGCTGGCGTCCGCTCGGCGGCCGGTGCTGTACGCCGGCGGCGGCGTCGTGCACGCGGACGCGTCCGCGGAGCTGCGCGAGCTGGCGGCGGTGACCGGCGCGCCGGTGACCACGACGCTGATGGCGCTGGGCGCGATCGAGGCCGCGCACCCGCAGTGGCTGGGGATGCTCGGCATGCACGGCACGAAGGTCGCGAACTGGGCGATGGACGAGGCGGACCTGATCGTCGCGATCGGCGCCCGCTTCGACGACCGCGTGACCGGCGCGCTGGACGAGTTCGCCCCGGCGGCCAAGATCGTGCACATCGACGTCGACCCGTCGGAGATCGGCAAGATCGTGACCGCGCACGTGCCGGTGGTGGGCGACGCGCGGCTGGCGCTGCGCGCGCTCTGCGACGCGTACGCGGGCGATCCCGGCCGGCTCGGGGAGTGGTGGCGCCGGATCCGCGGCTGGCAGGCGGCGCACCCGCAGCGCGAGCCGTCACCCGCGGAGCCGGGCTGCGTGGCGCCCGAGCACGCGCTCGACACGCTCGCGGCCGCGCTCGGCGACGCGATCGTCACGACCGACGTCGGCCAGCACCAGATGTGGGCGGCGGGGCGGCTGCGCTTCGACGCGCCGCGGCGCTGGATCACATCCGGCGGCCTCGGGACGATGGGCTTCGGCCTGCCGGCCGCGCTCGGCGCCCAGGCGGCGTGCCCGGACGCGACCGTCGTCTGTGTCTCGGGCGAGGGCTCGTTGCTGATGAACGTGCAGGAGCTCGCGACCGCGGTGCAGGAGCGGCTGCCGGTCAAGGCGCTGCTGCTCGACAACGCGTCGCTGGGCATGGTGCGCCAGCAGCAGGACCTGTTCTGGGGCGGCCGGCGCACGGCGGTCGATTTGGGCGCGAGCCCCGACTGGGAGCTGCTGGCGCGCGCGTTCGGGTGGGCGGTGCGGTCGATCGGCGACGGCGACGAGGTCGCCGACGCGCTGGCCGAGACGCTCGCCGAGCCGGGCCCGGCGATCCTGCACGTCCGGATCGCGCCCGAGGCGAACTGCCTGCCGATGTTCAAGCCGGGCGGCGCGGCGCGGGAGATGATCGGCTGACGGCGGCGTAGGCTTCATCGCATGGCCATCGAGGACACCGGCACGGAGTCGGTGGCACCGGTCGTCGGGCCCGCCGACCCGCGCCGGTTCACCGACTCCGGCATCGAGATCAAGACGCTGTACACGAGCGAGGACCTGCCGGAGGACCTGGATCTCGGCCGTCCCGGCGCGTTCCCGTACACGCGCGGCGTGCACGCCGAGATGTACCGCCAGCGCACGTGGACGATGCGCCAGTACGCGGGCTACGCGTCCGCCAAGGAGTCCAACGAGCGCTACAAGTACCTGCTCGCGCACGGCAGCACGGGTCTGAGCATGGCCTTCGACCTGCCGACGCAGCTCGGGCTGGACTCCGACGACCCGCGCAGCCTCGGCGAGGTCGGCCGGACGGGCGTGGCGATCGACACGCTCGACGACATGCGCACCGCGTTCGACGGGATCCCGCTCGGCGAGGTCTCGACGTCGATGACGATCAACGCGCCCGCCGCGGTCCTGCTGCTGCTCTACGAGCTGGTGGCCTCCGAGCAGGGCGTGGCGAGCGCGCAGCTGCGCGGCACCGTCCAGAACGACATCCTCAAGGAGTACATCGCCCGCGGGAACTTCATCTACCCGCCCGCGCCGTCGATGCGCCTGACCACGGACCTGTTCGCCTACTGCCAGGCGAACGTCCCGAAGTGGAACACGGTCTCGATCTCCGGCTACCACTTCCGCGAGAAGGGCGCGTCGGCGGTCCAGGAGGTCGCGTTCACGCTCGCGTCCGGCATGGCGTACGTCCAGGCCGCGCTCGACGCCGGCCTGGCGGTCGACGACTTCGCGCCCCGGCTGGCGTTCTTCTTCAACGGGCACAACAACGTCTTCCAGGAGGTCGCGAAGTTCCGCGCCGCCCGCACCATGTGGGCGCACGCGATGCGCGACCGCTTCGGCGCGCGCGACCCGAAGTCGCTGATGCTGCGCTTCCACACGCAGACCGGCGGCGTCACGCTGACCGCCCAGCAGCCGCTCAACAACGTCGTGCGCGTCGCGCTGCAGGGCTTCGCCGCCGTCTGCGGCGGCACGCAGTCGCTGCACACCAACGGCTACGACGAGGCGCTCGCGCTGCCGTCCGAGCGCGCCGCCAAGCTCGCGCTGCGCACGCAACAGGTGATCGCGCACGAGTCCGGCGCGACGGACACGGTGGACCCGTTCGCCGGGTCCTACTACGTCGAGTCCCTGACCGCGGAGATCGAGCGCCGGGCGTGGCGGCTGATCGAGAAGGTCGACGAGCTCGGCGGCTCGGTCGAGGCGATCGACTTCATCAAGAACGAGATCGAGGAGTCCGCGTTCGGCTACCACGAGCGCTACCGGCTCAAGCAGGACGTCGTGGTGGGCGTCAACGAGTACGTCGACGACGCGGCCGAGGTCGAGGAGATCCTGTCCGTCGACCCGGCGTCCGAGCGCGCCCAGGTCGAGCGCCTCGAGCGCTTCAAGGCCGAGCGCGACCAGGCGCTGACCGCCCGCCGGCTGGACGAGCTCAAGGCCGCCGCGCGCGGCAGCGAGAACCTGCTGCCGCCGATCCGGGCCGCGCTCGCCGACCGCGCGTCGATCGGCGAGGTCTGCGGCGCGCTGCGCGAGATCTTCGGGACCTACCAGCCCGGGCGCTGACCGCGACCTCGGACGCGCGGCGTTAGAGTCAGGCCGCCTATGCGTCAGAAGGCCCCCGAGACGTTCGCGGAGCGGCTCGCGCAGCTCGAGGAGCTGCGCGCCGCGGTCGTCCACCACGCGTCGGAGAACGCCGTCGCCAAGCAGCACGCGAAGGGCAAGTACACGGCCCGCGAGCGGATCGAGAAGCTGCTCGACCCGGGCTCCTTCCAGGAGCTCGACACGTACGTGCGCCACCGGACGACCGACTTCGACATGCAGAAGAACCGGCCGTGGGGCGACGCGGTGGTCACCGGCCACGGGCTGATCGACGGCCGCCGCGTGTGCGTGTTCAGCCAGGACTTCACGGTCTTCGGCGGCTCGCTGGGCGAGGTGATGGCCGAGAAGATGTGCAAGGTCATGGATCTGGCGGCCAAGATCGGCTGCCCCGTGATCGGGATCAACGACTCCGGCGGCGCGCGCATCCAGGAGGGCGTCGTCTCGCTCGGCGGCTACGGGGACGTGTTCCTGCGCAACGTCCGCAGCTCCGGCGTGATCCCGCAGATCTCGCTGATCATGGGCCCGTGCGCGGGCGGCGCGGTCTACTCCCCCGCGATCACGGACTTCGTGTTCATGGTCAAGGAGACCTCGCACATGTTCATCACCGGGCCCGAGGTCATCAAGACGGTCACCGGCGAGGACGTCGGGTTCGAGGAGCTCGGCGGAGCGGTCAGCCATGCGACCAAGTCCGGCGTCGCGCACTTCGTGGCCGACGACGAGGACGCCTGCCTGGAGGACGCGCGCTACCTGTTCGGCTTCCTGCCGTCCAACAACCTGGAGACCGCCCCGCGGGTGGCGCCGAGCGACGACCCGGGCCGCATGGACGCCGAGCTGGACGCGATCGTCCCGGACAGCGCGAACAAGCCGTACGACATCCGCGACGTCGTCCGCTACGTGGTCGACGACGGCGAGTTCCTGGAAGTGCACGAGGCCTACGCGCAGAACATCGTCGTCGGCTTCGCCCGGCTCGACGGGCACGCGATCGGCGTGGTCGGCAACCAGCCGCGGGCGATGGCCGGCGTGCTGGACATCGACGCGTCGGCCAAGGCGGCGCGGTTCGTGCGCTTCTGCGACGCGTTCAACCTGCCGCTGCTGACGTTCGTCGACGTTCCCGGCTTCCTGCCCGGGACCTCGCAGGAGTGGGGCGGGATCATCCGTCACGGCGCGAAGCTGCTGTACGCGTACGCCGAAGCGACCGTCCCGAAGATCACCGTGATCACGCGCAAGGCGTACGGGGGCGCGTACGACGTCATGTCCTCCAAGCACCTGCTGTCGGACTTCAACTTCGCGTGGCCGACGGCCGAGATCGCGGTGATGGGGCCGGAGGGCGCGGTCAACATCGTCCACCGGCGCGACATCGCCGGCTCGCCGACGCCCGCCGAGCGGCGGGCGAAGCTGATCGACGACTACAAGGCCCGCTTCGCGAACCCGTACACGGCGGCCGAGCGCGGGTACGTCGACGACGTGATCGTCCCGCACGAGACGCGCCCGAAGGTGATCGCGGCGCTCGAGGCCCTGCTCACGAAACGCGAGCCAGGACCTCGGCGCAAGCACGGGAACATCCCGCTCTGAGGGGGGTGTGGCCGCCAGGTCGCCTCACAGGCGACCCAGCGGCCGCACCCCCAGGGCGTATAAACACCGCCTAAAGGGGCCTGGCCCCTTTAGGCGGGCTTTAGTTGCCGGCCGGGGCGATCGCCGCGGTCGGGTGGCCGCTGCCGCCGCCGCTGGTGTTGGTCACCCACGCGGCGACCGCGTCGCCCGCCGGCGTCATCGCCACCGACGGCCACAACGCGTGCTTGGCGTCGCCGGAGATCGTCTCGCCGGCGCCGAACGGGCCGCCGGCCTGCGGGCGCAGCGCGGCGTGCACGGTGTGCCCGCTGGTCTCCTGCATCCAGGCGAGCACGGCGCTGTCGCCGGGTCCGCCGGCGAGGGCGACGCCGAGGGCGCCGGTGGCGAGCGTCTGCGCGGGGCCGAAGCCCGCGCCGGGCGCGCGCGTGAAGACCTCGAGCGTGCCGCCCTGCTCGTACTCGTCGCCCGGCTTGGCCCAGGCGACCGTGGCGGTGCCGTCGGCCGAGTACGCGGCCGCGACCTGCCCGCCGGAGCTCGTCCCCTTGCCGCCCTTCGACAGCACCTGCGGGGCGGGGAGCGGCGCGCCGGCCGGGCCCTGCGTGACGTGCAGGCTCGCCGGGCCCTCGTGGCCGGAGAAGTGCTCATCCAGGTACGCGACCTGGGCCTCTCCCTGCGCGTTCATCGCGAGGCCGACGTCGGCGTACCCGCCGGCGTCCGGCAGCTCCTGGTCGGCGCCGAACACGCCGTCGGTGCCGGCGGTGCGGACGTGCAGCGGGCTCTCCGGCAGCGCGGCGTTGCCGCCGACCTGCCAGGTCGCAACCCCGCGCCCGCCGTCGCCGGCGGCCACGCGGACGAACGGCCGCGGCTGCAGCTTGCCCAGCCGGGGGGCCGGCGGGGAGATCGTCTGCGGCCGGTCGAACGTCGCCTGGCCGGGCCGGCGGATCGCGACCTGCGCGCGCCAGCCCGCCGGGTCGTGCCAGACCCAGCCCGCGACCGCGGTGCCGTCCGGCGCGACCGAGAGCGTCGGCTGCGCGGCCGAGTGCGTGTTGTCGGAGATCGTCCGCGTCGGCCCGCGCTTGCCGTCGGCCGCGACGAACGTGGCGCGGATCCGCTGCAGCGGCTTGTGCCGGCGGACGGTCAGCACGACCGCGCCGCCGTTGGAGTCCAGCGCCGCGGCCCAGACCTTCTCGTACGGGTCGGCGGCGTTGAGTGTCGTGGGCGAGGAGAAGCCGTCCGCGGTGCGCTTGAAGAGCGAGGCGGATGGGTCGAGCCACCCGGTGATGACGCTGCCGCCGAACGCGCCCTGCGCGGCCGGGTTGGCGCCTTCGCTGGTGGCCAAGGTGGTGGGCGCCGTCCACGCGGCCAGCGCGGACGACGGTGCGCCCAGAGCGGCGATCAACGCCGCCGCCGGGGCGAGATGGGTGAGACGGAACATCCATTCCAGGGTGCTCCGTGACCATGAGTCCGGAGGTACACCAGAGGGTGGATCCGCGGCCACCCCCTAAGGGCAGCGCGATGTCTTGCGCGCCCCCGACTGGACGCACGCCCGCGTGATCTTCGGGTCCCGCTGGCGCTTGCGCACCACCAGCACCGTGGAAGACCCGACCGCGTCCGGCGCGGTCACGCGCACTTCGACGCGGGTGCCGGTCGCGAGCTTGCGCTTGCGCCCGAACAGGGCGCTCAGCTTCTTCTTGCCCTTCTTGAGCTTGCGGTACGTCTTGGACTTGAACGCGCAGCCCTTGCCCTTGCACGTGATCGTCGCCGTCTCGCCGCCGCGCAGGCCGGCGATCTCGACGCGGGTGAGCGCCGTGCGCGCGCCGATGAACGCCCAGCTGAAGCTGGTGCGGGCGGCCAGCACCGCCGGCTTCGGCGTCTCCGTGCCGCCGGCGGCCGGCGGCGTGCTCACGACCGTGTCGGCGCCGATCGCCTCGCCCTCCTCGTTGGCCGCCCGGACGCGTACGTGGTACGTGGCGGCCGCGCTCAGCCCGGACAGCACGGCGGAGACCGGCACGGCGCCGACGCCGGCGGGGACCACGACCGGCGCGCTCGTCGCGCCGTAGGCGGGCGTCGGGCCGTAGTCGAACACCACCATGGTGGCGTTGCCGCGCGGGTCGACGGTCGCGGACGCGGACGCGGCGGTGGCCGCGACCGCGGTGGCCGCGCCGGTGCTCGCGCGCGGGGCGGTGCTGACGAACCGGAGCACGCGCGTGCTCGTCTGGTCGGTGACGTAGACGTCGCCGTCCGGCCCGGCGGCGACGTCGAACGGCTCGCCGCCGGTGGGATAGAGGCGGAACGCGCCGTCGGGTGAGATCCGGGCGATGCCGCCTGGACCTGCGACGTACATGCGCCCGTCAGGCCCGGCGGCGATGCCGAACGGGTTCGCCAGCGAGCCGCCGGCGAGCGCGGCGAACGCCCCGCCGGTCTGCGTCGCGGGGAAGCGCCCGACGCCGCCGGCGCCGTAGAGCGTCACCCAGACGTTCCCGGCGCCGTCGGCGGCGATCCCGTCGGGGTTGCCGCCGCCGGGCGCGCCGATCGTCGTCTCGACTGCCAGCGTGCCGAGCGTCAGCCGCCGCACGACGTCCCCCTCGAAGTCGGGCACGAACAGCTTGCCGCCGGTGGACACGAGGTCGTACGCGGTCCCGCGGCCGCTCTGCGTGACCAGGCCGCTGCCGTCGGCGGCGACCGTGCCGATCTTCGGCGTCGCGCAGGGCAGCGAGAAGTACATGCGGCCGTCGTCGCCGGCGGTGATCGCCACCGGGCCGCACTCGGTGGCGACCGCGTGCGGGCTCGGCGCGGGCGCGGTGGCTCGAACCACACCAGCTTGCTCGCGCCGGTGACCGCGACCCAGACCCGCCCGCCGGGCCCCGCGGCGACGCCCTTCGGCGCGGCGCCCACCGCGTAGCGCTGCAGGACCTGGCCGGCCGGCGTCATCCGCACCACGCTGCCGCTGTACTCCTCCGCGACCCAGAGGTTGCCGTCCGGCCCGAGCGCGATCCCGTTGGTCGCGGACTGCAGGCCGCCGAGCTCCTGAATGGTGGCCGCGTCGGCGGTGGTGGCGAAGAGCGCGGTCGCCGCGCAGAGCGCCGCCAGTGTCCGTCGGAGCATTGCGCGGGAACGTACCGGACGCGCGCTAGGCTCGCGCGCATGAACCGCCGCCCGCGGCTGCAACTGCACGGCGCGAACGCGACGCCTGACGAGGCCGCGGCGGTGATCGCCGCGATCGAGCAGTTCCTGCGCGACACGGCGCCGCCGCCCGCGGACGAGCCCGCGCCGTCGGCCTGGCTGCGGACCGCGCGCCTGGAAGCGGTCGAGCGCGCGCCGGGCGCCGAGCCCTGGGTTCGGTAACCGGCCGGCGCGGCGGCCCCATTGTGCCGGCCGGCCGGTTCCCGCCTGCTCGCCGCCCGCGGTCGACGGGCGGCGTTGCGGGCTTCAACGCGCCGGCGCGATCGAACTTGCGGTTAGATCTCTGACACCCAGCCGTACGTCTCGAGCAGCGGTGGGGACGCCGCGCGGATGACGGTGACGCTGGCGTTCGGCGGTCCCGCGACGCGCTGCGGGTCGGCGTCGGTGACGTGCGAGAGCGCGGCGCGCACCACGCCGCCGTGGCAGACCACGAGCCAGGTGCCGCCGGCGGCGACCAGCTCGTCGACCACCGCGCCGACGCGCGCCCGCAGGTCCTCCCACGCTTCGCCGTCGGGGGCGCGTCGCGGGCCGCCGCGCCAGACCATCTCGGTCGTGTCCGGGAAGTCGGCCAGCGGCCGGCCCTCCCAGGCGCCGACGTCGATCTCGCGCAGCCGCACGTCCGTGCGCGCGTCGGGGTAGCCGAGCAGCGCGGCGGTCTCCCGCGCGCGCTGGAGATCGCTCGTCACCACCTGCGCGAACGGCGGGAGCGACGGGCGTAGACGCTCGGCCTCGGCGCGGCCGGCGGCCGAGAGCGGCGGGTCGGCCTGGCCTTGGAGGCGGGCCTGGGCGTTGTAGGTCGATTGTCCGTGGCGGACGAGAACGAGGCGGGCGGATAGCATGGCGCGCCCTGATGTTTACAAGGGTGCTGGTCGCCAACCGCGGCGAGATCGCCGTTCGTGTCATCCGCGCGCTCGACGAGCTCGGGATCGAGTCCGTCGCGGTCTATTCGGAGGCCGACCGCGACGCGCAGCACGTCAAGCGCGCGACCGAGGCGCATCTGCTCGGTCCGGGCCCCGCCGCCGAGTCCTACCTGAACGTCGACAAGCTGCTGGAGGCGATCGAGCGCTCCGGCGCGCAGGCCGTCCACCCCGGCTACGGCTTTTTGGCCGAGAACGCGGCGTTCGCGCGGCGGCTGGAGGCGGCCGGGGTGACGTTCATCGGCCCGCCCGCGTCGGCGATCGACGCGATGGGCTCCAAGACGCGCGCCCGCGAGCTGATGGCGGCGGCGGGCGTGCCGATCGTGCCGGGCACGACCGCGCCGGTCGCGACGCTCGAGGAGGCGGCGCGGATCGCCGAGGAGATCGGCTATCCGGTCGCGGTCAAGGCCGCGGGCGGCGGCGGCGGCAAGGGCTTCCGGGTCGCGCTGGCGGCGGACAAGCTGCAGGACGCGTTCGAGGGCGCGGCGCGCGAGGGCGAGAAGTTCTTCAGCGACCCGACGGTGTACTTGGAGCGCTACCTGCCGGACCCGCGGCACGTCGAGGTCCAGGTGCTGGCCGACGCGCACGGCGCCGTGGTGCATCTGGGTGAGCGCGACTGCTCGATCCAGCGCCGCCACCAGAAGCTGATCGAGGAGTCGCCGGCGCCAATGGTCGACGCGGCGCTGCGCGAGCGGATCGGGCGGATCGCGGTCGAGGCGGCGCGCGCGGTCGACTACCGCGGCGCGGGCACGATCGAGGGGCTGCTGTCGCCCGACGGCGAGTACTTCTTCTTGGAGATGAACACGCGCGTGCAGGTCGAGCACTGCGTGACCGAGGCGGTCACCGGGATCGACATCGTGCGCGAGCAGGTCCTGATCGCCGCCGGCGAGCCACTGAGCTTCACCCAGGACGACGTGCGCTGGCGCGGGCACGCGATCGAGTGCCGCATCAACGCCGAGGACGCGTCACGGAACTTCGCGCCCGCCCCGGGCCTGGTCACCCACTACCGCGAGCCGGCCGGGCCGGGCGTGCGGATCGACTCCGGCGTCCTGGCCGGCTCGGAGATCTCGCCGCTGTACGACCCGATGGTGGCCAAGCTGATCGTCTGGGACAGCGACCGCGAGCGCGCGACGCGGCGGATGGCCCGCGCGCTGGGCGAGTTCGAGATCGACGGCGTGCGCACGCTGATCCCGTTCCACCAGGCGATCATGGCGTCCGCGCAGTGGGCGCGCGGGGAGACCTGCCGCGACCTGATCGAGGACCGCGAGTGGCTCAAGACGCTGGCGGCGCCGGTGGAGGCGGCCGCGGGCGAGCCGGACGCGACCGTCGCGCACGACTACGTCGTCGAGGTCTCCGGCAAGCGCTTCGACGTCACCGTCCACGCCAACGGCGTCGCGCCCGTCAAGGCCGCGCCGAAAGCGCGCCCGCGCCGCGCGTCGGGCGGCGCGGCCGGCGGTGGGGACACGCTCGCCTCGCCGATGCAGGGCAACGTCTTCAAGGTGCTCGTGGAGAAGGGCGCGGCCGTCGAGGCGGGCGCGCTGATCTGCATCATCGAGGCGATGAAGATGGAGAACGAGATCACGGCCCACAAGGCCGGCACGATCGCCGAGCTCCCGATCGCCGAGGGCGACGCAGTCACCGCCGGCGACACGCTGGCGGTGATCACCGGTGGCTGAGCTGCTCGACGAGGCGATCGACTGGCTGCGGATCCCGTCGATCTCGGCCGGCGCGCGCGACGACGCGGCGCTGTGCGCGGCAGCGCAGTGGGCGCTGGAGCGGGTGCTGGGCGCGGGCGGCGAGTGCGCGCTGGTGGAGACCGAGGGCGCACCGCTGGTGGTCGGCGAGCTGCGCGCGGCCCGCGCGGACGCCCCGACCGTGATGATCTACGGCCACTACGACGTGCAGGACCCGGGCGACCTCGCCGAGTGGGTGTCGCCGCCGTTTGCGCCCACGATCCGCGACGGCCGCCTGTACGCCCGCGGCGCGACCGACGACAAGGGCAACTTCCTGCCGCTGCTGCACGTCGCGTGCGCCCTGGCGCGTGACGGCGCGCTGCCCGTGCACGTGCGCGTGCTGATCGAGGGCGCGGAGGAGACCGGGTCCGACGCCGTCGGCCAGTGGGTGCGCGCGGACGAGCGCGGCGCCGACGCGGTGATCGTCTTCGACGGCGGCATGGTCGACGCGGAGCGGCCGGCGCTCGCGACCGCGACGCGCGGGCTGGTGTTCGCGCACGTCGAGGTGCGCACGGGCACGGCCCCCGCGCACTCGGGCATGTACGGCGGCGCGGCGCTGAACGCGTTCCACGCGCTGCACCGGGCGCTGGCGGCGGTCCTGCCGGTCGACGGGCGCCTGCCGGAGCCGCTGCGCGCGGGCGCTCGGCCGGCGTCGCCGGAGGAGGTCGCCACCTGGGCGACGCTGCCGGACGGCGCGGGCGAGCTCGCGCGCGTCGGCGCGCGGCCGGCGGACGCCGCCGCGGGGTCGGAGTTCTACCTGCGCACGACCGGCGAGCCGTCGCTCGACGTGCACCGGGTCGAGGGCGGCCAGCCG
>DATMGH010000155.1:0-44978 GCA_035555675.1 Solirubrobacter sp. | reverse complement strand
AGCCGGTGCAGCGGCACAGGTTGCCGCGGAGGGTCCGGTCGAGCGTTTCGGGGTCCTGGTGTCGGTGCGCGTCGAGGAGCATGAGGATGCCGGCGGTGCAGAAGCCGCACTGGACCGCGTCGTGAGCGTGGAACGCGGCCTTGAGCGGGTGGTCGTCGTCGAGGCCTTCGATTGTGCGCACGTCGGCGTCGTGCGCTTGGACGGCCAGTGTGAGGCACGCGAGGACGGGCTCGCCGTCGAGCTGGACGGTGCACGCGCCGCAGGCGCCGTCCTCGCAGCCGATCTTCGTGCCGGTCAGGCCCCGGTCGCGGATGAAGTCGACCAGGAGGGTGCGGGGCTCGACGTCGGCGGTGTGCGGGGTGCCGTTGAGGCGCACGGTGACGCGCACGGGCGCCGGCGCCTCGCCGCCGCCGCGCGCCTCGCCGCCGCCGCGCGCCACGCCGCCGCCGCGCGCCTCCCCGCGCGGCTCGTCACCCGGCGCGGTCATGCGCAGCCCGCCTGTTCGAGCGCGCGGCGCGTCGCGTCGGCGACCAGCGCGCGGCGGTGCGCGCCGTCGATCCCTTCGGCCGCCAGCGCCGCCGCTTCGCGCGCGCTCGCGCCCTCGCGCAGCGCCCGCTCGGCCTGGGGCGCGCGGACGCCGCCGAGCCGCGCGACCGCCGCGTGGTCCGGCGCGAGCACGACCGCGGCGCCCGCGTCCGGAAACCCGCCGCGGCTGAACTCCGCGTACCCGGTGCGCGCGCCGGGCGGCAGCGGGGCGACCTCGATCGCGACCAGCAGCGGGCCGCGGTGCACGAAGCGCGCGTCGAGCGCCGCGAGCGCGGCCGGCAGCTGCGCGCGCGGGTCGGCGTGCGCGACGGACCCGCCGACCGTTCCGCGCGAGCGCGTCGCCGGGCTGCCCACGTGGCCCACTGCCTGCGCCAGCAGCGGCCAGTGCTCGCGCACCAGCGCCGACCGCTCGAGCGCGGCCTGGCGCACGGTGGCGCCGATCTCGAGGACGCCGCCGCGGCGGCGCAGCAGCCCGAGGCCGGCGGCGTTGACGTCGACCAGCCGCGACGTCCGCACGGCGCGCGCGTTGAGCAGCGGCAGCAGGCTCTGCCCGCCCGCGAGCACGCGGGCGTCGCCGGTGAGCGCGTCCAGCGCCTCGTCGACCGACCGCGCGGCGACGTACTCGAACGGCACCGGCCTCACCGCCGCCTCCAGGCCGCGATCGCGGCGATCCCGCACGCGACCCCGGCGGCGACCCACGCCCCACGGTGGGAACCGGGCTCGCCGGGCGATGACGCGACCGGCGCGGGCGCGCGGGGCGGCGGTGCGGGAGAGGCGGGCTCGCGCGGCGGCGATGCGACCGGCGCGGGCGCGGGCGGCGGCGGTGCGGGAGAGGCGGGCACGCGCGGCGGCGACGCGACCGGCGCGGGCGCGCGCGGCGACGGCGCGGGAGAGGCGGGCACGCGCGGCGGCGATGCGGCCGCGGCGACTTCGCCCGGCGGCGCCGTGAGCGCGGCGCGGAGGGCCGGCGGGGGGTCGCCCTCGAAGCGCACCTCGCCCGCGACGAGGCGGGCGGTGACCGAGCGGCGGGCGTGGACGCGGAACGTCGCGGTCGCGGTGTCCTCGTCGACCTCCTCGAGCACGATCGTGCCGTGCTCGTCGCGCAGCGTCGTGAAGTGCTCCCAGGGCGTCACTGCAGTGCCTGCCAGACCTTCTCGGCGGTGAACGGCGGATCGAGGCGGATGCCGCCGAGCACGTCCGCGAGCGCGTTGGCGATCGCGGCCGGGGTGGCGATCGCGCCGGCCTCGGCGACGCCCTTGAGCCCGAGCGGGTTCAGCGGCGACGGCGTCGCGACGAACGCGGTCTCGACCTCCGGGACGACGATCGGGCGGTCGGGCGGCGACGTCGGCGGGCGCCCGGCCTCGTCGTACGCGACCGCCTCGCCCAGCGCCGCGCCGAGCCCGTGCAGCGCGCCGCCGACCAGCTGCCCCTCGGCGAGCAGCGGGTTGACGACCACGCCCGCGTCGTCGACCGCGACCACCCTGACCACGCGCACCGCGCCGGTCGCCCGCACGACGTGCACGACCGCGACGCACGCGACGCAGCCGAAGACCTGCTCGGACGCGAAGCGCGCGACACCCGGCCCGCCGGCGGCGAGATCCTCGGCCGCCGCGGCGACGGCGGACCCGCCCATGACCGTCGAACGGCTCGTGAACGACCCGACGCCCTCGGCGAGCGCGTCCGTGTCGCCGGTGAGGACAGTCACGCGGTCGACGTCGACGCCGAGCCGGTCCGCGGCAATCTGCGCGAGGACCGTGCGCTGCCCCTTGCCGGACGGGATCGACCCGGCGCGCACCTCGACGCGCCCGTCCGCGCCGCGCGCGACCGCCGCGTGCTCGGCGAGCCCGCCCGAGCGGGTGACGCAGAGGGACACGCCGGTGCCGGCGAGCACGCCGGGGGCGGACGGCGCGACGTCCGCGAGGGCGAGCGCGGTGTCGAGGCAGCGCTCGAAGTCGCCCGAGTCGTACGTCCAGCCGAGCGCGGTGCGGTGCGGGAAGCGGCGGACGAGGTTGCGGCGGCGCAGCGCGACCGGGTCCACGTCGAGCCGCCGCGCGGCGGCGTCCAGCGCCGACTCGATCAGGAACGCCGCCTCCGCCGCGCCCGCGCCCCGCGACGGCCCCGCCGGCGCCTTGTTCGTCCGCGCCCCGACGACCACCGCCTCGACCGCCGGCACGTCGTACGCGCCGGCCAGCAGCATCGCCGTGGCGTGCGCCCCGAACGCGGAGTTCGGCAGCAGGTAGGCGCCGAGATCGGCCAGCAGCCGCGCGCGCAGCCCCAGCACGCGCCCCGACGCGTCCAGCGCCAGCTCGACCGCCGCCCGCAGCCCGCGCGCGGCGGGCGCGGCCAGCCGGCTCTCAATCCACTTGACGGGCCGCCGCAGCTCCAGCGCCGCCAGGACGGCCACCGCGGCCTCCACCGGCAGCGTCGCCTTCGCCCCGAACCCGCCGCCGACGTCGCCGACCACCACCCGGATCGCGGCCTCGGGCAGGTCCAGCATCTGCGCCAGCTGCGCCCGCGCGCGGTGCGCGCTCTGCACCGACGCGTACACGGTCACCCGGTCGCGGTCGGGCACGACCAGCACGCCCCGCGGCTCCAGCGCAGACGCCACCGCCCCCGGCAGCACGTGCTCGACCCGCACCACGTGCGCCGCACCCGCGAACGCCCCCGAGACGTCCCCGGCCCGCCGCTCCCAGCGCGCGACCTCCGGCCCCGCCCGCGGATCCAGCACGCACGCCCCCGGCGCGTACGCCACGGAGACCCGCTCCGCCGCGTCCTCGGCCAGCGCCCGCGTCTCCCCCACGACCGCCGCGACCGGCTGCCCGGCGTAGCGCACCTCGCCGTCCGCCAGCACCGGCTGCGGCACCGCGGCGACGGCCATCCCCTCCGGCGCGGCCACCGGCGCCGGCACCACCTGCCCGACCAGGTCCGCGCCGGCCACGAAGGCCCCGGAGACCGACAGGACCCGAGCGAACGCGTGCGGCGACCGCACGAACGCCAGCTGCACGGCGCCCGCCGCCGCCACGTCGTCGACGAACCGCGACCGCCCGGACAGGATCCGCGCGTCCTCCCGACGGCGGACCGGCCGGCCGATCGAGCCCGCGGCGCCCACGAGAGCCGAGGGTATCTGTGGGAAGCTGCGGTTCGCAGTGAAGCTCCGGCTGTACCACCACCCCGACGGCGCGCGCATCGCGTACCGGCAGGCCGGGGCGGGTCCGCCGCTCGCGCTGCTGCACTCGCAGGGGCTCACGCACCGCGAGTTCGAGCCGGTGGTGGACGAGCTCGCGCGCCGGCACCGCGTCGTCCTGCCCGACCTCCCGCTGCACGGCGCGTCCGAGGACCGCCCGAGCCACCCGTACACGCCGGACTGGCTGACCGACGTGCTCGCCGGCTTCCTGACCGAGACGTGCGGCCCGCGGCCCGTGCTGGCCGCGCACGGCTTCGGCGCCCAGCTCGCGCTCCGCGCGATCGCCGACCGCAAGCTCACGCCCGCCAGGCTCGTCCTGCTCCCCAGCCCGCTGCACACCCGGCCGCGCCGCCTCGCGCCCCGCGTCCTCAGCGCCGGCGCGATCCCCGGCGTCGACCGCATCCTCGCCCGCGCCGCGCCGCGCGCCGTCCGCCCCGGCCGGTTGACCGCGACCGGCGCGACCGGCGCCCGCGACCTCGTCCGCCACGCCCTCACCGACCTCACCGGCACCCGCGTCCGCGCGCTGGCCAAGGCCGCCCGCGCGTGGCCGCGCCAGGCGCAGCCCGACGTCCTCGACCGCCTCGACTGCCCCGTGCTCCTGCTCTGGGCGGACGAGGACCCGGTGCACCCGCTCGCGATCGCCGAGGACGCCCTCGAGCGCCTCCCGGACGCCCAGCTGCGCGTCCTCGAACGCACCGGCTTTCTGATCGCCTACGACGACCCGGTCGGCCTCGCCCGCGAGCTCTTGGCCTTCTGCGGATAAGGTGTCGGGCCCCATGTACGACTTGGATCGGCCGCAGACGTGCTCGATCGGACGCACGATGGAGATCCTCGGCGAGCGCTGGACGTTCCTGATCCTGCGCGAGTCGTTCTACGGCGTACGCCGGTTCAGCGAGATCCAGCGCAACCTCGGCATCGCCCGCAACATCCTCTCGACGCGGCTGCAGACGCTGGTCGCGGCGGGTATCCTCGAGCGCGTCCGCTACCAGGAGGAGCCGGAGCGGTTCGAGTACCGCCTCAGCCAGGCCGGGAAGGACCTCTATCCGGCGATCGTCACGATCATGCGCTGGGGCGACCGTCACCTGAGTGACGAGCAGGGCCCGCCGGTCGTCCTGCGCCACAACCCGTGCGGGCACGAGGCGGACCCGATGCTGGTCTGCTCGCACTGCCACGCCGAGCTGGACCCGCACCAGGTCACGCCTGAGCGCGCGGTCGTCTAAGACGACTCGGGCACTTTGCCGTTGTCGCGCTTGCCGAGCGCGGTCTGCGCCATCTCGAGCGCCGGCCCGGCCTGCCCGATCACCTGGGCGATGATCTCCGAGATCCCCTGCGCGCCGTTGAGCACCGTCAGGTTGTCGACGTGCTTGAAGGACTCCGCGGCCGCGCGGACGATCTCCGGCAGCTGCTCGGCGATCTGCTGGCCGATGACCGCGTCCGCCTCGCGCTCGAGCGCCTCCGCGCGCTTGGCGATCGCTTCCGCCTCGGCCAGGCCCTTGGCGCGGATCGAGGCGCCGTCGGCCTCGCCGCGCGCCTTCGTCGCCTCCGCCTCGGCGACGCCGCGCTGGCTGGTGATGCGCGCCTCCGACGTGCCGATCTGCTCGATCTGCTTCGCCTTGGCGCTCGCCGCCAGCTCCACCTCGCGCGCCTGCGCCTCGGCGATCGAGATGCGCGCGACGCGCTCGGCCTCGGCCTGGACCTGCTTCTCGTAGGCGGCGGCGTCCGCCGGCTTGCGGACCTGCGTGTCGAGCCGCTTCTCCTCGCGCTCGGCCTCGAGCTCCGCCACCGCGGTCTCCTGCACGACCACCTGCTTGCGCGCCTCGGCGTCCGCCAGTGGGCCGGCCTGGGCGGACATCGCCGTCTGCTTGTCGATCTCCGCCTGGTAGGCGGCGCGCTTGATCTCGCTGTCGCGCCGGGCCGCGGCCTTCAGCGCCTCGGCCTCCTGCTCGCGCTCGGTCGCCTCGCGGTCGGCCGCCGCCTGGGCGATCCGCGCCTGCTTTTTGACCTCGGCGGCGCGCGGCTCGCCGAGCGCGCGGATGTAGCCGGTCGGGTCGACGATCTCCTGGATCTGCAGCGAGTCGACCACCAGGCCGAGCTTCTGCATCTCGTCCGCGCTGGCGTCGCGCGTGGCCTGGGCGAGCTCGTTGCGGTTGGCGATCAGGTCCTCGACGCTGAGGCCGCCGATGATCGAGCGCAGGTGACCGTGGAAGACCTCGCGGACGAGATCGTGCATCTGGCCCTGCTGGGCGTCCAGGAAGCGCGTGCCCGCGTTGGTGATCGAGCGCTCGTCGTCGCCGACCTTGAAGATCGCCACGCCGCGCACGCCGACCGGGATCTTCTGGACGTCGACGCCCTCGACCTCCAGCAGCGCCTTGTCGGCGGACATGCTCAGGTACTGGGCCTTCTGCATGACCGGCAGGACGAGCGCACCGCCGCCGGTGACGATCTTGAAGATCCGGTCGCCGACCGCGCGGCCCTTGACGCCGAACCCGGTCACGATCAGCGCCTCGTCGGCGGATGGGACCTTCCAAAAGACTTTGAACAGGATCGCCAGCAGCACGACGACGAGCACGAGTGCGGCGAGCACGATCAGCGCGGTGGTCAAGTCAACGTCTCCTCTTTGAGGGGGGTGACGAGCACCAGCCGCGGCGGCTGGTAGTCGACGACGACGATCTCCGTGTACGGCGCGATGCTCCCGCCGTCGACGTCGCGGGCGAGGAACGCCTCGACGCCGCCGCGGATCGCGACCATCACCTCGCCCGTGCGGCCCGGCGCGATCCCTCCCGTGGAGGTCACCCGGCCCTGGCACCCCACTGGCGAGCGGTCGATGGACAACGCAGCGCTAGCGTAGGGGCTCCAAACCGAAGATGACGCGGAGGAGTCCATGAGCGAGCAGGAGCTGTGGGGCGGCGAGACCACCAAGGCGGTCGCGAACTTCCCCGTGTCGGGAGAACGCGTGCCGCTGCCCGTCGTCCGCTGGCTCGGCCGGATCAAGGGCTCCGCCGCGCGCGTGAACGCGTCGCTCGGGCTGCTCGACGCGGGCCTGGCGGAGAAGATCGCCGCCGCGGGCGACGAGATCGCGGCCGGCACGCACGACGCGCAGTTCCCGATCGACGTCTTCCAGACCGGCTCGGGCACCTCGTCGAACATGAACGCGAACGAGGTCATCGCGACGCTCTCCGGCGCGCACCCGAACGACCACGTGAACATGGGGCAGTCGTCCAACGACGTCTTCCCGTCGGCCGTGCACCTGGCCGCGCTGGACGAGGCCACCAACACGCTGCTGCCGGCGCTGGCGCAGCTGGAGGCGTCGTTCGCCGCCAAGGCCGAGGCGTTCAAGGACATCGTCAAGTCCGGCCGCACGCACCTGATGGACGCGGTGCCGGTCACGCTCGGGCAGGAGTTCGCGGGCTACGCGGCGCAGATCCGGCTCGGGCGGCGGCGGATCGAGAACGCGCTGCCGCAGGTGGCGCAGATCCCGCTCGGCGGCACGGCGACGGGCACCGGCCTGAACACGCATCCCGAGTTCGCGGCGGGCGTGCGCACGCTGCTCTCGGAGGCGACCGGGCTGACGATCTCGGCGCCCGAGGATCCGTTCGAGGCGCAGGGCAACCGTGACGCGCTGGTCGAGCTGTCGGGCGCGCTGAAGGTGGTCGCGGTCTCACTGACCAAGATCGCGGGCGACCTGGCGCTGATGGGCTCCGGCCCGCGCTCGGGCATCGGCGAGCTGTTCCTGCCGGAGCTGCAGAAGGGCTCGTCGATCATGCCCGGCAAGGTCAATCCGGTGATCCCGGAGGTCGTCCTGCAGGTGTCGGCGCAGGTGATCGGCAACGACACGGCGATCACGGTCGGCGGCCTGCAGGGGCAGTTCGAGCTCAACGTGCGCATCCCGCTGATCGCGCGCAACCTGCTGCAGTCGATCGCGCTGCTGTCCTCGACCGCAGGGCTGTTCGCGTCGAAGTGCGTCGACGGGATCGAGGCGAACCTGGCCGGCTGCGAGCAGTCCGCCGAGGGCACGCTGGCGGTCGCGACGGCGCTGAACCCGTACATCGGCTACGACAAGGCGGCGGAGATCGTCAAGGAGGCGTCGGCCTCCGGCGGAACGCTGCGCGAGGTCGCGCGCGCGCACGGCGTCGACGAGGAGACGCTGGACAAGGCGCTGGACCTGCGCAAGATCGCGGCGGGGTCCGCCGCTTCCTGAGTTGGGTCAGCGCCCCGTCATCGCGGGCGTGCTCGGCGCGCTGGTGATCGCCTTCTCGGCGATCCTGGTCGACCTCGCCGACGTCACGCCCGCCACCGCGGCGGTCTGGCGCTGTGCGTACGCGCTCCCGTTCCTGGGAGCGCTGGCGTGGTGGGAGGACCGGCGGTTCGGCCGGCGCGCGTGGCGGGACCGCCGGCTGGCGGCCGCCGCGGGCGTGCTGTTCGCGGCGGACATCGTGGTCTGGCACTACGCGATCCACGACGTCGGCGCGGGGCTCGCGACCGTGCTCGGGAACCTGCAGGTCGTGATCGTGCCCTTCGTCGCGCTGGCCGTGCTGGGCGAGCGGCTGCCGCGCGGGGTGCTGTTCGCGCTGCCGCTGATGTGCGTGGGCGTGCTGCTGGTGTCGGGCGCGCTGGAGGACGGCGCCTACGGGGCCGACCCGGCGCGCGGCGTGCTGTTCGGGGTCGCGACCGGGATCGCCTACGCCGGGTTCCTGCTCGTCCAGCGGCAGGGGGCGATGGACCTCCGGCGGCCGGCGGGGGCGCTGTTCGACATGTCGTTCGTGGCCGCGGTGGTCGCGCTGGCGTGCGGGCTGGTGCTGGGCGTGGACGACCTGGCGCCGACGTGGCCGAGCGCCGGCTGGCTGATCACGCTCGCGCTCACGTCCCAGGTGCTCGGGTGGCTGCTGATCAGCGTGTCGCTGCCGCGGCTGCCGGCGGCGATGACGTCGCTGATCCTGACGATCCAGCCGGTCGGGTCGGTGGTCTTGGGGGCGGTGCTGCTCGGGCAGGACCCGTCGGTGCTGCAGCTGGGCGGCGTGCTGCTGATCCTGTCCGGGCTGTTGACGGTGGCGGTGCGGCGGCGTGCGCCTGCGCGAGTGGCTGGCTGAGGGACGGCCCGTCGTCCTGGACGGCGGGCTCTCGACCGCGCTGGAAGAGCTCGGGGCCGAGCTCGACGACCCGCTGTGGACGGCGCGGGCGCTGCGGGACTCGCCGTCCGTGGTGCTGGCCGCCCACGCGGCGTTCGTGGCCGCCGGCGCGGAGATCGTGATCGCGGCGAGCTACCAGGCGCCGGACGCGCTGCTGGCGCGCGCGGTGGAGGTGGCGCGCGGGGCCGGCGTGTACGTGGCGGGGTCGGTGGCGCCGTACGGGGCGCTGCTGGGTGGCGGGCAGGAGTACACGGGGGCGTACTCGGTGCCGGCGGGCTGGCACGAGCGGCGCATGGAGCTGCTGCTGTCCGCGGGTCCCGACTGCGTGGCGGTGGAGACGCAGCCGCGGATCGACGAGGCCGTCGCGATCGCGTCGCTCGTGGAGGGCGTCGACTGCTGGGTGAGCTTCACGTGCCGCGACGGGGAGCGGATCGGCGACGGCTCGCGGATCGAGGACGCGGTGGCGGCGGTGAGCGGGCTGGTGAGCGTGGCCGCGGTCGGCGTCAACTGCACGGCGCCGGAGCACGTCGGCGAGCTGCTCGCCCGCGCCCGCTCGGTCACCGATCTGCCGCTGGTCGCCTACCCGAACGCGGGCGGCGGGTGGGACGCGGCGGCGAAGCGCTGGCGCGGCGGCGAGGCGGGCGCGGGGATCACCGACTTCCGGGACGCGCAGCTGATCGGGGGCTGCTGCGGCGTCGGGCCGGCCGCGCTCCGAGCCCTGGCCGCGTCGGTGCGCTGACGCGCCCGCGTCCGCTGCGAGTGGTCACGTTCTGGCGGTAGGCGCCAGAAAGTGACCACTCGCCGCGCCTTCGGGACCGTTCTCCGCGAGCCGCGCGGTCCCGCCGGCGAAACGGCGCAGGTGAGGGAGGCGACCCCTCGCCGTCGTCCCCATCGTCCGCCCGCCGCCCGATCGCGCGGGCGCGGCGAAGGGCGATGTACTGGCCGCAGGCGCCAGAACGTGACCACTCGCCGCGCCGACGTGGCGCGTTGCCACCCGCCGCGACGGAACGCACGCCGCCCCGCGGCACTCACCCCTCACCCGCGCCGTTCGCCGGCACCACCACCCCGCCCACGGACCACCAGACGCCACGAAGGGCCACGTACCGGCCGCCAGCGCCAGAAAGTGACCACTCGCCGCGCCAGCCGAGAAGCGCCGCTACGGCGAGAGGCGGCGGGCGTGCCAGGCGCCGTCGGCGCCGCGGGTGAACGCTTCGCGGTCGTGGAGGCGGTTCGGGCGGCCCTCCCAGAACTCGATCGCGTCCGGGACCAGGCGGAAGCCGCCCCAGTGCGGCGGACGCGGGACGGTGTCCGGGTACTCGGCGTCGACCGCGCGCAGCCGCGCCTCCAGCCAGTCACGATCCGGGATCACCTCGCTCTGCCGCGACGCCCAGGCGCCGAGCTGGGAGCCGCGGGCGCGGGTCGCGAAGTACGCGTCCGACTCCGCCTCCGGCAGCCGCGCCACCGCGCCCTCCAGCCGCACCTGCCGGTGCAGCGGCTTCCACAGCACCGCGATCGCCGCCCGCGGGTTGGCCGCCAGCTCCCGCGCCTTGCGGGACTCGTAGTTCGTGAAGAACTCGACCCCGCGCGCGTCGATCGCCTTCAGCAGCACGAAGCGCACGGACGGCGCGCCGTCCGCGGACGCGGTCGCGAGCGCCATCGCCTCGGGCTCCAGCACGCCCGCGGCGACCGCCCCCTCGTACCACTCCTGAAAGCGGGCGAGTGGGCTCACGTGGCCATCGCGATGTACTTGGTCTCGAGGTACTCCTCGATCCCCTCGCGCCCGCCTTCGCGGCCGAAGCCGGACGCCTTGACGCCCCCAAACGGCGCGGCGGCGTTGGACACCAGCCCCTGGTTCAACCCGACCATCCCGGTCTGGAGCCGCTCGCAGACCCGGAACGCGCGCTTGACGTCCCGCGTGTAGACGTACGCCACCAGCCCGTACTCGGTGTCGTTGGCGGCCGCGATCGCCGCGTCCTCGTCGTCGAACGCGATCACGGGCGCGACCGGGCCGAAGATCTCCTCGTGCAGCAGCCGCGCGTCGCCGGGCACGTCCGCCAGCACGGTCGGGTCGAAGAAGTAGCCGGACCCGTCCCGCGCCGACCCGCCCACCAGCACGGAGGCACCGCGCCCGACGGCGTCGCCCACCAGCTCGGCGACCTTCCCACGCTGGGTGTCGTCGATCAGCGGCCCGACCTGCACGCCGTCCTCGACGCCCCGCCCGACCGTCATCGCCCCCAGCCGCTGCGCCAGCTTGGACGCGAACTCCTCGGCCACCGACTCCGCGACGTGGAACCGGTTCGCCGCCGTGCACGCCTCGCCGACGTTGCGCATCTTCGCGATCAGCGCGCCCTCGACCGCGGCGTCCACGTCCGCGTCGGCGAACACCAGGAACGGCGCGTTCCCGCCGAGCTCCATCGACGTCCGCAGCAGCCCCTCGGCCGACTGCGCCACCAGCGCCCGGCCGACCTCGGTCGACCCCGTGAACGTCAGCTTGCGCAGCCGCGGGTCGCCGATGATCGGCTTCGACACCGCCGAGGAGGACGACGACGTGATCACGTTCAGCACGCCCGCCGGCAGCCCCGCCTCTTCGAAGAGCCGCGCGAGCGCCAGCATCGACAGCGGCGTCTGCTGCGCCGGCTTGATCACCATCGTGCAGCCCGCCGCGACCGCCGGCCCGATCTTGCGCGTCCCCATCGCCGCCGGGAAGTTCCACGGCGTGATCGCGTAACACGGCCCGACCGGCTGCTTCATCGTGATCAGCCGCCCGACGCCGTTCGGCGCGACCCCGAAGCGCCCCTCGATCCGCACCGCCTCCTCGGAGAACCAGCGCAGGAACTCCGCCGCGTACGCGATCTCCGCCCGCGACTCGGCCAGCGGCTTGCCCATCTCGAGCGTCATCACCAGCGCCAGCTCCTCCGCCCGCGCCGTCATCGCCTCGAACACCCGCCGCAGGATCTCCCCGCGCTCGCGGGGCGGATGCACCGCCCACTCGTCCTGCACCGCGCAGCACGCGTCCAGCGCCGCCTTCGCGTCGTCGGGCGTGGCGTCCGCGACCGCCGCGATCGCCGCGCCGGTCGACGGGTCCTCGACGCCCAGCGTCGCGCCGCCGGACGCGTCACGCCACTCGCCGCCGATGAAGAGCTGCGTCGGGACCGCGGAGATCGCGGTTCGTTCCTGGGTTGCGCTCATGACCTCACCGTTCCACAACTTCTGGGTCGCAGATGTGTCCGGCTACCGTAGACACGTCCTCGATCCTATGACCCGGACCCTGACCTTCATCGCGGCGGCGTTGCTGGCGTTCGCGACGCCGGCCTCCGCGAAGACCACGTTCACCATCCGCGGCGCCGGCTTCGGCCACGGCGTCGGGATGAGCCAGTACGGCGCGCTGGGCTACGCCGAGCACGGCTGGACCGCGGCGCAGATCCTCGCCCACTACTACACGGACACCGCGCTCGGCACGACCGACCCGGACCGCCCGGTGCGCGTCCAGCTGGTCGCCGACACGTCGGCGGCGCGCATCAGCGGCGCCCGCCAGGCGGGCGCGCGCAAGCTCGACCCGGCCAAGACCTACACCGTCAAGCGCCACGGGCTCACGCAGGTCGACCTGCTGACCGGCGGCAAGCGCGTCGCGACGTTCAACGCGCCGCTGCAGGTGACCGGCGGCGACGCCGTCGCGCTCACCGGCCAGGGCCGCTACCGCGGCGTGCTGGAGTTCGCGCCGACGGTGCTCAAGGGCGTCTCGGTGGTCAACTCGGTCAAGCTCGACGACTACCTGCGCGGCGTCGTCCCCGCGGAGTCGCCGGCCAGCTGGCCCGTGGAGGCGCTCAAGGCGCAGGCGATCGCGGCCCGCACGTACGCGATCACGACCGCCAAGAGCGCGGACTTCGACCATTACGCGGACACGCGCTCGCAGGTCTACAAGGGCGTCGGCGTGGAGACCCCGGCGACCGACGCGGCGATCGCGGACACGCGCGGGCAGGTCGTCACCTACCAGGGCCAGCCGGTCGTCACGTACTTCTTCTCGACCTCCGGCGGGCAGACCGAGGACGTCGAGAACACGCCGCTCGGCAACGAGCCGGAGCCGTGGCTGAAGTCGGTCGAGGATGAGTACGACAGCGTCTCCCCGCGCCACCGCTGGACGCTCAAGCCGACGCTGAAGGCCACCGGCAAGCGGCTCGGCGGGCTCGTCAAGGGCACGTTCAAGGGCATCCGCGTGACCAAGCGCGGGACGTCGCCGCGGATCATGACCGCCGAGGTCATCGGCTCGCGCGGGAAGACCGCGACCGACGGCGCGACCCTGCGCGCGCGGCTCGGCCTCTACGACACGTGGGCGTCGTTCACCTCGATCAGCGCGAAGAAGGGCGACCCGTCCGGCGGCGCGACGATCCCGCCGCGCTCGTTCTCCTTCCGCCACCCGACCGGCGTCCTGCGCGGCACCGTGATCGGCGGCGGCTCGCGCGGCACCGTCCAGGTGCGCGACGGCGCCGGCTGGCGCGACGTCGGCACCGTGCGGGCGCGCGGCGGCGCCTACCGCTGGAACGCGAGCGCGCCCGGCACCTACCGCGTCGTGTTCGCGGGCGCCGCCGGGCCGGCCATCCGGCTCTAGCCGGTTACCCGTGAGCTTGTGGCGCCCGGGGGGTCAAGGGACGGTCCCGCGCCCACGCGCCCGAAGCCCGCTCCGCGTCACTGGCCGTCCGGAAGCGCGTGATCGCAACCGCGCGCCGCCGTATAGAGGCCGCACTGCGCCTCGCCATGTCGACCCTCGGGCTGATGGTTCCGATCGGTCACGTCCTCCCGGGCCCGGGCGGCGCCGTTCACCGGATCGTGTCGCGCACGAAGGCGACCTGCTCGCGTGCCTCGAGCGTCTCGGAGGCCCCGGGCGCGCCCTCATGCATCTCGCGCGTGATCGGCGCACGGTAGATCCGCGTGCCTCCGCTGACCGGCGTCGCCCAGTACAGGACGCCGTTGTCGACCGCGAAGCGGCTGTTCGGGTTCACCGCCTCGTCGGCCAGGCGCATCAGCGCGTCGCAGTTGGAGAACACCGGCTGGCAGTACCCGATGTCGTCCGCCTCGGCGGCGAGATGCTGCAGCGCGTTGTCCGGGTTGGCCGTCAGCCAGTACAGCGATGGTCCGTCGAGGCCGACGATCCGGGGGCTGGAGGAGATCAGCACCGCCGCGCGCCAGCTGGCGAAGGCGGGGTCGACACCGGCGCCGGAGAGCTCGGCGTGGCCGATCCGACCCACCGGGCCGCCTTCGCGTGCCCGATCCCAGGCCTTGCCGTGCGCGACGCCCTGCCCCCAGAAGATGCCGGCTGCACCGACGGCGAGGCCGCTGGCCACCCAGCCCGGCTGCTTGATCGCGAGGAAGCGGGCGTTCGCGCCGCGGCCGTTCGAGCGTGCGCGCCCGACGGTCTTCCCGGTGAGCCAGTAGAGCGAACCGTCGTAGGCGGCGATCGCCTCCGCGTCGGCGCGGACGAGCGTGCGCTTGATGCCGTGCCCGTCGGTGCCGGCTCGGCCGATCACGCGCTTGTGCGAACGCTTCCCGGGCGGCGGCCCGGACCAGTAGAGCAGGCTGCCGTCCACCGCCAGGTCGTCCGCGACGACACCGCGGACCAGCAACCGCTTCAGCCCTGTACCGTCGACGTTGATGCTCCCGATCCCCGCGGTGCGCCCGCTGTGGTCGCTCGCCTTGGCCTCTCTGATCCAGTAGATCGTTCCGTCTCGGACGACAATCGCGTTGGCACTCGCGGGCGGCAGCACCACGAGCAGCGCCAGCAGCGTTGGAAGCAGTCTCCTCATCGGGCCAACCTAGAAATGCGAGGGCAGTCGATCCGCTCGTACGGACGAAAGGCCGATGCGCGCCGGCGACGATCGACGTCCGTTCGTCACCTGGCGAACACCCCGCGCGCATGCCGAGCAGGGGGCTGAGGTCGGGCACGCCCTAGCCGGGGTAGACGCGCACGACGGTCTCGGCGACGCAGACCGGCTTCTCGGACCCCTCGCGCTCGAACGTCACCTCGAAGACCGCCTGCGCCCCGCCGGGCACGTCGGTGACCTCCTTGAGGACCGGGACCGCGCGGACCCTGGACGGGATCGGCACCGGCGCCGGGAAGCGGACCTTGTTGAGGCCGTAGTTGAGCGCGAACGCGAAGCCCGCGAGCTCGACGACCTGGTTGTTGAGCGCCGGGCCGAGGCTCAGCGTCAGGTAGCCGTGCGCGATCGTGCCGCCGAACGGGGTCTCCTTCGCGCGCTCGACGTCGACGTGGATCCACTGGTGATCACCGGTCACGTCGGCGAACGTGTCCACGTCGCGCTGGGTCAGCTCGTGCCAGTCGGAGGCGCCGAGCGGCTCGCCGACCGCCGCCTTGAGCTCTTCGATTCCGGTGATCGTCCGCATGTGCGGGCACCATACTTCCCGCCGTGCCCGCCCCGCTGCTGCTCTGTGACACGCCCGGACTGCTCTACCGCGGCTTCTTCGCGCTGCCGGACTCGATCACGGGCGCCGAGGGGCGCCCGGTCAACGCGCTCGTCGGCTCCGTGAACATGACGCTCTGGTGCATCGAGAAGTACCGCCCGCGCGCCGTGGTCATGTGCTTCGGCCAGGAGTCCGCGACCTACCGCGTCGACGCGTTCCCCGCCTACCACGCGGCGCGCCCCGAGATGCCGGACGACCTGGCCTGGCAGTGGGAGCGCGCGGGAGCGCTCTACGAGGCGCTGGGCTGGAGCGTGCTCGGCCACGAGGCGCTGGAGGCGGACGACCTGATGGGCTCGTTCGCGGCGGCGGAGACCGCGGCCGGCGGGCGGACGCTGATCCTCACGGCCGACCGCGACATGTTCCAGTGCGCGAACGACAGCGTCACGATCCTGCTCCAGCGCGCCCGCCAGCAGGGGCCGGACGAGGTCGGGCCGGACGGCGTGCGCGAGATCTACGGGATCGACCCGGCCCAGGTGCCGGACTTCATCGCGCTGCGCGGGGATCCGAGCGACGGGCTCCCGGGCGCCAAGGGCATCGGCGCCAAGACCGCCGCCGACCTGCTGCGCCGCAAGGGGGACCTCGAGCACGTGATCCTGGGCGCGATCCGCGAGAAGCCCGCGGTCCGCCGCGCGCTGATCGAGCAGGCCGACGAGCTGCGCACGTTCCGCGAGATCGCGACGCTGCAGCCGGTCGAGCTGGAGCGCCCGGCGGACGCCGCGACCGACTACGCGAGCGGTGCCGCGGCCGCGGAGGCGCTCGGCATGGGGCGGCTGGCGCAGCGGCTCAGCGACGCGGCTCGGCCCGGCTGAGCAGGTCGTACGCGGTGTCGCCCACCCAGTGGGCCGCGCCGACGGCGATCGGCGCGTTCGCGCCCTCGAGCAGCCGCTGCGCGGCGCGGTCGGCGCCCGCGCGGTCGGTGGCCGGCAGCAGCGCCAGCAGCTCGTCCGCCTCCCAGCGCACGAGCACGTCCGCGTCACGCAGGATCGCCGCCAGCACGGGCGCGATCGCCTCGGCGGTGCCGAGCGGCACGACGATCCGCACGAGCGCGAAGTCGCGCCCGTAACGCACGCCCTCGGCGACGAGCCGCTCCAGCAGCAACCGCCCGACGTCAGGACCCGGCAGGATGAAGGGCCGCCGCACCGGCCGACACTACCGCTTCACGGTGTGAACTTGACCGTGATCACGTCGCCGTCGGCCATCACGTAGTCGCGGCCTTCCAGCCGCAGCGTGCCGCGCTCACGCGCGCCGGCGTACCCGCCGGCGTCGACCAGCGCGTTCCAGGCGATCACCTCGGCGCGCACGAACCCCTTCTGGATGTCCGTGTGGATCTGGCCGGCGGCGTGCCAGGCCGACAGACCTTCGCGTAGGTGCCAGGTCTGCGCCGGCTTGCCCTCGCCGGCGGTGAAGAACGCGATCAGGTGCAGCAGGCCGAACGCGCCGTTGACCACGCGGGACAGGCCGGACTCGCCGACGCCGAGCTCGTCGCGCATCAGCGCCGCTTCCTCGTCGTCGAGCTCGGACAGCTCGGCCTCGACGCGGCTGGAGATCGCGACCGCCGCGGCGCCGGTGGCGGCCGCGTGGTCGGCGACGACGGACGGCACCGCGTCGTCGCCTTCGTCCACGTTGGCGACGAACAGGACCGGCTTGCCGGTCAGCGGGCTCAGGTTGCGGGCGGCGTCCGGCGCGTCAGCCGGGACCGGGACGGTACGCGCCGGCTGGCCGGCCTGCAGCGCCTCGATCACGCGGCGCAGCCACGCCTCCTCCGCGACTGCGGCCTTGTCGCCCGAGCGGGCGTCGCGGACGACCCGCGCGTGGCGGCGCTCGGCCGAGTCGAGGTCGGCGAGCAGCAGCTCAGTCTCGATCGTCTCGATGTCGCGCGCGGGGTCGACGCTGCCCTCCGGGTGGATGACGTTCTCGTCGTTGTGCGCGCGGACGACGTGCAGCAGCGCGTCGCACTCGCGGATGTTGGCCAGGAACTTGTTCCCGAGGCCCTCGCCCTTGGACGCGCCCGCGACCAGCCCCGCGATGTCGTGGAACTCGATCGTGTCCCAGACGATGTTGGACGCCTTGACGGTCTCGGCGACCTGGACCATCCGCTCGTCCTTGACCGGGACGACGGCGACGTTCGGCTCGATCGTCGTGAACGGGTAGTTCGCGGCTTCGGCGCCCGCCTGGCTGAGCGCGTTGAAGAGGGAGGACTTGCCCGCGTTGGGCATCCCCACGAGGCCGACCTTCATCATCGCCCGAGCCCCCCGATCACCGTGCCGAGCACGGCGCCGGCGGCGACGTCGGACGGGTAGTGGACGCCCAGGTACAGGCGCGAGAGGCCCATCGCGGCGGCGGCCAGCTGCAGCGGCGCGCCGGGGATCAGCGCGCCGAACGCGCGCGCGGCCGCGAACGACGAGGCCGTGTGGCTCGAGGGGAACGAGAGTCCGGTGGGTGTGGCCATCAGGTGCGGGAGGTCCTCGACCGCCGGGCGCCGGCGGCGCACGGCGAGCTTGATCGACGTGGAGGTGGCGTACGCCGCTCCGACGGCGGCGGTCGCGCGCAGCCAGCGGCCGCGGCGCGACTGGTCTAGCAGAGCGGCCGTGCCGCCGAGCGCGAACCAGACCGCGCCGTGCTCGCCGAGCTGCGAGTACCGGCGCACCCACGCGACCGTGCGCGGCGTGTGCGCGAGGCCGCGCACACGCCGGTACAGCGCGAGGTCGACCGCGCTAAAAGCCGATCTTGTGCTCGTCAGACTCAACGCGCAGGTAGACGACCTGGCCGACGTCCACGAGCACGGCGCCGTCGGAGGACTCGATCTCCGTCCAGCGCTCCTTGCCCTCCTTGAGGGTGTCGCGCAGGCTGGCCAGCGCTTCTTCGGACAGGCGCAGGGAGAGCACCTGGCCGCCCTGGAACCCGACGGCGGTACGACGAACGGCGGTGGAACTCACTGTGCCTCCTGGACGAGCTCGGTCAGGACGCCGCCGGTGGCGGCGGGATGCAGGAACGCGACGCGCGTCCCGCGGATCCCGGTGCGCGGCGTCTCGTCGATCAGCCGCAGCCCCGCGTCGCGCGCCGCCTGGAGCGCGACGCCGACGTCGTCCACCCGGTAGGCGACGTGGTGCAGGCCCGGGCCCTTCTTGGCCAGGAAACGCCCGACGGGCGTGTCCTCGGCGAGCGGCTTGAGCAGTTCGACGTGGCTCTCGCCGACGTCGAGCAGCACGGCCTCCACGCCCTGCTCGGCGACCGTCTCGCGGTGCACGAGCGGCATGCCGTAGGCGTGGGTGTGGAGCTCGATCGCCGCCTCGAGGTCGGCGACCGCAACCCCGATGTGGTCGATGCGGTCGAACACGGCTGCGAGTGTAGTCGCCGCCGGCGATCTGGCAGACTCCGCGGCGATGGGCAGGAAGATGACCGCGGCGCTGGCCGCGCTGGCGTTCGCGGGCATGAGCGCCGGGCCCGCGGAGGCGGCGCGCAGGCCGACCGCGCGGGAGGCGAAAGCGATCAAGGCCGCGGCGCTGAAGGCGTGCGTCGCGCCGCCCGGCGAACGGTGCCGGTGGCACCGCGCGCGCGTCTCCACGCGTGACTCGCGCTACGCGTGGGCGAACGTGACCGCGGAGGGGACGTCCGGCATGCTGCTCAAGCGCACCTCGGGCCGGTTCCGCGTGCTCGCGACGCAGGGCGGCGGCGTGGAGGCGTGCAAGCGCTGGCTGCGCCACGCGCCCGCCCGCGTGCTGGACGACCTGCGCGTGCGCGGGCTCGACGCGGACGGCAGGTACGGCCGCTGCAGGTAGGGGGTGTGGCCGCTGGGTCGCCTGTGAGGCGAGTTTCCGGACACACCCCCGGGGCTAGGCGACGGCGACGCCGTCGGCACCCTGGCGCTTGACGTCCTCCAGCGCCGCGCCGGCGCGCGCCACGACCGCTTCGCCCGCCTCGCCCGGCGCGCCGACGGCGACGCCGACCGACACCGTCCGCCCGAGCCGCGACGGTGCCTGGGCGCGCAGCTCCCAGCCGAGCGGCTCGGCGGCTCCCGCGCGCGCCGGGTCGAGCGTCAGGACGAACTCGTCGGCGCCCACCCGGAACGCCTGCGAGCCGGGCGGCATCAGCTCGCGCAGCAGGCTCGCGGTCGCGCGCAGGACGTCGTCGCCCGCCGCCGACCCGCGCGCCGCGTTCACGGCTCCGAGCCCGTCGACGTCCAGCAGGACCACCGCCGCGCGGTCCGGCAGCGGCGGCAGCGATGCGTGCAGCCCGGTCAGCGGGTCGCGCGACGCGCGCTCGCGCAGCCGCGACAGCATCGACGTCATCCGCAGCCCGCTCGCGGCCTGCAGCGCGAGCAGCTCCAGGAGCTCGACGTCCTCGGCCACCGGGCGGCGGTGCGCGCGGTCCGCGACCACGATCAGCCCGAGCCGCTCGCCCGCGGCGCTCAGCGGCAGCACGACGAGCGAGCCGGCGCCGGCTCGGCGCAGGACCTCGTGGCCGACGAACCCGCGGCCCGCGCGGTCGCCGAGCGTGTAGCTCGACGTCCCGTCGTTGACCCAGGACGCCATCGCCGCCAGCTCGACCGACGCGAGCTGGCTGAAGATCACGCCGAACGGCCCTTCGGCCAGGTGCGGGTACAGCGCGCCGTGCCCGTCGGCCAGCGCGACCACGCCGGACTCGAAGCCGGACAGCTCGAGCGCCGCCGCGAGCGCTTCGCGGACCACGTCCTCCGGGTCCTCGCTCGCCGCCAGCCGGACCGCGGTGCGCGCCAGCCGCTGCGCGCGCGACGCGGCCCCGACCGCGCCGACCTCCTCCAGCCGTGCGCCCAAGAGCTCCGCGCAGCGGCCGACCTCGGCGGCCGTCGCGGCCTCGATCGCGGTCAGCGACTCCGCGTTGACGACCCCCACGCGGCGCCCCGAGACGACCAGCGGGAAGCAGACCTCCGCTCGCACGCCCGGCAGCGCGGGCAGGTAGTCCGGCGCGTCGCCGACGTCGTCGACCAGCGCGGGCTCGCCGGTGCGGAACACGCGCCCGACGATCCCGACGGTCGCCGGCAGCCCGTCGAAGATCTGCCAGTGCCCGCGCGCCGCCTGGCAGCGCAGCCGGCCGTCCTGCGCGAGCAGCACCGTCGGCAGCAGCCCGCGGCGGGCCAGGTGGTCGGCGACGGCGTCGGACGCTTCGCGCGCCGTCGCGGCGCGCTCCAGGTCCCGCTCCAGCCGTCCGCTGGCCGGTCGCACGACCGGCGCGCACGCCGCCGGCACGTCCTTCGGCCACGCCTCGCCCGGCCGCCCGAACAGCCAGCCCTGCCCGTAGTCGACGTCGATCGCCCGCAGCGCCTCGAGCTCCTCCGCCCGCTCGACGCCCTCGGCCACCACGCGCGCCCCGACCTCGCGGGCGAACGCGGCGGTCGCGCGCAGCACCGCCTCGCGCCCCGCGTCGCCGTCCACCCCCGCGACCATCCCGCGCGAGAGCTTGAGGAAGTCCGGCCGGATGTCGGCCACGTACTCGAGCGAGGTGAAGCCCGCGCCCGCGTCGTCGACCGCGACCAGCGCGCCGCGCGCGATCCACGGCCGCAGCCGCTCGCGCAACCGCACGTGGTCGAGCACCGTGTCCTGCTCGGTCAGCTCGATCACCAGGCGCGACGGGAGCGCGCCCGCCAGCTCCAGCAGCCCCGGGTGCCCGAGCGCCTCGGGCGAGAGGTTGACCCACAGCGCGCGGCCGTGCGGCGGCACGCCGGCGGCGGCGATCGCGCGCCAGCACGCGACCTCGAGGTCGTCGCGCAGGCCGTGGCGCGAGGCCGCGGCGAGCGTCACGTCCGGCGGCAGCGCCACCAGGCCGGGCGGCGTCGGGAAGCGGGCGAGGCCCTCGTAGCCGATCGTCTCGCGATCGGTCAGCCGGACGATCGGCTGGAAGACGGCGCGGATCGCGCCGGGGTCGAGCAGCGCGCGAAAGTCGTCAGCCGCACCCATCCTTCCCGGTGCGATCGACCGGAAAGGACGGAACTTGAGCGCTCAGTCATCCTTCGGACGGGTGGCGGCGACGCTCAGGTGCGAGGCCGCGCGCGGCGCCGCGTCGCGCGCGCCGCCCATGATCCGCTCGATGTCGGCGCGCTCGAGCACCTCGTGCTGCAGCAGCGCGCCCGCGACCCCGTCCAGCGCCCAGCGGTGCTCGGTCAGCAGCCGCACCGCGCGGCGCATCGCCTCGTCGGCCAGGTGCTGCTGCTCGGCGTCGCGCAGCTCGCGCGTGCGGTCGGAGACCGCGCCGCCTTCGGCCAGCAGCTGGATCGCGCTGACCGAGGTGCCCATCGCCCACTCGTGGATCATCTTGCGCGAGATCTCCGCGACCTTGCGCAGGTCGTCCGACGCACCGCTGGTGATGCTCCCGAACACGAGCTGCTCGGCCGCGCGACCGCCCAGCAGCACGACCATCCGGTCCATCAGCTCCGGGCGCGTGTCCAGATGGCGGTCCTCGTCGGGCAGGCGCAGGACGTAGCCGAGCGCGGACCCGCGCGGCACGATCGAGACGCGGTGCGCCCGCGTCGTGCCCGGCAGCAGCTCGCCGAGCACGGCGTGGCCGGCCTCGTGGTAAGCGACGACGCGGCGCTCGTGCTCGTTGACCGTGTGGCGCGTCTCCATGCCGGCGACGACCCGCTCGAGCGCGTTCTCGAAGTCGTGGTGCTCGATCCGCACGCGCAGGCCGCGAGCGGCGGCGATCGCCGCCTCGTTGCAGATGTTCGCCAGCTCGGCGCCGGTCAGCCCGGACGTCTGGCGGGCGACCAGCCCGAGGTCGACGTCCGCCTCCAGCGGCTTGTTGGCCGTGTGCACGCCCAGGATCGCCTTGCGGCCCTCGACGTCGGGCGGGGAGACGAAGATCTGGCGGTCGAACCGGCCCGGGCGCAGCAGCGCCGGGTCGAGCTTCTCCAGCAGGTTCGAGGCCGCGATCACGACCAGGTCGCCGGAGGACTCGAAGCCGTCCATCTCGACCAGCAGCTGGTTGAGCGTCTGCTCGCGCTCGGAGTTGTTGTCCGAGCCGCGGGCGGCGCCGACCGCGTCGATCTCGTCGATGAACAGGATCGCCGGCGCGTGCTTGCGGGCCTCGGAGAACAGGCGCCGGATGCGGGCCGCGCCGAGACCGGCGAACATCTCGACGAAGCTCGCCGCCGACTGGCTATAGAAGCGCGCGCCGGACTCGTTCGCGACCGCCTTGGCCAGCAGCGTCTTGCCGGTGCCGGGCGGGCCGTGCAGCAGGATGCCCTTCGGGACCTTCGCGCCGAGCTTGCGGAACCGCTGCGGGTCGGTCAGGAACTCGACCACCTCGCGCAGCTCCGCCTTGGCCTGGTCGACGCCCGCGACCTCGTCCCACTTGACCGACGACGCGGAGTCCGGCGAGATCTCCTGCGGCTTGGTCCGCGGCATCAGCTTCACGGTGCGCCACAGGAAGAAGACGATCAGCGCCATGAAGGCCAGCGGCCCCCACGTCAGCACGATGTTCGAGATGTGATCCCACGCACTCATGTGGGCTCCAGTATCGCGCCGGGCGCCTGGGGTCAGGACCCCATTTCGACGCGCAGGATCTCCGTCAGCGCGGCGCGACCGACGTCGAGCTGGCGCTCGTCCGGCTCGCGCGTGCCGATCAGCCGCTGCAGCTCGTAGCCGGGGCGCTTGAGCACGCGCGTGACCGGCGAGTCCGCGTGGCGCTCGGTCCAGGCGAAGACCTCGACCGCGGCCGCCGTCGAGGCGAGCGCCATCGCGCCGCCCGCGACCGGGTTCGGGCGGGCCAGCGTGCGCTTGAGCAGCAGCGTGCCGGCCAGGTTCGCGGCCAGCATCGGCGCCATCAGGTGCGAGCCGCAGCGCTCGTGCTCCTTGGTCGCGTCACGCGCGTCCGCGTCGTCGGCCTCGTAGGCGGCGATCGCCTTGTGCTCGACGCCGTGGTAGGCGGCCAGCTCGCCGCCGCGCAGCGCGAACAGCGCGGGCGCGACCGCGATCAGCGCCGACGCCAGCTCCCCGCCCATACCGGGCGCGCGGCGGCGCAGCAGCGTGCCGGCCAGCGACGCGCCGGCGGCGACGGCGAGCACGCTCGGCTGCTCGAACGCCAGCTTGGCCTGCGGCAGCCCGCGCTTGACGAGCGGGATCACCGCGAACGCCTCGCCGAGCCGCACGACGCCGCGCAGGCCGGGCACGCCGTCGGCGGCGGTCACGCGCGGCTTACGGCCGGACGCCACCTGGATCTCGCCGGCGTCGTTGCGGATCGCCGCCGCCCAGTGCGTCGGACCGTGGACCAGCAGGCCGTTGCGCAGGGCCATCCCGCCCAGGCGCAGCTTGTTCTCGGGGACGGGCATCAGGTCAACAGCCTCCTGGGCAAGTCATGGAAGAACGCGGCGGCGAAGCCGAGGTCGCGCACGTCGATGCGCTCGTCGGCCGCGTGCATCAGCGGCCAGGTCTCGTAGACCGGCTGATGGCGTTGGGGAAAGAAGCCGTAGGCGACGCAGTCCGGGAAGGCGGCGCGGAACCAGCGGCAGTCGGTGAACGCGGGCAGGACGGTCGGGACGGTCTCGGCGCCCGGGTCGTGATCGGCGATCCAGCCGCCGATCGCGTCCATCAGCGGCGTGCGGACGGGCGACCGGTTGCCCTTGACCGCCTCGGTGAACGTGACGCTCACGTCGCCGCCGAGGACCTCGCGGGCGCGTTCGCGCGCCGTGTCCTCGCCGAGGCCGGGCGGGACGCGGCAGTCGACGCGCACCTGCGCGCGCGCCGGGATCACGTTGATCTTCTCGCCCGCGGACACGAGCGTGGGCGCGAACGTGACGCGCAGCGCGGCGTCGAGCAGCGGGGCGAGGCGGGGCTCGGTACGGCGGATGGCCTCGACCGCGCCCGCCGGGTCCTCCGGGTCCTCCCCGAGGGCTTCGAGCAGCGCGCGCGTGGCCTCGGTCAGGTCGTAGCCGGGACGGCCGTCGCCGAGCCGGCTGATCAGCGGCGCGAGCTTGAGCAGCGCGTTGTCGGCCAAGCCGGGGACGGACGCGTGGGCGGCGGTGCCGGTCGTGTCCACGGTGAAGCGGAACGTGCCCTTCTCGGCCACGCAGACGCCGTACAGGCGGCGGTCGCCGTACGGCATGACCGCGCCGGCGCCCTCGTTGAGCAGGTAGTCGACGCGGCACAGGTCCGGACGGTTCTCGGTCAGCCACTGCGCGCCGAGCGCACCGCCGGTCTCCTCGTCGGCGACCGCGAGCACCTTCAGCTCGCCGGCGAACGTCGCGTGCTCGCGCGCCAGCCGCGCGGCGGCGACCGCTTCCGCGGCGGTCTGGCTCTTCATGTCGATCGCGCCGCGGCCGTACAGGTGGCCGTCGCGGCGCTCGCCGCCCCACGGGTCGGCCGTCCAGTCCTCGGGGTCGGCGAGGACGGTGTCGACGTGGCTGAGGTAGCCGAGCACCGGGCCGTCGCCGCCCCGGTAGCGGGCGATCAGGTTCGGGCGCTCCGGCTCGGCGCCGGCGAGCGTCACCTCCAGCCCGGCGTCGTCGAGATACCCCGCGAGCCATTCCAGGCAGGCGCGCTCGGCGCCCGGCGGGTTGACCGTGTCGAACCGGATCAGCCGCGCCAATACCTCCGCGGTCTCGTCCTGCAGTTCCTCGGCGAGCCCCATCGGTCCCAGCGTAGTGACCGATACTGTCGAGGGGATGGGACGGCTCTTCGACGTCGACGACGAGCCCGCGCGCGAGGTCGCCGCGGATGATCCGAGCCTGCCGCTGGCCGCGCGGATGCGGCCGCGGACGCTCGAGGAGTTCGTCGGCCAGACACACCTGCTGGCGCCGACCAGCGCGCTGCACGGGGCGATCCAGGCCGGCGAGCCGCACTCGATGATCCTGTACGGGCCGCCCGGCACCGGCAAGACCACGCTGGCGCGGATGCTGGCGTCCTACGCGGACGCGGCGTTCGAGGAGCTGTCGGCGGTCGAGGCGGGGCGCGCCGAGGTGCGGGAGGTGATCGCGCGGGCGCGCGAGCGGCGGCGCGGCGGCCGGGCGACGATCTTCTTCCTGGACGAGATCCACCGCTTCAACAAGGCCCAGCAGGACGCGCTGCTGCCGGCCGTCGAGGAGGGGCTGGTCGTGCTCGTGGGGGCGACGACCGAGAACCCGTACTTCGAGGTCAACTCGGCGCTGATCTCGCGCGCGCAGGTCTACGAGCTGCAGGAGCTGACGGCGGAGGACATCACGACGCTGCTGCGGCGGGCGCTCGGGGTGCTGGGGGCGTCGGCGTCCGACGAGGTGCTCGAGTTCCTGGCCGGGCGGACCGGCGGGGACGCGCGGGCGGCGCTGAACGCGCTCGAGCTGGCGCTGGAGACGGCCTCGCGCGCCGGGCACGCGGTGGCGCTGGCGGACGCCGAAGACGCCCTGCAGCGCAAGGCGCTGCGCTACGACAAGGGCGGCGACCAGCACTACGACTACATCTCGGCGTGGATCAAGTCCACGCGCGGGTCGGACCCGGACGCCTCGCTGTACTACCTGGCGGCGATGCTCGAGGGCGGCGAGGACGCGCGCTTCATCGTGCGCCGGATGGTGATCTTCGCGTCCGAGGACGTCGGGAACGCCGACCCGAACGCGCTCTCGGTGGCGGTCGCGGCGGCGGCCGCGGTCGACCACGTCGGGCTGCCGGAGTGCACGTACGCGCTGGCCCAGTGCGCGATCTACCTCTCGCTGGCGCCGAAGTCGAACGCGGCGGGGCGGGCGCTGGGCGCGGCGCGGGAGCACATCCGCTCGGTGGGCGCGGGCGCGCCGCCGGCGGCGCTGCGCTCGTCGTCGTTCGCGGCGGCGCGGCGGCTGGGGCGCGGCGTGGGCTACGACTACCCGCACGACCATCCGGGGCACGTCAACGACCAGGAGCATCTGCCGGACGGGGTCGGCGACCTGCGCTTCTATCGCCCGGACGACGCCGAAGCGGCGCTGCGCGAGCGGCTGGCGCGGGTGCGCGAGGCGCGCGGGCGGGATGCGTAGCGAGGCGGCGCGTGCCTGACGCGCGGGGCGGCGGCGGCGCCGGCGGAGCGGTGCGTGCCTGACGAGCGCGAGCACGTCGCCGCGGCCGCCAGGGTCGCCCAGCCGCTCTGGGCGCTCGTGCCGGTCGCGTCGCGAGCCGGCTACGTGCGGCGAGCGGGGATCGCGCTGCTGGACGAGCTCGACGCGCTCGCGGACCGGCTCGCCGCCGGCGGCGGCGTGGCGCGCGAGCGCGTCCTGCGCGAGGAGCTGCTGCCCGCGGTGCGCGGGCTGCACGCGCTGGCCGAGGCCGGGCCGCACGTGCTCGCCGACCGCCGCGTCGGGTCGCGCTGGGCACCGCTCACGGGCCGCGGCGCGCGGCTCCTCCACGCGCCGGTCGGCGTCGTCGGGCTGCGCGCGCCGACGCCAGCCGCGACCTCGCCCGGCCCGGCGCGGCCCGCCGCGGCAACGCCGCCGCCCGGCGCCGTGCCGCCCGCCGCGACCTCACCGCCGCCCGCCAGCGCGTCGCCGCCCGCCGCGTCGTGGGCCGAGGCCGCGCTGGAGACCGCGGCGGCGCTGCTCGCCGGCAACGCGGTCCTGCTCTCGGCGCCGGTGCCGCGCCTGCGGGCGATCTTCCTCCGCGCCGGGCTGCCCGGCGACCTGTTCGAGCTCGGCGAGCTCGACGGCTGCGACCGCGTCGTCGACCTCGCCGCCCCGCCGCGCGACACGGCGCTGCTCGTTCTGCCGGGGGCGCCGCTCGACGAGGTCGCCGAGGCCGCGCGGGAGGCCGACCGCGTGGTCCTCGCCGGCCCGGGCCTGCGCGACGCGCTCGCGGGCGGCGCGCGTGTGCTCGAAGCGGCCGGCGTCGATGCCGCCGTCGACGCCGTGCTCGGCGCCGACGCCGTCTCGATCTGGGCCGGGGACCGCGAGCTCGCGCAGCGGATCGCGCGCCGGCTGCCCGCGCGCACGGTGTCGATCGGCCGCCACGGCGGCGCGCCCGACGCCGTCGCGGTCCGGCTCACGCGCCACACCGTCGCCCGGGTGGTCGCGTACCGGGCGCCGTGGGCGCCGTTCGGGGAGGACGTGACGCTCGCGACCGCGGCGGCGGAGGTCCGCCACGGTCGCGAGTCGCGGCGCTGGCCGGCGCTGCGAGCGCTGGCGCGCGCCTCGGGGCGCAAGCGGTGAGTGACGGCCCCTCCGCGCGTCACTCACCGTTCACGCACACCCCTCTGCGTGGACCCAGGGTCCCCCTTGGCGCAGCATTCTCGATGCACGCCACCGCCCCCCGCAATGGAGATCTGTCGAAGGCGCAGGGCCGGTTCACCCGGCGAATGTCGGAAGCCGCGCCGCAGATGAGCCCTTAGTCTCGACGCATGGGTCGCAGTCCAGACGTCGTCGTCGTGGGCGCCGGCGTCGTCGGAGCGGCGTGCGCGTACTACCTCGCGTCCGCGGGCCTGCGCGTGCGCCTGTTCGACCGCTCGTTCGTCGCGTCCGGGAGCTCCGGCGCCTGCGAGGGGAACGTGCTCGCGTGGGACAAGGAGCTCGAGCGCGAGCTCCCGCTGGCGCTGCGGTCCGGTGACCTGTGGGCGGGTCTCGCCGAGCAGCTCGACGACGACTTCGAGTACGACCGCAAGGGCAGCATCGTGGTGGCCGAGACCGAGGGCGAGCTGCGCGCCTGCGCCGAGCGCAACCGCGTGCTGGCCGGGCTCGGCGTCACGGGCGAGCTGCTGGACGCGGACGCGCTGCGCCGCGAGGAGCCGTACGCCGCGCACGATCTCCCGGGCGGCGCGCTCTACCCGCTCGACGCGCAGCTCGAGCCGCGCCTGGCCACCGCCGCGCTCGTGAACGCCGCGCGCCGCCACGGCGCCGAGCTCAGCACCGACGCGCGCGTCGAGCGCATCCTGCGCGGGGCCGGCGGGCGCGTGACCGGGGTCGAGACCAGCCACGGGCGCGTGAGCGCCGACCTGGTCGTGGTCGCCGCCGGCGTCTGGACGCCCGAGCTGCTCGCGACCGCGGGCCTGTCCGTGCCGGTCAAGCCGCGCAAGGGGCAGGTGGTGGTCCTCGAGCGCTCGCCGGTCGTGTTCCGGCGCAAGCTCAGCGAGGCCGGCTACGTCGCGGCCGTCGAAGCCGACGACGCCGCGCTGCAGGTCGCGATGGTCGTCGAGTCGACGCCGAGCGGCACCGCGCTGCTCGGCTCCTCGCGCCAGCACGTCGGGTTCGACCGGCAGGTGGAGATCGGGGTCGCGGGCGCGATCGCGCGCCGCGCCGCGCGCTTCTTCCCCGTGCTGGAGGGCGCGCGCGCCCTGCGCGTGTACGCCGGCCTGCGGCCGCTCAGCCCGGACCACGTCCCGATCATCGGCCCGTTCGCCGGTGCGCCGAACCTGTGCGTCGCCACCGGGCACGAGGGCGCGGGGATCGGCCTCGCGCCCGCCACCGGCGAGCTCGTCGCCGCGTGGTGGACCGGCGCGCCGACCCCGGTGCCGATCGAGTGGTTCTCGCCCGACCGGTTCGCGCCCGTGGGGGTCTCGTGATCGAGCTGACGGTGGACGGGCGGCCGCTGACCGCGCCCGCCGGGCAGAGCCTCGCGGCCGTGCTGCTGCAGGCGGGGCGCGGCGTGCTGCGCGACAGCCCGAGCGGGGCGCCGCGCGGCCTGTACTGCGGGATCGGCGTCTGCCAGGAGTGCCGCGTGGTCGTCGACGGCGAGGTCGTGCGGTCGTGCGTGACCCCGGCCGCGGCCGGGATGCGGGTCACGACCGGGCGGACCTAGCCGGGGTCACGCGTCAATCGCGGCGTCGATCAGCAGGCCGAGCGGGATCGGGCGCAGCGGCGCGCGGGCGTGATAGCGCTCGGGCTCCGGGACGCGGGCGGCGACGAGCCGCTCGCAGACGCGGCCCTGGCACGGGCCCTGGCCGCAGCGGGTGAGGATCTTCAGCGCGGACGGCGTGCGCGCGCCCGCGGCGACCGCGGCGTCGACCGCCCCGGCGGTCACGTCCTCGCAGCGGCACAGGACCGTGTCCGGGGCGGCGAGGGCGAGCAGGCCGGGACGGGGATCGAAGAGGTCGGCGAGGACGTCCGCGAAGGCCGCGAGCTTCGCGCGCCGCGCGCGCAGCGCAGCGAGGTCGGGGGCGGCGACGCGCGGGGACGACGCGGCGGCGCGCGGCGGCGGCGACGCGACGACGTGCGCGGCCGCAGCCGCGCCCGCGAGCTCACCCTCGGCGACCGCGAGCTCCGCGCCGCCGACGCCGCTCGCTTCGCCCGCGACGAACACGCCCGCGACCGAGGTCGCCATGTCCGCGTCGTGCGCCACGGCGTCGCCCGCCAGCTCGCACCCCAGCGCCCGGGCCAGGTCGACGCTCGGCAGGAACCCGTAGGCGGTGCAGACCGCGTCGACCTCGAAGCTCCGCTCGCGCCCGCACGGCGCCCAGTCCGGCCCGACCGGCACGAGCGTCGCGCGCTGGACGCGGCCGTCGCCCTCCGCGCGCGCGATCGCGTGGCCCCACACGATCCGCCGCACCCGCCGGCGGTAGCGCGCGTACTCGGCCAGCCTGCCCGGATGCGCGGCCATCCGCGGCGCCGCGGCCAGCCAGTCACGCCGGCGCGTCGCCTCCGCCACCGCCACGACCTCCGCCCCGAGCGCCGCGAGCTGCGCCGCGACCGGCAGCAGGAACGGTCCGGCGCCGGCCAGCAGCACGCGCCGCCCCGGCAGGACGCCCTGCCCCTTGGCCAGCGCCTGCGCGCCGCCCGCGGTCAGCACGCCCGGAAGCGTCCAGCCCGGGAACGCGACGGGACGGTCGTAGGCGCCGGTGGCGAGCACGATCGCGCCCGCGCGCACCACCGACGGCCCCGCGCCGGTGAGCAGCAGGACGCCCGGCTCCGGCGTGCCCCAGACCGAGCGCCCGGCCAGCAGCGTCGCGCCGCACGCCGCGAACGCCGCGACCCGCGCGCGGCCCTCGTCCGGCAGCGAGCGCGGCGCCGCCTCGCCGGCCTCGTCGAACCGCCGCCGCCAGATCTGCCCGCCCGGCGCCGCGTACTCGTCGATCACCGCGACCGCCGCGCCCGCCCGCCGCGCCGTCACGGCAGCCGCCATCCCGGCCGGCCCGCCGCCGACGACGGCGACGTCGACCTGCAACTCCGAACTCATCGCCCCGAGCCTACGGACGCCGCGTCAGCGGACCTATCGCCAGGTGTCGAACGTTGGCGGGACGCGCTTCGCGATGTGCCGGAATCAGCGCGTCGAGAACGCGAGGCGCCAGTCCTCGCGGCTCTCGCCGTCGAGCGTGAAGCGCCACTCGTAGCGGCTTCCCGGCGCGAGCGGGAGCGGACCGAGGTTGAGCGCCAGCGGCAGCCCGATCGACGCGCCGTGCGGCGTCCCCGGCGGGCGGCCGACCTCGAACTCGCCACCCATCACGATCGGCTGCTCGCCGCCCTCGGCGTCCGGCGCCACGACCGGGTAGCCGTCGCTGTCGACGAGCTCCAGCTGCCACTCCAGGCGCCGGTTGGTCTGGTCCCACGGGATTTCGACCAGCAGCGCGATCGCCGACGGGGTCGGCGGCCCCGTGATGCTCCAGCCTCCGCCGAGGATGTGCAGCTTGCCCTCCGAGACCTGGGCGGCGTCCGCGAGCATCAGTGTGACCCTCATGCCAGCCAGCATTGCAGAGCGCCGTCAGCGTTCGACCATCCGCGCCAGCGAATCGGCCAGCACGTCACCGTCGACCCCATCCGCCCAGCCGCGTTCGAGCGTTCCGCCCGGCCCGATCAGGACCACGGCCGGCGGCTGGCGGACCGCGTAGCGGCGCCAGCTCTCCAGCGAGCCGTCGATCCCGACGGGGTACGTCACGCCGTGATCCTCCAGCCACGCCCGGACCGCCGGCGGCTTGTCCTTGCCGGCGACGCCCACGAACGTGACCACGTCCTCGTACTTGGAGACCAGCGGCGACAGCTCCTGCTGCTGCTTCGCGCACCGGCTGCACCAGGAGCCGAAGAAGAACAGCACCACGGGGCGGTCGCGCCACAGCTTGGCCCCCTCGACCCGGGTCCCGTCCAGCAGCGCCAGCGAGAACGGCGGCGCGACCGCGGTCGACGTCGCCGGCGCGAACCGCACGCCCGCCGGCAGCGGCCCGGGCAGCGTCGAGCGCCCGCCGTCGCCCGCGGCCCCGCCGCAGCCGGCGAGCGCCAGGGCGGCGAGCATGACCGCGCGCCGCCTCACTGCAGCACCGCCGTCGCGTGCCCGTCATCGCCGAACTTCAGCGCGACCGGCGCGCCCTCCGGCAGCACGAGCCGGTAGTGCCCGCCGGCGACCACGCCCTCCGCGGACAGCGAGAACCGGCAGTAGGTCGGCACGCGCGGCACCCCCGGATCGTGATTGAACGCCGCGACCGCCTCGCCCTCCGGCAGCGTCCCGCGCACGACGGTGCGCCCGGACGCGTCCTCGATCCGGTAGTCCGCCGTCGCGTGCGCGTACAGGAACGGCCCGCCGCCCGCGCACGTCTCGCCCAGCTCCCGCAGCACCGCGTCGGGCGCCACCAGCGCCACGGGCGTGCCCGCGTCACCGCCGCCGCAGCCCGTCAGGGCCGCGGCCGCGGCGACGACGAGCCCGCTACGGATTCGTCGTGGAGAGCGTGAACGTGAGCGTCTTGCTGTAGGCACCTGTGCGCAGCGCGTCGTTCGCGCCGATGTGCTGTCGGAACGTGATCGTCGCAGCTCCGTTGGAGACGGGCCCGCTCCACGCGCCCGGCTCGACCCCGACCCGCAGCGCCTCCGGCAGCGAGAACGCGCCGTTGGTGAGGTGGCCCGGCTCGGAGACGGTCAGCGCCGCGTCGGCCGCGGTGGAGACCACGTTCGCCGTGGTCGAGGTCACGTACTCGCGGTCGACGCCCGGCTGGAAGGCCCCGAAGGACGCCGCCGCGCCGAGCTCCAGCGACAGCGTCGCCGGCACGGTCCCGCCGACGTCGCCGGCCGCCTGCGCCTGCGCGCACGTCGCCGTCGCGGTCTTCGACGGGTCGCTGACCGACGTCGCCGTCAGCGTGACGGTGTTGCTCGCGGCCGTCCCGCGCGTGACGTACACCGGCACGTCGACGCTCTCGCCGAACTTCGCCGTGGCCAGCGCGTTGCGCAGCTCCGCCGTCCAGCCGGCGCCCGACGCGGACGCCGACAGCCGGTAGATGTCGCTCTTGAGCGACTCGCGCTCGTCCTGCGGATGCAGGCTCGCCGCGGTCGGCGCGTCGGCGCCGGTGTTGGTGACCTTGAACGTGCACGTGTTCAGCGCGGCGCCGGGCTCCGAGGCCACCGCCACGCCGCGCGTCTGCGGGCCCGCTCCGGCCGGGTTCTGGATCCCGACCACGTAGTGCAGGATCCCGCGGGCGTCCTTGTACGTGTCGACGACGTAGAAGCGCAGGCCGTTGGCCGCGTCGGTGTACTCGGAGGAGGACCCCGAGTTCGTCCCGGCGTGGAACAGCGCGTCGTTGAGCTGCCGGTAGTCGGCGACGGTGCGCATGACCGGCGTCCCGTCCGGCTTGTAGTAGTCGACGGTGTGCATGTCCTCCGGGTGCGCGTCGACCACCCAGGTGAAGCAGTTGTAGCCGCACGAGGAGCCCTCGGTGCCGCGCGACGTCCCCGGCTCCCACGCCTTGTTCTTGGCCAGCAGGACGCCGTTGTCGGGCTCGAAGGACCCGTAGCCGATCCGCTGCACCGTCTCCAGCGTGTAGTTCGTCCAGCCGCCGCCGTCGCAGAGCGGGTCCGTGTCGATGTCGCACGCCGGCGACTTGTCGACCGGCGCCGAGCCGTCGAGGTAGACCTTCACGCCCGCGCGGACCCCGTCCGCCAGCGGCTCGGCGTTGACCGCGCGCGCGACCACGTCGGCCACCGCGAGCCCGGACTGCGCGAGCCCGTCGCGGTTGAGCCGCAGGACCGCCGCGTTCGGCACGAAGCCCATGCCGAGCTTGCTGCGCAGCGTGTGCTCGGCGCCCATCGACGCGCCGAACTGCGCCGGCACCTGCCAGCGGTTGTGCGGCCCGCCCGGCCCGTTGAACGAGCCGCGGTCCATCATGTCCCACGTCCCGGAGCCGACGCGGTGGTACGGCGTGACGTACGGATTGTTGTTGTTGTCGCCGACCGAGAAGATGTTGTGGCTGATCTCGTGCGTGATCGTGCCCGAGCTCTCGCCCTGGCGGATGCTCGACTCGCCCCACTGCTGCTGGCCGGCGAACCAGGACGTCCAGTCGACGTAGCGGCTGGCGACCCAGTTCGGCTTGTTCGGGTTCGGGTTGCCCCAGACCGCGCGCGGGACGTCCTCCTTGTTCTGGAACATCATCTCGCCGAACTCCTGCCAGACCGACGTCTCGTCGTAGCCGGCGTAGACGAACAGGTGCACGGTCTGCCCGCAGTTGGTCGAGGCGCAGCCCGTGTCCGCGTTCCAGAGCGCGGTCGCGTCGCGGTTGAAGTTCGTGTTCACGCAGTCCTGCACGGTGACGCCGTCGGCGACCGTGATCGGCACGCTGACCGTGATGTGCGTGGAGTCCGGGATCGCCGTGACCGTCTTGGTGCCGGACGGCGACACGCTGCCGAACGTGATCACGTCGCCGACGTAGAACGACGTCGAGTCCGCGACCGCGATCGTCTGCGTCGTGGTGTGCGCGCCCGCGACCGTGGTCGACGCCGGGCAGCCGTTGCCGGTCGGCTTGTTCTGCTGGCCGATGTCGTTGAGGCCGTACTGGTAGAGCTTCTTCGGCATCCGGTACGGGCCGTACGTCTTGATGTCCGTGACGCCCACCCGCCCGCCGGACTGCTCCATCCAGTACCCGTTGATCGTGTGCCCGCGGTTGAGCTCGCTCGGCGTGTTGTAGAAGTCGGCGTAGAACTTCGAGACGTCCGCGCGCGGGACCGGGTCGATCTGCGGGTTGCCGAACGGGTCGGTCTTGCGCGGCTGCGTGATGACGAACGGCTGGTCGTCGAAGTCGAACGCGACCAGCGCGATCGACACCTTCTTGTCGGTCGGGACCGCGCCGTTGGTCGCCCAGTCGACGCCCGGGATCGGCTTGTAGTCCTCGAACGTCATGTCCTGCTGGTCCTGCACGTGTTGTGGATCGAGCGGCGGCACCGCGCCCGCGGGCGCGGGCAGCGCCAAGCCCGCGGCGAGCACCAGGCCCGCCGCGAGGCGACCTCGACGGAATCTCAGCACGGCTTCCCTCCCCTGACGTGGACGTCGTGCCCAGCACGCTACGGCGCGCCCGCGCCCGCGTGCATCCGTCAGGTGCCAGAAGTCTGGTGCGGCGCGGGCGACCGCTGTCGGACGATCTACTCCGGCCGGTACAGCAGGCAGGCCGCGCGGGCCGCGTCGGTCTCGTAGAGCACGGGGTCGATCCCCGGCTCGAAGCTCACGTGGACGCCGCCACTCTCGGCCCGCAGCTCCCGCACGCCCCGCCACAGCGGCTCGTCCGGATCCTCGGCGCGCACCTTCTCCAGCAGCCCGAGCAGGTCGCCCGCGTCCTTGCCGGGCCCGGCGGGGATGAACGCCTCGTGGGTGAGCTCGAGCTTCTCGAGGTCCCCGACCAGCGCGCGCTCGGTCGTGTAGGTCTCCTCGCCGGCGTTGACCCAGCGCTGCTCGAGGATCGCGCGCAGGTCGCGTCCCTCCCAGCCGCACGGCCCGAACGCCTGCGAGCAGCGCGGGTGAAACGAGCAGCCGAGCGGCGGCGACGCGGCGTCCGGCACCTCGCCGCGCGGCAGGTCGCGTGGGAGCGCCTTGTCCGGGTCCGGCTCCGGGATCGCGCGGATCAGCGCCTGCGTGTACGGGTGCTTGGGGTCCTCGAAGATCTGCTGGGTGGTGCCGATCTCGACGATCCGGCCGAGGTACATGATCGCCACGCGGTCGCAGAAGAACTTGGCCGACGCCAGGTCGTGCGTGACGTAGACGTACGTCAGCCCGAGCCGCCGCTTGAGGTCGATCATCAGGTCGAGGATCTTCGCCCGGACGCTCATGTCGAGCATCGACACGGGCTCGTCGGCGACCACCAGGTCGGGCCCGGTGATGATCGCGCGGGCGATCGCCGCGCGCTGCTTCTGGCCGCCGGACAGGTCGCCCGGGAGCCGCCCGGCGAACTGGTCGACCGGCGCCAGGTTGACCAGCTCGAGCACTTCGCGGACCTTCGCCTGGGTCTCGGCCGCGCCGCTGGTCAGCTTGTGGATCTGCAGCGGGTGCGCGAGCGCGGTCTCCAGCGGCATCGACGGGTTCAGCGACGCGTGCGGGTCCTGGAAGACCATCTGCAGGTGCCGGCGCTTGGGGCGCAGCGCGCGCTCGGGCAGCCCGGCGAGCTCCTCGCCGCGCAGCTTGACGCTGCCGCCGGTCGGCCGCACCAGGCCGAGCAGCGCGCGGCCCAGCGTCGTCTTGCCCGAGCCCGACTCGCCGACCAGCCCGAGCACCTCGCCCTCGTGCAGGTCGAACGAGACGCCGTCGACCGCCTTGACGGCGCGCCCGCCGCGGCCGGTCACGCGCGACTTGAAGGACTCGTGCAGCGAGAAGTGCACCTGGAGATCGCGGATCTCCATCAGCGTCTTGGTGGCGGTGGCGGTAGTCATCACGCTTCCTCCGCGGCGGCCAGCGCCTCGCGCTCGAGCGGGGCCTCGAGACCCGCGGGAATGTCCTCGGAGGCGTGCAGCCAGCACTCCGACCGGCGCGCCGGGCCGGTCGTGATCGTCGGCGGCCAGTGCTCCGCGCAGACCTTCATCGCGTCCGGGCAGCGCGGGTGGAAGCGGCAGCCGGGCGGTGGCGTCACCAGGTTCGGCGGCGCGCCCGGGATCGAGTGCAGCTTCGTCGTCGAGAGCGAGATCGTGGAGCGCAGCAGCTCGCGCGAGTACGGATGCGCGGGCTTGGTGGTGATGTCGTACGCCGGGCCCTGCTCGACCACGCGGCCGGCGTACATGACCGCCACGCGGTCGCACGCCTCGGCCACGATCCCCAGGTTGTGGGTGATCAGCAGCAGCGCCGTGTCGAAGTTGCGCCGCAGGTCGGCGATGATGCGCAGGATCTGCGCCTCCACCAGCACGTCGAGCGCGGTGGTCGGCTCGTCGGCGACGATCACGGCCGGGCGCAGCACGAGCGCGAGCGCGATCATGATCCGCTGGCGCATGCCGCCGGAGAACTCGTGCGGGTACTGGTGGTAGCGCGTCGGCGGGATGCCCATGCCGCGCAGCGTCTCCAGCGCGCGCCGCCGCGCCTCCTTCTTGCCGAGCTCCGGCTCGTGGATCTTGAGCACCTCTTCGAAGTGCGCCGAGATCTTCATCAGCGGGTTCAGCCGCGTCATCGGCTCCTGGAAGATCATCCCCAGGTCCGGCCCGCGCAGCGCGCGCAGCTCCTTCGGCTTGAGCTCGAGGATGTTGCGGCCCTGGTAGACGACCTCGCCGGCGTGGCCGGCGCCTTCGGGCAGCAGGCCGAGCACGCCGCGGCCGAGCGTCGACTTGCCGCAGCCGGACTCGCCGACCAGGCCGACGGTCTCACCCGGCATCAGGTCCAGGCTGACGCCGTCCACGGCGCGGACCGCGCCGCGCTCGTGGCCGTACCAGATGCGCAGGTCGCGCAGGGAGAGAGCGGGGGCGCTCATCCGACGTCCTCCTCGACCTCGGGCGCGGACGCCGGGCCGACGGCACCCGATTCGTTCATCGTGTAGCTGGTGATCCGCGGCTTGTTCACGCGGCGCCGCCGCAGCGTCGGGTTGAGCACGTCGTTGAGACCCTCGCCGACGAGCGTCAGCGACGTCACGGCCAGCACGATCCCGAGGCCCGGGAACAGCGCCGTCCACCAGATCCCCGCGCCGGCGTCGGCCACCGCGCGCTGCAGGTCGTAGCCCCACTCGGCCGCCTCGGTCGGCTGGATGCCGAGGCCGAGGAACCCGAGGCCCGCGAGCGTCAGGATCGAGTCCGCCGCGTTGAGCGTCCCGATCACCGGCACGCTCTGGATCACGTTGCCGAACAGGTAGCGGCGGATGATCGTCCGCGGGCGCGCGCCCATGGCGCGCGCGGCCTCTATGTAGGTGGCTTCTCGCGCCGACAGCGTCGACGCTCGCACCACTCTGAAGTACTGCGGCACGTAGACGACGGTGATCGCGATCGCGGTGGTCACGATGCCGCTGTCGATCGTGTTCTTGAGCAGGAACGCGGCGACGATCGCCAGCAGCAGATAGGGGAACGCGAACAGCGCGTCCATGACCAGGACCAGGATCCGGTCGACCCAACCGCCGACGTAGCCGGAGATCAGGCCCAGCGGGACGCCGATCGCGATCGAGAAGATCACCGCCAGCAGCACGACCTCGACCGCGGTGCGCGCGCCGAAGATCGTGCGCGACAGCACGTCGAAGCCCTGCACGGTCGTGCCCCAGTGGTTGCGGCTGGTCGGCGCCCCCTGCTGCGGGAAGCGGCCCTGCGCGTCCTGATAGGTGTCGAAGCTGTAGGGCGCGATCAGCGGCGCGAAGATCGCCATCAGGATGAACGCCAGCGACAGGACCGTGCCCGTGATGAGCATGAAGCGCTGGACGCCGTGCGACTGCTTGTACGGCGCGGCGATCTTGGACAGGAGGTTGCCGCGGCGCGGCGGGCGGGCGTCGGGCGCCGCGTCCTGCGAGCCGGTGACGGTGGTCGTGGCGGTCATCAGTAGCGCACCCGCGGATCGATCAGGGCGTTGACGATGTCGATGATCAAGCTGATCACGACCACGACGAGGGCGAAGAACGTGATCAGGCCCTGCACGCCGATGTAGTCACGGTTGTTGAGGTACTGCAGCAGGCGGCTGCCGAGCCCGGGCCAGCTGAACGTCTGCTCGGTCAGCACGGCGCCGCCGAGCAGCAGCGCGGCCTGCAGGCCCATGACGGTCACGACCGGCACCAGCGCGTTGCGGAACGCGTGGCGGCTGACGACGCGCCGTTCGGGCACGCCGCGGGCGCGGGCGGCTTCGACGAAGTCCCCGCCGAGCGCCTGCCCGACGTTGACCCGCACGAGCCGGATGAACACGCCCATCACGAGCAGCCCGAGCGTCGTGGCTGGAAGTATCAAGTGGCGGAACACGTCCCACACGCCGTCCCAGTTGCCCTCTATGGCCAGGTCGAGCATGAGGATGTGGGTGTGCTCGACGGCGGTCGCCTGCACGATCGGCGACGCCATCTTGGACGCTGGCAACCAGTCCAGGTTCTTGGCGAACAGCAGCTGCGCCAGCAGGCCGACGAAGAACGGCGGCGCGGCGTAGCCGAGGATCGCGAAGACGCGGATCGCCGCGTCCGGCACGGTCTCGCGGAAGCGGCCCGCGATCAGGCCCAGCGGGAGCCCGAGGATCAGCGCGAAGATCAGCGCCGCGACGGTCAGCGTCAGCGTGGCGCCGCCGTTCTCGATGATGATCGAGCCGATGGTCTGGTTGTCGGTGATCGTGGTGCCGAAGCGGAAGCGCACCACGTCCCACAGGTAGTCCACGTACTGCAGCAGGATCGGCCGGTCGAAGCCGAGCGCGGCCTGCCGGCGGGCAAGCTCATCCGGTGAGAGCTTGCCCCCCAGCGTCGCCGAGATGGGATCGCCCGGGGCGACGCGCATCATGAGGAACACCACGGTCAGGAGAACCCAGATCATGGGGATCATCAGCGCGATCCGAACGAGGATGTATCCCCGTAGCGACCCACCTCGGTTCATGCGACTAGCTTTCCTTCTTGGTGACCAGCCAGAAGCGGAACTGGAAGGCCGGGTCGAACGTGTTCTCGACGCCTTCCACGCCGTCGCGGACGGCGGCGATCTGCTTGCCCTCCCACAGCGGGATCAGCGGCACGTCGTCGGCCTCCGCCTGCTGGACGACCTTGAACGCCTCGGTGCGGTCGTTCTCGTCGGAGGACTCGAGCTCCTTGTCCAGAGCGTCGTTGACGCGCTTGCTGGTGTAGCCGTTCTGGAAGAACCCGCCGTCACGCATGAACGGCGAGAGGTAGTTGTCACCGTCCGGGAAGTCCGGGAACCAGCCCAGCCCGTAGAAGTAGTACGTGTGCTTGGCGAACGCCTCGTCCTTGTACTGGTCCCACTCGGTCGAGTCGATGTTGACCTTGAACAGGCCGCTCGCCTCGAGCTGGCGCTTGAGCTCGTTCCAGAGGTCGACCTCCACCGGCCCGTAGTGGGTCGGGGTGTACCAGCCGTCGAGCTCGACCGGGGTCGAGATGCCGGCGTCCTCGAGGAACTTCTTCGCCTTCTCCGGATCCGGATCGCCGAAGACGTCCTTGAACGGCTGCGTGGCGCCCGGGAGCGCCGCCGGGACCGTCGAGTACAGCGGCGTGACCGTGTCCTTGTAGACGTTGGTCGCGATCGCCTGACGGTCGATCACCTGCGCGATCGCCTGACGGACGGCGAGCTGGTCCACCGGCTTCTTCTTGACGTTGAAGACGATGTAGCGGATCTCCGTGCCGGCGCCGTCGACGACCTTGACGCCCTTGTCGGACTCGTTCTTGAGCGCCTCGAGGTCGGTCGGGGACAGGCTGCGGTAGGCGACGTCGACGTCACCCTGCTCGATCGCCAGCTTGAGCGCCGACGGCTGCTCGAAGTACTGGACGATGAAGTTCGGCGTCTGACCCTTGTTCGCCCCGGTGTAGTTCGGGTTGAGCGAGAAGACGGCCTGCTGGTTCGGCGTGTACTTGTCCAGCTTGTACGGGCCGGAGCCGACGGCCTTGTCGTCGGGCTGCTTGGCGTCCGCCGGGTAGATCTTGCTCGGCACGATCGCCGCGACGGTGTGCGTGAGGATGAACGGCCAGGTGCCGTCCGCCTTCTTGAGGTGCATCGTGACGGTCTGCGGGTCGGTCGCGTCGACCGACTTCATCGAGGCCAGCAGCGAGGACGGGCCGCTCGGGTCCGCGATCTTGAGCTGGCGGTCGAGCGAGAACTTCACGTCCTCGGACGTCAGCGGGTCTCCGCTGGAGAACTTCAGGTCCGGCTTGAGCTTGCAGACGTACGTCTTCGGATCAGTGAAGTCGCAGCTCTCCGCCGCGTCGGGCTCGGGCTTGTTGCCGCCCGCCGGCACCGACAGCAGGTTCTGGTACATGTTGCCGATCAGCTGCTGGGAGCCGAGGTCGTACGCCCCGGCCGGATCGAGGGAGACGACCTTGTCGGTCGTCCCGAGGATCACCGTGTCGGCGTTGCCGCCGCCGGCGGACGGGGTCCCAGAGCTACCCCCGCCACCACTCTTGTCGTCGTTCGAGCTACCGCAGGCTGCCGCTCCAAGGGCCAGCAGCGCTGTGCAGCCGAATACGGCCATTCGCTGTGCGCGCATATCTTCCGCCCCCCTCCAATGGGCACGGGTTCGACCTCCACCTCGCCCAAACTTAGTGGACGGGCGGCCCACGGTCCGGCAGTCATGTGTCGGAACCGCGACGCGGCAGCCTAGACCAGCGTCGCAACCCTTTCTAGTCCGTGTGAGCCCGTCTTAGCGCAGGATGAACGCCGAGCAACCGAGCGAGCTTAAGCCCGGAGTGGAGCGCGAGCCGATCCGCCCCGCTTTTGAGTGAGGTGGACGTGATCGCTTCGATGCGCTGCAACCGGTAATAGAGGCTTGCTCGGTGCAGGAAGAGGGCCTCGGCCGTGAGCTTCGTGTCGCAGCCGTTGTCGAGATACGCCTCGAGCGTCTGCACCAGCGATTCCTTGGATTGCAGTGCGAAGAGCTTCGGCAGCCCCGGGTGGATCAGTTCCCGCGCGTGCGGAGTGTCAGCCGCGCGCGCGAGCAGGCGGTAGGCGCCGAGCTGCTCCCAGCCGAGCGGGGAGCCCTGCTCGGGCAGCGCGGACGCCACGCTCAGCGCCAGCCGCGCGTGCTCGTGCGCCCGGGCGGCGTCGCGCAGGTGCTCGCAGCGGTCGCTGTAGCCGATCACGGCGTGACCGTCCGGGGCGAACGCGGCGTCGAGCGCGTCCTGTGCGCGGCGCGCCAGCTCCTGGACGGCGTCGCGCTCGGTCAGCGTGGCGATCAGGATGCCGTGGCGGGCGCCGACCGTGCTGAGCGCGTGCCGGCGCGGGAGCGTGCGGCGGAACTGGTCCAGCGCCAAGCCGAGCCGCGCGCGCTCGGCCGGGCCGAGCTCCGCCTCGGCGTCCTGCGCGCGGTGCACGGCCAGCACCGCGACCGCGCCGGGCAGCAGGACGTCGCCGGCCGCGAGGTCCTGCGCCGCCGCTTCGCGCTCTGATGGGTCTCCGCCGAGCAGGGCATCCAACAACCGCACCTCGAGCTCCCGCTGCGGCTTCTCGAGTTCGTCACGGCGGTACATGGCCGTGCCGATCTCGGCGGCGCAGCGCGCGGCCGTCTCGCAGTCGCCGTCGGACAGCGACTGGTCGGCGTCGATCAGCCACAGGTAGCCGAACAGCGCGCCCTGGCAGCGGATCGGCACGCAGACGCGGGACTCCAGCCCGAACTCCGGGCGCGGCGCCGTGCGGACCGGGCGCGTCGCGGTCGCGATGCCCTGGGAGAAGTGCAGGTCGCGGATCGCCCGCGGCGTCTCGCGCGTGAGGATCGCGGTCCGCCGGACCTCGTCCTCGGAGCCGAGCGTCGGGCTGTACGCCAGCAGACGCAGGCTGGCGTCGTCGACGAGCACCGAGCGGTCGAGGTCTGCGCTCAGCTGCTCGACGAGGGCCTGGACCTCGTCATCGCGCGGCGTCATCCTGATGGTGAGGGTACCTGTCGCTCAGCCCAGCGCGAAGCCGGCCGGGAAGGGGTCGGACGGGTCGAGCAGGTACTGGCCCATGGCCGTGACCCAGGCGCGGCCGGTGATCTCCGGTACGACCGCCGGCACGCCGGCGACCGCCGTCTCCTCGACCAGGCGGCCCGTGAAGCGCGTCCCGATCACGGACTGGTTGACGAACGGCGCGCCCAGCGCGAGCTCGCCGCGCGCGTGCAGCTGCGCCATCCGCGCGCTGGTCCCGGTCCCGCACGGGGAGCGGTCCAGCCAGCCCGGGAAGATCGACGTCGCCGCGACCGCGTCCGCCCCGTCGCGCCCCGGCTCGTGGAACACGACGTGGTGGCAGCCGTGGATGCGCGCATCGCCCGGGTGCACGGGCCGCTCGGCCGCGTTGATCGCGGCCATCACCTCCAGCCCGGCCGCCACCAGCGCGGCGTTCTCCGACGGCTGCACGACGAGCCCCACGTCCGCCGCGGGCGTGAGCGCGTAGAAGTTGCCACCGAACGCCATGTCGTAGCGGACGTCGCCGAGGCCGGGCACGCTGACCACGCGGTCGCGCGCGTGCAGGAACGACGGGACGTTGCGGATCGTCACCGACTCGGCGCGGCCGCCGGACACCGCCACGCGCGCCTCGACCAGCCCCGCCGGGACGTCGAGCCGGATCACGGTCTCCGGCTCGGTCACGGTCACCATCCCGGTCTCCACCAGCACGGTGGCGACGCCGATCGTCCCGTGCCCGCACATCGGCAGGCAGCCGGAGACCTCGATGAACAGCACGCCCCAGTCGGCGTCCTCGCGCGTCGGCGGCTGGAGGATCGCGCCCGACATCGCGCCGTGCCCGCGCGGCTCGCGCATCAGCAGCAGCCGCAGGTCGTCGAGGTGCTGCTCGAAGTGGAGCTTGCGCTCCAGCATCGTCGCGCCTGCGATCACGCCGACGCCGCCGGTGACGACGCGCGTCGGCATCCCCTCGGTGTGGGAGTCGACCGCCGCGAAGTAGCGGGCGGCCCTCACGCGACCGCCGGCTCCCGCAGGATCGCCAGCGCCGCGTGCAGCTCGGCCGCCTCGGCGGGGGTCAGCGGCAGCCGCGGCGCGCGCGTCGGGCCGCCGCGGAAGCCGACGGCGTCCTGACCGGCCTTGAAGTACTGGACGAGCTTGGGGGTCATGTCGAAGCGCGCCACGGGCAGCAGCCGACGATAGACGTCCCGCGCGCGCGAGAGGTCCCCGGCGCGCACGGCCTCGTAGAGCTCGACGCACTCGCGCGGCGCCAGCACGCCGACGCCGGTGATCCAGCAGGCCGACCCCGCGGCGAAGCCCTCGAGCGCCCAGTCGTCGCCGCCGATCAGCACCTCGAGGTCCCCGTCGAGGTGCAGCAGCGCCGGGATCCGCCGCGCGTCGCCCGAGCACTCCTTGACCGCCACGACCCCGTCGACCTCGGCGTGGATGCGCGCGACCAGCGCGGCCGGCAGATCGACGCCGGACGCCTCCGGGTTGTTGTAGACCATCACCGGCAGCCCGCAGGACGCGACCGCCGCGTAGAACGCGACGACCTCGTCGTCGTCGGCGCGGTAGCCGAGCGGCGGCAGGCACATGACGGCGTCCGCGCCCGCGGCGCGTGCGTCGGCGGCGTACGCGAGCGACTGGGCGGCCGAGCCCGAGGAGATGCCGACGATCACCGGCACGCGGGTGGCGGCGGCGCCGACGACGGTCTCGACCACCAGGCGCCGCTCGGCCGCGGTCAGTGACGCGGCCTCGCCCATCGTGCCCGCGGCCACGAAGCCGTTGACGCCGGCCTCGAGCAGCTGCTCGAGGTTCTGCTCGAGCGCGGGCACGTCGATCCGGTCGTCGCCGGTGAACGGGGTGGTGACGGCGGGGATGATCCCCTCGAAGCGCGGCATCAGGACAGCTCCATGTAGGCGCGGACGCGGTTGATGTGCTGGACGGAGTAGAAGCAGGCGGCCTCCGCGTCACCGGCGACGATCGCCTCGTAGATCATGCGGTGCTCGGCGACGTGGATGCGCGTGCGGCCGGGCGCGGCGATCGACTCGTCGCGCAGGCGCTGCCACAGCGGCTCGTCCATCAGCGTGGCCACGTGGTCGGCGAACGCGAGCAGGACCGGGTTGCCGGTCATCGCCGCGAGCTGGCGGTGGAAGAGGCGGTCGGACGCGTTCCAGGTCGCGATCTCGACCGGCTCGGCCTCCATCGCGGCCAGCAGCTTCTCGGCGGTCGCGTCCGGCTGGGCGCGCGCGGCGGCCAGCCGCGCGACCGCGGGCTCGAGCTGCAGGCGCGCCTCCAGCACCGCGGACGGGCTGGCGTCGTGCGGCGCGCCCTCCGGCGGCGGCGCGGCGACCACGAACGTCCCCGCCCCGTGACGGGTCTCCACCACGCCCTGCAGCTGCAGCGACGCGAGCGCCTCGCGCACGGACGCGCGGCTGACCTCGAGCGTGCGCGCGAGCTCGCGCTCGGACGGCAGGCGGTGCCCGGGTGCCAGCACGCCGGCGCGGATGTCGGCCGCCAGGCGCTCGGCGATCTGCTCGTAGCGCTGCAGCGGGCGGAAGGAAGTGGTTCGGTCAGCGGACAGCATGGCGATGAATTGGTTCGCTTACCCTACCACAGCGCATCTATGAGAAGGGTCCAGCGTCGCGGTCGCTGGGACAGCGACACCCGGTCTCGTGGGACTACGAGTGGCTTCGCTGCGACGCCGCGGGCCACGACTGTGAGCCGGAGGACGACGCCGGGCCGCTGTCGATGCTCGAGCTGGGTCCGTCGGACGTCGGGACCACCTTCCGTGTGCGGGTGACTGCGCACAACGCGACCGGCGCGACGTCCGCGGTGTCGGCGCCGACGGCCGCGATCCGCGCGACCGACCCGCCGGAGATCAATAGCCCGCCCCAGATCATTGCGAGCGACGGCGCGGACCTCGAGCTGGTGCGCGGACTTCGGCTCGGCGTGCGGTCTGACCCCGCTCGCTGGTATCCCGGAATCGGAGCGACCGACGCGACCTGGCAGTGGCATCGCTGCAACGAGTCCGGCGAGCATTGCGTGGAGATCGCCGGCGCCGCGTCGCC
>DATMGH010000154.1:0-1793 GCA_035555675.1 Solirubrobacter sp. | reverse complement strand
CTGACGATGGCGCTCGGCATCGCCGGCAAGCGCGTCGTGTACGAGGAGCGCGCGCGGGCGTGGACGGAGGCGCCGTCGACCTTCGGCCAGCTGTGGCGCCAGCGCTACCGCTGGAGCTACGGCACCATCCAGTCGCTCTGGAAGCACCGGCGTGCGGTCGCGGCGAGCGGCGCCTCCGGCCGGTACGCGCGGCGCGGGCTGCTCAACCTCGGCATCTTCCAGGTCCTGCTGCCGCTGATCGCGCCCCTGATCGACATCCTGCTGGTCTACGGCCTGATCTTCGACGACGCCGTCCGCACGCTCGTGCTCTGGGGTGCCGTCCTGGCCATCCAGACCGTCGCCGGGATCGTCGCGTTCCGGCTCGAACGCGAGAAGATGGCGATCCTGTGGCTCCTGCCGCTGCAGCAGTTCGCCTACCGCCAGCTCATGTACGCCGTCCTCATCCAATCCGTCGCGACGGCTGTCACGGGCATCCGGTTGGGCTGGCAGAAGCTGCGCCGAATCGGCCAGTTCGAGAACGTCCCGACCGCCGAGCGCGAGCGCGCCCTCGCGACGGGCGGCGCGCTGCCGGTCGCACGCGACGAGGAGGTCGCCGAGCAGGCCCACTGAGACCTGCTCCGTACTCCTTTTGAGGCATAGCGCCCTACTCCGATCACTCTGGGTGGAAAAGCTCACATCGGACTCGGGCAACCTTCCGGGCGGTGAGACGTCGCTGAAGGTGCGAGAGCGGTACGACCGCCCGCACCCGGAAGTGACCACAAAACCGGCTTCGAGCTGCTGTAACACGCGAAGGTTCGGCACCGACAAGCCTCGTGGGGGCCGCTCGACGACGAGCCTGCGCCGCGCGTCGGCGCCGAGACCCCCGTGGGAGCAGACCATCATCCGCCGACCGAGGTCGTCCGAGGACCGACGTCATTCACCCGACTGGAGGCAACTGGTGCCACGCTGCGTGGTCACTGCGCGTCTCGTCGGGGTGGCGGCTGCCCTCGTCGCGCTCCTGACGGGCTGCTCGTCCGGGCCGCCGCCCGCGGTGACCACCACGTCGGCGCTGCAGGCCGGGTTCTCGGTCACGCCCTACGTCGACGTCTCGGCGTCGAACCCACCGATCACCGCGATGTCCGACGCCGGCGCGGGCAACGACGTCGCGCTGGCGTTCGGGCTCGCAACCGGCGGTGCCTGCACCCCCTCGTGGGGCGGGACCCGCGCCGTCGACGACCCGCCGTTGGTCGCGCAGCTCGCCGAGGTGCGTGGCCGCGGCGGCAGGATCACCGCCGCGACCGGCGGGGCGACCGGCGCCTACCTCGAGAACACGTGCGGCTCCGCCGCCGACCTCGCGACCGCCTACGGCAGGCTCCTCGATGCGACCGGCGCCACCCGGCTCGACGTCGACATCGAGACCGACGTCCCCGTCGACCGGGTCGCCGAGGCACTGCACACGATCCAGGCGGCCCGCGGCGTCGACGTGAGCCTCACGCTGCAGGTCGAAGGGGCCGACGACGGGATCGACGAGCGCGGCCTCCAGACCGCCCGGGCCGTCGCCGACGCCGGGGTGCGCTTCGAGGTGAACCCGCTCGTCATGAACTTCTCCTACGACGGCCCCTGGCTGCAGGCGATGTCCGACGCGATCGGGGCCGTCCGGGCGCAGCTGGGCACCATCTCGCCGACTCCCGGCCTTGCAGCGACCGTCATGATCGGGCGCACCGACACGGGCGCCGTCACGACCCTCGACGACGCCCGCGGCCTCGCCGCGCGGCTGCCCGGCCTGGGTGTCCAGGACGTCCGGCTGTGGTCCC
>DATMGH010000153.1:0-4059 GCA_035555675.1 Solirubrobacter sp. | reverse complement strand
CCCGCGGCGACCGCGCGCGTCAACTCGGCGGGGACCTTGCCCGGCCCGGCGAAACTCACGCGCGAGGCCGGTGTCGGCGTGTTCAGTGCGATGCGCATCTCCTCCGCGGAGGCCACGTCAAGCGAGTCGACGAGCCTTGCGAGATGCTCGACGACGGCCGTCATTGGATTGGCCTTGATCGCGTAGCTGAGCTGCAGATCGGCGGGCATGGTCGCTCGCAGGAGCGCGATGCGCTCGGTCAGTTGCGCGCGATCGTAGGCGAAGAACGGCGTGCTGCCGACCTGCTCGGCGAGCAGGTCGAACTCGATACCGCCAACGCGCAGCGACGGAGCGGCAGTGATCATCGGACGGCGAGCTCCGCGCGCAGCAGCGTGCGGTCGTACTTGTTGTTGGGCGAACGCGGCAAGCTCGCGCGCACGACAACCTCCTTCGGGACCATATAGAGCGGAAGCTTCGCCTTCAGCTCGGCCAGTAGGGTCTCGGGCTTCAACTCCGCACCGTTCGCCGGGCTGACCGCGAGCACGATCTTCTGGCCCAGACGGTCGTCGTCGAGACCGAGCGCGACGGCGTCGCCCACCAAACCGGTCCCGAACGCCACCTCCTCGACCTCGGTCGGGCTGACGCGGTAGCCGGACGTCTTGATCATCTCGTCCTTACGGCTGACGAAGTAGAGGAAGCCGTCCTCGTCGGCTTTGACGAGGTCGCCGGAGAACACGGCGAGCTCCGGATTTGGCACACCAGGCTCACGACCGGGCGCCGGCTTGAAGCGTTCGGCGGTACGCACCGGGTCGTTCCAGTAGCCGAGCGACACGAGCGCGCCGCGATGGACGAGCTCGCCCTCCTCGCCGGGACCGCAGAGCGACCCGTCATCGCGGACCACGAGGATCTCGGCGTTCGGGATCGCCTTGCCGATCGAGTCCGGGCGGCGGTCGACCTCGGCCGGGTCGAGATAGGTCGATCGGAACGCCTCGGTCAACCCATACATCAGGTACGGCTTGGCTGCCGGGAAGATCGCGCGCAGCTTGTCCAGCGTCGCGCGCGGCATTCGTCCACCGGTGTTGGCGAAGTAGCGCAAGCTGCGGATGGCGTCCTTCGGCCACTTCAGCTCGGTGAGCTGGATGAACAGCGGCGGGACGCAGGTGAGTCCCGTGACACGGTGCTTGGCGCACAGCTTGATCACGTCGCTCGGGAGCAGGTAGTTGAGCAGGATCACGTGCGCCCCGACGGTGAACGCGGTCGTGAGCTGGCTGAAGCCCGCGTCGAACGAGAGCGGCAGCGCCGCCAGGATCACGTCGTCGGCGTGGTTGCCGAGGTACTGGCTCACGCTCGCGCCACCGACCACGAGATTGCGGTGGGACAGCACGACGCCCTTCGGCCGGCCGGTGCTCCCCGACGTGTAGAAGATCGCGGCGACGTCGACGTCGATCACGCCGTGGTCGACCGGCTCGGCCTGCGACAAGAACTGGTCCCAGGCGATTGCGCCGTCGGCGATGCCGTCGAGCACGATCACGTGCTCGAGCGTCTCGAGCTCTGCGAGGTCCTCGCGGATGAGCTCGTAGCGCTGCGCGGTCGTGACCAGCACCCGCACGGCGCAGTCACCGAGGATGTAGGCCACCTGATGGCCCTTGAGAAGCGGGTTCACCGGCACGAATACGCCGCCGCCCACGGAGCTGCCGAGGATCGACACCACGGTCTCGACGCGTTTGTCGAGCAGGAGGCCGACGCGCTCTCCGCGAGCCAGGCCGATCGTGTTGAGGCCCGCGCCGAACGCCCGCGCCTCGCGCCAGAGTTCGGCGTAGCTGGCCGTGCGGTCCTTGAACGTCAGCGCCGGCGCGTCGGGACGGCGCGCGGCCATCGCCATAACGATCTCGTGCAGTTGTGTGCGCATCGGGTTCCTCATCCGGGTGCTGCGGCCTCACCAGGCGACGCAGACCAGCTCGCTGTAGAAGTAGTCGATCTGGGCGGGGGCCAGGTGGGGGCTCTGGAACATCTTGCGGCGCGGCGCGCCCAGCGCGAACGACAGCCGGGGGCGGATCCTCACCACGCGGTCCTCAGCGAGCGTCGCCGGAATGCCGTGACGCAGCAGCAGGTGACGGAAGAACTGGCCGGACATCACCCGGAACAGGTCCGGGTGGCTGACGTGCAGCAGCGAGGCGAACAGCGGCAGTTGCTTGCGCCGGTCGCGACGGAACACGACGTAGCACCACTCGTCCCGGCGTTCGAGCACGACGTGGCGCGCCGCGGCCGCCTGCCGGTGATCGCGATACAGCCGCAACTGCTCACCGGTCAGCGTGCGCTCGATCACCGCCGGGTCTGAGCTGACACGGCCGCGGCCGGCGAACGAAGGCCAGGGAAGGTTCGGAACGAGCGCGGCGCTGGTGTCCAGCGACTGGAACCGCAGCCTCTCGTTGAGTTTGACGACGTTGCCGCTGGGCGACAGGTCAGTGAAGTGATAGCCCGGCTGCGCGAGCAGGGCCTTGAGCAGCCGCAGGCTGTGGAAGCGGTGCGTTTCCAGGACGGCCCAGGCGCCGAGGTTGCAAAAGCGCTCGACCTGGCCCTCCAGCTCACGCTCCGAGTAGAACGCCAGGTGCGCCCCGACGATCTGGCCCTCGTCGAGCAGCATGAACCCCGCGTTCGGCTGCTCGACTGCCCACGGCACGCACATCGAGCCGGCCCACGCCGTCGCGCTGACACGCGGGTTGAGGTGGGTGTGCAGGAACTCACCGACGCGGGGGGCGTCGGCGAGCTCGATCGGCGCGAGCGTCACCGCCATCGCTTGACCGCGAGCTGGGCTCGGCGTCGAAGGGACGTCACGGGCGGTGCCAGGATCGGCGCCAGGGCGTCATCCTGTCTGATCGTCGTGCGGGCCTGAAGCCAGTGGTCCGACCGCGCCGGGCCGCGGTCGCTCGTGTACACGCGCGCATAGCCCGTGCGGTGCAACGCCCGCAGGACGCGGCGGTCGTAGGAGCCGAACGGGCATGCCGCGTCCGTGATCGGCCGACCGAGAGCGTCTTCGAGCATCTGCTTCGCCACCACGAGCTCGTCGTTGAGATCGGCGCCGCGCCACGGTCGGTGCCGCATGCCGTGGTTGCCGATGCGCATGCCCGCCTCATCCAGCGTCCGGAGGTCCGTAGCGGAGAGAAACTCGGGCACGCCGATGCGGCCGGCGACGACGAAGAACGTGGCGGTGAGACCACGCTCACGCAGCGCGGGAAGCGCGACCGCCACGTCAGACGCGTTGCCGTCGTCGAAGCTGATCTGGACATCGGGCCGCCCGGCGACGCCGTCGAGCACGGAGAGGAACCGTTCCTCCGTGACCCAAACGGTATCCTCGCCCTCCTCCAGGGTGCGCTCGTGACGGCCGACGCCGTGGAACGTGAGATTGATCAGCTGTGTGGGCACGCTTCCTCATCAACGCAACCGGCGGCGCCGCACTTGCACAGCACCGGACCGCGTGGGGTCCAGAAGAACCCCGTCCAAGCGGGCGTTGATCTGAGACACGCCCCGCTTCTTCGGTAGAACGCCTCGACTCGATGGACACAGTCACAATTCTCCGCCAGCTCTGGCGCTTCCGATTCCTCGTCATCGTCGTGGCGTTGGTGTCGGTGTTCGCGGGGCTCGCGGTGACGTTCAAGCTGCCGTCGACGGAGAGCCGCAAGTACGAGGTCGGCGTCGCGACCGCGCGTCTCCTTCTCGACACGCCCGCCTCACAGGTCGTGGACGTGGCTCCGAAGGGCTCAGACGTGCTTGGCGCGCGCGCGACGTTGCTGGCCAATCTGATGGTCGACGGCGAGATCAAGACGGCGATCGCGCGCCAGGCCGGCGTGTCACCGGCCAAGCTGGCAGGTCTCAACGACTCTGCGCAGGTCGCCGCGACGGCGCCGCTCGACCCTCGCGGCTTCCAGATCGGCACGAAGGTGCTCACGGCCACGGGCGGCGACTCGCTTCCGATCATCGAGGTCGACGCCCAGGCGCCGACCGCCGCTGGGGCGGAAAAGCTGGCGAATGCGGCGATCACCGGCCTGCGTTCGTACCTGGACGCCAAGGCGGTCGCTGAGC
>DATMGH010000152.1:0-11633 GCA_035555675.1 Solirubrobacter sp. | reverse complement strand
GGCCGCTCTCCAACACCAGCCGCACCGCGCGTTCACGCAGCTCATCGGAGTATTTCTTCGGGGCAGGCATCGCAGAAGTCCTTCCTCTCCCCAGGATGAAATCCTGGCTTGACGGACTCCGTCAATCCCGGCCTGGCTCAGGAGATCGGCTGGTTCGAAAGGGGGTGCACATCGAAGCGCGGTTGGTGCCGTGCACCTGCGCGTCACGCTCGCTTGCGACTGACACGCGCTTGTCGGTTCCGGCTGCCGGCACGTGTGAGATCAGCGCCCGACGGCTCGAACGAGGTCGGACGCGAGCACCGCTACGGACTGCGCGGCGAGGGCAGGATCTCCCAGGAGCCCTTCTGCCCGGCCGGCCATGAGGGATCCGAGGGCGTCCGGGCCGCCGGCGAAGAGGTCGCGCATGTAGTCAAGCGCGACCCGCGTCGCCTCGGATGCGAGATCGCTCGACAGCAGCACCTTGATGTTCGCGGAGAGAGCCGCCGTGTCGACCGCGACGAGCAGCCGGTAGACGTCGTGCGCGTCCTTGTCGTTGAGTCGGTCAGGAGCGCGCTGGCCGCGCTCGCCAAGCTTGTGCAGCTTCGCAACCAGCAGTGCGGCTGGACCCGCTACATCGATGGTGAACACTCGGCTGTCGGTCACGTCGAGCGCCGCGATCGGCGCCGGCGCGTGATCAACGATCGCTGCCTCGAGGCCGGATGCGCGTCTGGTGGCGCGCTTCGAGTGTGGCGGCACCCGGCCGCCGCGTCTGCCGCCCGGATCGGACATGCTTTCGGGGATCATCAGATCCACGGGGATGTCCATCAGCCCGAGCCAGGACCCTGGGTGCTTGCCCAGCTTGAACCCGGCGCGTGACATCGCCTCCTCAAGCAGTGGGTCGTCGGAGAGCAGGCGCCGGTCGATTGCCAGGTCGCTGTCCTTGGTCATCTCCGGCACGGCTATCGGCGCCGCACGAGTATGGAGATAGATCGCCTGCGCCCCGACGAGCACGAGCGCGTCGTGGTGGTCAGACAGCGCCTCGAGCGCATCCAGCAGGACACGCCGAGCCAGCACCATGAGGTCATCGCCGCCAGGCGTGCTCATTGTCTTCCATCCAGTCGAGCAGGACGCGACCCTCCTCGGGCGCGCGTCCGGGCCCGCCGAGGAGGTCAGCGGCAACTTGGCTTGGTGCGGCGACGACCAGCCCGTCGAAGGGCTGCGTCCGCTTGAACGCCACCTCGTCCTCGGGTACCGCCAAGAGGACGTTGCCGCCGCTCGGCGCAACACGAAGCTCGAGCGCTGCGGCGGCCTCGTCAATCGACGTGACATACACGCTGAGCGCGCGCAGCGGCGCGTATGGGGCGTAGGCCTGAGCTCCGCTCGACGATGTGAGCGCGTACGTCAAGTCGCAGGTGCGCAGCCTCGCAAGCGCCTTCTCGACTCCACGTGGTTCGAGGAAAGCGGTCGTGGACGGCAACAGCGCGAAGCCGTATTCGCGGCTCCAGCGCTCGATCAGCTGGCGCCAATCAACGTCGACGATGCCCGCTCGCGGCTCTCTGCGCAGGAGGTCCTCGCGCTCAAGAAACTCGACGACGCGGTACGTGACGCCGGGCGAAGCTCCGGCCAGGCGGACAAGCTTGGGTACCGAGTACGGCGGCGCGAAGTCGACCAGCGCGCGAAAGACCCGGGCGGCCGTGCCGCCCTTGAAGGACCCACGAGGCCGGCCCGGGCCGCGCCACGGATTCGTGTCCGAGCCGGCATCGCGCAGGAAGAGCGCAGGTTGGTCGAGCTGCAGGCTTAGATTTCCGGTCGCGTCGGCGTAGCCGACGCCGAGATCGGTAAGGCGAACACGCGTGGCGGGATTGACGTAGGGCGCCGCGAGGAGGCCGGTAGCCACGGCGTCGCCTTCAGCGAACTCCGCCCTGAGCGCCTCGAGCCGCTCTGCAAGCGGTATCGCGTCGCGTGTCTCAAGGGATCGCTTCGCCTCGATGACGACGAGGGCTCGAGTGCCGTCGGGGGCCCGCACGCTCAGGACCGCGTCGGCTTGACGGCGACCGCTGACGACGTTCTCGCGCAAGTCGCTCGTCCACGTCCGCGGCAGGCGATCGGCGATCAGCTCAGTGACGCGGCGGACGACGTCGCGCTTGTTGGCGGGAGGGCGATCGGACGGCGGCATTCAGTGAAAGTGTATGCGCTGTTCCGGATATCGCGTATATCCGCTGAGGCCGGAACCAGATGATAAGCGGATCTTCGATCTTCGGAATTGGCCTGGAGGGGCGTGGTTCCTGTCTTTCGCCCCTTTCCGTGTACAGCGGAAATCGGCCTTAGGCGGATAGCTCGGGCGTCTCATCGGGGACATATAACTTACGCTGCCGTTGATTACATACGCCGCAGCGACTATGTTTCGCCGCATGGCCGACACCGCAGCCACGGCGAGGCTCCTCGCAGATCCGACCCGCGTGCGGATCCTCGACGCCTTGATCGCGGGCCCGCTGCGCACCGCGGAGCTGTCCGCCGCGACCGGCGTCACGCCCGCGGCATTGACCCGGCACCTGAACCTGCTGCGCGAGGCCGACGTCATCGCACGAAAGGACGTCGCCACCGACGGCCGCGGCCGCGCCTACGAGCTGCGGCCCGGCGCGCTGGAGGATCTTGCGGCCTGGCTGCGCACGACCACGTGGGCGGCCGAGCTGGCGACCGCCTCCGCCGAGCCGCGGACGCGTGAGCTGCTGGCGCGCATGGGCAGCTTCCTGGACGCCTTCGCGACCTCCGACGTGGGCTTCTTCGAGCGCCACCTGCGCGCCGACGCCGTGCTGATCTTCCCCGGCGCGCCGGCGCCGATCGACAAGCAGGGCTGTCTTGACTCGGTCGCGTCGCATCCACCGTATCGGCGCCACGAGATCCTCACCGAGCCGGTGGTCCGGGTGCTCGGTGCGGCCACGACGGTCATCACCGTCACCGCCGAGGTCGCCACCGCGGCCGACCAAGCCGCCACGCCCACCTTCATCACCGCCGTGATGCAGGAGGGCGATCCCTGGCAGCTCGCGCACCTGCAGTGGACTCCAGCGGACCCAGAAGGGAGACGCAATGACTGACCGACGTCAAACCGCATCGCCGAGGCGGGTGATCGCGTACGCCGGCGGGGAGGACCCCGGCGCGTCGCGCGCCTTCTACACCGACGTGCTCGGCTTCGAAGCGGTCATGGAGGACCCGATCGTCGGCGTCGCGTCCCCGGCCAATCGCAGCGCGCAGGTGCTCATCCCGCCGACCGGCTTCGAGGATCCCCGGCCGCACTTCGGGGTCGACCTCGGCGACCCGGAGGCGGTCGACGCCGCCCACGCCGCCGCCGTCCAGCGCGGGCTGCGGGTCGTCTACCCGCTCCGGGACGAGCCGTGGGGCGTCCGGCGCTTCTTCGTCGAGGACCCGGGCGGGACGATCGTCAACGTGCTCGCGCACCTCGCGGCATGACGTCGAGCCTTCGCCCGCGTCTCGTCGTCGACAACGCGTCCGCGGTCGGCCCTTAGCTCGCGAGGCCGAGCACCAGGTCGCGGACGGCCGCCGGCCGAGAGAGGAACGGGTGGTGCCCGGCGTCGACCTCGACGACCCGATCGGCACGGCGCGCGAACTCACGCTGCCGCTCGGCCGGCGTGCCGCGGTCCCGCCGTAGCTGTGGACGACGACGATCGTCGGTTCGTCCTGGGCCTCGAGCAGCTCGCGGACGGCCGCGACGTCCTCGGGCAGACCCGGTCCGGCGGCGCCCGCCGGCGCCGGCCCCCCGGCTGGGCAGCGCCGCGGCCGCGCTCTCGACGCCCGCCTGCTGGAGGCGTGCACCAGCTACGCGCTCGAGCGCGGGCTGCCGGATCGGATGGGTCCGCTCGCTGCTGCCGCCGGCGTCTCGACGCGGATGCTCGTCTACCACTTCGGCACCCGCGACCAGCTGCTGCGCGCGGTGCTCCGACGCGCCCGGCAGCGCCAGCTCGAAGCCTTCGGGGACATGCTGCGGCTCCGACCGGGCGAGCCATACCTGGGCACGCTCGCCCGCGCGTGGGAGCGGATTACCTGCGCATGTTCGACCAGATCCACATCGTGCCGCTGCGCGACAGCGCCGGCCGCCCACTCTGGCCGGACCTCCGCCGCGTCGCCACCACCGACTGGCTCGGGCCGCTGGAGGAAGGGCTGGCCAGCCTGCACCGTCCCGAGCTGGCGACCCTCGTGCTCGCGACGCTGCGCGGTCTGCTCATGGATCTCGACGCCACCGGCGACGAAGCGCGGACCGCCGGCGCCTGGCGGGACTTCCTCGACGCGCTTGGTGGAGGTTGACGTCCACCTGTGGGGATGGCGAAACCCGCGGGTCGGCGTAGAGTCGGCGCTATGTGGACGGTGGCACTCGCGGCGCTCGCGCTCGCGACCGGCGCGGCTCCCGCGCAAGGTTCAAGGACCGGCGAGATCGCCTCCGGCGACGGCGTCTCGGGGCTCACCGCGTACGGCGGCCACCTCGTCTTCAGCCGCCGCGAGAACGACCGGTACCGGCTCTACGACTGGTACGCGGGCCGGCTCAGGGCGTTGCCGGTCCCGCCACGCGCCACGACGTTCGACGCCGACGCGGGCCCGGACGAGCACGGGCGACCCGTGGTCGTGTACTCGGCGTGCCACGCGCGCTGCCGGGTGATGCAACTGCGCCTCGATCGCCCCACCAGGCCGCGCGCGCTCAAGACCGAGGGACGCAGGCCGTCCATGTGGCGCGGCCGCCTCGCCTACGTCGCGGGCGGGAAGCTCTGGCTCCGCGATAAGCAGACGCTGCGGCGCCTGCCGCTTCCGACCCACGCGGCCGTCGAGACGCTCGACCTCGGCCCGCGCGCCGCCGCCTTCACGTGGGCCACGAAGGACGTCGGCGTCGGCATCGGCCCCGGCTGGGTGCTGCAGGTCGACCCCCTGCGCGGGGGCTCCGAGGAGATGGTGCGCGGCTACATCAGCGGCGCGTGCGGCTTCGTACGCCCGCTCACGCCCACGGCGGCGGGCGTCGGCGCGTTCTGGGTCCAGAGCGGCGCGACGTGCGACGTCACCCAAGCGATCTTCGCCGAGGCGGACGTCCACTACGCCCACCCGCGCAGCGCCACTGTGGCGGGCCAGCTGATCGTCGGCGCCACGCGCGACGCGACCGCGACGTACTACCTCAGCGCCGCACCGCGCTCCATCGACGGCCCGCCGAACCGGACGTCGTGCGAGCACACCGCGTGCAGCCTGATCCGCGTCAAGACGCTGCCGTGGCGCCCGCGGACGCCGGGCCACCGGTTCGGCCCGCACCCCGGCTGACCCCGGCCGTCACCCATCGAGCGGGTGCCGCCAGCGCAGGTCGGGAAACCGCGCGAAGTCGCGGTCGAAGCTGACCCACTCGCAGCCGTGCTCGAGCGCGAGCGCGGCGTGCTGGGCGTCGCCGATCAGCGGCCCGCGCGCCTGCGTCTCGCGACACAGCCGCTCGAAGATCTCCCAGTGCCGCTCGCCCGGCCGCACGACCCGCGCGTTCGCGCGCGCCAGCAGCGACCCGGTGAACCGGAGCGCGGCGTCGAGCGGCGTCGGGACCGAGAACGCCCGCGGGTTGGTGGCGATCCGGACGAACGCGGCGAGCACGAGCTCGGAGAGCGCGAACGGCGCCGGCGCGTTCACCACGTCCTGCAGCAGCTCGCGCGCGACCGCGTGATGCTCCTGCCCGGACCGGTGCGCGTTCAGCAGCACATTGACGTCGAAGAGGATCACCGCGCCTCGTCGTCCATCAGCGCGTAGAGCGCCCGGTTGTCGTCGACGTCGATGAGCGCCGGCGAGCCGTCGCCCGCGAACACCAGCGCCTCGAACGGGGCCTGCGCGACGCGCTCGCTGCGCCGCTGCAGGTCCGCCCGCAGCGCGTCCTCGATCTCCCGCGCGAGCGTCGTCCCGCGCTCGGCGGCGCGCTGCTTATACGCCTTGAACACGTCGTCGTCCAGCTTGATCGTGGTGCGCATGTGCGCAAGCATACTGGGTGAGCATAAATATGCGCGCCCCCTCATCGACCTGCGAGCGCGCGTCGAAGGTCGGTGAGGACGCTCTGCATCGCGAGGTCCATGAGCTCGGCCGCGCGGGTCACGTCCCGCTCCGTGACCGAGGCGAACCGCATGCCGACCGTGCCGACCAGCATCTCGAAGACGTCGGCGGCCGCCTGGCCGCGCTCGACGTCGTGCTCGACGAACGCGTCCGTGAGGTTGTCGACGAGCCGGACCAGGGTTCCGCCCGTGTCGAGCAGTTGCTCGACGAAGGCCTGGACGTGCGCGAGGTGGGTCTCCATGTCCACGTATAGGTCCGGGGGCGACGACCTCGCCCCCCAGACGACGTCAGTACTGCACGCGCGTGCAGTCGCAGAGGAACCGCATGAAGCTCCCCGCGGTCTCGCACAGCTCCAGGAACCGGTCCAGGAACGCGCCGTCGACCGCGTCCGCCTCGCTCAGGTCCGCGATCGCGATGAAGTCCTTGCGCTTGAGCTCCTCGATCAGTGGATGCTCGCGGTCGAACCCCGCCGGCGGGCGCTTCAGCGACTCGCCGCCGAGCCGGAACGCCGACCGGAACGACGGCGCCTCCGCGATCTCCTGCCAGCGTCCCGGGCGCGAGGCGATCGCGGTGCGGATGGCGTGCAGCGTGTCGCGCTCGGGATGCCAGGTGCCACAGGCGATGAACACGGTCCCGGGCTCGAGGTGCACGTAGTACCCGGGCGCGTGCACGTCGCGCGACTGCTGGTGCCGGAACTGGATGCCGACGTGCGTCTTGTACGGCGACTTGTCGCGCGAGAAGCGCACGTCGCGGTAGATGCGAAACAGCGAGCCGCCGGACGTGCGCGCGTCGGCGACGAAGTGCCGGCTGACCTCCGGCAGGCGCATCCCGACGTCCTCGACGAACGCCAGCGCGGGCTCCTGCACCTCGGCGACGAAGCGCGCCTTGTTCGCGCTGAACCACTCACGGTCGTTGTTCGCGGCCAGCTCGCGCAGGAACGCGAACAGCTCCGGGGTGAACGAGGGCTCCTCGACGGTCACGAGCAGACATGTTGGCGGACCGCGGCCTTGCGCGTGCGTTCACGCCCAAGTATTTTTCTAGTGGGAATGGGGAAAAGCGTTGAGATCCGCGGCCTGGACGCCGGCACCGAGGTGCGGGCGTTCGCGGCCGCGGCAGCGCTTCTGGTCGTCGCCGGCGGTCTCGTGGCCGCCGTCAACAGCGCCGCGCCGTTCGAGCACGGCTCCTGGCTGGCGGCCTACCTGGTCCTGGTCGGCGGCGTCGCGCAGTTCGCGCTCGGCGTGGGACCGCTGGCGCTGCCGGGGGCCAGCGGCTCGCCCCGGCTCGCGCGCGCCCAGCTCGCGCTCTGGAACCTCGGCATCGCGGCCGTGGCGCTCGGCGTCTTCGTCGACCGCCAGAGGGTCGTGCTGGCCGGCAGCGCGGTCGTGCTCGCGGCGCTCGCGTGCTTCGCGGCCGGAGCGGGTCCCGTGCGGCCCGGCCGCGTCCTGCTCTACTGGCTCGCGATCGGCGCGCTGGCGATCAGCGTCCTGATCGGCTGCATTCTCGCGACCATCTGACGTCAGCCGCACTATCGTCGCCGGTGATGCGCCGATCGCTCGACGACCTTGCCCGCACGCTCGAGCCGTCGTACTTCGCGCTCGTGATGGCGACCGGGATCATCTCGATCGGCGCGAACCAGCTCGGCGTGGCGGGCGTCGACGTCGCGCTGCTGGCCTTCAACGTCGCCGCCTACGCCATCCTGATCGTGCTCACGGCGGTGCGGGCCACCCGCCACTGGCGCCGGCTCGTGGCCGATCTGACCGACCACCGGCGGGCGTTCGGCTTCCTGACGGTCGTCGCGGGCACCTGCGTGCTCGGCGCCCAGATGATCGTGATCGCCCACGACTACGCGATCGCGACCGGCCTGCTGGTCGTCGCCGCGGCGTTCTGGATCGTGCTCACGTACACGATCTTCGCCGCGCTCACGATCAAGCCGGACAAGCCGTCGCTGGCCGCCGGCATCAGCGGCAGCTGGCTGCTGGCGGTGGTCGCGACGCAGTCGATCGCGGTGCTGATCGCCCTGCTCTCCGCCCACTGGGGCCAGCCGCTCCGGCTGCACGCGAACTTCGTCGCGCTGTCGATGTGGCTGTGGGGCGGGATGCTCTACATCTGGCTGATCTCGCTGATCCTCTACCGCTACATGTTCTTCCGCTTCGAGCCGGGCGACCTGGCGCCGCCGTACTGGATCAACATGGGCGCGATGGCGATCTCGGTGCTGGCCGGGTCGCTGCTGATCATCGACGCGCCGGCGGCGCCGTTCTTGGACTCGATGCTGCCGTTCATCGAAGGCTTCACCGTCTTCTACTGGGCGACCGGCACCTGGTGGATCCCGATGATCGCGATCCTCGCCGTGTGGCGGTACGGCTTCCGGCGCCTGCCGTTCGAGTACGACCCCCTCTACTGGGGCGCGGTCTTCCCGTTCGGGATGTACGCGGTCGCGACGTACAAGATGGCCGGCGCGCTCTCGCTCGAGTTCCTGGACTTCGTCCCGCACGTGTTCTTCTGGCTCGCGCTCGCGACCTGGGCGCTGACGCTCGTGGGGATGCTGCGGGCATCAGTACGGTGAGACGTAGTCCCCGACGGGCGCGTGGAAGCCGACCGCGAGCCGGTTCCAGCCGTTGATGGCGACGATCGCGAACGTCAGCGCGGCGATCTCCTCCTCGGAGAAGTGCTCGGTCAGCGGGTCGTAGGCGGAGTCCGGCGCGGCCGTCTCGGGCAGCCGCGTCAGCGCCTCGCACCACGCCAGCGCGGCGCGCTCGCGCTCGCTGTAGAACGGCGCTTCGCGCCACGCGGCGAGCACGTGCAGCCGCTGCTCGTCCTCGCCGCGCGCCCGCGCGTCCTTGGTGTGCATGTCCAGGCAGTGCGCGCACCCGTTGATCTGCGACGCGCGCGTCTTGACCAGCTCCAGCAGGGCCGGCTCGAGCGTGCTGGCGTGGACGGCGCGCTCGAGCGCGAGCATGCCCTCCAGGCCCTTGGGGAACGCCTTCTGGTAGTCGAGTCTCATCGTCCATCTCCCGTGTGCGAGTGCTGCGCCACCGTGTCGAGCGCGAGCGCCGAGTGCGCGTACGCACCGCCGGCGCGCATCTCCGCGGCGACCCAGATCGCTTCCATGAGTTCCCGCTCGTCGGCTCCTTTACGCAGGGCGGCGCGGGTGTGGCCGCGGATGCAGTACGGGCACTGCGTGACGTGCGCGACCGCGACCGCGATCAGCTGCTTGGTCTTCTGGTCGAGCGCGCCGTCGGCGAACACCTCGCGGCTGAACGCCTGGAACGCGTCGTGGATGCCGGGCGCGAGCTCCGCGCGGTGACGCGCGAGCTCGGCGGTGGCCGGCGGGTAGAGCCCGTCGCTCATCGCTCGGTGCGGCCGATGCGCACGCGCCAGACCTCCGGGCCCTGCTCGAGGTAGTCCCACGAGAACGCCCCCGCGTGCTCGGCCTCGAACTGGTAGCGCAGCGGCTTCGGGTCGTGGTCGTTGACCAGCTCGAACGCGTCCCCGGCGGCGAGCGCGCCGAACGTGTCGAAGATCAGCGTGTGGCGGCGGGCGGGCGGCTCGGTGCGGACGTCGAGAGTCGTGGCAGGCATCGCGTGCTCCTCGTCAAGGATTTTTCCCAACCTTCGTGTATAAACTAGCCGATGGTGTCCGACGACCACCTCGTGCTCGACCTCTTGACCGGTCCCGCGACCGGCGAGCACGTGCGGGACCTGCTGCGCGGCGTGATCGACCCCGAGCTCGGACTGGACATCGTCGCGCTCGGTCTCCTGCGCTCGGTCGACGTGACCGAGCAGGCCGTCCGCGTGCGCTTCACGGTCACGACGCCGGCGTGCCCGCTGTCGAGCTACATCGAGGACGAGATCCGCGCCTGCCTGTGGCAGCTGCCGGGCCAACCGGAGCTCGACGTCGCCTGCGAGCTCGAGCCCGCCTGGCGGCCCGAGGACATGAGCGACGCCGCGCGCGCCGCGCTCGGCTGGGCGCTGTGACCGCCGTCGCGCCCCGCCGCACGCGGCTCGCCCGCCGTCTCCCGCTGCTCGCGCTCGCGCTGGTCGCGCTGGTGGCCGGCCTGTGGGCGGGGCTGCTGCGGCTCGGGCTGGACCTGCCGGCGCTGCGGCCGGCGCTCGCCGCCGAGCACGGCCCGCTGCTGGTGCTCGGCTTCCTCGGAACCCAGATCGGGCTCGAGCGGGCGGTCGCGCTGCGGCGCGGCTGGGCGTACGCGGCGCCGGTCGCCGCGGCCGCCGGCGCGGCGTGGCTGATCGTCGGCCTGCCCGCGGACGTCGGACGCGCGCTGCTGGCCCTCGGCGGCGCGGTGCTGGTCGCGGTCTTCGTGGCCGTGCACCGGATCCAGCCGAGCTGGCACAACGCCGTGATGGGCGCCGGGGCCGCCGCGTGGCTCGTCGGCGCGGTCGCGTGGCTCGCGGGCGCGCGGATCACGACCGTGGTGCCGTGGCTGGCGGCGTTCCTAGTGCTGACGATCGTCGGCGAGCGGCTGGAGCTCTCGCGCCTGCGGCAGCCGCCGGCGAGCGCGCGCCGGCTGCTGCTCGCCGCGGTCGCCGCGTTCGTGGCCGGGGTCGCGCTCGCCGGCGCCTGGCCCGACGCCGGCATCCGCCTGGCCGGCGCCGGACTGCTCGCCCAGGCGGCGTGGCTGTGGCGCTACGACGTCGCGCGGCGCACGATCCGCGTCCCGGGCGCGACCCGCTACATGGCGGTCGCGTTGATCGCCGGCTACGCCTGGCTGGCGGTGGCGGGCGTCGTGTGGCTGGTGAACGGCGCCCTCAGCGGCGGCGGCTTCGCGTACGACGCGATGGTCCACGCGATCTTCCTCGGGTTCGTCTTCTCGATGGTGTTCGCGCACGCGCCGGTGATCGTCCCCGCCGTGCTCGGCGTGGCGCTGCCGTACGCGCCGGTCTTCTACGGGCCGCTGGCGCTGCTGCACGCCTCGCTGGCGCTGCGGCTGCTCGGCGACGCCGCCGGCGCGCAGGCGGCCTGGCGCTGGGGCGGCGTGCTCAACGAGGTCGCGATCGTCGCGTTCCTGGCGTGCGCCGTGACGGTCGCGGTGCGCGCGCGGCGGAGCGCGGCGCGGTGACCGTGGTCACGTTCTTCGCGCTGCTGGGCGCGTGCGTGTGGGTCGGCGGGCTCGTCGCGATCGCCGTCGTCACGCACACCGTGCGCAGCGAGCTCGATCGCGGCGCGCAGGTGGCGTTCTTCCGCGCGCTGGGGCGCCGCTACCTCGTGGTGGGCGGCTCGGGGCTGGCGGTCGCGCTGGTCGCGGGCGGCGTGCTGCTGGCCGGCCGCGGCTGGGACGGCACGGCGCTGGCCGCCGTCGTGGTCGCCGTCGCGCTGGTGCTCGTGACCGTCGCCGGGGTGCAGCAGGCGCGCGGTGTGACGCGGCTCCGGGTCCGTGCCGCGCGGGACGCCACGCTCGCCGCCGGGCTGGCGCGCAGCGCCCGGCGCGCCGGTGCGCTGCGGGGCGCGATCGCGCTGCTCAGCCTGGTGCTGCTGGCGCTCGCCGCGGCGCTCTCGTAGTCTGCGGCGCATCCCCGCCACGTCCGTCCCCGTCGTCCTCGGCGTCGACATCGGCACCACCGCCA
>DATMGH010000151.1:0-5178 GCA_035555675.1 Solirubrobacter sp. | reverse complement strand
CGCGCCGGCGCTCGGGCCCGTCGCGGCCTACGACGCGCTCGGCGCGTGGGCGCCGATCGCCGAGCTGTGGACCGCCGCCGGCCGCCCCGGGCCGCCCGCGACGATCGTCGCGCTCGCCGAGCACCGCCGCGGCGATCAGCTGATCGAAGCGCTCGAAACCCTGCTCGAGCACGGCGGCGACGTCGCCGACGCCGCCCGCGCGCTGTCGATGCACCGCGCGACGCTGTACCGCCGCCTCGAGCGCGTCGAGGAGCTGACCGGGCTCGATCTCGCGCGCGGCGACGACCGCCTGCTCGCCCACCTCGGCCTGCGCCTCCTCCGCCTCAGCCGCGGCTGAGCACGCGCGACAGCTGTCGCACCCGCCCGCGCGCAAACGCGACCGGCGCCCCCTAACACCCCAACCCCGCAGCCAGGACGATTGACGGCATGGCCGCCGCTCCGACCCCCGACCTCGAACCCGTCGAGCCCGTCGACCTCGACGCGCCGATCCGCGCGATCGGCACCGACCTCGCCGCCCGCATGCCCCGCCCGCGCGCCGTGTCGACCGCGCGAGTCGAGCGCCGCATGCAGGAGCTGCTGATCAGCGATCCGGGGCTGCGCGCCGCGCTGTTCCGCTTCGTCGACGTGCGCCCCGCCTGCGCCACGCCGGCCGACGTCACCCGCCACCTCGACGAGCTGCTCGAGCAGGCGCAGGACTCAAAGCACGCCCGCCGCGCCACCGGCATCACCGGCCGCCGCTTCGCCACCCGCCCCGTCGCGGCGCTCGCCGCCACCGGCGTCAAGCAGATGGCCCAGCGCTTCATCGTCGGGGAGGACGCGACCGACGCGCTCCCCGCGATCACCGCGCTCTGGAAGCGCGGCGTCGACGCCACCGTCGACCTGCTCGGCGAGGCCACCGTCACCGAGGCGGAGGCCGACCGCTACGCCGCCCGCTGCGAGGACACCCTGCGCGCGCTCGCCCAGGCCGCCCACCACCACCCCGGCCGCGACGTCAACCTCTCCGTCAAGGTCTCCGCCCTCACTCCGCTGCTGCGCCGCCCCGAGGCCCCCGAGCGCGGTATCGAGGGCGCCGCCCCGCGCCTGCGCCACCTCCTCCGCGTCGCTCGCGACGTCGGCGCGCACCTGCACGTCGACATGGAGTCCTTCGACACCCGCGAGGCGATCACCACCCTCACGCTCGACCTCCTCGCCGAGCCGGAGTTCGCCACCGGTCCCTCCGCGGGCATCGTCCTGCAGGCCTACCTGACCGAGTCCGACGAGCACCTGCAGACGCTGCTGGACTGGGCGCGCGAGCACCCCCGCACGCACCCGTTCACGATCCGCCTGGTCAAGGGCGCCTACTGGGACCACGAGGTCGTCCAGGCCGCCCAGAACGGCTGGGCGGCCCCGGTCTTCACCGACCGCCGCGAGTGCGACCGCAACTTCGAGCGCCTGACCAAGCGCCTGATCGACCACGCCGGCCCGATCAAGGTCGCGATCGCCAGCCACAACCTGCGCAGCATCGCCCACGCCGCGGCCTACGCCGACGCGCGCGGCGTCGGCAACGACGACCTCGAGTTCCAGATCCTGCGCGGCCTGGGGGACGACACGCAGGCCGCGATCGCCGCCACCGGCCGCCGCGTCCGCTGCTACTGCCCGGTCGGCGACCTCGTCGCCGGCATGGCCTACCTCGTGCGCCGCCTGCTCGAGAACACCGCCAACGACTCCTTCCTGGCCGCCCACGCCGGCGGCGCCGACACCGCCGAGCTCCTGGAGGCCCCATGACCACGTTCGCCAACGAGCCGCTGCTCGAGCTGCGCCGCGAGGCCGTCCGCAACCAGGCGCTCGACGCGCTCCAGGCGCTCGACGCCAAGCTCCCGCTCGACGTCCCGATGCTGATCGGCGAGGACGTCGTGACCGGCCGCCGCCTCGCGTCCGTCGACCCGAGCGCGCCGGCCCGCGTCGTCGCCTACGCCCATGAGGCCACCGAGCAGCACGCGCACCAGGCGATCGCCAGCGCCGAGCGCGGCCACCGCGCCTGGTCGCGCAAGCCGGCGGCCGACCGCGCGGCCGCGCTCCAGCGTGCGGCCGACATCCTGCGCACCCGCCGGCTCGAGCTGGCCGCGCTCGCGGTCCGCGAGGCCGGCAAGCCCTGGGCCGAGGCCGACGCCGACGTCTGCGAGGCGATCGACTTCCTCGTCTACTACGCGCAGGGCGCGCAGCAGCTCGACGCCGGCCGCAGCCTCCTGCAGCTCCCGGGCGAGCGCAACGCGATGCGCTACGTCGGCCGCGGCGTGACCGCCGTGATCGCGCCCTGGAACTTCCCGCTGGCGATCGCCGCCGGCATGGTGAGCGCCGCGCTGGCGGCCGGCAACGCCGTCGTCCTCAAGCCGGCCGAGCAGACCCCGGCGTGCGCCAAGGCGGTCATCGACGCCCTGCACGCCGGCGGCGTCCCGCTGGACGCGCTGCACCTGCTGCCCGGCGGCGACGAGGCCGGCAAGGCGCTGGTCGCCGACCCGCGCGTGCACACGATCGCGTTCACCGGCTCCTGCGCGGTCGGCCTGCAGATCCTCGAGCGCGCGGCCAAGGTCGTCCCCGGCCAGCACCACCTCAAGCGCGTGATCGCCGAGATGGGCGGCAAGAACTGCGTGATCGTCGACTCCGACGCCGACCTCGACGACGTCGTCCCCGGCCTGTTGAAGTCCGCCTTCGCGTTCGCCGGCCAGAAGTGCTCGGCGGCCAGCCGCGCGCTCGTCCACGCGGCGGTCGCGGACGAGCTCGCGGAGCGCCTCGCGGGCGCCGTCGGCACGCTGCGCGTGGGCCCGGCCGCGGAGTTCGCGACCGACGTCCCGCCGGTGATCGACGTCGCCGCCCAGCAGCGCATCGAGCGCTACATCGCGTCGGCGACGCCGCTCGCGCAGGGCGAGCGCCGCGACGACGGCTTCTACGTCCCGCCGACGATCTTCGCCGGCCTGCCCGCGGACTCCCCGGTCGTCACCGAGGAGATCTTCGGCCCGGTGCTGTCGCTGGAGACCGTGGCGAGCATCGAGGAGGCGTGCGAGGCCGTCGACCGCTCCCCGTTCGCGCTCACCGGCGGCCTCTTCAGCCGCAGCCCGCGCACGATCGAGTACGTGAGCGAGCACACGCCGGTCGGCAACCTCTACGTCAACCGGGAGATCACGGGCGCCATGGTCGGCCGCCAGCCGTTCGGCGGCGGCAAGCTGTCCGGCACCGGCCCGAAGGCCGGCGGCCCGGACTACCTGCTGCAGTTCGTCGAGGCGCGCGCGGTGACGGAGAACACGGTCCGGCACGGGCTCGTCGTCTAAGCGGAGGCGGTTTCAACCGGCCCCCGAGCGGCGACGTGAAGCGTCGTGACCATCGTCGCGACGCTTCAGGACGCGCAGGGGACCAAGCAGCTCGGCGAGCTCGGGCTCGCGTTCGTGCTCTCCTCGGCGATCGGCCTGGAGCGCGAGTGGCGCCAGAAGTCCGCCGGGCTGCGCACCCACACGCTGGTCGGCGTCGGCGCCGCGCTGTTCTTGATCGTCAGCAAGTACGGGTTCACGGACGTGCTGGCGCCCGGGCGGGCGGTGCTGGACCCGTCGCGCGTGGCGGCCCAGATCGTCTCCGGGATCGGCTTCATCGGCGGCGGCCTGATCTTCGTCCGCGGGGACTTCGTTCGCGGCCTGACGACGGCCGCGATCGTGTGGATGACGGCCGCGATCGGCATGGCGTGCGGCGCGGGGCTCGCGCTGCTGGCGCTGGCCGCGACCGCGATGCACTTCGTCGTCGTGATCGGCTACACGGCGCTCACACGGCGGCTCCCGAGCGGCGGCACGCTGCGGATCGTCTATCCCGACGGGCGCGGGATCCTGCGCGACGTGATGGCGGAGGCGACGCGCCGCGGGTTCGCGGTCGTCAGCGTGGCTACCGAGCACCGGCCGCCGAACGTCGCGCTCACGCTCGAGCTGCAGGGCCGCGGCTCGCCGCGCGATCTGGCCCTGGCGCTCGACGCGATCGACGGCGTGGTCGAGGTGGCCGCCGCGGACCGGCAGCTGGGGGACTAACGCCTTGTAAGCGAACTGGGCGAGGAGTAGCCTCGGAGCATGGCCTTCGTCGGGCTGGTGAGCGATCCGAGGTGGGAGCCGCCGGAGGGCGGCTGGGACCCTGACGGAGAGCACCGGCGCACCTGGCGGGTGCCGTGGAAGACCGTGGTCTGGGTGCTGATCGTGATCGGGCTGGTGGTGCTGGTGCCGATCGTCGGCCACGCCGTCGGCGCGTTCGCCGGCTACCTGGTGCTGTGCGTCGCGCTCGCGGTGGGCTTCTGGCGCTTCGACCGCTGGTGCTCGCGCCTGTACTGGCGCGACGTGCGCGACTACCAGTCGTAGCCGCTGAGCAGCGGCGCGCTGTGCGCCGCCAGCCAGCGCTCGAACTCCGCGGCCGGCAGCGGCCGTGAGACGTGGTAGCCCTGCGCGAGATCGCAGCCGAGCTCGCGCAGCGCGACCAGCGTGCGCTCGTCCTCGATCCCCTCGGCCACGACCTCGAGCCCGAGCGCGCGCGCCATCTCGATCGTCGTGGCGACGATCGGCCGCGGCGCGACGTGCATGTCGCGCACGAACGTGCGGTCGATCTTGAGCTCGCGGATCGGGAACCGCGCGAGCCGCACGATCGACGAGTGCCCGGTGCCGAAGTCGTCGACCGACAGCCGCACGCCGGACGCGTCGAGCGCGGTCATGACGGCGTCGGCGATCGGGCTGTCGTCGAGCTCGGCGGTCTCGGTCAGCTCCAGCGTCAGGCCGGAGGGCGGGAGGCCGTGGCGTTCGAGCGCCGCCAGCACGCGCTCGGGCAGGTCCGGCTCGGACAGGTTGGCGATCGCCAGGTTGATCGAGACGGCGGGCCCGTTCCAGCGCACGGCCGCGGCCAGCGCGCGGTCGAGCACCCAGTCGGTCAGCGGCCCGATCAGGTCGCTGCGCTCGACCGCGGGCAGGAACTCGTCGGGGGCGACGAAGCCGCCGTCCTCGCGCTGCCAGCGCAGCAGCGCCTCGGCGCCGCGCACGGCGCCGGTGCGCGCGTCCACGAGCGGCTGGAAGTACAGCTCGAGCCGCTCGTGCTCGAGCGCGTGGCGCACGTCGTCGACCAGCTCGCGCTCGCGCGCGGCGGCCATCGCCGTGCGCACGTTGGCGCCGACGGCGACCGCGCTGC
>DATMGH010000150.1:0-116217 GCA_035555675.1 Solirubrobacter sp. | reverse complement strand
GATCTACCCGACCCCGGTCGTCGGCCTGGTCGGCGAGCTGCCGGACGCGCGCCGCGCCGGCCGGCTCGGCTTCGCCGTCGAGGGGGACGCGATCGCGCTCGTCACCGCCGGCTGGGCGCCGTCGCTGGCCGCGTCCGAGCTGGCCAAGCTGCGCGGCGAGCCGATCGCCGGCCCGCTGCCGACCGCCGACCTGGGCGCGATCCACGCGCTGCACGCCGCGATCCGCCAGGCCGTGCGGTCCAGCGCGCTGCACTCCGCGCACGACGTGGCGGAGGGCGGCGTCGCGGTGGCGCTGGCCGAGTGCGCGCTCGCGTCCGGCCTGGGCGCGATCGTCGCCGGGCTGGAGACCGAGGCGGAGCTGTTCGGCGAGGGCCCGGGCGCGTTCGTGGTCAGCGGCCCCGAGGAGGCGCTGCACGCGTTCGGCGGGGCGGCGCGGATCATCGGCCGCGTCGGCGGCAGCGCGGTCAAGATCGAGGGCGTGCTCAACGTCGAGCTGGCCGAGCTCGGCCACGCGTTCGACACGGGCCTCGCGGCGCTGCTGCACTAGTCGCACGCTGGCCAGGCTGAGGAGGCTCGCGCCTCAGCCTGGCCGCCGTCATTCGGCGGTCAGCGTGGGATCGCGGCTCAGCGCGGCCCGCCCGCGCAGCGCCGAGAGCCCGGCGGCGGCGAGTGCCACCGCCGCGAGGAAGATCGCCGCGGCCGTGAAGCCCCGGTCGATGGCGTGGGGACCCGCGGCGAGCGTGAAGACGAGCCCGGTCAGCGCGAGCCCGAGGGCGGTGCCGAAGCCCCTGGTCATGTTCAGGACGCCGCTGGCCATCCCCGTCTGGTGGCCGGGGACCGAGCCCATGATCGCGGCGTTGTTCGGCGGGGTGAAGGCGCCGAGACCGGCCCCGATGAGCCCGAGCCCGATCAGAAAGACGGCGTGGTCGGCGTCGGCCAGGCCGAGCAGGACGAGGACGAGCGCGACGAGCACCATGCCGGTCACCGTGAGCGCGCGCACGCCGAGGCGTTCGGCCAGCCGCCCCGAGACGGCGGCGACGATGCCGAGGCTGAGCGGCATCAGCATGAGCTCGACGCCCGTCGCCCCGGGACTGCGGTGTTGCGCGTCCTGCAGGAGGAACGGGACGATCAGCAGCACGCCGAAGAGCACGAGGTAGGAGAGCAGGCCGCTCGCGATGCCGGCGCTGAACTGCGCACGCCGGAAGAGCCCGAGGTCGAGCATGGGCGCCGCGGCCCCGCGCTCGCGCCCGACGAACGCGACCGCGAGCCCGAGCGACGCCGCGAGCAGCCCGAGCGTCGCCGGCGAGAGCCACCCCAGCTGGTTCCCGTAGGAGATCGCCAGCAGGAGCGCCGAGGCGGCCGGGATGAACAGCCCGAGCCCCAGCCAGTCGAAGCGGGTGCGCTCGGCGAGCTGACGGCTTCTCGGCAGCAGAAACCAGCCGAGGACCGCGCCGGCGATCCCGGCGGGCACGTTCACCAGGAAGATCAGGCGCCACCCGCCGAGCCCGATCAGGAGTCCGCCCACGGCGGGCCCGAGCGCGAGCCCGAGCGCCTGCGCCGCTCCCTGCACGCCGATCGCCCGCCCGAGCCGCTCACGGGGCACGGCGTTGACGATGATGGCGACGCTGTTGGCCTGGAGCATCGCCGCCCCGAGTCCCTGAAGCGCCCGGAAGGCGACGAGCGCGCCGAGGCTCGGCGCCAGCCCGCAGAGCGCCGAGCCGACGATGAAGATGACGAAGCCGTACGTGTAGAGCAGCTTGCGCCCGAGCATGTCGGCGGCCCGGCCGATCGCCGTCAGGAGCGAGACGAGGACGAGCAGGTACGACAGCCCGACCCACTGGACGCTGCCGAGCGAGGCGTCGAACGTCCGCGTCAGGGTCGGGAACGCGAGCGTGACGATGCTGGCGTCGAGCTGACCCATGAAGGCGCCGATGCACACCGTCGCCACGATGAACGACGGTGCTCTCGGCGACGTCCGAACGCGCTCCGGGCGCCGTGGCTCGACGAGCAGTCGGCTCCAGGAGCGCCGTGGAACGGCTCAGGCCATCAGGTCGTCGGCCATCGCCTCGAACACCTGCACGTACGCGTCGACCGACGCGTCGTCGTGGGTGACCGAGAGCGTCCACTCCTCCTCGCGCCCCGGGGTCATGAAGATCCCGCGGTTCATGTTGTAGAGCCACGCCAGCTCGGACAGGTCCTTGTCCTGGTTAGCCTTGAAGGACTCGTAGTCGACGATCTTCGACGGCGAGAACGTGACGCAGCCCTTCGAGCCGATGCCGACCGAGTAGCCGGGCAGGTTGTGCTTGCGGATGACGGCCTCGCAGCCGCTCAGGATCCGGTCGTTCAGCCGATCTAGGTGCTCGTAGGCGGCGGGCGTCAGCACCTCGAGCAGGTTCGCCCGCGTCGCGGCCATGCCGAGCGGGTTCCCGTTGTAGGTGCCGACCTGGTAGACGGAGCCGTCCTGCACCGCGGCCATCGCCTCCTCGGTGCCGCCGATCGCGCCGATCGGCGTGCCGCCGCCGAGCGCCTTGGCCAGCGTCACGAGGTCGGGCGTCACGCCGAAGCGCTCGGTCGCGCCGCCGGCCGCGATCGTCAGCCCGGTCTTGACCTCGTCGAAGATCAGCAAAATGCCGTGGCGGCGCGTGATGTCGCGGACCGCCTCCAGGTACCCCGGCTCCGGCAGCACGACGCCGAGGTTCATCATCGCCGGCTCCATGATCACGCAGGCGGGCTTGCGGCCCTCCTCGGTCAACCGCTGGATGCGGCGCTCCATCGCGCCCGCGTCGTTGAACGGGACCGGGATCGTGAGGTCGACGACGGCCTGCGGGATGCCCGCGCCGTAGGCCAGCGAGGCGAGGTTCTCGCGATCGCCGATCTGGTCGTACTCGACGCCGATCGAGACCATCACGCCGTCGTGGTGGCCGTGGTAGGAGCCAAAGATCTTGACGATCGTCTCGCGGCCGGTGGTGCCGCGGGCGATCCGGATCGCGTCCATCGTGGACTCGCTGCCGCTGTTGGTGAAGCGCCACTTCGGCAGCCCCCAGCGGCGCGCGAGCTCGTCGCCGACGACGATCGCGTCCTCGGTTGGCGCCGCGAAGTGCGTGCCGGAGCCGTAGCGGGCGCTGATCGCCGCGCCGATCGCCGGGTGGGCGTGGCCCTGGACCATCGAGCCGAAGCCGTTGTGGAAGTCCCACATCTCGTTGCCGTCGACGTCCCAGACGCGCGGCCCGGCACCGCGCTCGAGGTAGATCGGCCACGGGTCCCGCAGCTGGTAGGACGAGGCGACACCACCGGAGAGGTGGACCTGCGCGCGCTCGTACGTCTGCCGTGAGCGCTCGGTGCGGGTGTTGAGCTGCTGCTCCTCGCGCTCGATCAGCTCCGCGATGCGCTGGCGGGGAATCTGGACAGGTGCGTCGGTGGCCATATGTATCCCGTTCCTGTATGTCGGACTGGGCCGTCGGGCGTGGCCGTGCCGAACGGCGAAGTTCTCTGCAGCGTAGTCCTCGCGCGGGTGCCGCGGCGGCGGATCGCGCGGCGCGGGCTGCTCCGGGAAGGCGTCTTTCGCCCTTGCTAGCCTCCTTCGAGCCGGTCGTCCCGACGCCGGGTCGCCTTGTCTGCTCCAGCTCCCATCCTCGATGACCGCGATGGACCGCGCGACGAGTGCGGGGTCTTCGGCATCGTCGCTCCCGGGCGCGAAGTCGCACGGCTGACGTACTTCGCGCTGTACGCGCTGCAGCACCGCGGCCAGGAGTCGGCGGGCATCGCCACGTCCCAGAACGGCCACATCCTGGCCGTGCGCGACCAGGGCCTGGTCAACCAGGTCTTCGACGAGCAGAAGCTGCGCGCACTGCAGGGGGACATGGCGGTCGGCCACGTCCGCTACAGCACCACGGGCGCGAACTCGTGGGAGAACTCGCAGCCGGTCTACCGCGCCGACCGGCGCGCGGTCGCGCTCGCCCACAACGGCAACCTGGTCAACGTGGTCGAGCTGCACACGCAGCTGCGCGAGGCCGGCGTGACGTTCCGCTCGACGTCGGACTCCGAGATCATCGCCGCGCTCGTCTCCACCCACGAGGCGGACACGATCGAGGACGCGCTGGCGGACGTCATGCAGCGTGTCGAGGGCGCGTACAGCACGGTCGTGATGACCGAGGACCGCGTGGTCGCGTTCCGCGACCCGCTGGGCCTGCGGCCGCTGTCGATCGGGATGATCGGCGACACGTACTGCGTCGCCTCGGAGACGTGCGCGTTCGACATCATCGGCGCCCGCTTCCTGCGCGACGTCCAGCCCGGCGAGATCGTCTCGATCACGCCGCAGGGCCTGCGGACGCGCCAGGCGGTGCCGTCGCCGCGCTCGGCGCTGTGCGTCTTCGAGCACATCTACTTCGCGCGGCCGGACTCGCGCCTCGGCGGCCAGGTCATCCAGGTGGCGCGCGGCCGGATGGGCGAGATCCTCGCCCGCGAGGCCCCGGTGGACGCCGACCTCGTGATCCCGGTGCCGGACTCCGGCAACCCCGCCGCGCGCGGCTACGCGCGCGCCTCCGGGCTCCCGCAGGACGACGGCCTGATCAAGAACCGCTACGTCGCGCGCACGTTCATCCAGCCGGGCCAGGAGCTGCGCAAGCACGGCCTGCGGCTGAAGTTCAACCCGCTGCCGGAAGTCGTCGCGGGCAAGCGGATCGTCGTGGTGGACGACTCGATCGTGCGCGGGAACACGACGCGCCAGATCGTCCAGATGCTGCGCGACGCCGGCGCGAGCGAAGTCCACATGCGGATCTCCGCGCCGCCGATCCGCCATCCCTGCCACTACGGCATCGACATGTCGACGCGCGAGGAGATGATCGCCCACAACCGCACGGAGGCCGAGGTGGCCGCCGAGCTGGGCGCGGACTCGCTGGCGTACCTGTCGCTCGATGGCGTCTACGAGGCGATCGGCGGCACGCGCGAGACGCACTGCGACGCGTGCTTCAGTGGTACCTACCCACTGACCGGTACGTCCGCCAAGGACGCGTTCGAGCACGCGTTGCCGCTGGTCCGGGGTTAAGTGTTGGCGTTCCTGGCCGATGGCTGGGAGCGATGCTCCCACTGAAAACCGTTGCTTCCGTGTCGCTGGCGGCGTTCGCGCTCGCTGCGTGCGGCTCCACGGACACCAAGACGGCGTCCACGCCGCACGCCAAGCGCGGCGGAACGTTGACGGTGCCGTGGTCCGGGGACGTCGACTCGATCGACCCCGGCATCACCTACTACTCGGGCGGCTACATGGTCGCCGGCGTCACGCAGCGCACGCCGATCTCGTACATCCCGGGCAAGAGCGAGGCCCAGCCGGACCTCGCGACCGCGCTGCCGGAGGTCTCGGCCGACGCGAGGACCGTGACCCTCAAGCTGCGCTCCGGCGTGCGCTTCTCACCGCCGGTCGCCCGTGAGGCGGTCGCGGCGGACGTCAAGTACGCGATCGAGCGCGGGTTCTTCAAGACGGTCAACAACCCGTACGCGCCGGCGTACTTCGGCGACGTGGTCGGCGCCAAGCCGGGCGTCGCCGCCGGCACGCGGATCCGCGGGATCACGACCCCGGACGAGCACACCGTGGTCTTCCAGCTGCGCCGGCCGACCGGCGGGACGCTGGCCGCGGCGCTGGTCCTGCCGCTCGCCGCGCCGGTGCCGCGCGACTACGCGCTGCCGCTGGACCGCGAGAAGGTGTCGGGCTACGGGCTCAAGCAGGTCGCGACCGGGCCGTACATGGTCGACGAGTACAAGCCGGGGACGACGATCACCCTCGTGCGCAACCCGAGCTGGGACGCCGCCACGGACTACCGGCCCGCGTACCTGGACCGGATCGAGATGCCGCAGGGCAACGAGGACGCCGGGCTGGCGGCGCGCCAGGTGCTGACCGGCTCGCACATGGTCAGCGGCGACTGGCTGATCCCGCCGGCGGCGCTCAAGGAGGCGATGACCAAGTACCCGAAGCAGCTGCAGCTGGTGGACTCCGGCGGCGGCCGCTGGGCGGCGCTGAACACGACCGTGGCGCCGTTCGACAACGTCGACGTGCGCAAGGCCGTGCTGGCCGGATTCGACCGCCAGGCGGCGCTGCTGGCGCTCGGCGGCAAGCGCGTCGGCACGGTCGCGACGCACTTCCTGCCGCCGGGGACGCCGGGCTTCGAGCAGGCCGGCGGCGCCGCCGGCACGGGCGTCGACTACCTCAAGCAGCCGTCGGGCGATCCCGCGGTCGCCGCGTCGTACCTCAAGCGCGCCGGCTACGCGTCGGGGCGCTACTCGGGCGCGCCGGTGCTGATGGTCGGCCCGCTGGACGGCAACGGCCGCCAGCTCTCGGAGATCGCCAAGGGCGCGCTCGAGAAGCTCGGGTTCGACGTCAAGCTGCGTCTGCTGTCCCAGCAGACGGTGATGACCAAGTACTGCACGGTGCCGGCCGCGGCGGTCGCGGTCTGCCCGAACGTCGGCTGGGTGCGGGACTTCGCGGACGGCCAGACGTACCTGGACCCGACGTTCAACGGCGCGCACATCGCGCCGGTCGGGAACTCGAACGTCTCGCAGCTCAACGCGCCGTCGGTCAACTCGGCGATCGAGAAGGCCGTGCTGGAGAGCGACCCGCAGGCGCGCGCGGACGCGTGGGGCGCGGCCGACCGCGAGATCGTCGCGCAGGCGCCGGCGGTGCCGCTGGTGTGGGACAAGACGCCGATGGCCTCGTCGGCGGACGTCGACGCCGTGGTCAACGACGGACTGGGCGTCTGGGACTTCGCGTTCACGTCCCTGCGCTGAACTGCAACTTAACTGTTGAAAACCGGCGTTGCGACCGGGCCTGGCGATAAGGTCGCCAGCCCGTGTCGCTCGCCTTCGAGGAACAGACGTCGTTGGATCTGGGAGAGGCCGACGGGCGCGTACCGCGCGTGCCCGTCGCGTCGTCCGCCGACGTCGACGGGGCGTTGCACGAGCTGTTCGGCTTCCCGGGGTTTCGCCCGGGGCAGCGGGAGGCGGTCGAGGCCGCCCGGGCCGGGCGCGACGTGCTGGTGGTGATGCCCACCGGCTCGGGCAAGTCGCTCTGCTACCAGCTGCCGGCCCTGATGCGGACGGACCTGACGCTGGTGGTCTCGCCGCTGGTCTCGCTGATGCAGGACCAGGTGGCGTCGCTGGAGGCCGTGGCGCCCGGGCGCGTGGCGCTGGTCAACGGGCTGCAGACGGCGCGCGCGAACCGGCTGGCGGTCGACCACGCGCTGTCCGGACAGGTGCGGCTGCTCTACGTGGCGCCGGAGCGGTTCGCGTCGCCGGGGTTCATGGAGCGTCTGCGCGGGGTGGACGTCGGCCTGTTCGTGGTCGACGAGGCGCACTGTGTCTCGCAGTGGGGGCACGACTTCCGGCCCGAGTACTTCCGGCTCGCGGACGCGGCGCGCTGGCTCGGCGCGGAGGCGATCCTGGCTTCGACGGCGACCGCCACGCCGGAGGTGGCGGCCGACATCGTGTCGCGGCTCGGGCTGCGGGAGCCGCTGCACGTGGCGACAGGGTTCGACCGGCCGAACCTGACGTTCTCGGTCGTGCCCTGCCCGAGCAAGGACGTGGTGGCGCGGCGGATCGCGGGCGCCCTGTCGGAGGCCGGCGCGCTGCCGGCGATCGTCTACACCGGCACGCGCTCGGAGTCCGAGCGGCTGGCGGAGCGGCTCGGCGTCGAGCTGGGGGTCGAGGCGCTCCCGTACCACGCGGGGCTCGCGCGCGACGCCCGCGCGAGCGTCCAGCGGCGCTTCATGTCGGGCGCGGCGCAGGTCGTCGTGGCCACGAACGCGTTCGGGATGGGCGTCGACAAGCCGGACGTGCGGACGGTCTGCCACGAGTCGGTGCCGAGCTCGCTGGAGGCCTACTACCAGGAGGCCGGCCGCGCGGGGCGCGACGGGCTCCCCGCTCGCTGCCTGCTGTTCCCGACGGCGCGGGACAAGGGGCTGCACGTGTTCTTCATCGAGCGCTCGGAGGTCGGGGAGGACCTGCTCAAGCGCGTCGCGCGGGCGATCGTGAAGGCCGCCGACCCGCACTTCAACCTGCACCTGAGCGCGCTGGCGGCGGAGGGGGAGGAGGACGCGGTGCGCGCCGTCTTCGGCTTCCTGGCGCGCGCCGGCGTCGTGCAGCCGGACCCGTCGCCGCCGGACCGCTTCGTCGGCCGCTACCTCGGCACCTGGGGCGCGCGGTCGCTGGCGGTCTGCCGCGCGGCGGCGCAGGAGGGCACGCGCGTGCGCTGGCGCCAGTACCGGTCGGTGTGGGCGTGGGTGGAGGGGGACGGCTGCCGCCGGCGCGGGATCCTGCGCCACTTCGGCGACCGCTCGTCTCCGGCCCCGAGCGGCCCGTGCTGCGACGTCTGCGATCCGGTGCCCGTGCCGGAGGAGGCCGAGGTCCGTCAGGCGGCACTGGCCCCGGAGATCGGTCTGGAGGGCGCGATCGTCGAGATCGTGGCGCGCGCGCTGCCCGGCATCGGGCGCACGCGCGTGGTCGAGGTCCTGCGCGGCGCGCGCTCGAAGCCGATCCTCGAGCACTCCTACGACGGGCTCCCGCACTACGGCGCGTACCGCGACGAGCGCCCAGAGGCGCTGCTCGCGGCTGTCGACGCGCTGCTCGCCTCCGGCCGCCTGGTCTCGAGCGGCGGCCGCTTCGCGCGCCTCACCGTCGCGCCCGCCCCGGCGTCGTCGCACCCGTCCGCGTCCGCGTCGCCCGCCCCCGCAGCGTCGCCGCCTGCCCGCGCGGCCTCGTCGTCCGACCCCGCGGCTTCGCGGCGCGGCGCCGCGCGCGTCTCCGCGCCCACCCACGCGGAGGCACCGTGACCTCCTCCCGGCTCCGCGTCGGCGTGCTCGCTTCGGGCGCGGGCACCAACCTGCAGGCGATCCTCGAGCGCGTCCACGGGCGCGAGGCCGACGTGGTCGCCGTCGGCTCGGACAAGCCCGCCGCCCAGGCGCTGGCGCGCGGTCGCGCGCTCGGCCTCGCCACGCACGCGTTCCCCGCCGCCGACTACGCCGACCGCACGGCGCGCGACGCCGCCATGGCCGCCTGGCTCACCGAGCAGGACGTGGAGCTCGTCGTGCTCGCGGGCTACATGCAGCTCGTCAGCCCCGCGTTCCTGGCGGCGTTCCCGCTGCGCGTCATCAACGTCCACCCGGCGCTGTTGCCCGCGTTCCCGGGCGTGCGCGCCGTCGAGCAGGCGCTGGACTACGGTGTGAAGGTGTTCGGCGTCACCGTCCACTTCGTCGACGAAGGTGTCGACTCCGGCCCGATCATCGCGCAGCGCGCGGTCGAGCTGCCCGAGGCGACGGACGCCGAGACGGTGCGCGCGGCGCTGCGGCCGATCGAGCACGACCTATTGACCGGAGCGGTACGGCTGATCGCCGGCGGGGCCGTCCGTCCGGATCCATCCCACCCGCGGCGCGTTCTGGTCGGAGGCTCGTGAAGGTGAGTATCGTCAGCGGCTCGATGGAGACGATGGTGCAGCCGGGCGAAGTGAAGGTGCGGCGCGCGCTGCTGTCGGTGTCGGACAAGATCGGCATCGTCGACTTCGCGCGCGGCCTGGCCGGCCTCGGGATCGAGCTGGTGTCGACCGGCGGCACCGCGGCCGCCCTGCGCGACGCCGGGCTCGAAGTGCGCGCGATCGAGGACTTCACCGGGTTCCCGGAGATCATGGACGGGCGCGTCAAGACGCTGCACCCGAAGCTCTACGCGGGCCTGCTGGCGCTGCGCGACAACCCCGCGCACATGGAGGCCGCGGCCGCGCACGACGTCGAGTTCGTCGACCTCGTCTGCGTGAACCTCTACCCGTTCGAGGCGACCGCCGCCCGCCGCGGGGCGACCGAGCACGAGGTGATCGAGAACATCGACATCGGCGGCCCGACGATGATCCGCGCGGCGGCGAAGAACTTCGCGTTCAGCGCGGTCGTGGTCAACCCGGCGAGCTACGACGCCGTCCTGCAGGAGCTCAAGGACACCGACGGGCGGCTGTCGCTCGGCACCCGCGAGTCGCTCGCCGCCGAGGCGTTCTCCTACACGGCCCGCTACGACAGCGCGATCTCGCGCTGGTTCATCGAGAAGCAGGACGATTTCCCGCCGCTGCTGCTGCACGCCTACGAGAAGGTCACCGACCTCGCGTACGGCGAGAACCCGCACCAGCGCGCCGCGTACTACTCGCAGTCGGGCGTGCGCATGCACGTGCTCTCGATGGTGCGCCAGCTGGGCGGCAAGGAGCTGTCGTTCAACAACGTCATGGACCTGAACTCCGCTCGGTTGCTGGTGGGCGAGTTCGAGCTGCCGGCCTGCGCGATCATCAAGCACAACAACCCGTGCGGCGTGGCCGTCGGCGGCTCGGTGCTGGAGGCCTACACCGCGGCCTTCGCGTGCGACCCGCTGTCGGCGTTCGGCGGCGTGATCTGCGTCAACCGGGAGATCGACGCCGCGTTCGCGGAGGCGCTGCTCAAGCAGTTCTGCGAGGTCATCATCGCTCCGTCCTACACCGACGAGGCGGTCGAGCGGCTCTCGACCAAGCCGAACATGCGCATCCTCGAGGACGGCGAGCGCCGCAAGCTCAACGTCGCCGAGCGCGACGTCAAGCGCGTCATGGGCGGCCTGCTGGTGCAGGACCGCGACCTCGGGCTCGAGGACCGCACGGAGATGCAGGTCGTCACCGAGCGCAAGCCGACCGAGGCCGAGTGGGGCGAGATGCTCTTCGCCTGGAAGGTGTGCAAGCACGTGCGCTCGAACGCGATCGTGCTGGCCAACGACCTCGCCTCGGTCGGGATCGGCGCGGGCCAGATGAGCCGCGTGGACTCCGTCCGCCTGGCGATCGAGAAGGCCCGCGACGCCGGCTCCTCCCTGCACGGCGCGGCGATGGCGTCGGACGCGTTCTTCCCGTTCACCGACGGCCCACAGCTCGCGGTCGACGCGGGCATCACCACGATCATCCAGCCGGGCGGCTCCAAGGCCGATCCGGCGGTCGTCGCGGCGGCCGACGAGGCGGGCATCAGCATGGTCTTCACCCGCCGCCGGCACTTCAAGCACTAGACCCGCGCGGCCACGCCGAGCGCCGCAACGCCCGCGCGTCGCCGCGCCGCGCGTTGCCGCGCTCGGGTCCGCGCGCCCCGCGCGTCGTGGCGCGTGTCCGTGCGTCCCGCGCGTCGCTGCGCTCATGTCCGCGCGTCCCGTGCGCGTGCGCGGCGAGTGGTCACTTTCTGGCGTTGGCGGCGAGAACGTGACCGTTCGCTGCGCGGCGCAGCCGCGGGTGCGTTCGCGCCGCGGGCTCCGTCGTGGCGACGCGCCCGGTTGCGCGTGTCGCGTGTCGCCGCCACGTTCTACGTCGCGTCCCGCGGGCGCGGCGAGTGGTCACTTTCTGGCGCCGGCGGCGAGAACGTGACCGTTCGCCGCCCCGGTCGCCGCGGACGCGTCCGTGCCGCGGGTTTCGTCGCGGTGGCGCGCCCGGTTGCGCGTGGCACGCGGTTGCGCGTCTCGCGTGTCGCCGCACGCTTGACGTCGCGTCCCCTGTGCGCGGCGAGTGGTCACTTTCTGGCGCTGGCGGCGAGAACGTGACCGTTCGCTGCGGCGGCCCCCGGCTCAGCCCGACCCGTAGAGCACGCGCGTCCAGATCGTCGTCAGCGTTTCGGTGACGGTCTCGCGCGGCGTCTCGGCGCCCAAATGTCCGAGCGTGCGGTTGAGGTAGCGCTCCATCATCCACACGAGCGCCCGGGCGGTCTCCGCCGGGTCCAGCGGCAGCACCCGCCCCGCGGCGATCTCGGCCTCGATGTGGTGCGTGGTCACGTCGATGAACGACTGCACGAGCGCGCCGTACACGCGCTCCACCTCGCGGTCGTCGCTGGCGGCGTCGGCGAGCGCGCGCAGCACCGGCCCGTGCTCGCCGTAGACCTCGACGATGCCCTCCATCGCCTCACGCGCGAGCGCCGGCCCGTCACCCGCGCCCGTGTACCAGCGCTGCGACATCGTCCGCAGCTCCGCGCCCAGGTGCTCGACCACGCGCAGGATCAGGTGGTGCCGGTCGCGGAAGTAGACGTAGAACGACGGCCGCGACAGATCCGTCCGGCGCATGACCTCGTCGACCGTCAACTCGCGGAACGGTCGCTCCCGCAGCAGCGACTCCGCCGCCGCGACGATCTCGGCCTCGGCCACCTCGGGCGTCCGCCGGCGCCGGCGGCCACCCGTCTCGACTCCACCAGCACTCACCTCGCGCTAGCGTACTGCGTGCACGCTAGAGTCGAACCCACCGGGCCGCCGTAGCTCAGCGGTAGAGCAACGGACTTTTAATCCGATGTGCGCAGGTTCGATCCCTGCCGGCGGCATAGGCCACGACGAGCGCGGCGCGCGGATCCGTCAGTATGGGCGGCGATGATCCAGGAGATCTGGGCGGCCATCGCCGTCATTCTCAGCCTCGCCATGTGCGGGGCGATCCTCTACTTCCTGTTCACGGACCGTCACGACCGGGAGCGCGAGGAGCAGGCCCGCGAGTACTTCGATGTGCACGGCCATTGGCCCGACGAGGCGAACTGAGTACCCCCAGCGAGAGTCGAACTCGCGCTACGAGATTGAAAATCTCGCGTGCTAACCGTTACACCATGGGGGCGCGCCGGACAGTCTAGGCGCTGCGGGTCAGCGCGCCGTCGACCAACAGCGAGGTCCCGTTGACGTAGCCCGCCTGCCGCGAGCAGAGGAAGACGGCGGCGGCCGCGAGCTCCTCGACCGTCCCGAGTCGCCCGGCCGGAATCGTCTCCTGCGCCTCGGCCTCGGCCGCCGCCAGCGAGCCGGCCATGTCGATCATCCGGTCGGTCGCGATCCGGCCCGGATGCACGTGATTGAGCGTGACGCCGTCGCGCGCCGCCTGGCGCGCGAGCACCTTGAACGCGGTCACGAGCCCCGGCCGGTGGGCGTTGGAGAGCTGCAGCGCGTCGATCGGCTCCCGGACGGCCATCGAGCCGATCGCCACCACCCGCCCGAACCCGCGCTCGCGCATCCCGGGCAGCAGCCGCGCCAGGATCGCCATCGGCGACAGCAGGAGCGTCCGCTGCGCCGCCTCCCACTGCTCGCGCGTGAAGCCGAGTGGATCGCCGGCCGGCGGCCCGCCCGTGTTGGCGATATAGATGTCGATCGGGCCGAGGCCGGCTTCGACGGCGTCCAGCAGCGGCCCGACCGCGTCCAGGTCGCCGGCGTCGAACGCGTACCCGCGCGCGCCGATCGCGGCCGCCGCGTCCCGCGCCCGCTCGGCCGAGCGCGACGTCAGCGCCACCTCCGCGCCCTCGGCCCGCAGGGCCTCGGCGATCCCGCGCCCGATCCCCTTCGACCCGCCGGTGACGAGCGCGACCTTCCCTTCGATCCCGAGGTGCATCAGGCCACCGCCACGCTCCGAGGCCGCAGCCGCGCGCACCACAGGGCGAAGAGCGCGACCCCGAACGGCGCGCCGAGCCAGTGCACGCCGATGAACACGCTGACCAGGCTCGGCAGCCCCGCGAGCGCCGCGCCGAGCAGCACGGGGCCGGCCGGCAGCCGCAGCACGGCGCCGGTGAACAGCGCGCACGCGGCCCACGCCCCCGGCCCGGCGAGCCAGCCCCAGGAGCGGAAGAACTCCTTGTCGAGCAGCGTCCCGAGCACGAGCGCGACCACCACGAGCGAAAGCGCCTGCAGCAGCGCCGCGCGCCAGAGCACGGATCCTTCCATGCCGTCCATCATGCCACGCGCCTCGGCGCGCGCACTAGCATGGCTCACCGCTCGGGCGGTTAGCTCAGTTGGTCAGAGCGCCTGCCTTACAAGCAGGAGGTCGCGCGTTCGAACCGCGCACCGCCCATTCCACGCAGCCTGCCGGTCCTCTCCACGGCCTCGCCTCCGGCGGCACCGAGGGACCGCCGCCACCCCGTTCTCACCTTCACTTCACGTTCCCCACACGTGTGGAGAGATCTCAGCGTGCGAGACGTCCACCGCAACTTGCGACGAGCGCGAACCGGGAACACACTCACTCACGCCAGTGGTCGAAGAGAGGGGTCTAAGGATGGAGTTTGGCAAGCGCCTCGCGAAGGCGAGCGCGCTGACGGCGACGGTCGCGCTCGCGACGATCGTCGGTACCGCGAACGCGAACCCGCTTCCGCCGAACGCCGAAGCGGCCGCGCCCGGCGCCATGAGCGCGGCCGCGCCCGCGCCGGACGGCGCGGTCCCGACGTTCGTCAACGGCATGGCCCAGAACGTCTTCAGCAGCAGCTCGGCCGACTGGATCAGCGGCGAGGTCTGGGTCGAGTCCGACTTCGACTCCGACGGCGACGGCAAGCCCGACCGTCTGCACGCGGACTACACGCTTCCCAAGGAGACCTCGACCGACGGCCTGAAGGTCCCGGTCATCTTCGAGGACAGCCCGTACTACGGCGGCACCGCGTCGCGCTACAGCAACTGGGTCGTCGACCACGAGCTCGGCGCCCAGCCGCCGGACCGCCCGTTCGCGGCGTTCTTCAACGGCACCAACACGAGCCCGACGATCAGCTCGATCTACGAGTCGACCTGGCTCCCGCGCGGCTTCGCGGTCGTGCACTCCGAGTCCCCGGGCTCCGGCTACAGCGACGGCTGCCCGTCGTCCGGTGGCCGCAACGAGACGCTCGGCGCCACCGCGATCATCGACTGGCTCAACGGCCGCAAGAAGGCGTACACGACCCGCACGGGCGACGTCGAGGCCGCGCCCGTGAACTGGCACAACGGCCACACGGCGATGATGGGCACGTCCTACAACGGCACGCTGCCGATCGCGGCCGCCACGACCGGCGTCCGGGGCCTGGACGCGATCGTGCCGATCTCGGCGATCTCGGACTGGTACGACTACTACCGCGCCAACGGCATGGTGCGCGCCCCGCACTCGCGCGCCGGCGGCACCGGCAGCAACTCCTACGACGGCGAGGACCTCGACGTCCTGATCGACGACGTGTACTCGCGCCGTGACGAGAACGCCGCCGGCATCCGCACGATCTGCCGCCCCGAGATCACCGACACGGGGATCCAGGAGGACCGGCTGACGGGCAACCGCAACGCGTTCTGGCAGGAGCGCAACTACATGAAGGACGTCCAGAACGTCCACGCCGCGGTCCTGCTGGCCCACGGCAACAACGACTTCAACGTCATGACCAAGAACGCCGCGCAGTTCTACGCCGCGCTGAAGGCGCAGAACGTGCCGCACGAGTTCTACTTCCACCAGGGCGGCCACGGCGGCTCGCCGCCGGACGCGATGATCAACCGCTGGTTCACGAAGTACCTGTGGGGCCAGGACAACGGCGTCCAGAACCTGCCGAAGTCCTGGGTGGTGCGTGAGGCCGCGACCTGCCCGCCGCGTCAGACGACCGTCGCCGGCGACCAGTCGAACACGGCCACGCTGACCGTGGCCAGCACGGCGCCGTTCATGGTCGGCCAGTCGCTGACGGTCACCCAGACCGCGGCCAGCGGCACGACGAGCACGGTGGCGCGCACGATCACCGACATCCCGGACGCGACGCACCTGGTGCTCGCCTCCGCGGTCGCGACGACCGCGGGCTCGAAGGTCGCCGACGGCTCGACCGCCGAGCTGCTGTGCAACACGAGCAACCCGACGCCGTACGCGGAGTGGCCCGATCCGGCGTCGGCGCCCGTCACGCAGAGCCTGCTGCCCGGCGGTGCGACGCGCGGCGGCCTCTCGTTCGCCGCGGGCTCGGGCACCGAGACGCTGACCGACGACGCCTCGATCGAGGACACGACGCTGCGCGACGCGGCGTCGAGCCCGAACCGCCTGATCTACCAGACGAACCCGCTCACGCAGGACGTGCGCATCTCGGGCACGCCGAAGGTCACGCTCAAGGTCGCGTTCAGCAAGCCGAAGGCGAACCTGTCGGCGGCGCTGATCAGCTACCCGCCGTCCGGCGCGGGCACGATCCTCACGCGCGGCTGGGTCGACCCGGAGAACCGCAACTCGGACTTCGTCTCGGACCCGATCACGCCGGGCACGTTCTACGACGTCTCGTTCGACATGCAGGCCAAGGACGCGATCGTCCCGGCCGGCCGGCGCCTGGCGCTGATGGTGTTCTCGAGCGACCGCCAGTACACGATCCGCCCGGCGGCCGGCACCGAGGTGTCGCTCGACCTGGCGGGCAGCTCGTTCACGATCCCGATCGTCGGCGGCGCGAAGACGCTGGCGACCGCGACCGGCGGCGACCTGCAGGAGCTGCCGGTGGGCGGCACGGTGCCGGCGACGCTGGCGCTGACGCTCGGCGCGCCGGCGAGCTTCGGCGCGTTCACGCCGGGCGTCGCCAAGCCGTACACGGCCTCGACCACCGCGACGGTCACCTCGACCGCCGGTGACGCGACGCTGACCGTCAGCGACCCGAGCTCGGACCACCCGGGCCACCTGGTCAACGGCGCGTTCGCGCTGCCGCAGCCGCTGCAGGGCCTCGGCGCCGTCAAGACGTACGACGGCCCGGTCACCAACGACGCGGCGACGATCACGTTCACGCAGCAGATCGGCGCCAACGACGCGCTCCGCACGGGGTCGTACAGCAAGACGCTCACGTTCACGCTGAGCACCACGACGCCGTAAGCCGAGGGGCGGAGGTCTCTCCCGCGTGGAGAGACCTCCGCTCTCTCACATTTGCCTCACGCCCGCTTCACCAGCAAACTGGGGCCCCGGAAGCTCAACTCAAGGGGTCAACGTATGCAGGTAGGAGTGCGCCTCGCTCTCGCGGGCGCGATCACGGCGCTCGCGGGCGTCGTCGGAGCCGGTGCCGCCACCGCGGCGCCGATTCCGCCCAAGGGGGCGCAGTTCCCGGGCGTGGCGGCACCCGCGCCCGAGCCGGCGCCCGCCGTGCCGACGTTCGTCAACGGCATGTCGCAGGCGGTGTTCGCCAGCGGCACCGCGAACTACGTCAACCACGAGCTGTGGGTCGAGCTCGACGTCGACTCGGACTACGACGGCGTCAAGGACCGCGTGCACGTCGACGTGTCGCGCCCGAAGGAGACCGACACCGACGGCCTGAAGGTCCCGGTCATCTACGAGGACAGCCCGTACTACGCGGGCGGCTCGAACGTCGACAACTGGCCCGTCGACCACGAGATCGGCCAGCCGCCGGCGACCAAGGCCTTCGCGCCGCCGTTCAACGCCAGCAGCACCAGCCCGTCGATCAGCACGATCTACGAGTCGACCTGGCTGCCGCGCGGGTACGCGGTCGTGCACTCCGAGTCGCCGGGCACCGGCAACTCCACCGGCTGCCCGAACTCGGGCGCGCCGATCGAGACGCTCGGCGCCACCGCCGTCATCGACTGGCTCAACGGGCGGCGCAAGGGCTACACGACCCGCAGCGGGGACGTCGAGGCGCCGCCGGCCAGCTGGCACAACGGCAACACGGCGATGATGGGCACGTCCTACAACGGCACGCTGCCGATCGCGGCCGCCACGACCGGCGTCGAGGGCCTGAAGGCGATCGTGCCGATCTCGGCGATCTCGGACTGGTACGACTACTACCGCGCCAACGGCATGGTGCGCGCGCCGGGCGGCTACCAGGGCGAGGACCTCGACGTCCTCACCGAGTACGTCTACTCGCGCAACGACGAGAACGCCACGCCGCCGGCGCCGCGCATGAAGTGCCGCCCCACGGTCGAGGACATCCGCGCCAACCAGGACCGCGCCACCGGCAACCGCAGCGCGTTCTGGCAGGAGCGCAACTACATGAAGGACGTGCAGAACGTCAAGGCCGCGGTGCTGGTCGCGCACGGCGGCAACGACTTCAACGTCATGACCAAGAACGCGGCGCAGTTCTACGACGCGCTCAAGGCGCAGGGCACGCCGCACGCGTTCTACTTCCACCAGGGCGGCCACGGCGGCGCGCCGCCGGACTACCTGCTGAACCTGTGGTTCACGAAGTACCTGTGGGGCCAGGACAACGGCGTCGAGAGCCTGCCGAAGTCCTGGGTGGTGCGCGAGGCGGCGAGCTGCCCGCCGCGTGAGACCACGGTCACCGGCGACCAGTCCAACACGACCACGCTCAACGTGGCCGGCACGGCGGCGTTCCGCGTCGGCGAGACGCTGACGATCCCGCAGACCAACAGCAGCGGCACGACCACCTCGACCACGCGGGTGATCACCAACAAGACCGCCACGACGCTCACGCTCGCGAGCGCGGTCGCGACCGCCGCCGGCCAGCGCGTCGTCAACGGCGCGACCGTGAGCCTGGTCTGCAACACGGCCAACCCGACGCCGTACGCCGAGTGGCCCGACCCGGCGACGGGCGACGTGACGCTCAACCTCACCAGCGGCGGCCTGGCCCGCGGCGGCCTGACGGTCGCGGCGCCCAGCGACGCGCGCGAGACGCTGTCCGACGACGCCGGCGTGACCGCGGCGACGCTGATGAACGCGGCGACCGAGGACTCGCGCCTGCTCTACGTCACCAACACGCTGACCGAGCCGGTGCGCATCAGCGGCACGCCGCGCGTGACGCTCAACGCGGCGTTCAGCCGCACCAAGGCGAACGTCACGGCGATCCTGGTCAGCCTGCCGGAGACCGGCAACGGCACGATCCTGACCCGCGGCTGGCGCGATCCCGAGAACCGGACGAGCGACTTCGTCTCCGAGCCGATCGTCCCGGGCACGTTCTACAAGCTCGGGATCGACCTGCAGCCCAAGGACACGGTGATCCCGGCCGGCCGCAAGATCGGCCTGCTGGTGCTCTCCAGCGACCGCGAGTTCACGGTCCGCCCGCCCGCGGGCACCGAGCTGACGCTCGACCTGGCCGGCAGCTCGTTCACGCTCCCGATCGTCGGCGGCGCCAAGGCGCTCTCGACCGCGACCGGCGGCGACCTGCAGGAGCTGCCGGTGGGCGGCACGGTGCCGGCGACGCTGGCGCTGACGCTGGGCGCGCCGGCGAGCTTCGGCGTGTTCACCCCGGGCCTGGGCCGCGAGTACGCCGCGTCGACGACCGCGACCGTGATCTCCACCGCCGGTGACGCGGCGCTGACCGTCACGGACCCGAGCTCGGACCACCCGGGCCACCTGGTCAACGGGACGTTCGCGCTGCCGCAGCCGCTGCAGGGCCTCGGCACGGTCAAGACGTACGCCGGGCCGGTGTCCAACGACACCGCGACGGTCACGTTCACGCAGCCGATCGGGGCGAACGACGCCCTGCGCACGGGGTCGTACAGCAAGACGCTCACGTTCACGCTGAGCACCACGACGCCGTAGGCGATTCGAGCGCGCGGGCTCCGGCCCGCGCGCTCTAGTCTCCCGGCATGTCCGAGCTGCCGTCGTTCGATCCTCTCGATCCGCTCGCGCTCGACCCGTCGCTGGACGAGGAGGAGCGGCTGATCCGCGACACGGTCCGCCGGTACGTGCGCGAGAAGTTCCTGCCGCACGTCGCGGGCTACTTCGAGCGCGGTGAGCTGCCCGAGCGCACGGGCCGTGAGCTGGGCGAGCTCGGGCTGCTGGGCATGCACCTGCACGGCTACGGCTGCGCGGGCGCGTCGGCGACGGCGTACGGGATCACGTGCCTGGAGCTGGAAGCGGGGGACTCCGGGCTGCGCTCGTTCTGCTCGGTGCAGGGGTCGCTGGCGATGTTCGCGATCCACCGCTGGGGCAGCGAGGAGCAGAAGCGGCGCTGGCTGCCGGACATGGCGGCGGGCCGGACGATCGGGTGCTTCGGGCTGACCGAGCCGGACGCCGGGTCCAACCCGTCGGCGATGCGCACCCGCGCGCGGCGGCGCGGTGAGGCGTGGGTCCTCAACGGCTCGAAGATGTGGATCACCAACGGCTCGCTGGCCGACGTCGCGGTCGTCTGGGCCCGCACCGAGGACGGCGACGTCAACGGCTTCCTGGTCGAGCGGGGCACGCCCGGGTTCTCGGCGCCGGTGATGCACGGCAAGCTCTCACTGCGCGCCAGCGTCACCTCGGAGCTGGTGCTGGACGGCGTCGAGGTGCCGGAGGCCAACCGGCTCCCGGAGGCGAAGTCGCTGCGCGCGCCGCTCTCCTGCCTCAACGAGGCGCGCTACGGGATCGTCTGGGGCGCCGCCGGCGCGGCCCGCGCGTGCTACGAGGCCGCGCTCGGCTACGCGAAGTCACGCGAGCAGTTCGGCAAGCCGATCGCCGGCTACCAGCTCACGCAGGGCAAGCTGGTCGAGATGGCGGTCCAGGTCGGGCAGTCGACGCTGCTGGCGAGGCACCTGGGGCGGATGAAGGACGCGGGGACGCTGCGGCCCGAGCAGGTGTCGTTCGGCAAGTACCACAACGTGCGCGCGGCGCTGGAGGTCGCGCGCAGCGCGCGCACGATCCTGGGCGCGAACGGGATCACGCTCGAGTACCCGGTGCTGCGGCACGCCAACAACCTCGAGTCCGTGCTCACCTACGAGGGCACGCACGAGATGCACACGCTGATCCTCGGCCAGGCGATCACCGGGCAGGCGTCGTTCACCTAGAGCTCGACGACGGTCACGCCCTCCTGGGCGAAGCGGCCCATCGCGTCGAGCTCCGCCGACAACTCCTCGAGCCCGATCGTCTTGGCCACCAGCTCGCCCGGCGCCAGCGCGCCGCCGGCGATCGCGCTCAGCAGCTGCGGGTAGTGGCGCACCGCCATCCCGTGCACGCCGAACACGCGCAGCTCGCGCGCGATCACGCGCGGCATCGGGATCGCGACGTCGCGCGCGTGGCCGAGCAGGAGGCCGACCTGGGCGTGGCGGCCGCGGCGGCGCAGGCAGCGCACGGAGTTCACGCACGTCGCGTGGCTGCCGAGCGCGTCGAGCGAGACGTGCGCGCCGCCGCCGGTCAGCTCGCGGATCGCACGCACCGGGTCCTCCGCGACGGCCGCCTCGGCGCCCAGCTCGCGCGCCCGGGCGAGCTTGGCCGGGTCGATGTCGACCGCGATCACGCGCGCGCCCGCGGCCGCGGCGATCATCGTCGCCGCCAGGCCGACGCCGCCACACCCGTGGATCGCCACCCACTCGCCCGCCTGCACGTCCGCGTGCACGTGCAGCGCCGCCCACGCGGTCATGAACCGGCAGCCGAGCGACGCCGCCTCCACGTCGGTGAGCGCGTCCGGCACGTGCACGAGGTTGAGGTCCGCACGCGGCAGCGCGACGAACCGGGCGAACGAGCCCCAGGCGGTGAAGCCCGGCTGGAAGTCACGCTCGCAGATCTGCGTCTCGCCCAGCCGGCACGGCTCGCAGACGCCGCAGCCGCAGCAGAACGGGACCGTCGCCCGGTCGCCGACGCGCCAGCGGCGGACCTCGGGGCCGGCCTCGGCGACGACGCCGCACAGCTCGTGCCCGCCGACGTGCGGGAGCGCGACCGATCCGTCGTGGCCCTGCCACGCGTGCCAGTCGCTGCGGCAGACGCCGGTGGCGTGGACTTCGAGGACGACGCCGTCGGGGTCGCAGACGGGGTCGGGGACGGTCTCGAGCGTCAACGGCTGCGAGAAGGAGTGCATCACTGCGGCGCGCATGTTCGTATTGTCGCGGGCGTGCTGAATCTGCCGCCTGACGAGCTGCGCCGCCTCGGCCACCACGTCTGGGACCGGCTGGTCGATCGCTGGGAAGGGCTCGACGCCGAGCCGCCGATCGCGCCCGCCGACCCGGACTGGACGCCGCAGCGGCTCGGTCCGTGCCCGGACGGCCCGTCGGACCCGCTGGCGGCGATCGACGAGCTCTTCGACGCGATCCTCCCGCGCGGGCAGCGCCCCGACCACCCGCGCTTCTTCGCCCGCATCGGCAGCCCGAGCAACCCCGTCAGCGTGCTCGCCGACCTGATCGGGACCGGGCACAACGTGTTCGCCGGGTCGTGGACGGGCGGCGCGGGCGCGTCCGCGGTCGAGCTGGCGACGCTGGACTGGCTGGCGCAGTGGATGGGGCTCCCGGCGCAGACCGAGGGCGTGCTGGTCAGCGGCGGCTCGGTGGGGACGCTGACGGCGCTCGCCGCCGCCGCGCAGGACCGCGTCGCGCGGCGCGACGCGGCCACCGGCTACGTGTCCGACCAGACGCACGCGGCGGCGGCCAAGGCGTGGCGGATCCTCGGGTTCGAGCCGGCGCACCTGCGCGTGCTGGCGAGCGATGACCGGTTCCGGCTGGCCGCGGAGCCGGTCGCGGCGGCGATCGCGCGCGACCGCGAAGCCGGCCTGGTGCCGTTCGCGGTGATCGGGACGGCGGGGACGACGAGCACCGGCGCGGTCGACGACCTGGCCGGCCTGGCGGACCTGGCGCGCCGCGAGGAGCTCTGGTTCCACGTCGACGGCGCCTACGGCGCGCCCGCGCGCCTGACGCCGCGCGGCGCCGACCTGCTGACCGGGATCGAGCGCGCGGACAGCCTCGTGCTGGACCCGCACAAGTGGCTCTTCCAGCCGTACGAGATCGGCGCCGTGCTGATCCGGCATCCGGGCGTGCTGCGGCGCGCGTTCACGCTCGACGGCGCCTACCTGCGCGACACGGGCGGCGGCGTGGTCGAGTTCCGCGAGCGCGGGCCGCAGCTCACGCGCGGGTCGCGCGCGCTGAAGCTGTGGCTGTCGCTGCGCGTGTTTGGGCTGGACGCGTTCCGGGCCGCGATCGCGCGCGGGATCGCGCTCGCCGAGCACGCGGAGGCGCGGCTGACCGACGGCTGGGAGGTCGTGTCGCCCGCGACGCTCGGCGTCGTCTGCTTCCGGCGCGCGGGGGCCAGTGACGAGGCGACGGACGCGCTGGTGCGCGCCGCGGTCGCCGACGGGTTCGCGGCGCCGAGCACCACGACGCTCGGCGGGCGCACGGTCGCGCGGTTGTGCACGATCAACCCGCGCACGACCGAACGCGACATCGAGGCGACGATCGAGCGCCTCGAGGCGCTGGCGTAGCGGGGGCCCGGGAGGGCCGGCGCACCGCCGGCCCTCCCCGCTCCAGTGCCGCTCGTGGTGGCCGGTATGGCCGTGCCTGGTCAGGGCCGAGCGGAAAGGTCGGCAGGGGTCGCTCTTCGGGGGGGTCCGTGAGGGATGCCGACCGCTTGAGCAACCCCATCGTAAACCGGTCACGTCTCGTTGCGCAACCGGGAACCGGAAGGTCCCGCCGCCCACGGGGAGCGGCGGGACCCGAACCGGTTGGTTAGCGAGCCCGGACCGTCAGGTTCGCGTGCTTCTTGCCGGAGGTGACCTTGACGATCACCTTCGGGGCCTTCTTGAGGCGCTTGGCCGACTTCAGCGTCACCTTGACCTTGCCCTTGCCGGACTTGGTCACCGTGCGCTTGGAGCCCTGCAGGCGCGCGGACGCCTTGAGCTTGGCCGAGGCCGAGTCCGGCGGCACCGCGCCGATCGTGCACGTGATCGACTTGCCGTCGGCGGTCAGGTCGCAGGTGACGCGGACGTTGGGCGTGTCGCCCTTATCGCCCTTATCCCCCTTGGGACCCGCGGGGCCGGCCGGGCCGGTGGCCCCCGCCGGACCGGTGGCGCCGGTCGCGCCCGTGGCCCCCGCGGGGCCGGCCGGACCGGCCGGGCCGGCGTCGCCCTTCGGACCGGTCGCGCCGGTGTCGCCCTTCGGGCCCTGCGCGCCGGGCACCTGGCCCTGCGAGACGACCAGCGGGTTCGACACGGCGTCAGCCGGGCTCGCCGCGCTGTTGCTCGCGGTGTAGCGGCACTGCAGGTTGCGGCCGATGTCGGCCGCGACCGGCACGTACGTCGCCGTGGTGGCGCCCGCGATCGCCGCGCCGTTGCGCAGCCACGCCACCTGGGTGCTGGTCGGGTTGTTGAGGAACCCGCCGTTGACGCACGTCAGCGTCGAGCCGGTCGTCGGGGTCCCGTTGATGGTCGGGATCGTGACCGGGATCGGCGCCTGCGGGCTGACCGCCGCGGAGACGACGCGGATGTTCAGCGGCCCGGAGGTCGCCACGTTGCCGGCCTTGTCCTCCGCCTGGGCCGTCAGGACGACCGTCTGGTTGACGGCCGACGCGGGCGGCGTGTAGCGGAACTGGAACGGATAGACCTGCGTGGTCGCGTAGTACGTGCCGTTGGCGTAGAGGCGGACCTCCTTCATGTCGCCGCGCTCGTCGTACGCCGTGAGCTCGAGGTCGACCGGGTCGGCCGGCGTCGCCTGCCAGTTGTCGGTCGGGTACTTGAAGCCCACGATCGTCGGGGCGGTGGTGTCCGGCGTGGCCGGGAGCAGGTGGCCCATCGCGCGCTTGACCAGCTCGTTGCGCGTCGCGGTGTCGGCCTGCTCGAGGCCGAAGCCGAACGTCACGGCGTCACGCGTCGAGATGATCGCGCCGCCGTTGGCGGACTGGGCCGGGGACGTCGTGTAGTCGGCCTGGACCGTCTCCTGGCGCAGCGGCTCGTTGGTCGGGCCCCAGGCGCGCAGGCGCAGCGGGGACTTCGCCAGCGGCGTCGGGTTCCCGTTGGCGTCCTGGGTGGGATCGTTGCCCGCGGCGGTGTCGAGCGTGAACGGCGCCATGCCGTCGAACAGCCCGCCGGCGGCCGGGGTCACCGGCGCGGTGTCGAACTTGGTGCCGGTGACGCCGTTGCCGGCCTGACGGCCGACGACGCCGAGGTAGTTCTGCCAGGTGTCGTTGCTGATCGTGCGCGAGCGCTGCCAGGCGGTGCCGGGCAGGTCGTCGTTGCCGCCGTTGTTGTCCGGGTAGTAGAAGCCGAACAGCTTGTCCGGCGTCCAGGTCCACGGGCCGGTCGCCGACAGGCTGGCGCTGGTCGACGTGTAGGCCTGGTGGATGTTGCGGCCGTCGACGAGCAGCTTGCCGCCCTCGTTGGCGTAGTCGCGCATCTCGAGCATCAGGTGATGCGCCCACGGGGCCATCTCCAGCGAGCCGGTCTGCGCGGTGGCCGACGTCGGCCGGCGCGGGTTGGTCTCCGAAGCGTCCTGCGGGCCGAAGTCGTCACCGGAGTACCAGTTGACCGCGTCGAAGTGCGAGAGCACGCCGAGGTAGGTCGGGTACTTGATCTGCGGCTTGACGTCGGGGTACGGCGAGCCGCCGTTCTCCGGCGGCGCGTCGATGTTGAACACGTTGACCTCGTAGCCGGCGGCCTCCAGCGCGGAGACGTGCTGCGCGAGGTAGCGCGGCGCGATGTCGTAGCCGGCGGTCACGTTGGGCGACTTGCCGGTGTAGTCCTCGTTGGCCACGACGAGCACGCGCTTCTTGCTCGTGTCCTGCTGCGTGGCCTCGACGCGGTAGCGGAACTGCTGCTGCAGACCCGCCGCCTTGACGATCACGTTGACCACGTCGCCCGCGCGGATCGCGCGGGTGCCGATCATGGCGGGGATCGTGGCGCGGCGGCGCTCGAAGTAGTAGCCCTTGACCTCGTTGTACCGCTCGCCGGGCCCGGCCGCCTCCATCGGGATGGTCACGTTGCCGCTGGCGCCGACCACCGAAGCGGTCACGTAGGACGGGCCGAGCTCCTTGCGCACCGTCGCCTCGACCACCTGCGACCCGCCGTAGGACACGTCGAAGCGGTTGAGCTGGATGTCCTGCGTGGCCTTGATCTGGTAGTGGCTCGGGTCGTTGTCGAAGCTCTTCGGACGAGCCAGGTTCGGCAGCGAGTGGGTGACGTTGAGCGCGAACGCCAGGTTCTTCTGGAACACGGCCTCGACCACGCCCTCGTCGTCCGGGGAGGTGAACGAGTTGCAGCCGCTGGGGCCGCCGAGCGTCACGCAGGTGTCCATCTCCGGCGTCCAGCCGATGATGCCGTAGTTCATGTAGCCGTTGTCGATCGTGTCGCCGTTGGACTCATAGAGGTCCGAGGAGTGCTGCGAGCGATACGGGAACACGGCCTCGTCGCCGTCGGTGCCGGTGATGGCGTCGAAGAGCGTCGAGTCGGGCGGGTAGTAGTCCGTGGTGTAGGAGACCGGCGTCAGCAGCAGCTGCGCCGCCGAGTGGTAGTTGATGTTGACCTTGAACGGCACGCGCCGCTGCAGGCGGTCGACCGCCAGGTTCTCCGGCTCCGACAGCGCGTACGGACCGCGGTAGGTCTCGCTGCTGATGTTGTTCGACGCGCCTTCCTCGTCGATGCCGCGCTTGGCCGGGTAGTTGCGGTTCGGGTCCACGCCGTCACCGCTGTTGCCGTGAATGCCGTCGTTGTTGTTGTCGCGCAGGGTCTTGCGCCACAGGCGGTTGTTCGGCGAGGTCGTGCGGTAGTCGCACGACACCTGGTTCTGCCCCGTCCCGCAGGTGAACGTGAAGTCGTACCCGTCCGGGTTCTGGATCGGCAGGAACCACAGCTCGCGGGTGCGGATGAGCTCCTTGATCTTCGGGTCGTTCTTGTGCTCGGCGAACCAGCCCGGCAGGCGGCGGCCCATCTCGGCGGCGATCCACTCACGCGCGTGGTTGACGGCCGAGAACAGGATCGCGTCGCGTGTGCCGTCCGGCACCGTGCGCGCGTCCTGGGTCATCTTGATCACGAAGATCGGCTTGCCCAGCGTGGACGTACCGATCTGCTCGAGCTTCATCACGTCCGGGTTGTCGGCCGCGAGCTGCTTCATCTCGTCGGCGATGCCGCCCGGCTCCATGTAGGAGCGGTAGACGTTGAAGTATGGGTTCGGGCTGTCCGACGACGCCAGCTTCTTCGCGGGCTTGTCGAGCGGCAGGGCCTCGACCTCGATGCCGTCGGCCGCGAGCGCCCGGACCTGCTTGTCGGTGGCCGCGATCTCGACGTCCTGCGGAGCGGCGTCGTCGTTGGTGACGCCGCCCTCTTCGATGTCGAAGCCCTGCGCTTTGAGCTCCGAGACCTCTGCGGCGGACGCTTTCACCTTGTACGGCTTCAGCGAGTCGGCGGCCGATGCGGCCGCCGGGATGGCGAGGCAGCCTGCCAGGCAGGCAGCGACCAACGCCACGGGTGCGCGTGAGCGCATGAATGTACCCCCCTCATGGGAACGAAATGCAGCTCCGGACCCCACCGGAGCAACCGCGCATCTCACAGCAGCACGCCCCGCCCCGCAACGTACGGGGCGTGGAGTTACCTCAACGATCGTCTAGTGCGTTCGACAGTGCTCGCAGCTGCCGTGCAGGGTCACGTCGTGGTCGGAGACGTCGAACGCGACCCGCGCGGCGAGCCCGCGGATGGCCTGTTCGAGCGCGTCGTCCTGGAACGGCGTGAGGCGGCCGCAGTCGTCGCAGACGAGGTGGTGATGGTGCTCGCGCTGCGGCTCGTAGCGGGCGATGCCATCGCCGATCTCCACCCGCGCGAGCAGGTCGAGCGAGACGAGCTCGTCGAGCACGCGGTAGATCGAGGCGCGGCCGACCCGGCGGCCGGCGCGCTCGCGCAGCCGGTCCTCGATGTCGAGCGCGGAGAGCGCGCACGGCTGCTCGTCGAGCAGCTCGATCACGGTCTGGCGCGCGCCCCCGCGGCGGAAGCCGGCGCCCGACAGGCGCTCCAGTGCGTGCTCGGACCACTGGGCCATCGCGTCCATTCTAGGCCTGCCTATGAGACCTGGCGGCGCGGCGGCGCCACGTCGCGGAGGTCCTGCTCGATGTGCCGCGCGGTCTCCAGCAGCGGCGGCAGCAGGTCGCGCTTGACGGTCTCGCGGCTCGCCCGGCTGGCGTGCGCGGAGACGTTCACGGCGGCGACGGTGCGGCCGGCCGCGTCGTGGATCGGCGCGGCGATCGAGCGCAGGCCCTCCTCGAGCTCCTGGTCGACGAGCGCCCAGCCCTGGGCGCGGACGCGCTGCAACTCGGCGTGCAGCGCGGCGGGCTCGGAGAGCGCGCGCGGGGTCAGCGGACGGATCTCCGCGCGGCGCAGGTACGCGCCCAGCGCGGCGTCGTCGAGCCCGGCCAGGAGCACGCGACCCATCGACGTCGCGTAGGCCGGGAAGCGCGTGCCGACGTTGATCGCGACGCGCATGATCCGCGACGTCGGCACGCGGCCGACGTAGACGATGTCGTCCCCGTCGAGCACCGACACGGAGCTGGACTCGCGCAGCTGCGCGGCCAGCCGCTCGAGGTGCGGCTCGGCGACCTCCGGCAGGCTGAGGCTCGACAGGTAGGAGTAGCCGAGCTCGAGCACGCGCGGGGTGAGCGCGAAGCGGCGCTCGTCGCTGCGCACGTAGCCGAGCTGCTCGAGCGTGAGCAGGAAGCGGCGCGCGGCGGCGCGCGTGAGCCCGGTCCGGCGCGCGACGTCGGAGAGCGTCAGCTCGGGGTCGTCGGCGCCGAACGCGCGGATCACCGCCAGGCCGCGCTCCAGCGACTGGACGAAGTCACTCATCGAAGGTGCGCTGCGCGATCGCGACCGCGCTGTTGGCGGCCGGCACGCCCGCGTAGACGGCGGTGTGGATCAGCACTTCGAGGATCTCCTCGCGGGTGACGCCGTTGGTGAGCGCGCCGCGGATGTGCAGCGGCAGCTCGTGCTCGGCGCGCAGTGCGGTCAGCAGCGCGATCGTGACGCAGGACCGCGTCTTGCGGTCCAGGCCGGGGCGCGTCCACGCCTCGCCCCAGGCGGCGCGGGTGATGAACTCCTGGAACGGGCGGGTGAAGTCGGTGGCGTTCGCGGCGGCGCGGTCGACGTGCGCGTCGCCGAGCACCTCGCGGCGGACCTGGTCGCCGGCGTCGTAGCGGTCCATGGTCAGACGTGCTCCAGCAGCAGGGCGGTGACGGCGTCCGGGCGCTCGACGTTGATCAGGTGCGCGCCGGGGTCGAGGACCTCGAAGCGGGCGCCGGGAATCGCGTGCGCGAACGCCGGGTCCGGCGGCGTCGAGGGGTCCTGCGCGCCGGCGACGATCAGCGTCGGCGCGCTGATCGTGGGCAGGCCGGCGCGCTGGTCCATGTGCTGGATCGCGGCGCAGCAGTTGGCGTAGCCCTCGTCGTCGGTGGCGACGAACCGCTCGCGGATGGCGGACGTGTCGTGGGTGGCGCGATAACCGGCGGTCAGCCAGCGCTCGAGGGTCCCGTCGACGATCGCCTGCGTGCCCTGCTCACGGACCGTCCGCGCGCGCTCGATCCACATGGACTCCGGACCCAGCTGCGGGGCGGTGCACAGCAGCGCGAGCCGGTCGACGCGCTCGGGCGCGTTGATCGCCAGCCACATGGCGGTCATGCCGCCGAGGCTGAGGCCGGCGACGTGCGCCTTGGCGATGCCGAGGTGGTCGAGCAGGTCCAGGACGTCGCCGCCGAGGTCGGCCAGCGCGTAGGGGCCCGGGGGCGTGGGCGAGGCGCCGTGCCCGCGCGTGTCGTAGCGGATCAGCCGGTGGCTCGCGGCGAGCGCCTCGGCCTGCGGGTCCCACATCGTGAGGTCGGTGCCGAGCGAGTTCGAGAGGACGAGCGCCGGCGCGTCCTGCGGGCCGGCGACGACGTGGTGGGGGATCATCGGTGCTCCAGTGCGCGGTCGACGAGGGCGGTGGCGGCGCCGGTGTCGCCGTCGACGCGCATGCGGTCGGCGTCGACGTCGAGGCCGTCGAGCGAGGCGCGCAGCCAGGCGGCGGCGCTGCCGGTCGCGATCAGCAGCTCGGTCAGCGGGCGCCACTCGCTGTGCCAGGCGCCGGCCGCGCGCTCGTGCTCCTGGATCTGCGCGGCGAGCAGGGTGGCGACCAGGCCGGGGGCCTGGAGCGCGCAGCCGAGCGCGCTGACCGCGGCGATCGGGTTGTGCTTGTGCGGCATCGAGGTCGAGCCGCCGCCCCGGGCCTCCTGGACCTCGCCGACCTCGGTCTGGGCGAGCAGCGTGATGTCGCGCGCGGCCTTCCCGACCGCGCCGGCGGCGACGCCGAGCGCGCCCGCGAGCTCCCCGATGCGCCCGCGCAGCGTGTGCCAGGGGAGCAGCGGCGCGTCGAGCCCGAGCTCGCGCGCGAGGTCCGCGGCGATCGCCAGCGCGGTGGCGGCGTCGCCGGCGCCATCCCGCGGCGCCACCGCGATCTCTCCGAGCGTGCCCACCGGGCCGCCGAGCTGCGCCGCGAGCGGGACGCGGCCGAGGGCGTCCGCGGCCTCGTCGAGCGCGAGCATCCAGCCGGCCGCCTTGAGCCCGAACGTGGTCGGCTTGGCCCGCTGCAGCAGCGTGCGGCCCATGATCGGCGTCGCCCGGTGCTCGGCGGCCAGCGCCGCGGCCGCGTTGGCCGCCCCGCGCAGGTCGCCCAGCAGGGGACCCAAGGCCCGCTTGGTCACCAGCATCGCCGCGGTGTCGACCGCGTCCTGGCTGGTCGCGCCGTGGTGCACCGGCGCGTCGGTCACCGCCCGCAGCGCCGCGACCACCGCGCCCGCGGGGTTGCCGATCGCCGCCGCCTCCACGCCGATCGCCGCCGCGTCGAGCTCGACCGTGCACGCCGCCTCGATCTCCGCCAGCTGCTCGGCGCTCAGGACGCCATGGCGCGTCTGGACGCGCGCCAGCGCCAGCTCGAAGTCCAGCAGCGCGCGCACCCACGCCGCGCCGTCCACGCGCGCCGCCACGCCGCCGCGCGCGAGCACGCCCGCGAAGACGTCAGAGCTCGAAGAAGACGGTCTCATCCTCGCCCTGCAGGCGGATGTCGAACCGGCGCCCGTCGCCGTCCGGCGTCGCGACCAGCGTGTGGCGGCGCGCCGCGGGCACGGCCGCGTCCACGTCCTCCTCGGCGAAGTGCACGCGCGTGATCACCCGGTTGAGCAGCCCGCGCGCGAACACGCTCACGTCGATGTACGGCGCCCGCACCGTGAAGATCGCCCAGCGGCCGTCGTCGTCGGTGCCGCAGCGGGCGAACCCGGCCTCCTGCCACGTCTCCACGAGCGCGTCCGGCACGGGCGCGCCGGCGCCGTCCAGCACCAGGCCGTGCAGGCGGATCCGCCCGGGCGTCCCCGCGGGCACCGCCTCGGGCGCGTCGCGCAGCCCGATCGACAGGAACGGCCCGACGGTCTGCGACGGCGTCGTCACGACTCCTCCATCGGCGTCGAGCGCAGCACGATGTCCCAGCGGAACGCGAGCGCCCACTGCTCCTCGGTCGACTCGTAGTCGAACGCGCAGATCATCCGCTTCGCCGCTTCCGGGTCGCGGTCGGCGACCGCGTTGTACATCGGGTCCTGGAAGAACATCGGGTCGTCCGGGAAGTACATCTGCGTGACCAGGCGCTGGGTGAACGCGCGGCCGAACAGGGAGAAGTGGATGTGCGCGGGCCGCCACGCGTTCGCGTGGTTGCCCCACGGGTAGATGCCGGGCTTGATCGTGACGAAGCGGAAGTACCCGTCGCGGTCGGTCAGCGTCCGCCCGGCGCCGCTGAAGTTCGGGTCGATCGGGCTCGGCCACGTGTCCCAGCGGTGCCGGTAGCGCCCGCCCGCGTTGGCCTGCCAGACCTCGATCAGCGTCTCCGGCACCGGCCGCCCGTCCTCCTCGCGGACGTGCCCGTGCACGATGATCCGCTGGCCGATCGGCTCGCCCGCGTGCTGACGGGTGAGGTCGTGGTCGAGCTCGCCGACCGCGCCGTCGCCGAACACCGGCCCGGTCAGCTCGGTCAGCCGCTGGGGGAGGACGATCAGCGGCTGCGTCGGGTGCCGCAGGCGCGTCGAGACGTACGCGGGGTAGTCGAGTGGTGGGAGCTCATCGTCGCTCATGCCGCCTCCAAGACGATCGCGAGGCCCTGGCCGACGCCGATGCAGATCGCCGCGACCCCGTAGCGCCAGCCGTTCGCGCGCAGCGTATAGGCCAGCGTGCCGATGATGCGCGCGCCGGACGCGCCGAGCGGGTGGCCGATCGCGATCGCGCCGCCGTTGACGTTCACGCGCTCGGGGTCCAGCTCGCCCCACGCGCCCAGGCAGGCCAGCGACTGGGCGGCGAACGCCTCGTTGAGCTCGACCGCGTCGACGTCGCCCCAGCCGATCCCGGCGCGCTTGAGCGCGCGGTTGGCCGCCTCGACCGGGCCGATGCCGAAGACGTCCGGGTCGACCGCCGAGACGCCGCGGCCCGCGATCCGCGCGAGCGGCTCCAGCCCCGCCTTCTCGCTGCCGATCAGCACCGCCGCCGCGCCGTCGTTGAGCGGCGACGCGTTGCCGGCCGTCACGGTCCCGCCGTCCTTCACGAACGCCGGCTTGAGCCTGGCCAGCTTCTCGAGGCTCGTGTCGGCGCGGATGCCCTCGTCGCGCGCCAGCTCGCCGACCGGCGTCACCCACGGGTCGTAGAAGCCGGCGTTCCAGGCCGCGTCCGCGCGCTGGTGGCTGCGCAGCGCGAACGCGTCCTGCGCTTCGCGGCCGACGCCGTGGATGCCCGCCAGCTTCTCCGTGCTCTCGCCGAGCGAGATCGTCCACTGCGACGGCATGTTCGGGTTGACCATGCGCCAGCCGAGCGTGGTCGACCACAGCGTCTCCGGCCCCGCGGGGTACGCGCGCTCCGGCTTGAGCAGGACCCAGGGCGCGCGGCTCATCGACTCGACGCCGCCGGCCAGGATCAGCTCGGCGTCCCCGGTCTCGACCGCGCGGCTGGCCTGGATCGCGGCCTCCAGGCTGGACCCGCACAGCCGGTTGACCGTGCTGCCGGGCACCGACGTCGGCAGGCCGGCGAGCAGCGCCGCCATGCGCGCGACGTTGCGGTTGTCCTCGCCGGCGCCGTTGGCGTTGCCGAAGACGACGTCGTCGATCGCCGCCGGGTCGACGCCGGTGCGCTCGAGCGTCGCTTCGACGACCTGGGCGGCGAGGTCGTCCGGCCGGACGCCGGCCAGGGCGCCGCCGAAGCGGCCGAAGGGGGTGCGGACGGCGTCGAGGACGTAGGCGGTCATGTCAGTTCCCGGAGGGCGTGGAGCTCGGCGGCGGTGGGCGGTTCGGTGGTCTGCGGGCCGGCGACGCGCAGGGGCCAGCCCGTGGCCTCGATCGCCTGCTCGGCGGTCACCCCCGGGTGCACGTGGGTGAGCACCAGCTCGCGCGTCGTCGCGTCCGGCTCGAGGATCCCGAGGTCGGTGATGACCTTCGTCGGCCCCTTGCCGCGCAGGCCGAGCGCCGCCCGGTCGCGCGGGCCGTTGCCGACCGACGTCACGAAGTCCACCCGCTCGACGAGCGCGCGCGGGGTCTGGCGCACGATCACGATCACCTCGCCGCAGGAGGCGGCGATCTCCGGCGCCCCGCCGGCGCCCGGCAGGCGGACCTTGGGATGGTCGTAGGCGCCGATCACGGTCGTGTTGATGTTCGCGAAGCGGTCGATCTGCGCGGCGCCCAGGAAGCCGACCTCGATCCGGCCGGGCTGGACCCAGTAGTTGAAGATCTCCGGCACGCCGACCACGGCGTCGGCGGTCTCGCCGAGCATGCCGTCGCCGATCGAGAGCGGCAGCCGCGGCGGCTTGGCGCCGATCGCGCCCGCTTCGTAGACCAGCACGAGGTCGGGGTTGAGCGTGCGGCGGGCGAGGTTCGCGCCGGTCGACGGGAGCCCGATGCCGACGAAGCACGACCGCACGTCGTGCAGCGCACGGGCGGCGGCGACGCTCATCATCTCGTCGGCGGTGTAGTCGGCGGTCACAGCGTCTCCAGCCAGCGCGCGAACGCCTCGGGGTCGCGGCTGGTCGCGTCCCAGGCGCGGTAGGCGTCGTTGTCGCGCTCGTAGTAGTCCTGGGCGTAGGAGGGCTTGGCGCCGCCGGGGACGAGCGCGACGCGGGTGACGACCCAGCGCGGCAGCACGACCGCGTACGGCAGCGGCGTCAGCTCGTCGACGATCTCCTCGACGGTGACGAGGCTGCGCTTGGCGCCGAGCACGGTCTCCTTCTGCACGCCGACCTGCCCCCAGAGCTGCACGTTGCCCTGGGTGTCCGCGCGCTGGGCGTGGATGATGCCGACGTCGAGGTCGAGCGCCGGGACCGCGGTCAGCGTCTCGCCCGTGAACGGGCAGGTGATCGGCTTGATCGTGTCGGTCTGCTCGGGCAGCGAGGTGCCGGTGTAGCCGCGCAGGACCGCGAACGGCAGGTTCGACGCGGCCGCCACGTAGCGGTTGGCCATGCCGGCGTGGCTGTGCTCCTCGATCTCCAGCTCGCCGCGTTCGACCGCCTCGCGGAACCGGTGCAGCGAGCCGACGCCCGGGTTCCCGCCCCAGCTGAAGATCAGCTTGCGCGCGCAGCCGGCGCCGATCAGCTGGTCGTAGACGATGTCCGGCGTCATACGGACGAGCGTGAGATCCCGCCTGCGCTGGCGGATGATCTCCTGGCCGGCGGCGACGGGGATCAGGTGCGTGAAGCCCTCGAGGGCGACGGTGTCGCCGTCGTGGACGAGGTCGGCGATGGCTTCAGGCAGTGATGTGCGCATAGGGAACGAGCGTGCGGAGAACGAACGCTATCAGGTAGGCTTCCGTCGGCATGCGCACCCAGGTCGCGATCGTCGGGGGCGGGCCCGCGGGGCTGATGCTCGGGCGGCTGCTCGAGCTGCGCGGCATCGAGTCCGTGATCCTCGAGGCGCGCGACCGCGCGTACGTGCAGCACCGCGTGCGTGCCGGCGTGCTCGAGCAGGCGACGGTCGAGCTGATGGACGAGGTCGGGCTGGGCGCGCGGATGCACGCGCAGGGGCTGGTGCACCGGGGCGTCGAGCTGCGCTTCGAGGGCGAGGGGCACCGGATCGACTTCGACGCGCTGACCGGCGGGCGCGCGATCACGATCTACGGCCAGCAGGAGGTCGTCAAGGACCTGATCGAGGCCCGGCGCGCGCCGCTGCTGTTCGAGGTCTCCGACGTGCGCGTGGACCCGGTCGCGCCGGCGGTCTCGTTCGTCCACGAGGGCGCGGCGCACGAGCTGCGCTGCGACCTGATCGCGGGCTGCGACGGGTTCCACGGCGTCTGCCGGCCGGCGATCGCGCACGCGCTGACCGTGTACGAGCGCGAGTACCCGTTCGGCTGGCTCGGGATCCTGGCCGAGTGCGCGCCGGTCTCCGAGGAGCTGATCTACGCGCGCCACGAGCGCGGGTTCGCGCTGGCGTCGATGCGCTCGCCGTCGGTCACGCGCATGTACCTGCAGTGCGCGCCGGACGAGCCGGTGTGGACCGACGCGGCGATCTGGGACGAGCTGGACCGCCGCTTCGGGTTGCGCGTCAACCGCGGGCGCGTGCTGGAGAAGAGCGTGACGCCGATGCGCTCGTTCGTGGCCGAGCCGATGCAGTTCGAGCGCCTGTACCTGGCCGGCGACGCCGCGCACATCGTCCCGCCGACCGGCGCCAAGGGCCTGAACACGGCGATGGCGGACGTCTACCTGCTCGCGCACGCGATCGAGGCGTTCTACGGCGGCGACGGCTCGGGACTGGACGCCTACTCCTCGCGCGCGCTCGAGCGCGTCTGGCGCGTGCAGCACTTCTCCTGGTGGATGACGTCGATGCTGCACCGGATCGGCGACGCGTTCCAGCTGCGGCTGCAGCTCGCCCAATTGCGCGAGACCGTGGGGTCGCGCGCGCTGTCCACGGCGCTGGCCGAGAACTACGTCGGGCTGCCGTTCAGGGCGGCCTGAACCCGCGCCCGGACCGCGTGCGGCTCGCGCTCGACCTCGACGGTGGTGAAGCGCAGGACCGTGTATCCGGCGGCGCGCAGCTTGCGGTCGCGCGCCGCGTCGCGGCGCCGCGCCCGCGGTCGCTCGTGGCCCGGCCCGTCCACTTCGGCGATCAGCCGCTGCTCCGGCCAGTACGCGTCGACCTCCTCGCCGAGGACCTTGACGTTGACGATCGGCTTGGCGCCGACCAGCGCGTGGAACGCGTCCTCCTTCGCGCTCTTGGTTCCCGCGCTGCCCCTGCGGTGTGCGTCGAGCGCGGCTTCGAGCGTGCCGAGGCCGTGCCGGCCGGCCAGCCGCGCGGCCGTCTCCTCCACCGCGTCGAGGTCGAGCAGGTCGCGGTACGCGGCTTCGTACATGACGTTGGCGACCTGCGGCGCGGTCCGGATCTCGGCCAGGTCGACGATCGTGCGCGCGACGGTCGTGACCGGGACGTCGCGGTGCCGCGTCACGTCGCGCGGATCGAGCCGCGGGCAGCATTGCACGCGCACGCCGTCGATCCGCACGCGGCGCGGGGCCACCACCGTGATCGGTGCCTTGCGGACCCGGCTCAACTTCCAGAGCTCGGCCGCCGCGAGCCGGCTCAGCGCCGCCCGATCACCGGCCGCGAGCACGGCGGCGAGAAACCGCGCTTCGCGTGAAAGGGCCGCGTGCCCGACGGCGTAGACGCGGCGATGGACCCGGTGCAGCACCCCGCGGGCGCGGCGCTTGCTCACCGCGCTCGAGCTCAAGCCGGCGGCCCGCAGGTCCTCGATCGTGACCAGCCCGTGCTGCCGAGCGGCGATCTCGGCCAGCACCGTGTCGGGTGGAGTCAGAAACCGTCCTGTCAGGCAACTCGTCGACTCCACCCGTCACAGCCTGGCCGGGGCCGTGTGACGGAACAAGACGAGATTGCACCTAGTTCGTTACAGATTTGCGGGCGGCCGGCGCCTGCGCGGCCGTCATGACCAGGAGCAGGATCACGGGCCAGGTCCAGCCGCCCGTGACGTCGTGAGCCGCGCCGACCAACGCCGGCCCGGCGGACGCGATGATGTAGCCGACGCCCATCGACATCGCCACCATCCCCGCGACCTGGCCGGGGTCGCGCCCGCGCAGGATCGGCAGGATCAGCCCCAGGCCGAGCGCGCCGCCCTGGCCGACGCCGAGGACCACCATCCACAGCAGCGCGGCGCCGGGCGCCACCAGCACGCCGGTCAGCCCGATCAGCGAGGTGCCCACGATCACCGCCAGCAGGTGCCACTGCGACCGCGAGCGCGCGGCCAGCACGGGGATCGCGAACGCGGGCGCGACCTGGATCAGCTGGGTCAGCCCGGTCATGAAGCCCGCGGTGCCCTCGCTGAACCCGTCCGCCTCCAACAGCTCGGGCAGCCACGTGATCGTGGAGAAGAACGCCATCGACTGCAGCCCCATGAACAGCCCTATCGACCAGGCGGTCGGCTCGCGCCAGAGCGGCTCGCCGCGCGGCGCCGGGACCGGGTCGTGCGCCCGCGCCGCCAACGGCACCCAGACCGCCGCGGCGACGACCGCCGGCAGCGCCCACACGGCCAGCGCCGCCTCCCACCCGCCGAACCAGTTCTGGAACGGGATCGCGGTGAACGTGGCCACCGTCGCCCCCGCGACCAGCGACATCGAGTACGCGCCGGTCAGCACGCCCGCACGCTCGGGCGCCTTCGCCCGCACCCACGCGGGCACGACCACCTGCGACAGCGCGATCGCCGCCCCCGCGAGCACCGTGCCCGCGTACAGCGGCGCGATCCCGCCGAGCCCCCGCAGCCCCGTGCCGAGCGCGGTCGCCAGCGACGCGACGACGAGCAGCCGCTCGATCGGATGCCGGCGCGCGATCGCCGGGCCGAGCTGCGCGAGCAGGCCGAGGCAGAGCAGCGGGCCCGTCGTCAACAGGCCCGCCGCGGCCGCGCTCAGGCCGAGGTCCTCCCGCACGTCCGCCAGCAACGGCGGGAGGCTCCCGAACAGCGGCCGCAGATTGAGGCCCGTCAGGACGACGGCCGCGAAGATCTCAGCCGAAGAAGACTTCGGCAGTCTCGTAGAGCTCAGAGTCCACCAGCTTGGGCTCGGCGAGCGCCTCGGCGAGCGGCACCCGCTCGATCCGCGTCCCGCGCAGCGCGACCATCTTCCCGTAATCGCCCTCGCTGATCGCGTCGACCGCCGAGACGCCGAAGCGGGTCCCGAGCACGCGGTCGAACGCCAGCGGGGTGCCGCCGCGCTGGACGTGGCCGAGGATCGTCATGCGGGACTCGTACCCGGTCCGCTCCTCGATCGCCTTCTCCAGCTCGAGCGCGATGCCGCCGAGGCGCACGTGGCCGAACGCGTCGGTCGTCTGGTGCTGCGTGAGCAGGCCGCCGTCCTTGGGCGTGGCGCCCTCGGCGACGACCACGATCGAGAACGTCGTCCCGCGCGAGTGGCGGCGCTTGAGGTGCTCGCAGACCTCGTCGATGTCGAACGGCCGCTCCGGGATCAGGATCACGTCCGCGCCGCCCGCGATGCCCGAGTAGACGGCGAGCCAGCCCGCGTGGCGGCCCATGACCTCGACCACCAGCACGCGGTTGTGGGACTCGGCGGTCGTGTGCAGGCGGTCGATCGCGTCGGTCGCGATCTGGACCGCGGTCTGGAAGCCGAACGTGAAGTCGGTCGCCGCGAGGTCGTTGTCGATCGTCTTCGGGACGCCGACGACGGGGATCCCGTCCTCGTGCAGCTTGCCCGCGACGCCGAGCGTGTCCTCGCCGCCGATCGGGATCAGCGCGTCGAGGTTCTGCGCCTCGAGCGCCGCCTGCACCTTCTTCAGGCCGTCCTCGACCTTGTAGACGTTGGTGCGGGACGACCCGAGGATCGTCCCGCCGCGGTGCAGGATCCCGCGCGTGCTCTCGAGCGTGAGATCCGCACAGTCGTTGTTCAGGACGCCGGCCCAGCCGTAGCGGAAGCCGACGAATTCATGGCCATACGCGTTGATCCCTTTGCGGACGATGGCCCGGATGACCGCATTGAGTCCGGGGCAGTCGCCGCCGCCGGTGAGTACGCCGATTCGCATAGGCGCCAGAGGTTAGGCGCGCGCGGCCTCCGGCGTCTTGTCGTGTTCCCACTTCGGCAACCAGTGCAGCCCGCGCGGGAGGTACCAGTTGCGCTCGCCGAGCAGCTTCATTGTTGCCGGCAGCAACACCGCGCGCACGAGCGTCGCGTCCACCAGGATCGCCACGGCCAGGCCGACGCCCATCTGCTTGAACTCGATCATGCTGAGCGTGGCGAAGATCGAGAAGACGGCGACCATCACGACCGCCGCGCTGGTCACCACGCCCGCGGTGGCCTTGATGCCGTGCGCGACCGCCTTGTCCGTGCTCATCCCGCCGTCGACTGCCTCGCGGATGCGGCTGATGATGAACACGTGGTAGTCCATGCTCAGGCCGAACAGGATCACGAACAGGAACAGCGGCAGCCAGCTGGTGATGCCGCCGGCGGAACGGAAGTTGAGCAGGTTCTCGAAGTGCCCGTCCTGGAAGACGAACGTGAGCACGCCGTAGGCGGCGCCGACGCTCAGCAGGTTGAGGACGATCGCCTTCAGCGGGACGACGATGCTGCGGAACGTGACCAGCAGCAGCAGGAACGCGAGCCCGAGCACGAACGCGAAGACGATCGGCAGGCGGCTGTTCATGCGGTCGTTGAAGTCCTTCGAGCCGGCGGTGATGCCGGTGACGTTGGTCTCGGTGCCCTGGACGCGGCCGATCGTCTGCGGGATCGTCGTGTCGCGCAGGTGGGCGAGCGCGGTGTTGGAGCGGTCGTCGGTGCCGTTGCCCGGGAGCGGCAGGGAGACGACCGCGACCTGCTTGTTCGGGCTGACCAGCACGCTCGTCGGGCCGGTCGCGGTGGCCTTGAGCTCGTCGATGCCCTTCTGCACCTCGGGGGTGGTGACGTCCTTGGCCTGCACCACCGCGAGCGCGGGCAGCGGGCCGCCCGGGAACGCGTGCTGGATGCGCTCGTAGGTCTGGACGATCGGCAGGTCGTGCGGGAGGCCGGCCGCGCCCGGGTTGATCGTCTTCATGTTCAGCGCGGGCAGCGCGAGCGCGAGCAGGACGGTCGTCGCGGCGACGACGCTGAGCTTCGGGCGGGCGAGCGCCTTGTCGATGATGAAGCCCCAGACGCGCGACTCGCCGTGGTTGCGGTGGCGCAGGCGGCCGAGCAGCGGCACGCGGCCCTTCTCGACCCGGTCGCCGAGCTTGGACAGCACGGCGGGGAGGACGGTGACGCTGCCGAGCATCGCGACCGCGACGACGAGGATCGTGCCGACCGCGAAGCTCGTGAAGACCGCGTTGCCGGCGAAGAACATGCCCGCCATCGCGATCATCACGGTGAGGCCGGAGACGAGCACGGCCTTGCCGGAGGTCGCGGCGGCGAACTCGAGCGCCGCTTCAGGCGATCTTCCCGCGTCACGTTCCTCCATCTTGCGGCGTAGATAGAACATCGAGTAGTCGACGCCGACCGCAAGACCGATCAGGAGGATCACGGAGTTCGCCGAGTCCTCCATCGGGATCAGCTGGCTGATCGGGCCGACGAGGCCGAGCGTCGCCATCACGGCGGTCAGCGCGAGGATCAGCGGGACGCCCGCGGCGACCAGCGCGCCGAACGCGACGATCAGGATCAGCAGCGTGATCGGGAGGCTGAGGAACTCGGCCCGCTTGAAGTCGTCGTCGAGCGAGGCGCCGAGCGCTTTGTCGGCCGACGCGTCGCCGAACTGCTCGATGCGCAGGTCCGGATGGGCCTTTTGCGCGGCGGCGGTGGCGTCGAGGGAGGAGGTCACCTTGGCGTCGAGGTCCTCGTCACCCGGGATCGAGAACGTGACCAGTGCCGAGCGGCCGTCCTTGGAGATCTGGCCCTCGTTGCCCTTTGCGAACGGTGACGCGATGTCGGTCACGTGGTGCGCGTGCTGCAGGCGGACGATGACGTCGTCGACCGCGGTCTTGAACTCCGGGTCGGTGGCCTTGAGCGTCGTGCCCTGGACCATCACCTGCTCGTCCGCCTTCTTCGGGAACCCGGCGTGGCTGATCGCGGTGTCGGCGACGCGCGATGACCCGTTGCCGGAGTCCTCGTCGGCGAGCGTCTTCGTCCCGATCGCGCCGCCCAGGACGAACGCGACGACGACGAACGCGAGCCACCCCCCGATGGCGAGCTTGCGGTGCTTCGCGCTCCAGTATCCGGCGCGCGCAGCGAGGTTCTTCTTGGGCACTGGTGACCTCCTCGACATGTGTACGGAGGAGGCTGCCGACGTGGCCGGCGCGCGTCAGTCGCGCGCACCGGCCAGTCGGCCTGCGGCGCCCCACCGAAGTGTGGGTGGGGCTAACCCGAGCGCACTACAGGATCAGGATCAACAGCAGGATGATGATGATTACCAGGAGTGTCCCTACACCGATGTACATGGCTCGGGGCATACCCCTCGATGAGAAGCGCTAGTCGCGCGGGCTGATCGCGTCGCTTCGGATCGCCGCTCGGGGCGCCGTGCCATTACATTTGGCGGTGCCCCGCCTCTGGGTCCAAATCGGTTGACGCCTCCGTGAAACCGGATCGTGCCGCCACGTCGCGGTGCCGATCCGGACCTCTCGGCTCGGGCTCGGGGGTGGGGCGCTACTATTTCCGCGCGCCTGGGGGCGTAGCTCAGTTGGTTAGAGCGCCGGCCTGTCACGCCGGAGGTCGCGGGTTCGAGTCCCGTCGCTCCCGCTCCGCAGTGGACCGCAGAAGCCCGTCGTGCTCGAGCTTCAGTCTGGGCCGGCCAGGGCTCGTGGGCCGTGTCACGCCAGCGCGCGGGGGCTCCCCGGCGTGAGGTCGACGGCACGCGTGTGCCACGCGAGCGCTCCGATGAAGCCGGCCTCGAGCAGCACGGAGACGATGCCCGAGAGCTCCCACTCGCTTTCGTGGAAGCCGGGCAGGCCGACGGTGCGGCTGAGGATGAAGCCGACGGCCATGCCGGTGGCTATCAGGGCGCCGAGCGCCCATGTGACTCGGTCGTGGCGGGTCCACAGGCGCGCGGCGACGGCGAGTGAGCCGAGGCCGCCGAGGATGAACAGCACGCCGACATACGCCTTCTCACCCAGATACTCGGGAGCGAGGATGAGGTGGAGGGCGCCGGTCGCGGCCAGGAGGGCCGCGGCCACGCGACGGATCTGCGTTGGAACCATGGGTGATGCTCCTCGTGGTGGTCGGGCTATGGGTACACCTGGGCGCCGGTGGTCGCGTCGGTGAGGGTGATGGCGCCGGCGGGGCAGGCGCGGGCGGCGGCGAGGGTCGCCTCGTCGGTGCCCACGCCGGTGACGACGGCGATGTCCTCGATCGTGAAGACGCCGGGAGCGGCGAGCGCGCAGTCGCCGTGGGCGGCGCAGGCGAATTCGTCGACATGGGCGATGAGGGTCATGCTGCGTTCCCTTCCGGAGTGGTGGTGAGGCGCCGGCGCATCGCTGCGAGCGCGTGCGGGCGCCCAACGAGCAGCGCGCCGACGGGGTGCCCGTCGCGGGTGAAGGTGGCTGTGAAGTCGCGGGCGGCCGGGTCGCCCTCGACGGCGATGCGGTCCGCGCCGTAGGCGTGGCCGAGGTACTGAATGCGGATCCCGTGCTGGTCGCTCCAGAAACTCGGCGGCGGGGCCGGCGGGCTCTCGAGGCCGAGCATCGCCCGGGCGGCCGTCGCGCCCTGGCGTGCGGCGGCCTCCCAGTGCTCGGTGCGGACGTGCGCGCCGACGTGCGGGTCGAACGGGCGGCTGGCGTCGCCAGCCGCGTAGACGCCGGGGACAGCGGTGGCGCAGGCGGCGTCGACGGGCACACCGCGATCGTCAAGGCCGCTGGAGTCCAGCCAGCCGGTGGCGGGGACCGTGCCGATGCCGACCACGAGGCTGTCGCAGGCGATCCGCTCGCCGCCGTCGAGGTCCACCGCGGTGACCGTTCGCGCGTCGTGCAGGCGGGCGATCCGGGCCGACAGCCGGACGTCGATGCCGTGCTCGCCGTGCAGCCGGGCGAACCAATGCCCGAGCTCGGTGCCGAGCACGCCCGCGAGCGGTGCGGGGAGCGCCTCGACGAGTGTGACCTCGGCGCCCAGCCGGTTCGCGGTGGATGCGACCTCCTGGCCGATGAACCCGGCGCCGACGACGACCACGCGCGAGCCGGGCGCCACGGTGGCGCGCAGGCGGTGCGCGTCGGCGAGCGTGCGCAGCTCGTGCACGTTGTCGTAGCCGGCCGTGCCCGGCAGGCGCCGCGGCGCGCTGCCGGTGGCGATCAGCAGTCGCGAGAAACGCACGCGCCGGCCGGACCGGAGCACGACCGCTCGTTGCGCCACGTCCAGCTGCGTCGCCGGGTCGCCGAGCCGCAGATCGATCTCGCGCTCGGCGTACCACCCATCGTCGCGGAAGCGCAGCTCGCTCTCGTCGAGCTCGCCGGCCAGGAATCGCTTGGACAGCGGCGGCCGGTCATACGGCAGCTCCGGTTCAGCGGCGAGCATGGTCAGTGCGCCGTCGTAGCCGTGGCGGCGCAGCGTCTCTGCGGCGCGCTGGGCGGCCAGGCCGCCGCCGGCGATCACGATGCCCGCTGAGGTCATGCACTCAGGGTCCGCGGCGCCGGTGAGACCGTCGTAAGCGTCGGGTCAGAAGCCTCTTACCGCGTTCTCGCGCGATGACGATGCGCCCCGCCACCCCCACCGACGCGATCCTCATCGCTCGCGGCTGCAGCGACGCACTGGCCGAGCGCTACGGCCTGATGCCGGCACCGGTGGCGGCGGGCCGGTAGCCGGGCAGCTCGAGCGCGATCGTCGCGCCCGCGCCCGGTGTGGACTCAGCCCAGATGCGGCCGCCGTGGGCTTCGACGATCGCGCGGGCGATCGCGAGTCCGAGCCCGGTGCCGCCGCGCTCGCGCGCCCGTCCCTCATCGACGCGGTGGAAACGCTCGAACACGCGCTCGAGCTGCTCGGGCGGGATGCCCGGCCCATCGTCTGAGACCGCGATCGTCAGCCACCCGTCGCGCGCCTGGGCGATCACCGCGACCCGGCCGCCGGGCTCGGTGTGCGCGACGGCGTTGCGGACGAGGTTGCGCAGCACCTGGGTGAGCCGGTCGGGATCCACCTGCAGGATCCCGGCGACCGGCTCGACGTGGAAGTCGCGCTCGCCGAACAGCGGCAGGTCGCGACGCACGTCCTCGAAGAAGTCCTCGAGATCGATCGGGCGCGGCTGGACCAGGCGGCCGGCCTCGGCGCTCACCAGGGTGAGCAGGTCGTCGACCAGCCGGTCCAGCTCGTCGAGCCGCCGCAGCAGCACGCGAGTGCCCTCGCGGCGGGCGTGCTCGTCACTCTCGCGATCGAGCAGCTCGACCTGGGCGCGCAGTACGGCCAGCGGCGTGCGCAGCTCATGAGACGCATCGGAGACGAAGTTGCGCTGGCGGGCGAAGGCGCGCTCGAGCCGGGCGAGCATGTGGTCGAACGCGCCGGCGAGCACGCCGACCTCGCCGCGGGCGCCGACGGTCCCCGCGCGCAGCGACAGGTCGCCCGAGTCGACGGCGGCCGCGACGCCGGCCATCCGCCGCAGCGGCCGCGCGATCAGCGTCGCGATGGCCACGCCCACCGCCACCGCCAGCGCGAGTGCCAGCGACCCGACCAGCGCGAACGTGCGCAGCAGGCTCGCCTGCGCATCGCTGACGGGCGTCAACGGATCGGCCACGTACAGCGTCCCGATGCGCCGGCCGTCGTTGGCGATCGGTCGCACGAGCACGCGCATCCGACCCGCCTCCTCGACCGAGACGTCCGACAGCCCGACCGGCGCGTCGAGCAGCCCGTCGACGAGCTCGTCCTGCTCTTCGGGCTCGTTCTCGTGCTCGCGGGCCTGCTCCTGCTTGAGGATCCGCGGGTGGTTCGTCACCGGCTCGCCGCCGGCCACGTCGATGACGAACACGCGCGACGCCGGGTGATAGCTCTGGGAGTCGATGAAGCGCCGCGCGAACCGCTCAACATCGCGGGCATTGGCCAGCTGGGTCCCGGCGCGCAGCTGATCCCACTCGCCCACCTGGGTCACCAGGTCCGCGTCGATGCGGTCCCGCAGCCGCGCGCCCGTTCCCCGGTACACCGCCACGAAGCTGACCGTCAGCGCGACCGCGGTCACCAGAGCGATCGCGAGCGCGAGCTGCGCGCGCAGGCCGCCCGGCACCAGCCGCCTAGCCATGGGGCGCGCGCAGACGGTAGCCGACGTTGCGCACGGTCTCGATCGGCCCCTCGCCGTCCTGGTCGAGCTTGCGGCGCAGGTAGCCGATGTAGACCTCCAGCACCTTGGTGCCCGGGTCGAAGTCGAACCCCCATACCGCGTTGAGGATCTGCTCGCGCGAGAGCACCTGATCGGGATGGCGCGCCAGATAGGCCAGCAGCTCGAACTCGCGTGCCGTCAGCTGCACCTCGCCGCCGTCGCGCTCGACCCGCCGGGTGCGCAGGTCGATCCGCACGCCGCCCGCCTCCAGCACCGACGCCGCGCGCTGGCCGGGCGCGCGCAGCTGCGCCCGCACGCGTGCGAGCAGCTCCTCAAACGAGAACGGCTTGGTCACATAGTCGTTGGCGCCGCGGTCCAGCCCCTCGACGCGCTGCTCCACGGCGCCCTGCGCGGTCACGACGATCACCGGCAGCTCGGGCTGGTGCGCGCGGATTGCGTCCAGGACTTCCAGGCCGCTGCGGCCCGGGAGCATCAGGTCCAGGAGCACGAGCGCGTAGTCGCCGGTCAGCGCCTCGGCCGCGCCGGCGTCGCCGTCGTGGATGACCGTTGGGGCGTAGCCCTCGGCGCGCAGCGCCTGCGCGATGAAGCCGGCCAGCGTGCGCTCGTCCTCGACGACCAGGATCCGCATGTCGCGATTCATGCTAAGCGCCGATCCGGGCCGGTAAGCGGCTTCTGGATTCGCTCTTACCCGTGTCTTGACCGGCCCGGCCAGGCTGAAGGCCATGAGATCACGGACGACTGAGCGATGACCGACAAGACGCGCATCCGGATCGCCGGCGCCGTCACCGCCGTCTTCCTGGCCGGGATCTCCGTCGCGGGGCTCGCCGCCCGCCACGATCAACCCAGGCCGCCGATCTCCGCTGCCCAGCCGACCGCCGCCACGCCGGAGCACAGCGAGTCCGCTCGCGCGGTGCAGCCCCGAGATGTCAAGGGCGATGAGGACGAGCGCGAGGACCATGACTAGCCGCGCCACGCCGGCCACGCACCGTCTGTCGCTTGCCGCGACCGTGTTGCGGCTGGCGGCGATCGCGATGGTCGCGGCCGTGCTCGTCTGGTCGGTGATGTTCGCCGATCTGTTGCACAAGCACAGCGACTCGGCCGCGGCGCTCGCCCAGCCGAGCGGACAGCTCACCGCCCCGGACGGGGGTCAGCGCGCGCAGGCGCCCGCGCCCGTCACCACCCGCACGTCGTGACCGTGGCCGAGCACGATCATCGCTTCCACGTCTTCGGTACCGACGTCCGTGTCCTCGTCGACCCGGCGCAGCGCATGGACGCGCTGCGCGTCCATGCGCTGTTCCGGCGGCTGCATCGCGCGCTGACGCGCTTTGACGCCGGCAGTGAGCTCGGTCTGCTCAACGCTCGCGCCGGCGGGGACGTGGTGGTGTCGCCGATGCTGCTGCGCGCCGTCGATGCGGCGCTCTGGGCGGCGCGCAGCAGCGACGGTCTCGTGGATCCGACGATCCTCGACGATCTCGAGCGAGCCGGCTACGCCGGGTCGCGTGACGGCCAGGCTCCCGCGCCGCTGGCCGACGCGCTGCGCGCCGCGCCGGACCGTCGGCCAGCCGCGCCACGCCGGCCCGCACGCTGGATGGACGTCGCCGTCGACGCTGCCCAGAACGCGATCCGGCTCCCCGCGGGCGTGCGGCTCGACCTCGGCGGCACCGCCAAGGGCCTGTCCGCCGACCTCGCAGCGCAGCTGCTCGCCCGCCACAGCACCTTCGTCGTGGACGCGGGCGGCGACATGCGGATCGGCGGGACCCACCCGGCTCCGCGCGTCGTACACATCCAGCACCCGCTGCACGACCAGGTCGCCCACAGCTTCGTCGTCACCGCCGGCGCGGTGGCCACCAGCGGCCTCCGCACGCGGATCTGGCGCACCGACCACGGCTACTCCCACCACCTAATCGACCCCGGCCGCGGCACGCCCGCCTGGACCGGCGTCATTCAGGCCACCGCGCTCGCACCGACCGCGCTCGAAGCCGAGACGCTCGCCAAGACCGCGCTCCTGCGCGGACCGCGCGCCGGCCGCGAGCTGCTCGCCCGTCACGGCGGCGCGCTGATCCTCGACGACGGCAGCGTGCTGCTCGCGGGCGGCCTCACCGCCAACGCAACCCGAACCGCCGCGTGACCACAGGCGATCCCAGCACCCAGATCTTCTGGCTCGCCAGCCGCGCGCTCGGGATCGTCGCGCTCGTGCTGCTCTCGCTCTCGGTCTCGCTGGGACTCGCGATGTCCGGCCGGCTGCTGCGCCGGCCCGGTCTGCCCGCCAGGCTCAGGCGCTACCATGAGGCCTCCACCCTCGTCACGCTCGGCCTGATCGCCGCCCACGGCGGCGTGCTGCTGCTCGACGGCTACCTACGGCCCAACCTCGCCGGCGTCACGCTTCCGTTCGCGTTGGGCTATCGGCCGTTCTGGACCGGCCTCGGCGTGATCGGCGGCTGGCTCGCGCTCATCCTGGCCGGCAGCTTCTACGTGCGCCGCTGGATCGGCGTCAAGACCTGGCGGTGGCTGCACCGCTGGACGCTCGCCGTCTACGCGCTCGCGCTCGCGCACGTGATCGGCGCCGGCACCGACGGTCGCTCCCCGTGGATGCTCGCCCTGCTCACATTCCTCCTCGCCCCGAACGTCTTCGCGCTCGTCTACCGGATGCTCCCCTCCGCCTCACGGACACCCGAGAGCCGGACGCCGGGCGCACCCGCGCGACGGCTTACGTCAGCACGGGCGAGCGCGGCTGGAGATGCTCGCTGACGAACGCGACCCGCGCGGCATAGGACGGCAACGCAGCGTCTCTCGTTCCCGTCGTGCCGTGAGCCATGACAGCGCACGGCAGCTTTCCGTTCGGGTGACGACGGTCGGTGCAGCCACGCCGCGCACCGCACACCTCCGACCTCGAACTCGACATCCCGCCGTGCGAGCGCCTCGGACACGCTCCCAACGTGAGAGGCCACGAGTAGGCGCGGGGCGACTCCGAGCAGGCGGCGCGTCCGCGGCGATCCGGATGCCTTCGGATGACCGCGGCAGCCGGTCGCGTCAGTCTTTGGGAATGGCTTCCAGCGCAAGCGGCGATCACCGCCCAGCGCACCCGACTGCGCCTCGCCTCCGAGCGGCGTCACCGACTACGACGTCGACGAATCGGGCAACGAGTACGAGGAAGACGGCGGCCGCACCGCCGCCTACGACATCCGCAACCGCATGACCGAGCACAACCGCAACCCGCTCCGCCACATCGGCGGGCTCTGGACCCAACAAGACCCCCGGCGACGTCCGAACGGCCAATCGCTACCTCTACGTCGGGGCGACCCGGCCAATTCGACCGACGAGCGATACGGCCCGCATCTCTCGGTGGCTGCGACCGGCTGTGTAATGGCCTGCGCGAGCGTCGGTATCTGAGGCGCGTAGGACGACTTCAGCCGGTGCTCGATCTGCTCCTCGGATGCTTCCTCATCGCAGTGGGGGCCGCGTTGAGCGGCCCGCTGGCGACTCGCGGACCCGCGTTTCGCTCACGTCGCGGCCAGCCACGCGGGTCATCGGCCGCCGAGCAGTTTCTGCGGTTCCGGACGTGGTGGGTTCGGCTCATTGGGGTCCTTTGCCTGATCGGCGGCGTGATCGACGTCGTGGAAGCGATCTAGGGCGGAGCCCTCCAGAGCAGGCATGAGCCCGTGCTCGGTCTCCGTCGGCGCTTCCTCGACGTTGCGGATCAGGGCGTTGGAGCTGGCGTCGGTTCGTCGATGCTGTACGTGGCGTTGACCAGCCGCGGGGGCGTGCATCCAAGCGCACGCTCTTGCCGGCGCCATTCTGCAACGGACAGTCCGGACTGCAAGCGCGCCGGCGCCATCAACTGCCGGCGCGCATCGGTGATCCGCAGTTCGACTGACACCGGCTGCCCATCGCGCGGATCCTGCAGTGTGGGTGACCCTTTCGTTCCCAAGATGAGGGCGCGATAGCAGTGCTCGGCCGGACGCCCGAAGGCGTAGAGTGATCGAACGCCGCGGTCATCGACGCGCATCTTGGCCGCTATTCGCTTGCCGCTGCGGGTCTTGGGCAGTTCACGATCAAGCCGCACCACGACGAACATCAGTGTCTCCGACACATAGCCGAACTGCACCAGCGGCGTGCCGATGATCCGATAGCCCGAGGGCGACGCGAGGTTCCTCGTATGGATGGCGCTCGTCCGCGCGCGGTGCGGCTCTGAGCGTCGTTGTTCTTCGCCGCCGCAACCGGCGACGACGGCCAACACCACGACCAACCACCATGCGCGCACACGGCGAACGTACCCGGTGCCCGGGGCCGGCCTAACCGCGGCAACGGACTCGAGTGGGCTCGGGCCGAAGGAACCAGCTCGCCGGTCTCATCGCCAGCCCTCGCTCGCGCCGGCGAACGCCACCGCGCCGCACTCCCTACGGCAGAGCCGCGGTGGCGGGAACGCCGTCCTTGAGCCAGTAGGCGCGCGTGCCATCGCGTGAGACGGCGAGGCTCGATCGGTCGATCCCATCACCGGTGTCGAGCACGAGCCGCTGCCCGAGCCGGGAGCGGTAGAGCAGTTGTGGCGGTGCTTTCGGCGCGACCAACGGGTCGCGCGGGTTCTGGCCGCCCCAGAGGATCAGCAGCCCGCCGCGTCGGGTGACCTCGAGCCCGTAGACGTTGTCGGCGACGTCGACCTTGACCTTGGCGCCGGTGCGGATGTTGCGGATCGTCGGCGTCACGTAGCTGCCTGCGGTCGAGTACGTGTGCTCGACGTAGGCGACGTACGGGCTCGCGAGCCGGAAGGTCCGGTAGTACGGGGATTGTTCTCGTGGTTCATACCCGAGGAGGCGGTGTCCGCGACCGCGCGTCATGCAGGCGTAGTAGTCGGCGAGGTGCAGCGTTCCGTTGCGCACTCGGTACACACGACCGTCGACGTCCGCTGCGATGACCTGACCGCCCTTGGCCGGGCAAGGCCGGGTGCGCTTGGCGGCGTGCGCCGCCGTCGTGCAGGTCGTGGCCGTGATCGCGGCCACGACCAGCGACAGCGCTATAGCTGTCAGTCGTCCTCTGGTGGGGTGAGGGTGCCACATTCGCCGGTCTGGGTCTCGTCGTACCCAGGGAACGGCGAAGTAGTGCAGTGCTTCGGTGGCACACGCTCGGCCGTCACCGACGCTCGTCGAGCATCCGGCGATCCTCGTCGGTCAGATCTGCATCCTCGACGGGTCGGACGAGTGACCAGTGGTGCCCCACCGGGCAGTGCTGGAACCTCGCCGACCCGAGCCGGACGGAGGCAAACGAGCCCAGCGGTGACCAGATCGTCCTGAAGACGTGACCTTGGCTGCATCGGACGACGATCTCACCGGCGATCGCCGGCCGTCCTCTGCTGCGGGAGAAGAGCATTTGCGCGATGACGACCACGACGATGATCGGCAGGGCGATCTCCAGCGGCGCGTGGTGCCCGGTGGCCGCGAGGGGAACGGAGGCGAGCTGGTGGTTCATGGGCGGCATGGGCGCACGTTGCCAGCGTAGGCCTGCACCGGCCGGCTGTAGTCGGCCCGCAGGTTGATCTTTCGGCTCCATCCACAGGTGCAGGCAGACCCGCCTCGGCGCCGCCGCCCCGGCGTCAGATCTTCGCGTACGGATCGACGAACACGTCGTCGATCCGCCACCGCGCACCGAGCCCCACCGGCGTGAACCGGAACGACACGCGCGTCTTCTGCCCCGGCTGCAGCAGCATCAGCAGGTTCCCGACCACGAGCACGCGCGGCGACGGGCGCCATTCCCCGGACCCGAGGACGAGCCCGACCGGGACGGCGAGCTTGATCCCGAGCGTGGTGGTGAACACGGCCTCGACCACGAGCGTGCTCAGCGGCGAGCCGGTGTTGCGGGCGAAGAACCGCAGGCTCGGGTGGTCGGTCGCGATGCAGTACCCGGGCGACGTGGCCGAGCCCTTGATGTCGAGCGCCCGGTGCGCGTCCGGGAGCAGCGTGGGCCACGGCGTGTTGTCGTCGACCACCGACGCGTTGGACAGCGTCCAGCCCGCCCCACCCTGGTCGAACCCGCCGTCCCCGACGCGCACGTACCGTGCGGTGTCGCCCCAGGGAGCGAACGGCGTCCCAGCTTGCTCGTCCGGGCAGCCCGTCGCGGGAGCGAGCACGAGCGCGTGCGCCGGCGACGACAGCGCGAGGGCGAAGAGAACGGTGAGCAACACGGCGGGAAGACGCATGGATGGGGCTCCTGTCTGGTCGGGGTTGGGACGCGGCAGAGCGTCCGGCCCCGGGCCCCCGACGACAAACCCGCGAGCGCGGAACTCGGCCGAAGGTCGTAGACCGGGTCAGCGCGGGAACGCCGAGCGCCGGTCGCGGACGGCGTCCGCGCCGAGCGTGTGCGTCAGGTTGCCGCCCGCCGCCTGCGCCTCGCCGAGGGCGCGTTCGGCGGCCAGCAGCAGCGCCTCGCGCGTCAGGTCCGGGTGCGCCAGGACGGCGACGCCGACGCTCGCCGTCGGCCGCACCACACCACCGTCCCACGGCACGGCGAGCGCCGCGATCGCGGAACGGATGTCGTCGCCGACGATCCGCGCCGCGTCGAGCCTCGCGCCCGGAAGCAGGACGCCGAAGCGGTCATCACGCACGCGCGCCGGCTCGTCCAGGACGCGCGACCGGTCGCGCAGCGCCTGCCCGGCGGAGCGGACGATCACGTCCGCCAGCTCGCTGCCGTGCCGGTCGAGCCGGTCGAGCCCGACCACGAGCAGCGCGAGCGGGCTGCCGGCGGCGGTCGCGCGGCGCACCTCGTCCTCCAGCAGGTCACGGAAGCGCGCGCGGTTCGCCAGGCCCGTCTGGGCGTCGAGCGAGAGCCCGCTGCGCAGGCGGTCGTGCAGGTCGATCGACTGGATCGACGCCGCCGCCTGCGCGGTCAGGTAGCCGAACAGCACCTCGTCCTCGGCGCTGAACGGCGCGTCCGGCCGGCAGACCGCCATCGCGCCGATGATCGCCTCGCGGCCGTCGCGCGGCACGCGCAGCGGGTTCGCGACCGCGTACCAGCCGTCGTCGTCGGCGCGGGCGTCGACGCGCCCCGCGAGCGCCGCGCGCTCCGCGTGGTCCAAGGCCGCCGCGCGGGCCGCGCCCGGCCGGCCCGGGACGGCTTCGAACTCGAGCGCGCGCGGGATGCCCGACAGCCGCGCGCGCCCGGCCGCGGCGTCGACCGCGTCGACCGCGGTGCCGAGCGCGACCTCGAGCACGACGATCCGGTCGTGACCGGCGCCGAGCGACCGCCCGACGCGGTGGATGGCGACGTTGACGCGCTCGCGCTCGCGCTGCAGCTCCTCCAGCCGCGCGACGGACTCGTCGATGCGCCGCGTCCGGTCGTGCGCCAGCGCCGCGAGCAGCAGGCTCAGCGGCACGATCGCGAGCAGCATCAGCGGCTCCTCCTCGGCCTGCTCGGCGATCGCGACCGCGACCGGCAGCAGGAGCGCGTCGACGCCGTAGACACTGCCCATCACCGCGAGCTGGATCGTCGGCGCGATCCCGCGCCCGAGCCACTCGCGCGCGATCGAGAGCGCGCTGTCGAGCGCGCACTGCGCGACGAGCGCGATCAGCGCCGTGCGCCAGCTGGGCGCGGCCACGGCGAACACGACCGCGGGCGCGAACGCGTAGCCCGCGTTGCCGACCGCCGTCAGCAGCCGCTGCGGGGAATGGCGGCGGCGCACCACGTCCGGCAGCGCCCACAGCAGCAGCGCGGCGACGACGCACAGCGGGACCAGCGGCGCGGGCAGCAGCCAGAGCATCGGCACGAACGCGAGCTGCGTCGCGAGCGCGCACCCGGCGCCCACGTACAGCAGTGCGGACGCCGAGATCGCGTACGCGACGACGAGCAGCGCCGCGGTGCCCCAGGCCACGTCGTGGACGCCCGCGACCACGGGCCACGCGACCGCGCCGGCCAGGACGAAGCCGGCCAGCGCGATCTCCACCAGCAGCTCGCGCCCAGGCATGCGGCGCCCCCGCTGCGGCTGCGCGCGGGCGAGCAGATCCTCGGCGGCGGTCAACGGCTCAGACCGCGCTCGGCGACCGATCGGGCTCCACGCGCGGAAGCGTAACCGCGAGCTGGGTGCGGTTGCGGATCGCGAGCTTGGCGTAGACCTTCGTCAGATGCGCTTTGACCGTGCCCTCGGTCATGCCGAGCTCGGCCGCGACGTCGGCGTTGCTCGAGCCGGCGGCGACGAGCGCCGCGACCGCCGCTTCGCGCTTGGTCAGCGCCGGCCGCACCGGCGTCTCCGGCGGCACCCGCGCGCGCGTGAGCGCGTGCTGCAGGAACGGCTGCCACTCGCTGAGCAGGCGGACCGCGCGATGATCGAAGCGAGGGACGTCGAGCCGGCGCAGCAGCGTGATGCCGAGCTCGATCCGCCGGTCGTGGCTGAAGTACACGCAGATCGGCGGCGCGAAGCCGTGGCGGCGCAGATGGCGGCCGTACATCGAGGCGGCCGCCAGCTCATCGCCGCCGACGTGCGCCGACCACATGATCAGGCTGCCGGCGGCGCGGGCGCGGCGGGGGCTGAACGGGTCGATCGGCTCGAGCGCCGGCAGCTTCGCGACGAGCGGCGCGACCGCCAGCTCGTCCTCGGGACGCGGGCACCGCATGACGATCCGGTCGATCGTCAGGTGCGCGTCGATCGTCAGGCCGAGCGCGACCTGCGCGTCGACGAGCCCGACGACCGTGTCGAGCGCGCGTCCGATCACACGCCGCCCCCGACCAGCAGCGCGAGCTGCGTGCGTGTCCGCACGCCGACCTTCGTGTAGATCCGCGTCAGGTGCGTCTTGACGGTCGCCTCGGTGACGTGCAGCGAGCACGCGATCTCGGCGTTGGACGCGCCGCGGCCCACCAGCTCGGCCACGTCGACCTCGCGCGGCGTCAGCCCGCTGCCGCTCAGGACCTGGCGCGACGACTCGCCGCCGGGCTCGATCGACGTGCTGTAGACGTGCTCGAGCAGCGGCTGGACGCGGCGCAGCTTCGACGCGTCGACGGCGGAGAACCGCGGCTGCTCCAGCGGCCGCAGCAGCGAGACCACGCCGGCGATCGTGCCGGCCAGGCGCAGGTACATGGCGAGGCGGTCGCCCCAGCCCTCGGCGTGCAGCGCGGCGGCGTGCTCGGGGGCGCGCGCCGTGACGTGCTCGAGCGCCAGCACCGTCGTGCCGGGCGGGGCGAGCAGGCGCGGGCCGAACGGGTCGTCGTCGCCGAGGTCGGCGACGTGCGGGTACGGCTCGGCGCCGGCGCGCGGGTCCTGCAGCGCGACCGCGCGCTCGACCGACTGCCGCCGGCTGACGCTGGTGAAGACCGCGAAGGCGGCCGGGATCAGCGCGACCACGGCGTCCAGGGAGTGCGCCTGCAGCGCCAGCACCGGGTCACCCGACCCGAGGGCCTGGGCGTGCGGCAGCAGCTTCACGCTCTCCGTCTCCATCGTCCTCGCCGAACGTATAGGGCGCGCACGAGCGGCGTCAGCCATGCCGGCCGGCAATACGACCAAAGTCATACGCATCGGGAGGGGGGAGGGACGCCCGCCGCGCCGACCACCGCGCTCAGTCCCAAACGCGAGGTCGGAGAATGTCTCATGCAACCTGTCGGCCGCGGGTGTCGTGCTTCCCGGTCAGCGGGACGCCGCCGCCGCGCGGCGCCGAAGTCGAACGGCTGGCCGCGCACGCGGTGGACTGGCTGGCGCTCACGCTGCTCGCGACCGCGGTGGTCTTCACGCCCGTCGACCGCGGGCTGAACCCGTTCACGACGGCGCCCGTCGTGGTCAACCGGGGCGCGGACGTCGACGTCGAGCGCCTCGGCCGCGAGTACCTCGACGGCGGCCGGGCGCTGGACCCGTTCGCGCCGTCGCGCTGGAACGCCGGCACGGCGACGGTCGTCGGCGCCGCCGACGTCGGCGGGGCGCCGGCGCTGGCGCGCTCGTCGTTCGGCTGCTTCTTGGCCGGGTACGGGCTCGCGCCGCGCGCGGCGGCGTTCTTCCGCGACCGGGGGCGGATCGTCGGGACGGCGATGATCTGGCGCGCCCTCGGTGAGCCCGAGCTGACGGCGAGCGAGCTGGACGTGCTGCGGAGCGCGCAGCCGCTGCTGGAGCACGCGCTGCGGCTGGCGGCGCGTGCGCACCTGCGGGTGGTGCCGTCCACGCACGGGCTCACCCCGCGCGAGCTGGACGTCGCGCGGCTCGCGGCGGCGGGGGCGACCAACGCGGAGATCGCCCGCACGCTGTTCATGAGCGTCGGCACGGTCAAGTCGCATATGACGCGCGTGCTGGCCAAGCTCGACCTGCGGTCGCGGACCGAGCTCGCGGCGCGGCTGCGCTATCGCAGCTCGAACTCCCCGGCCCCGTCGTGATCGCGGGCGGGCGGAGGCGACGGCGGCGGCGTCGGAACGGGGGTCGCGGGCGGCGGCGCGACGGTCGCCGCGGGCGGGATGATGGGCGGCGTGGAGGCTCGCCTGGCGGCGCGCCGCTTCGGCTTCCGGCGCTTCGGCCGGGCGGGCTTGGGCGTCGCGGCCGGCGCACTCGGCACCGCCGAGGGAGACGGCGGCGGGCGCCGTGCGTCCGCGTCCACGGGCGGTGGGACCGGCGGCCCGGTGACGATCCGGTCGGCCGCGAAGGCGGCGGCGGCCAGGACACCGGCGACGGCCGCGACCGCCGCCTGGGTGCGCGGGCGCGGTCGCCGGCGGGGCACGACGCCGCCGGCCGCCGCGGCGCCGAGCAGCACCGGGAGCGGCGGGCCGAACGCGGCGATCCCGCGGATCCCGCGCACGCGCGCGCGACACGCCGGGCAGTCTTGGAGGTGCGCGACCGCGAGCGCGTGACGCCCGCCGTTGGCGTCGAGCAGGCCGAGCGCGTACGCCTTGATCAGCGAGCTCCGGCTGTCGCACCACTCGCCGCGCTCGATCTCGGCGACGAGCGCCCCGGTCTGCTTGGAGACCCGGTCCATGATCTTCTCCATCCGGCGCCGGCTGACGCCGAGAGCGGTCGCGGCCTCGGGACGCGTGTAGTCGTGCACGTAACAGAGCAGCGCCGCCTGCCGCTCGCGTTCGGACAGCCGCTCGCGCAGCCCCTGCGTGAACTGGCGGAACCGGACGCGGTCGTCGAGGCCGGCCTCCAGGTCGGGCTCCGTGGCGAGCTCGGCGAGGTCGTGGTCCCGACCGCGCCGGTCCAGGTGCAGCGCACGCGCCTCGTCGATCGCGCGGCGCTCGGCGATCGTGATCAGCAGCCCCTGCGGGCTCGCGACCTCCTCGCCGGCGGCGAGCCGCACGTAGAGACCGTGCCACGCCTGGTTGTAGAACGCGTCCAGGTCCGTCTCGTCCAGGTGCAGGCCGCGCGCTCGCAGCCGGTACCGGAGCGTGCGCAGGACGCTGGGCTTGAGCCGCTCGTAGTCGCGCTCGACGAGGATCTCCGCCGAGGCGGTCATGTGACGTCGACGTCGACGGTGACGGGCCGGCTGCGGGCGGTGGGCCAGGGCCAGGCGGGGGCGCGGTCGACGACGGCGCGGAAGCTGAAGGTGGTGCTGCGGGTCAGGTGGACGAAGCGGTAGTGCCAGCTGAGGCGGCCGCGGGCACGGGTGGTGGTGACGCCGACGGTGGTCCAGCGGCCGTTGACGATCGATTCCACGCGGACGGGGACGCCGGAGGCGCTGGGTCCGGCGCCGGCGAGGGCGCCGGTGAGCGTGAGGGTGCGGCCCTTGCGCAGGTGCCGGCGGGCGGGGCGGGCGGTGAGTGCGAGGCGGGTGCGGACCGTCGTGGCGGTGGTGGTGGCGGCGTAGGTGGCGGTCACGCGCTGGGCGCCGTCGCGGCGCAGGGTGCTGCTGAAGCGGCCGCGGCGGTCGGTCCGGGGGTGCGCGAGCGCGCGGGGCCGGGCGCGGGTGAGGCCGAGGTCGAGCGCGGTCAGGGTGATCGCGGCGTCGGGGATCGGTGCGCCGTCGGGCGTGGTGAGGGTGCCGGACACGCGCACCGGCGTCCCGGGCGCGCGCAGCGTGCGGGACGCGCTGAGGCGCAACCGCGCGCCGCCCGCCGCCGCGGGTTCCGCCACCGCCGCGCCGTCCGGCCCGGCGGTCGCCGGGCCGGGCAAAGGCGGAACCGCAGCGCCGAGGTCCGGCACGGTCACCCGCACGGTCGCGGCGGTCTCGTTGCCCGCCGCGTCACGCAGCCGAGCGGCGAGCGCGTGCGCGCCCGGCGCCAGGTCCACCGCGAACGTCTCCGCCACCGCGCCCGGGCACGGCACCACCGCCGCGTAGGGCACCCGGCAGCGCTCCCGCACCACCGGCTCCCCGCCGTCCACCGACAGGGACACCGCGGCGATCCCCGCGCCCACATCCGCGCCGGAGACGACCACCAGCCCACCGGCCGTCGTCACCTCCGGCGCTTCCGGAGCTACTTCATCGGTCAGCGTCACCCGCGAGCGCTGGAGCTCCACGCGCGCCGCGCTGCCACGCGGCGCCTGGCACAGCGGCAACCGGCATTCCACCTGCAGGCGCACCGCATCCACGGGACCGTCGCCGGCGACCCGGTCAGACGCCGCACACCAGCGCCAGGTCGAGCAGCCGGAGCGGCTCGTCGCGCCGTCACGGGTGACCACGACCGCGGCACCGAAGTCGAACAGCCGCAGCCACTCCGCCGGCGCGACCGTGAGCGAGCGCCACAGCTCGTATCCCACGATCCGTGTTCCCCGCGGCGGCGAGAGCTCCGCCATGCCGGTGACCGGCCGGTCGAACGCGCGGCCCGCCGCCAGCTCGACGCGCAGCGCGCCGCCCTGCGCGCACGTGTCGGCGAACGTCACGTCACCGGCCCGCGCGTCGACGGTGCGCGGCACCCAGGCGTCCGCGCGCAGCGGCTCTCCCGCCGGCCCGCGGCACGACCAGACGTCGTAGGTGCCGGCGTGCGCGGTGGACGGAGCGACCGCCAGCAGCGCAGCCGTGATCGCCAAACCCGCCGCGCGCATCCCGCCGGCGACCCTAGCGAACGCCCCCGCGGGGGTCCTCGCGTTCGAGGATCGAGGCGAGCGAAGCGAGCGCCTCGACCAGCCCGATCGCTCGCGCCAGGTGCGCGGGGACGGCTCGCCGCGGGCGGCGGCTCGAGTGCGCCAGCAGCAGCTCGAGGCTCGCGCGCGAGCCCAGCGCGGACGGCAGGTTCCCGGCGTGGTCGGAGACGGCCGCGGCGCGCAGGTCCGCGGCCGCCCGTTCCCACCGCTTGGCCGAGTACCGGTGGCGCACCGCGTGCGCCGCCAGCGCCTGGTGCAGGCTCGTCGCGACCACGGTCGCGACCTCACGGAAGGCCCGCAGCTCGTCCGCTTCGACCCCGTGCGCTTGGCGCGCATCGTTCAGCGCGGCGCCGCGCAGCGCGAGCTCCAGCAGCGGGCCGGACACCTCGCGCATGAGCGTGTCCGGCGGCGTCGTGACCCGCTCGACGGTCTCGCCTCGAAATCGCAACATCGGGGGTTCGTACCGACCCCGGACCGCCCGGGGCAAGCGCCGCGGGCCGGGATCGTCCGAAAGTCGGGGCTCAGCGCACGTCGGAGCGTTCGAGCACCGCCGACGCGAGCATGAACAGCGCCGCGGCGCAGCCGATCGCCGACGACAGGTGGCCCGGCACGGCCATCCGGTCCAGCCGGCCGTCCCGCAGCGCGGCGGCGACGCTGACGGTCGCGGCGCGCGTCGCGTCGCCGACGTCCGGACGCTGAGGCGCCCGCTCGTCGCCGCGCAGCGCGATCGCCGCCGTCCGCAGCGCCCGGCGCTGCCAGACGTCAGGGGCGAAGCCGGTCTCGCGGGCCTCGGTGTCGAGCGCGCGCAGCAGCAGCTGCAGGACCTCGCCGCCGACGTCGCGCAGCTCGCGCACGCCCTCCACGAGCAGCCAGCTCGTGGGGTCCTCGAGGATCGCGGTGCTCGCGCGCAGGCCCTCGGCCAGGATCGCCACGTCGTACAGGCGCTCGACGGCGAGGCAGAGCAGCTCCGGGCCGGAGCGGTCGTCGACCGCGTACTCGTCGCTCGCCGCGAAGGCGGCGCGGATCGCGTCCTCTCCGGTCAGGTTGACCTGGTCGAACAGGTTCGGTGCCTCCATCGGCGTTGCTCCTGAGCGTCGGGGTCGAATGGGGGTGGGTCGGAGCGGGGCGCCGCTCTCCCCCCTCCGAAACCGGCGCGTTCGACAAAGGTCTGATGTCCGCACCGCCGCCGTTGCCGGCGGAAATGTTGGCGCGGTAAACCCTCGGCAGGCGCCCCAGAACCCATTCGGATCCGCCCGTCCCGGGCGTCCCGCCATGAAGGAGGATCGATGTCTCGAGCTGTCCACTGGACAGTCGCGCTGGTCGCTGCCGTATTCGCGATCGCGACCCTGCCGGCCGCAGCGAGCGCCGCGCCCAGTTGGGGGTGCACGGCCACTCCGGTGACCGCCACCCTGCTCGGCGCTTCACTCGACCTGAGCCTCCTGCGGTCCAACCCGCCGCAGACCCCCTGCGTCAGCGACTCCCGCGACATCCTCGACGTGAACCTGTCGACGATCGCCGGGATCAACGCGAACGCGCTCAACTCGCGCACGACCACCACCACCGGCCCCCAGCCCGACCGCCGCGTGACGGCGAGCGCGGACGTGGCCGGCCTCGGCTTCGCCCTGGCCGCGTTCCCGGGTCTGCTCGGCGTCTCGGTCGCCGAGTCGTCGGTGACCGCGTCCTGCCCGCGGGCGGGAGCGGGCGTCGCGCCGACGTTCACGGCCACGTCGAGCTTCAGCGGCGTGACCGTGCTCGGCATCCCGATCACGATCCTCGACGCGCCGGTGACGATCGACCTGCTCGGCGTCCAGGGCCAGATCATCCCCAACTACGAGGAGCGGACCGCGACGTCGATCCGCCGGGTCGCGCTGCACGTGCAGCTCAGCGCGCCGCTGCTCGGCACGCTGCTGTCCGCCGACATCGGCGAGTCGCGCCTGAGCGCCGCCGACGATCCGTGCGGCGCCCCGACCAGCGGCGAGGCGCCGGCGGTGACCGTTGCCGCCGGGCCGGCCAACCGCACGGTCGTCGGCCACGCGGTGCCGGCGTCGGGCGCGGCGCACGACGCGCTCCAGTCGTGCACGATCTCCGCCCGCCGCGCCGGCGAGCCGTTCGTCGCGCTGGTGACGACGTTCGACGGCGGCGAGTGCGCCGCGGCGCTGGATCGCGCGCGCTTCCCCGGGCCGGGGAGCTACGAGGTGCGCGCGACGGTGACCGACGCCGACGGCGACGCGGGCGTCAGCCCGACCGTGACCGTCACGGTCGCGGTGCCCCAGGCCGGCCCGCCGGCGGCCGCCGGGCGCACGCTCAGCGCCGCGGTCATGCCCGCCCCGGGCGTCGCGCTGGCTGGGTGCGCGTTCACGGTCGGCGGCGTGACGGTCAGCGGCACGATCCAGGGCGGCGCCTGCCGCGCGACCGTTCCCGGGACGGTGCCGGACGGCGCGTACACCGTGCGCGTCGAAGTGACCGACGCCAACGGCGACACCGGGCAGGCCGAGAGCGGTGCGCCGCTCGTCCTGTCCGGCACCGCGCCGACGGTCATCCTCGACCCGGACGCGCCCAACCGCACCGTCACGGGTCTCGCGACACCGCCGGCCGGCGAGACGCTCACGGCGTGCACGATCCAGGTCCGGCGCGCCGGGACCGGTGCGTACACGACGGTCCCGAGCACGCTGAGCGGTGGCCGCTGCACGGCCACGCTCCCGCGTGCTTCGTACGCGCCCGGCGCGTACGAAGCGCTCGTGACGGTCACCGACGGCACCGGCGATCAGGGCCAGGCCGCCGGCGCGTTCTCGATCGTGACGCCGAGCGTGGGCGATCCGGTGGTCGACGGTGGCACGGTTCTCGTGCCGGTGCGGCCGGCGCCGGGCGTGCCGATCACCGGCTGCACGGTGACGATCGGGTCGATCACGGTCGCCGCCGCCTACGACGCGACGTCCGGCCACTGCCGCGCGGCGCTTGCGGACGGGCTCGCACCCGGGGACCACCGGGTCACGACCGAGGTCGTGGACGCCAACGGCGACCGCGCGACCGGGACCGGCACGGTGACGGTTCGGAGTCCGACGGTGCAGCCGGACACGCGCGGCGGGGGTGGTGGTGCTCCGGCACCGCCGCCGACGTTCGCGACCGGCACGGCCGGTGAGCTCGCGCTCGCCTGCACGGACCGCAAGCTCGTGCTGATGGACGTGCAGCCAAGCGGCCGGCAGGTCGTGCTGCGCGGCGCGGCCGCCACCGATCTGCGCGGGCAGCGCGTCGCCATCAAGCTCGTGGCGACCGGCAGGGTGGTCGCGCGTCCCGTGGTCGGGCGGGACGGTCTGTTCCACGCGCGCGTCGCGGCGCCCGCGGCGCGGATCGCGCGCACCAACGCCGCCCGCTACGTCGCGAGCGCCGGCGCGGCGCGGAGCGCGTCGCTGAAGCTGCACCGGCGGATGGCGACGACCGCGGTCTCGGCGGCGACCGGGCGGGTGACGTTCAGCGGGCGGGTCGAGCCGCCGCTCGCGCGCACGCGGCAGACCGTCACGCTCAAGCGCCTCGTGGCCTGCGGGCGCTACGAGATCGCCGGCCGGGCGAAGCTCGACGCGCGCGGGCGCTACCGGATCCGCGTCGCGCCGCCGAAGGGCGTTCGTGCCGCCGTCTACCGGGCCGAGGTGCGGGCGGCCAGCCGCGCCCGCGGGCCCGCGCGCGCCCGGACGTTCACGCTGCCGCAGGCGATCGATCTGCCGTAGCCGGAGGGCGGCCGGGTCCGACCCGGCCGCCCGCTTTCGCCGTGCGTCTTCTTGCCGTATTGATCGCCGCCGCCGCCCTGCTCGTCGTCGCGCCCGCCGCGCACGGCGCCAAGCCGGCGGCGTGCCGCGGCGCCGACCTCGAGCCCACGGCCGACACCCTGCGCGCGATCGCCGACACGATCCTCTGCGTGCAGAACCGGGTGCGCGCCGAGCGTGCGCTGCCGCCGCTGAAGGCCAACGCGAGACTTGCGCTCGCCGCCGCCCGTCACACGCGCGACATGGTCCTGGGCGGCGCCTTCGATCACGTCGGCGCCGACGGCGCCACGCTCGTCGACCGGGTGGTCGACGCGAAGTACGTCAAGCGCTTCGACGGCTGGATGCTGGGCGAGAACCTGGCCTGGGCGACCGGGTCGCTGAGCACGCCCCAGGCGCTCGTGGACGCGTGGCTCGCCTCTTCGGAGCACCGCTCGAACCTGCTGAGCAAGGACTACCGCGACGTCGGGATCGGAGTGCGCCTCGGCGTCCCCGGGGGTGGCGTCGCGGGCGGCGCGACCGTGACGGTGGACTTCGGCGCCAAGGCGTGCCGGAAGGGCGACGACGGCGCGGGCTGCGTCGTGATGCGCCCGCGGAGCAAGAGGGCACGTTGAGCGGGGGGTGGACGACGTTCGCCCAGCGGGTATCACCAGGCGATGGAGCGCTCACCGCTCTACGAGCTGCGGGTCGCGCTGGCGGCGGCCCGGATCACGCTGCGTCTGAACCTCGCCACGCTGCAGGCGCGCATCGCCGAGTCGCGCGATCTGCGCTCGAGCGCGGAAGCGCTGCGGGCGGAGGCGCAACTGGCGCGGCGGCGGGCCGGCGCGTGGCGGTGAACGGCATTGCAGACGCCGCACCGCGCTCCGGGACGCGAGCGGGGCCGCGGTCTCGCGCCTAGCCCAGTGGTAGTCGGTACACGCTCGCGGCGTTCGCCTCCACTCCCGTACTGCAGACGTGCCACGCCGCCCTCAGCTTGCGTTGCGGATCCGCCAGCTGGACGGCTCCGACGACTGTGTGTGGACGGAGACCCTGGCGGTCAGGGCGCGGATGTCGCCGCCGGGAGCGCGCGGCGACTGGGATCGAGCTCTCGCGCCGGGATGAGGTTGAAGCTCCTCGGCTTCCCCGCACTGGTCCAGGTCACCGTGCCCGCGGCGTCGGGATCCGGTCGGGTCACCGCGAGGATGGTCGGGCCGGACTCGATCGTCAGGCGCTGTCCGCCGGCTTCTGCTGAGACGGCTTCGGCGGAGGGCCCTGTCCAGATCAGGATCACTCTTCCCCGGTCGGACCCAAGGGAGAGGTCTGCGCCGAGGGCCTTCGTCTCACTGCTGGGCTGGCACGCGATCGACTCGCTCTTGCCGGCCGGCTGATCGACCCCGGCGATCAGGATGCATCGCGTGCCGGGCCCCTCGACCGCGTACACCTCGTGTCCCTCGACGACCATCTCTCGACGGATCTGGTTGACGTCGCGACCGGCCGCGCCCAGCTCACCGCGTGCCTGGTCGAGGCTGAGTGGCGTTTCCGCGAGCTCGCGCGATGTCGCGTTCAGGTAGGCCTCGTCTCGAGTCATGACGACCGCGAGCGCCGATCCGCTGACGGTGAGCGCGGCGATTGCGGTGATCACTCCGCGGCGGAGGACGCGCCGGCGCCGTGGGGAGCGCTCGCGGGTGGCGGCGGCCTTGACCAGCGCGTCCTGGATCTCTGGGAATACGGTCATGTGACGCCTCGTTGGAGTTGGCGGCGAAGGGTGGCGAGACCCCGGCTGACGCGCTTGCGTGCGGCCGCTTCGGAGCACCGCAGGGTGCGGCTGATGTCGTCGTACTCGCGCTCGTCGAGCACTCGAGCGACGATCGCCTCGCGTTGGTCGGCCGGAAGTCCGTCCAGGAGCTCCTGCATCGGGAACCGCTCGTCGTCGATGATCGCTTCGGCACGCTCGAGCGAGGCGTCGGTCAAGGCGATCGGGCCGATCCCGAGCTTCTTGCGCGCGCGGGCGTCGACGTGGCCGCGTCGATAGGACGTCAGCAGCTTGTGATGCGCGATCGCGATCAGCCACGCCGAGGCGGGCTCAGGGCCGGGCCGGAACCGGGCGCGAGCGACCAGCGCGGCGGCGAACGTCTCCGCGGTGAGGTCCGCGCTGACCTCAAGGTCACGCGTATGGCGCATGTGGTAGCCGAAGACCATCCGCTCGTGACGCTCGTAGAAGATCCCGAACGCCTCCGGATCGACGAGCGAGCGAGTGAGAAGCTCAGCGTCGGTCAGCTCGGATACCGGATCGCGATGCATGCTCCATGTACTCGCACGACTGCGAATCCTGTGACCTGATCGCCGGGGCCACGACCGCGACCGTGGCGTAGTCCATCGCGAAGCTGCCTCCGGCCGCGTCGATCGCGTCGCCGAGCCCGGTCAGCAGCGCCTCGAGCTTCGCTGGCGCGAAGCGGCTGTGGCCGCCGAAGGTCGGCACCTGGTCGAGCCACTCGTCCGTCGTGTAGCGCTGGGTCCAGTCAAACTGCCATCGCTCGGGCTTCCCGAACGCGCCCGTCGCCCCGATCCCCTCGATCGTGGGGCCGAGGATGCGGTCGTAGGCGTCGAGTGCGCTCGCTGGGGTGCTCGCGAACGGCGTGCCGGGCAGCACCCGCCGGTAGACCTCCGCGAACGCCTGCGCGAGCCCGGCCGGCGGCTGCTGCACGTTCCAGAAGACGGCCAGCACGCCGCGGGGCCGGAGCAGCCCGGCGGCCTTGGCCGCGCCGGCGTTCGGGTCGATCCAGTGCCAGGTCTGCCCGGCGACGATCGCGTCGAACGTCCGCCCGCCCGCGTCCCACGCCTCGAACGTCCCGACCTCCACGTCGAAGCCCTGCGCAGCGGCGAACGCGGCCATGCGGGCATCGACCTCGACCCCGAGCACGCGGCAGCCCGCCGCCACCAGCGGCCGCGCCGAGACGCCCGTGCCGATGCCCACGTCGAGCACGTCCCGACCAGGGCTCAGCGCGACGATCCGGTCCACCAGCGCCTGCGGGTAGCGGGGCCGGGTGCGGTCGTAGCGCTCGGGGTCGGCACCGAAGGACTCCGCCAGCCGGCGGGCTTGGTGAGGTGCGAGCGCCGGTACAGTGGGCACCTGCCCACTGTAAGTGGGCGTATGCCCACTTGTCAACCAGGAGAAGCTGCCAGTGCCGACCGGAGTGCCGATCCACGACGTGGGCGACCAGCTCTTCGACGCCGCCGCGCGCGTCCTGCGCCGGGACGGGCCGGACGCGCTGACCAGCCGTGCGGTCACGACCGAGGCGGGCGTCGCCAAGGGCATCCTCCACCGCCACTTCGCCGACTTCGACACGTTCCTGGCCTCGCTCGTGCTGGCCCGGATCGAGCGGCTGGACGGTCGCTCGGAGGCGCTGCGCTCGGAGGCCGGGAGCGGCACCGTCGCCGACAACCTCGTCGCCGCCCTGACCGCCTCGCTCGACGCCGACGCGCTGGCGATCGTCGCCCTGGTCCTGTCCCGGCGCGATCTGTTCGCCCGGCTGCGCCTCACCACCCCGACCGGGATCCCGGTGCTGGCCGAGACCACGCGGATGATCGCCGCCTACCTGACCGCCGAGCGCGGCCTCGGCCGGATCGCCCTGGACACGGACGTCGATCGCCTCGCGCTCGCCCTTGTCGGCGCCGCGCATCTGCTGCTCGCCGGGCAGGACACCGACGAGCTCCGCGACCTGGTGGCCGCGGTCATCGCCGTCCGGCCCTAGACCTCGCGGTTACGGTTGCGGCGTGGATCTGAACGTCGACACGGTGCAACAGGCCGTCTCGACCGGCACGCTGCCGGGCTGGGACCGCGTCGAGCAGCTCGTCACGGACGCCTACGAGCGCTGCCGCGGCGTCCGCGACGGTCGCGTCGCGGACTACATCCCCGTCCTCGCCCGAGCGGACCCGGACCTGTTCGGCGTCTGCGTCGCCGAGGTCGGCGGCGCGGTGCACACGGCAGGCGACGCCGAGCACGCGTTCTCGATCCAGTCGATCTCGAAGGCGTTCGTGTACGCGCTGGTGTGCGACGTGATCGGGCACGGGGCGGTGCTCGAGCGCGTCGGGGTCAACAGCACCGGGCTGGCGTTCAACTCCGTGATGGCGATCGAGCTCCACCACGGGCACCCGATGAACCCGATGGTCAACGCGGGCGCGCTCGCGACGACCGCGCTCGCGCCCGGGACGACACCGGACGCGAAGTGGGCGTTCATCCACGACGGGCTGTCGCGCTTCGCCGGGAGACGGCTCGAGCTGGACGCGCCCACGTACGCGTCGGAGACGGCGACCAACCAGCGCAACCGCGCGATCGCGGGCCTGCTCGAGAGCTACGGCCGCATCGCCGAGGACCCGCTCGCGATCGTCGACGTCTACACGAAGCAGTGCTCGCTCGCCGTCAGCGCGCGCGACCTCGCCACGATGGCGGCCACGCTCGCCGACGGCGGCGTGAACCCGGTCACCGGCGACCGGGTCGTGGCCGCGTCGGTCTGCCGCGACACGCTGGCCGTGCTGGCCACGTCGGGCCTGTACGAGCGCTCGGGCGAGTGGCTGTTCGAGATCGGCGTGCCGGGCAAGTCCGGCGTGTCCGGCGGGATCGTCACCGTCGCGCCCGGCAAGGCGGGCATCGCGACGTTCTCACCGCCGCTGGATGACGCGGGCAACAGCGTCCGCGGCCAGCAGGCGACGGCGTTCCTGTCGCGCACGCTCGGACTCAACCTGTTCGCTTCGGCGCCGGCGCGCTGACGTCAGACCTGCGGGTCGGTGTCGGAGAGCAGGCGCCGAAGCGCCGCCCGTGACGCGAGGAGGGCGACGACGAGCAGTGTCACCGGCAGGAAGCCGCCGAGGCTCACGGCATCGCCGAAGACGAGATCGACCAGTCCGAGCACGACGAGCTTGCTACCGGCCGCGACCGCCCACAGCGAGGCCGTCGCGACGAGCTTGGCGCGCCGCGTGTCGGCGGCCTGGAGCCTGGCCAGGATCCGGGTCTTGAGACGGATCACCAGCTCCAGCGCGACCTTCAGGAGCACCGCCGTCAGCAGCGAGAGCGTGAAGCTCTCGCTGATGACCGACGGGACGTACTCGATCGCCAGATTCAGGACGACCACGTAGACGAAGACGTCGATCACGTCGGCCGGGTGCGCGCGGATCCATCGGCGGATCGGGCTCCGTGCCGAGCCTGCCGTCGTCGTCATGGGCCGATCTTGACGTATCGCCGGCGTCGTCAACCGTCCGCTCGCTGCGGGCCCATCCCGTCCAGCCTCGCTCGCGGAGCAGCGCGCCGAGCCGTTCCGCGACGCCCACCGACGCCGGCCGGACCGCGCAGCAGAACGGAGACGGTCAGCCACGCGAGGCCGATGATCGCCGCGCCCCCGTGGGGGACCGCCATCGACGCGACGAAGCCGAGCCCGAGCACGAGGCCCACCGCGCGGGCGCTCGTGGCGATGATCGCGAAGCCGGCGAGCGACGCGAGCAGGCCGAGCACGAACAGCGGCCCCAGCGCATCGGAGCCGTGGATGATGGTCGCGACCGAGCAGACCGCCAGCGCGGCCTGCCCGGCGGCCGCCACGCCGGCGCCGATCCTCACGCGGCCGCCGGCGACGCGCAGTGAGAAGAGCGCCACGCTGGCCGCGGCGAGCGCGAGGCCGAAGAAGATCTCGACGAGGTAGTCGCCGACGCTGACGAAGCGCTCGGCCTGGCGGTGGGCGAGCTCGGTCGCGGCTTCGGCGACGAACAACGCGCCGGCCAGCATCGCCGTCGAGATGGTGCGGGACAGAAGCGGTGTCGGCGGCATCGGGCGGGCTCCTACTCGGTCGGGATCGATGCGACGGACGCTACGGTCCGGCCAGGGATTCGTCGTCGGCCCTGCGAGGGCTTCGACCTCCCCCTTCTGAGGGATCTGTGGACCCTCGCACGAGGGATGCGAGGGCCCGTCCGGGCGGCGTATGGTCTGGCGGTGAACGCTCGCCGCTCCCGGTACCTCGACGTCGGCCTCGCCACCGTCCTGGCCGTCATGGCGCAACTCGAGCTGTGGCTCGGCGAGCGGTACCAGGGGATGCCGGCGCTGCCGGGCAACCGGGTCCTCACCGCCGTGCTGCTGCTGGGGGGGACCGTCCCGCTCGCCTGGCGGCGGCGCTGGCCGCTGGGCGTCTTCCTCGCGACGATCGGCTCGCTCTCGCTGATGCTGCTCGTGCAGGGGGCGGGCGAGTTCGGGGGCGGCTTCCTGATCCTCCTGGTCGTCGCGTACTCGGCCGGGGCGTGGGGCGCCGCGCTCTGGCCCGTGCTCGGCGCCACCGCCGTGTTCCTGGCGGTCTACACGCTCCGCGATCCCAACGTTCACACCGTGGTCGACGCGCTGTACCCCGTCATGTTCATGGCGGTCGGCTTCATCTTCGGGCGCATCCTGCGCCAGCGCCTGCGCCGTGCGGTGCAAGCGGAGGCGGGAACCGTCGAGGCCGTCGCCGCCGAGCGGGCGCGCCTTGCCCGCGAGCTCCACGACGTCGTCGCGCACAGCGTCAGCGTGATCGTCATGCAGGCCAAGGGCGGCTCGGCGGTGCTCGCCACCGACCCGGGGCGCGCCCGGGAGGCGTTCACGACGATCGAGCGCAGCGGCCGTCAGGCGCTGGAGGAGCTGCGGCGCATGCTCGACCTCCTCGTCCACGATCCGGCCGCCGCCGAGGATCGCCGCGCCGCGCCCGGCCTCGCGCGCCTCGACGACCTGGTCCGCGCCACCCGGGACGCCGGCGTGGACGTGGCGGTGACGGTCGACGGCGAGCCCGGGCGGCTGAGCGAGGTCGCCGACCTCTCCGTGTACCGCATCGTCCAGGAGAGCCTGACCAACGTGGTGCGCCACGCCGGCGCCGCCCACGCGCTCGTGCGCCTGCGCTGGCGCGCGGACGAGCTCGAGGTCTCCGTTCGCGACGACGGGCCGGGCGTCGCCGCGCTCGACCTGCCGTCCAGCGGCCGCGGGCTGGTCGGCATGCGCGAGCGCGTGGCCATGCTCGGCGGCACCCTCGTGGCCTCGCCCCACCACGACGGCGGCTTCGAGGTCTGCGCCACCCTCCCCCTGCCGGAGACCGAATGACGACCACCATCCGGGTCGCCATCGTCGAGGACCAGGCGCTGATCCGGACCGGCCTGCGGATGATCCTCGACGCCGCCGACGGCATCGACGTGGTCGGCGAGGCCGCCGACGGTGACGGCGTCCAGGACCTCGTCCGCCGGACCCGGCCCGACGTGGTGCTGATGGACATCCGGATGCCGACGATCGACGGCATCGAAGCGACACGCCGCCTGGTCGCCACCGGCAGCCCGGCGAAGGTCGTCATCCTCACGACCTTCGATCTCGACGCTCACGTCTACGACGCGCTCCGCGCGGGCGCCAGTGGATTCCTGGTCAAGGACGGGCCGGCGGAGGAGATGCTCGCCGCGGTTCGCGCCGTCGCGGCCGGCGAGAGCCTGCTCAGCCCGTCGGTGACCCGGCGCGTCATCGCCGCGTTCGTCAAGACCCACGTCGCCCGGCTGCTCCAGAAGACCGGATCCCGCGACCGCCTCCAGGTCGTCATCGCGGCCTACGACGCCGGGCTGGTCGCGCCTCGAAGCGGCGCGCGGTAGGTCTAGCCCCACCTTCGATTCGCACCGTGGGCCCAATGGTGCGATGGCCGGTGGATCGCCACTGTGGAGGTGGGCGCCGTCAGCGCCCGTCAGCCGCCTCTCTCGACAAGGAGATCCTCCCGTGTCCGTCAGAAACCGTGCACCCGTCACGGCAGTGCCCGTGGCCCCGCACAGCGTCGTCTTGGCGTCGGTCAGCAAGTCCTTCGGTGAGGGCCCGGGCGGGGTGCTCGCGCTCGACGGCGTGTCCCTCGCGGTTCCGGCCGGCCGGTTCGTCGCGGTCATGGGCCCGTCGGGCTCGGGCAAGAGCACGTTGCTGCAGGTCGCCGCGGGCCTGGAGGCGCCGACCAGCGGGTCGGTCAGCGTCAACGGCACGAGCCTGTCCGGGCTTGACGACGACGCGCTGACGCGCTTTCGCCGCCTGCACGTCGGGTTCGTCTTTCAGCACTACAACCTGCTGCCGTACTTGACGGCGTCCGACAACGTCGAGCTGCCGTTGCGCGCGACCGGCCGCCGCGTCGAGCGCCGCCGGGTCGCCACCGCGCTGACGAGCGTCGGCCTGGCTCGCCGCGGCGGCCATCTGCCCGGCCAGCTGTCCGGCGGCGAGCAGCAGCGCGTCGCGTTGGCTCGCGCGCTGGTGACCTCGCCGGCGGTGCTGTTCGCCGACGAGCCGACGGGCGCGCTGGACACCCACGCCGCCCGCCAGGTGCTGGGCCTGTTGCGTGACGCGTGCGATCGGGCCGGTCAGACGATCGTCATGGTCACGCACGATCCGATCGCCGCCGGTCACGCCGACGAGGTCGTGTTCCTGGCCGACGGCACCCTGGCCGGACGCCTGGAGCAGCCGACCGCGGACGCCGTCGCGGCGCGGATGGCCCGTCTGGGCGCGGAGCAGGAGCGATGAGGGCTCCGGGAGCGATGGTGGGCATCGCGCGCCGCTCGGTCGCCGCGCGCCGGCCGGCGTTCGCGGCGACCGCGATCGCCGTCCTGTTGGGCACGACGCTGCTGTTCGCGTTCCTCACGCTGTTGCAGAGCGGCCTGGCCGGGGACGTCTCGAGCGAGGACCGCACCACGCTGACGATGATCGCCGCGGTGGTCGGGGGGTGGTCGATCGTGATCGTGCTCTTCTCCGTCGTCTCGACGCTCGGCGTCATGATCGCCCGCCGCACCGAGGAGCTCTCGCTGCTGCGCACCGTCGCGCTGACGCGCCGCCAGGTGCGCCGGATGGTCGTCGGCGAGACGCTGATCGTCTCGCTCTCAGCTGCCGTCGCGGGGCTGGCCCCCGGCGCGCTGGTGGGCTTCGGCGTCCTGCGGGCGCTGGCGGGCAGCGGGCTGATCAGCGACGGCGTCGGCTTTCACGTCGGGACGTTGTCGATCGGCTCCTCGCTGGCGGCGATGACGCTCGCCGCCGCCGTGGCGGCGACGTTCGCCGCGCGGCGGGCGACCGCCGCCGCCGGTGCGGAGCAGATGCGCGCGGCGCTGGCCGACGCCCAGCGCGGGCGCCTGGGGCGCAAGCGCAAGCGGTTCGCGCTCGGGCTCGTCGCGCTCGGCGTCGTCTACGCCTCGGTGACGATCACGGTGACCGGGAGCAGCGACGACTACTACGCGGCGATGAGCACCGCCGGGTCGGCATCCGTGTTCGCCTCGATCGGGCTTGCGCTGCTCGCGCCCGGGCTGCTGCGCATCGCCGCGGGTGCGGCGTCGCGGCTCGGCGCCGGTGACGTGTCGCGCTTCCTGGCGTTGCGCAACGCGCGGCAGCGTCCGGGCGCGCTGGCCGGCGCGCTGATGCCGGTGATCGTGCTGGTCGGGATCGCGACCGGCACGCTGATCATGGTGTCCGTCGACGCCGCCAACGGCATGCTCGACGCGGGCGGGCCGGGCGACCAGGGGACCGAGCTGCTCAACTATCTGGTCGTGGGGATGATCTCGTTGTTCGCCGCGATCATGGTCGTCAACACGCTCACCGCCGCGGTCGCCGACCGCCGCCGCGAGCTCGCGCTGCAGCGCCTGGCCGGATCGACCCGCGGGCAGGTCGAACGCATGGTCGTCTGCGAAGCGCTGCTGATCGCGGTCGTCGGCATCGCCGTCGGCCTGGTGGGCTCGCTCGCGACCACCGTGCCGTACATGGCGGTCAAGCACACCTGGATCCTCGCCACCGGCGCCTGGCTGTTCGCCGCCGTCGCCGCCGTCGCGCTGACGGTCACCGTGGGCGCAGCCCGGCTGGCCGTGCGCCGGGTCGTGGCCGAGGCGCCGACGCGGGAGCTGCTCGCCGCATGAGCCCGGATGCTCTGCGATCGCTCGCGCTGGCGGCCGTCAGCGGGGAACGCCGCCCGACGCCGGTCGCCTGGCGGCGGGCGCTGCGGACGCAGCTGGCGGCGGGAGCGATCGCGACGATCGCCTCCACCGTCGTGTGGGCCGCGCTCGGCGGCAACGACTTCTGGCCGCGCTGGGTGCTCTTCGGCTTCGCGACGGCGATCGCCCTGCAGATCGCCCTGCGGCGAGCGCTGCGCCACCCGGCCGGCCGGCGGCGCCGGTTCGCCGTCCACGTGGCGATCTTCTCGATCCTGATGCCCGTCGAGATCGTCGTCTGGCTGCTGAGCGGGCTGGGGTTCTTCTGGCCGGTCTGGCCGATGCTCGCCTTCTCGCTGCTGCTCGGAGCGCACGGCTGGCTGATGAGCCGGCTGCCCCCCGAGCGCGAGCAGGAGCTCGCCGAGCGCGTCGACACGCTGACGCGCAGCCGCAGCGGCGCGCTGGACACCCAGGCCGCCGAGCTGCGCCGGATCGAGCGCGACCTGCACGACGGAGCCCAAGCCCGGCTGGTCGCGATGGGCATGAGCCTCGGGCTGGCCGAGCAACTGCTGCGCAGCGACCCCGACGGGGCGGCCGAGCTGATCGCCGAAGCGCGCACGGCGACCGTGTCGGCGCTCGACGACCTGCGCGCGGTCGTGCGCAACATCCACCCGCCGGTCCTCGCCGACCGCGGCCTCGTCGGCGCGATCGAAGCGCTCGCGCTCGACCTGCCCGTCCGCATCGCCGTCCACGCGGACCTGAGCGAGACGCCACCCGCACCGGTCGAGTCGGCCCTCTACTTCGCCGTCGCCGAGTGCCTGGCCAACGTCGCCAAGCACAGCCGCGCCACCCACGCGTCGGTGACGCTCAGCCGGCACGACGGACAGCTGCGGGCGATCGTCTCAGACGACGGCGTCGGCGGCGCGGCGCGCGACCGCGGCTCGGGCACCGGCCTGCGCGGTGTCGCCAGCCGCCTGGAGGCCTTCGACGGGACGCTGGAGCTCGACAGTCCCACCGGCGGTCCCACCACCGTCACGATCAGGGTGCCATGCGCGTCGTGATCGCCGAAGACCTCGCGCTGCTGCGCGACGGCCTCACCCGCCTGCTGGAGGCCAACGGCTTCGAGGTCGTCGCCGCCGTCGGCGACCCCGACGCACTCGCCGAGGCGCTCGACGGACCCGATCGGGTCGAGGTCGCCGTCGTCGACGTGCGGATGCCGCCGACGTTCACCAACGAAGGCCTCACGGCGGCCATCGCCGCGCGCGCCAAACGTCCCGGCCTGCCGATCCTCGTGCTCAGCCAATACGTCGAGCAGCTCTACGCCCGCGAGCTGATGCGCTCCGGCGAAGGGGCGATCGGCTACCTGCTCAAGGACCGCGTCACCGACGTCGAGCTGTTCGTCGACGCCGTCCGCCGCGTCGCCGCCGGCGCGACCGTCCTCGACCCCCAGGTCGTCGCCGCGCTCATGACCAACGCGCACGAGCGCGGCCCCGTCGGCCGCCTCACCCCGCGCGAACGCGAAGTGCTCGCGCTGATCGCCGAAGGCCGCTCCAACGCCGCCATCGCCACCGCGCTGGTCGTCAGCGAGAAGGCCGTCGGCAAGCACATCAACAACATCCTCACCAAGCTCGACCTCCCGCCCGCGGCCGACGACAACCGCCGCGTCCTCGCGGTCCTCGCCTACCTGCAGGACGAGGCGTAGCGCTGGTCAGTCCGCGTCGACGTGTCGCGTGATCTCGTTGGTGTCGGCGGCGTACTCGTAGAGCTCGCCGTAGCGGCCCCAGTCGATCGCGGTGTCCAGCTGGGCCTCGGCTTCGCCGGCGCTGTATTGCCGGCGCAGGACGTCGAGGAAGAACGCTTCCTTCAGCGCGCCGTCGTCGGCGCGTTGCAGCGCGGTGTGGATCGTGCGCACGAGCGGCACGCGGGCGAGGGCGACGGTGGCGAACTGCTGCTTGGAGCGCTGGATGTCGGCGTCCGCGAACTCGCGGCCGGTCTCGCTGAGCCGCAGCTCGCCGTCGCTGGAGGTCATGTAGCCGAGCAGCAGACAGGCGTCGACGAGCGGGAGCAGGTCGTCGACCTCGAGCGAGAGGTCGTCGGCGAGGTCGGCGAGGTCCGCGTCGCCGCCCGCGTCGTGCAGGATCTCCAACAGGCCGGAGAAGCCGTCGACGCTGGCGTGGGGGAGCATGACCTGGCGCCCGTCGCCGGGCGCGGGGCGGCCGAGCTCGGCTTCGATCGCGCGGCCGGTCATGACGCCGTAGATGCGGTCGAGCAGCGCTTCGAACGCGAGCGAGCGGCGGTCGCGCGGCCGATCGAGCGTGACCGGGATGTCCGCCTTGATCGTGCCGGGGTTCGTGCCGAGCACGATGACCCGGTCGGCGAACAGGACCGCCTCCTCGATGTTGTGCGTGACGATCAGGATCGCCCGGGTCGGGAACTCCCCGCTGGCCCACAGCTCGAGCAGCTCGGTGCGCAGGTTCTCGGCGGTGAGGACGTCGAGTGCGCTGAAGGGCTCGTCCATGAGCAGGACGTCGGGCTCGGTGACCAGGGCGCGCGCGAAGCCGACGCGCTGGCGCATGCCGCCGGAGAGCTCCTTGGGGTAGGCGGACTCGAAGCCGTCCAGGCCGATCAGGTCGATCGCCGCCAGAGCGCGCCTGGCGCGCTCGGCCCGGCCGACGCCGCGAGCTTCGAGGCCGAGCTCGACGTTCTGCTGGACGGTCAGCCAGGGCAGCAGCGCGAAGCTCTGGAAGACCATCCCCGCGCCCGGGTTGCTTCCCACGAACGGCTGCTCGCGGTAGAGCACGAGCCCGTCGGTCGGTGGGATCAGCCCGGCGATGCAGCGCAGCAGGGTCGACTTGCCCGAGCCGGAGCGGCCGAGCAGCGCGACGATCTCCCCCTCGCGCAGGTGGAAGTCGATGCCGTCGAGCACGGGCAGCTCGCCGTCGCGGGTGGCGAAGGTCTTGCGCAGCCCGCGCGTCTCGATCAGCTTCATCTGGGTCATGTTCTTGGTCACAGGGCGTAGCGGGTTTCGGCCAGCCGGTACAGGCGGCGCCAGAAGAGCCGGTTGAGCGCGACGACGTAGATGCTCATCGCGGCGAGGCCGGGCAGGATCTGGTGAAAGTCGCCGATCTCGCTGGCCTTGGCGATGTAGGCGCCGAGGCCGGTGGCGGTCAGCGTGGTGCCGCCGTAGGTGACGATCTCCGAGACGATGGAGGCGTTCCAGGCGCCGCCGGAGGCGGTGATCCCGCCGGTCACGTAGGCGGGGAGGATGCCGGGGATGATGAGCCGCCGCCAGAGCTGGCGGCCGCGAAGACCGGCCAGCGCGGCGGCTTCGCGCAGGTCGGTCGGCACCGCCATCGCCCCGGCGATGGTGTTGAACAGGATGTACCACTGCGCGCCCAGGCTCATCAGCAGGATGCCGCCGACGTCGAGGCTGATGCCGAAGTGGATGAACGCCAGCGTCGCGAACGGGAACAGGAAGTTGGCCGGGAAGCTCGCGAGGACCTGCACGACCGGTTGCGCGAGCCGCGCCGCGCGCGGGTTGAAGCCGATCCAGACGCCGATCGGCACCCACACCAGCGTCGAGACCACGATCAGCACGATCACGCGCGCGAAGGTGATCGCCCCGAGCCCCATCGCTTCGGCGAACTCGCGCGCGCCGTCGGTGCCGAGGTAGGACGCCATGCGGTACAGGCCGTAGGCGATCGGGACGCCGACCAGCACCGCGAACGCCGCGTCGCCGCGGCGCCGGGCCACCGACGACGAGGCGACCAAGGGGGTCGTCCCGTCGCGCCCGAGCACCGCCATGGCGCGACCGAGCGGCTCCGCCAGCGCGCGCCGAGCCCGGCCGGCCGTCCGCGGCCACGACGAGCGATGCAGCAGCTCCAGAACGAGCGAGCGCTGCCGTTCCGCGGCTTCGGACTCTTCGAGCTTGTAGCGCTCGGCCCACGCGGTCAGCGGGCGCCAGAACAGCACGTTGACCGCCACGACCATGACGACCATCGTCACGATCGCCAGCCCGACCTTGCCCAGGTCGCCGGCGTCGACGGCGGCGGCCACGTAGGAGCCGATGCCGGGCAGCGCGTAGTTCTTGTTGAGGACGCTGATCGCCTCGGACGCCGCCAGGAAGAACCAGCCGCCGCCGAAGCTCATCATCCCGTTCCAGACCAGCCCGACCGTCGAGTAGGGAACTTCGATCTTCCAGTAGCGCTGCCAGCGCGTGAGCCGCAGCATCCGGCTGGCCTCGTCGAGCTCGCGCGGCAGCGAGCGCACCGAGTAGTAGAAGCTGAAGGTCATGTTCCACACCTGCGACGTGAAGATCGCGAAGATCGACGCGAGCTCCAGGCCCAGCGAGCTGCCGGGAAACAGGGCGATGAACCCGGTCACCACGACCGTCAAGAAGGCGAGCACGGGGACGGACTGCAGGATGTCCAGCGCCGGGATCAGCACCTTCTCCCAGCGCCGGCTGCGCGCCGCCAGGTAGCCGTAGCTGAGCGTGAACAGCACCGACAGCCCCAGCGCCGCGAACATCCGCAGCAGGCTCCGGGCCGCGTAGTAGGGCAGGTGCTCGGGGTCGGTGCTGATCGACGTCACCCCGGTGGGTGCGAACGACACCGCCATGCCGCGCCCGACCCGCACGATCGCGTAGAGACCGACGAGCACCACCACCAGGACGGCGACGTCGATCAGCCCGAACGGCAGCCGCCGCAACGCGTCGCGCGAGGGGAACGTCGAGAGTCGACTCACAGCCGCCCCTTCTCGTGGCACACAGCGCAGAACATGCTCGTCTCGAGCAGTCTCGACAGACAGCGTGGGCGTCACGCGCCCGGTCCGCTCCCCCGTTGCGTGCGCCGCCGCGGCGCGGCCTTCTCAGGCGCTACGCGGCGTGCGAGGCGAACGGCTGGCCGGTCGGACTTGGACTGTCACTGGTCACGGACTGCTCACCTCGCTTTCGTCGACTTGGCCTTCCTCATCACATGATGCATATTCATGTGTGTGCTTTGTGTTGGGCCGCCCGCTGAGCGATCACTCATGCTCGCACGTCCGACGGCTGCAGGCCGGACTTCATCCGGCTCGGTTGGCTCAGCAGGATGCCGGCGACGGCTTCCGGTGCCTCGCGCATCGCGTTGTGGCCGGTGGGGACGTCGTGGACGTGCCATCCGGGGTCGGCTTCGAGTCGCGCCCGGAGTGGGGCGAACGGCGTCCCGTCCTCCCATCCGGAGCAGTAGGCGAAGTCGCGACGCGGGACCCGGGCGAATCCACCGGTGAGCCGGATCGCGTGCAGGAGCGAGGCCAGGGGATGGGGACGACGGCGCGGATCGCCGCCGTCCGGCGGGCGAAACGGAGGCCGGACGGAGTAGCCGGTGTCCGCGGCGCCGGCGATGAATACCTCGCGGAAGTGCTCGGTCGTCGCGGACCAGCACGACTCGCCGTCGAGCGGTACGTACGCGTCGATGTGGACGACTCGCGAGACGTGGCCGCGGGCGCGATCGGCCGCAGCGGCGATCACCATTCCGCCGTAACTGTGGCCGACGAGCGTCGCGCTGTCGATGCGCTTGCGGTCGAGGAGCCGCAGCACGTCGTCGGCGTGCGTGTCGAGGTTCGCGGTCGCGACCGTCGCCTCGTCGTCGTCCGGCCGCAGCCCGGTCAAGGTCAGCGCGTGCACGATGTGTCCCGCGCGCTCCAGCAGCGGAGCCACGGGATCAAAGGACCACGCGCCGTGCCAACCGCCAGGCACCAAGACGAACGTTTCCATGCCGTCCCCTTTCCTTTCGGTCTGCGCCGACATGGAGTCAGTGTCGTCCGTACGAGCGTGGCTGGCCACCGATAGGCTGCCAATGAATGCCCGTTGGCCGCCAAGCTCGCGCGTCCCACCTCTGGCCGGACGGCGGGCGGCACTTCTGGCCGTCAGGCGAGACAAGCGGTGTGCAGTCCCACGAGCGAGGGCATCTGGTGTACGCCGCGACCGGCGTCCTCGCGGTCCACACCGAAGCCGGCACGTCGGTCGTTCCGGCCAACCGGGTCGCCTGGACGCCCGCTGGGTTCACGCACTACCACCGCGCCCACGGAGACACCGACATGCGGATCGTCTTCCTCCCGCCGTCCCTGGCTCGGCTGATACCCGATCGTCCGGCCGTGTTCCTGGCCTCCAACCTCGCCCGTGAAGTCCTGCTCGCCCTCACGGGCACACGCAACTACGCCGACGACGAGCCTGGCTTCAGCCCTGCTGCGCGCGCTCGACTCCTCCGCGTCCTCGTAGACGAGCTGCAGGAAGCGCACGAGCAGCCGCTGCAGCTGCCCGAGCCCCGAGACGACCGGCTTCAGGCCATCGCCCGGATCCTGCAGGAGAACCCAGCGACGACCGTTTCACTGTCCGTTCTGGGCAAGTCGATCGGAAGCAGCACACGCACCCTCAGCCGACTGTTCCGCAGCGAGCTGGGCATGACGTTCTACGAGTGGCGGACGCAGCTTCGCATCTACCGCGCGCTCGTCCTCCTCGCCGACGGCCACGACACGACCCAGACCGCCTACGCCTGTGGATGGGCCAATCCGAGCAGCTTCATCGCGGCGTTCACCGAAATCATCGGCACGACGCCGGGTCGCTACCGCAGCAGTCGCCAGAGCCCCGCGAGCCCAGGGAGGTAATGGCCGGTCCTTCAGGAGATCAGTGACCGGTCCGAGCGTGACGAGCCCGCTGCCGGCACGTCAGTCGTCGTCGGCGAGATGGAAACGCTCACTACTTCCTATCACGAGGTTCTGTGGAGCGCGCCCGAGAGGATTCGGACCTCTGACCTTCGGTTCCGCAGCGGGCATGGAAAATGCGGAACGGCGTGGCCCGAGGAGCCGGCTCGGCGGAATCGTCGTCCGTAGCTCGAGTCGGTGGCCTAGAGATCCGCGAAATAGGGATCTTCCGCTTGCAGCGGAATCGCGACGGAACACGGCCGCCATGCGGCCATCCTTCGCCGGCCCTGCCAGCGCCGGTATGCAGCGACCATCAGGGCGCCCTCACGCCGCGCGCGGCAGCCCGGGATCCGGGATGAGGCCCTGGCGGTGGGCTTCGTCCTGCAACTCGGGCGGCAGGTCGCGGGCGTCGACGATGAGCTCGTCGACCATGATCATCCAGGGCATCGGGTGCTGCGCGACCATCGCGGTGCGCATCAGCTCAGGCTCGTAGATGCCGATGTCGAGCGTGCGGTTGATCAGTCCGGCCTTGCTGGCCATCGTCGTCTTGACGACGCCGAGCGCTTTGGCGAGGTCGTCCGCGGTCATGTGAGGCGTCTGCGTGCGGTCGAACAGGAAGTTCACCTGACCGAGCGCGTAGATCACGCCCGCAGCCCAGATCCGAGCTTCCCCGCGCACCAGCGGCGATGGGCGCTTGCGCGTCAGCCGCGCGACCAGCACGCTCGCCAACCGGCCGTATTCGCCGTCCAGGTGCTCCGCGCAGGCGGCATCGGTGATGTCGACGATCTGCTGCGCGCGTTCGCGCAGAGCGGCGGGAATCCGCAGTGACTCCGCAGGCATGAACGTATCGTCGCGCGCCCCCGGACGATCGTGGCTGAAGCCGCGGTGTCTTGAGGTCCGGCACGTGGGCAAGGATTACCCGCGTGCCTAGCGGCGGCGAGCTTCAGCGTGCGCGTGATCGGCTCGTCGAACTCGATCGCGAGCGAGCCGCTCTGCTGCGGTCCATCGCGGAACTTGAAGGCGGACGCGGTCCCGACATCGGCACCGCCGAGGGACGAGTCGAGTTGTTCGCTTCGCTGTTTCGGGGACGGAATGACGTGTTCGCGACGCGCTGGGAGAGCGCTCGCACGCCGGGACGATCGGGGTGGGCGCCACGGTGCGCCAACGAATGGCAGCCCGGAACGTGCTTCAAACCGAAGGTCAAGTGCGCGGAGTGCACCAACCGCCGGTTCGTGCCGCTCACGCACACCGAGGTCCGCCGTCACCTCGAAGGACATCAGACGGTCGGCATCTACCCATTGCTCGCCGACGAGACCTGCCGGCTCATCGCCATCGACCTCGACGGCGAAGGCTGGCGCGGCGACGTCGCCGCGCTCCGCGACGCCGCGGTCGAGCTCGAGGTGCCGGTGAGCGTCGAGCGATCACGGTCAGGCAACGGCGCGCACGCGTGGATCTTCTTCGACGCGGCCGTCCCCGCCGGAACCGCCTGCTCGCTCGCCTCGCTCCTTCTCACCCACGCGATGACGCGACGCTCCATCCCGATGAGCTCCTATGACCGGCTGTTCCCGAACCAGGCCACCATGCCGGCGGGCGGCTTCGGCAACCTCATCGCGCTGCCGCTGCAGCACGCCCGCCGAGCCGACGGCTGCATGCTCTTCCTCGACGACGACCTCCAGCCCTACCCGGACCAATGGAGCTACCTCGCCGCCGTTCGGCGCCTCGACCGTGAGGGTGTCGATGCGATCGTCGGCGAGGCAGGCAGCAGCGACGGAGCGCTCGGCCTCGACACGGCGTCGGGATCGACGCCACTCGCTTCACGCCCGCTATCTGCCGCTGCGGGAACAGCGGTCACGATCGCATTGGACGCTCGCCTCGAGATCCCCACGATCGGCCTGTCGCCGCCCGTCCGCGACCGACTGCGACGCACGGCGGCCTTCGCCAACCCCGAGTTCTTCGAGCGCGAGCGCACACGGCTGTCCACGCTCAAGACGCCACGTGTCATCGCGTGCCACGAAGAGCTTCCCGATCGCCTGCTGCTCCCGCGCGGCTGTCTCGACGCGGCCCTGGAGGTCCTCGACCACGCCGCCATCGTTGACAAACGCAGCGACGGCACGCCGATCACCGCCGGCTTCACCGCGACGCTCCGGCCCGCGCAGCGCACGGCCGTCGCCGCCTTGGCCGATCACGACATGGGCGTGCTGGTCGCTCCCCCGGGAGCAGGCAAGACCGTCATCGCCGCCGCGCTCATCGCGCGCCGCGGGCGGTCGACGCTCGTGCTCGTCCACCGCCGACCGCTGCTCGAGCAGTGGGTGACGCGACTCGCCGAGGTCCTCGACGTCGACCCAACGGACATCGGAACTACCATCGACAAGCCCGGGACGAGCGGCATCGACGAGCGCGTCCTTCGCGATCTCCGCGCCCGCGTCATGACCGGGCTCACCGCCACACCCGAGCGGCGTGACGGCCACCATCCGATCCTGGCCATGCAGTGCGGGCCCGTCCGCCACACCATCACCGCGACGGTCACGGTCGAGACGGGCGCCCGCCGCCTCCTGCTCGCCAAGGACACCGGATTCGACGCAAGCTCGCTGCCGCCTGAGCCCGGGATCCAGGAGATCCTCAGCGCCGTCGCCGGCGACGAGCAGCGCTCGCGGCGGATCGCGCATGATGCGCTCGCAGAGCTCAACGAGGGCCGCTACCCGCTCGTCCTCACCGAGCGCCGTGAGCACCTGCACACGCTCGCGGCGCTGATGTCCGAGCACACCGACCGCCTCGTCATGCTTCACGGCGGACTCGGAGTCCGAGCGCGCCGCGCCGCCGACGCGATCCTCACGTCCGGCGGGCCGAGGGTCGTCCTCGCCACCGGACGGTTCATCGGAGAAGGCTTCGACGATCCGCGCCTGGACACGCTGATGCTTGCGCTGCCGATCGCCTGGAAGGGCACCGTCACCCAGTACGCCGGGCGGCTTCACCGCCACCACGAGGCCAAACACGACATCCGCATCATCGACTACGTCGACCACGACGTTCCGGTCCTCCGCCGCATGTTCGCCAAGCGCCAGAAGACATACACCCGGCTCGGGTACGCGCCGGGATGAGACGGTCTCTGTCGCTGTGGTCCTGCCACGTAGCCGACGGGTTACGGAGCTGCGTGCCACAACCCGCTGATCGGCACCGCCGCGAGCCGATCCCCGAACGGCAACGCGTGCTCGCCGGTGTAGAGCACGACGCCGGCTTTGAACCGGTCACCGAGCTTGTCGCGCAGGTGGCGCAATCCCCGGAAGTCCGCGCTCGTCACCGAGGCGGCGGCCTTCACCTCGACTCCCGCGACCGAACCGTCTCGCCGCTCCAGCACCAGATCGACCTCGCGTCCATCGCGGTCGCGGAAGTGGAAGGCGCGCGGCACGTCCTCCTGCCACTCCGCTTGGCGCAGCAGCTCGGTGACGACGAACGTCTCGAAGGCGGGCCCTGCCAGGTTGCCGTCCGCGATCAAGCGCTCCGGCGCAGCGCCGGTCAGGTGGCAGAGCAGGCCGCTGTCTGCGACGAAGACCTTTGGCGTCCTGATCGTACGGTTGAGGAGATTCGTGCTCCAAGCCGGCAGCCGCACGGTCAGGAACAGCGTCTCGAGCAGCGACGTGTGAGCGCGAACCGTGCTTGCGGGCAGCCCAAGGTCGCGCGCCAGGCTCTCGACGTTCATGAGCGAAGACGACACCGCGGCGATCGCGGACAAGATCCGGCGAACGTTGTCTTGGTCGTGGACCTGAGCGATCGAGCGAAGATCTCGCTGGATGACGGTGTCGAGGTAGCTGCCAAAGAACCGCGCACGCCGTACGGCGGATCGCTCTCTCGCGTCCGGGTAGCCACCGGCGGCCACGGTCTCCGCGTAGGCCGTGCGACCGACGCCAACCCCCAACGCCCTGGGCCAGCGTCCGTCGAGTAGATCCGAAACAAGGGTCCCACCAGCCCCATGCACCTCGCTCTGCGTAAGCGGCCCGAGACGGAGATACTCCGCGCGGCCGGTCAGCGCATCAGCGATTCGGGGAGCAGTCAGGATGTTCGCCGATCCCGTCAGCAGGTACTGCCCGGGACGCTGTTCGGTGTCGACGCGCGCCTTGATGGCCAGCAGCAGATCAGGAGCCCGCTGGACCTCGTCGATTACCAGCGGCGTCGAGTGGTCGGCAACGAATCCGGTCGGGTCCGACGCTGCTGCTTGGCGCGTCCCAGCATCGTCAAGCGAGAGCACGGCGGCTCCCATCCGCTCGCCGGCGATGTGCTGCACCAGCGTGCTCTTGCCGACTTGGCGTGCACCGATCACGACAACGACTCGAGTATCCGCGAGTGCCTCGAGCACGCGAGGTTCCAGTGAACGATCGATCACGACGACCGCTCGGCTCCGTCTCGGCAGATCCGCGAAACAACCATCGGCTGATCCACAGAATACCCCTCGGCCATCCCACCGAACACAGAGCGGCAGATCCTCAGGGCAACCTTGGGCAGATCCGCTCCGGTGCTTCTCCCGTTCGAGAGCTGCGACGCGCACACCAGGATCGGCCGACGTGCGAACATCCGCAAGAAGCGGCACTGTGTACATCCGTGCCCGGTCAGATCTTCACCGAGACCCTCGCGCTCGCCGCCGGGCAGAACGGCTTCGTGCGCACGCGCGATGTGCGCGAGCTGGGCATCGACCCACGCCGCCTGAACGACTACGCCCAGCGTGGCCTGGCCGAGCACGTCGGCCGGGGCTTGTACCGCATCGAGCTGGTGCCGCCCGGAGACTTCGACGAGTTCGCGCGGGCCGCTCAGTGGCCGGATGGACGCGGCACGCTGAGCGGCGAGACGGCGCTCGACCTCCACGAGCTCTGCGACGTATAAGCCCGGCTCACATCGACATCACCGTCCCGCGCGGCTACCGCACCCACCGACAGGTGCCCGCGCGTTATCGGTTGCATCGACGCGACCTCGCCGACGAGGAGGTGACGTGGCTGCAAGGCGTCCCGATCGTCACCCCCGCACGCGCGATCGCCGACGGCATCGAGCTTGGGCTGCGACCCACGCTCATCGACCAGGCCATCGACGCGTGCTCGGGCGCGACATGAGCGAGCGTCGCTAGGACGTGCCGCCCAAGAACGAGATCTCGCCGCCTGGACCACAAGCCCAACCACAAGGTCGCGCGCAACGCACCCCCAGAAACGCGAAAACCCCGCGGTTAGCGGGGCTTTCGAGAGCGCGCCCGAGAGGATTCGAACCTCTGACCTTCGGTTCCGTAGACCGACGCTCTATCCAGCTGAGCTACGGGCGCAAGACGCTGCGGCCGATCAGTGTAGCCCGGTCGGCCCGGCGCCAGCGGACAGGGCGGGATTCGAACCCGCGATGGAGCTATAAACCCCATACTCGCTTAGCAGGCGAGTGCCTTCAGCCACTCGGCCACCTGTCCCGGTCCGCGGAGTGTAGTGACCCCGCGATCAGCTCGCCCGATTCCGCCGCCCGCGGGGCAGGGTGTCGAGCTCTTCGAGTGACATTCCGGCGCCGGTCGCGACGCACGCCAGGGGGTCGTCGGCGAGCCGGACGGGCATGCCGGTCTCGGCCGCCACGCGCTGGTCGAAGCCGCGCAGGAGCGAGCCGCCGCCGGCCAGGAGGACGCCCTCGGTGGTGATGTCGGCGGCGAGCTCGGGCGGGGTCTCCTCCAGCGTCGCGTGGATCGCGGTCATGATGTCGGCGAGAGGGACCGCGATGGCGTGACGGACCTCCTCGCTCGTCAACACGATCTCGCGCGGCAGCCCGGACGCGAGGTCGCGCCCGCGGATCGACGTCTCGATCTCGTCGCCCAGCGGGATCGCGGACCCGGCGGCGAGCTTGATCGCCTCCGCGCTCTGGGAGCCGATCGCCATCCGGTGCTCGAGCCGGATGTGGTTGGTGATCGCGTCGTCGAGGTCGTAGCCGCCGACGCGCAGCGACCGCGCGACGACCAGCCCGCCCAGGGAGATCACCGCCACCTCGGACGTCCCGCCGCCGATGTCGACGACCATGCGCCCGACGGGCTCGCCGATGTCGATCCCGGCGCCGATCGCGGCGGCCAGGGACTCCTCGATCAGGTGGACCTCGCGGGCGCCCGCCGACAGCGTCGCCTCTTCGACCGCCCTCCGCTCGACCTCGGTGATGCCCGACGGCGCGCAGATCACCATCCGCGGGCGCGCGAACCGCGAGTTCAACACCTTGCCGACGAACTGGCGGAGCATCGCCTCCGTCACTTCGAAGTCGGCGATCACGCCGTGGCGCAGCGGCCGGTCGGCGGAGATCGTCGCGGGCGTGCGCCCGATCATCCGCTGGGCGTCCGAGCCGACCGCGTGCACCTCACCGGTTTTCTGGTCGATCGCGACCACGGACGGCTCGGAGAGCACGATGCCGCGCCCGCGCACATAGACGACCGTGTTCGCGGTACCGAGGTCAACGGCGACGTCGCCGCCGGCGCGCAGGCGACTGACACTCCGGCGCCGCCCGGCACCTCCGAACAGAGAAATGGCCATCTGAGGCGATCACCTAAGCACACGGCCGCGTACTCTTGACCGGGCCGGGAGGGGTGGCAGAGCGGTCGAATGCACCGGTCTTGAAAACCGGAGTCCGTTCACGCGGACCGCGGGTTCGAATCCCGCCCCCTCCGTTCCGGCGTCCGCGCGCACGCGCGTCGAGCGGTCGAACCTTGGCGCGGGCCGCCGGAAAACGACCACTCGCGGCGCCGCCCGCCGGGCCACGTAGTTGCGACCCACTTGCAATTGCGAGAGACTCTCGGTCGATGACGCTGGCGCACCACGCGGCGCCGCTCGACGCGCCTGACCTGCAGTCCGCCCTCGACGCCCTGCGCGCCCACGGCCTTCGCGTCTCGGCCAGCCGCCGCCAGGTGCTCGCCCGGCTGTACGCCGACCGGCGCCCGCGCACGGCGGAGGAGCTCGCCGACGGAGGCGACGTCGCGTCGGTCTACCGCAACCTGGACACGCTCGAGGCGATCGGCCTCGTCCGCCACGTCCACCTCGGGCACGGCCCGGGCCTGTACTCGCTCGCCCACGCCGACGCCGACTTCGTCACCTGCGAGCGCTGCGGCGCCTACGAGGCGGTCGCGCCCGAGCGGCTCGCCGCGGCCAAGGACGCGATCGAGCGCGAGCTCGGCTACCGCCCGCGCTTCACCCACTTCCCGATCGTCGGTCTGTGCGCCGGCTGCAAGGAGAGCCATGCACATCCCTGATGGGTTCCTGACCACGGACGTCGCGGTGGCCTGCGCCGTCCCCGCCGTGGTCGCCGTCGGCGTCGGGCTGCGCAAGGCGAGCGCCGACCTCGACGAGCGCCGGGTCCCGCTGCTCGGCGTCACCGCCGCGTTCGTGTTCGCGGCCCAGATGCTCAACTTCCCGATCGCGGGCGGGACCAGCGGGCACTTCCTCGGCGCGGCGCTGGCGGCGATCCTGCTCGGACCCTGGCTCGCGTGCCTGACGCTGGCGGTGGTGATCACGGTCCAGGCGCTGGTGTTCGCGGACGGCGGGATCACCGCACTCGGGGCGAACATCCTCAACATGGGCGTGATCGGCGCGCTGCTGGTCGGCGGGCTGATGCACGCGGCGCGCACGGCGGCGCCGGCTCGCCTCCTGCCGATCGCCGCCGCCGGCGCCTGGCTGGCGGTGATGGCGGGCGCGACCGCGACCTCGCTGGAGCTCGCGCTCTCCGGCACCGTGCCGCTCGGCACCGTCCTGCCGGCGATGCTCGGCGTGCACGCGCTGATCGGGGTCGGCGAGGCGGTGATCACCGTCGCGGCGGTCAGCGCGGTCCTGTCGACGCGGCCCGACCTGGTCGGCCGCCGCGCGGTGCCGGCGTGAAGCGCTTCACGCTGCTCGCGCTGGCGGTCGCGATCGCGCTCGGCACGCTCGCCTCCCCGTTCGCGTCCAGCCACCCGGACGGGCTCGAGCACGTGGCGGCCAACCACGAGTTCGCTCACGCCGGCAAGGCCCGCAGCGGCCCGCTCGGCGGCTACAGCTTCCCCGGGATCGGCGACCCGCGGCTGGCGACCGCGCTGGCGGGGTTCGCCGGCACGCTGCTGGTCTTCGCCACCGGCTACGGCGTCGTCCGGATCGCGCGGCGGTGAGCGGCGGGCACCTCCACACCGGCGTCGCGGGGGACCCGCACAGCCCGATCCACCGGCTCGACCCGCGCGCGAAGCTCCTCGGGCTGACCGGCATCACGCTGGTGGCGGTCAGCACGTCGCGCCCCGCGGTCCACGGCGCCTGCGCGCTCGCGCTCGCCGCCGTCGCCGTCGCCGCCCGGATCCCGCCGCGCACGCTCGCGAGCCGCGCGCGCATCGTCATCCCCGCGCTGCTGTTCGTGGCGCTGCTGATCCCGCTCCACGGCGTCACCGCGTTCGCGACCGTCGCGCCCAAGGCCCTGCTCGGCACGTCCAGCGCGGTGCTCCTGTCGGCGACGACCGGGTTCCCGGACATCCTGCACGCGCTCGAGCGCCTCCACGCTCCCCGCCTGCTGGTCCTGATCGCGGCGTTCATGTACCGCTACCTGTTCACGATCGTGGACGAGACGACCCGCATGCGCGCCGCGCTCACGGCGCGCGGCTACGCCCCCCGCCACGCGCTGCAGGCGCAGGCGCTCGGGCGGGTCGCCACCGCGCTGTTCCTGCGCACGTACGACCGCGCCGAGCGCGTCCACCTGGCGATGCTGGCGCGCGGCTGGCGCGAGCAGATGCCGCGCCTGCACGCGCTGGCGTTCCGGCGCGCCGACGCGCTGTTCCTCGCCGCCCTGGCGGCCCCGCTGCTGGCCGTCCGGATCGCGGCATGATCCGCGCGCGCGGCCTGCGCTACACGTACCCGAACGGGATCACGGGGCTCGACGGCGTCGACCTCGACGTCGCGCACGACGAGCGCGTCGCCGTGCTCGGCCCCAACGGCGCCGGCAAGACGACGCTGATGCTGCACCTCAACGGCCTGCTGCGCGGTACCGGCAGCCTCGAGGTCGCGGGCCTGCGCCCCGAGGACAAGGCGCTGCGCGCCCGCGTCGGGCTGATCTTCCAGGACCCGGACGACCAGCTGTTCATGCCGACGGTGCGCGAGGACGTCGCGTTCGGCCCGCTCAACCTCGGCCTGCCGGACGTCGAGCAGCGCGTCGCCACCGCGCTCGAAACGGTCCGCATGAGCGAGCACGCCGATCGCGCGCCGCACCAGCTCAGCCTCGGCCAGCGCCGCCGGGTGGCGATCGCCGGCGTGCTGGCGATGGACCCGAGCGTGCTGGTGCTCGACGAGCCGTCCGCGAACCTCGACCCGCGCACGCGCCGCGAGCTGATCGAGACGCTCGACGCGATCGACCGCACGCTGGTCGTGGTCACGCACGACCTGCCGCTGGCGGCGGCGCTGTGCGAGCGGTCGGTGCTGCTGTCCGCGGGCCGGGTCGTCGCCGACGGCCCGACCCGCGAGATCCTCGACGACGAGCCGCTCCTGGCCGCGCACGACCTGGAGCTGCCCGCCGGGTTCGACCTCAGCCGCCTCGCTTGGCCTCGATGCCCTCGAGCAGCTTCTGCATCGGCACCATGAACGCGTCGATGCCCTCGCGCAGCAGCTGATCGGTGACGTCGGTCATGTCGATGCCGGCCTCGGCCAGCGCGGCCAGGTCCGCGGTCGGGTCCTCGGCGGCGGTGGCGCCGGTGACGCCGCCCTCGGCGCCGGCGGCCTGCACGACCGGCAGCGGCATCGTGTTGACCGTGTCCGGCGCGACCAGGCCCCAGACGTACAGCGTCGGCGGGTAGGCCGGGTTCTTGACGCCGGTCGACGCCCACAGCGGCCGCTGCACCGGGCAGCCGGCCTCGCGCAGCGCGGCGAAGCGCTCGCCGCCGAACACGCGCTGGAAGGCGCCGTACGCGGCCCGCGCGTTGGCGAGGCCCGCGGTGCCGCGGAGCGGATGGCCTTCGCCGAGCCGCTTGTCCACCTCGGTGTCCACCCGCGAGACGAAGAAGGACGCGACCGAGTGGCGGTCGAGCGGGAGCCCGGCCTCGACGCGCCGCTCCATGGCGCGGATGAACGCCTCCATCACGCGCTCGTACGCCGCGACGCTGAACAGCAGCGTGACGTTGATGTTGAGCCCGTCGAACAGCGCCTGCTCGATCGCCGGCAGGCCCTCCTCGGTCGCCGGGATCTTGATCATCAGGTTCGGGCGGTCGACCAGGCCCCAGTACAGCTTCGCCTGCTCGAGCGTCCCCTCGGTGTCGTGCGCGAGCCGCGGCGCGACCTCCCAGGACACGTAGCCGTCCGCGCCGCCGGTGGCGTCGTAGACCGGCCGCAGGATGTCGCAGGCCGCCTGCACGTCCTGCAGCGCCATCGCGCGGTAGATCTCCCGCGCGGGCTTGTCGGACAGCGCGCGCAGCTGCCCGTCGTAGTCGTCGGAGCCGAGGATCGACTTCTCGAAGATCGCTGGGTTCGACGTGACCCCGCGCAGGGAGTCCTCGGCGACCATGCGCGCGAGCTCGCCGGACTCGATCAGGCCACGCGACAGCTGGTCGAGCCAGACGGAGGTGCCCGCCGCGGTCAGCGCGGCCAGGCGTTCGTTCACCGCGGTTGCACTCATGAGAGAAACCATGGCATACGGTTCCGGGTCATGCGGGCGATGCAGATCGTGGAGCTCAGCGGGCCGGAGTCGGCGCTGCGGCTCGTAGACCTTCCTGAACCCGGCGGCGACGGCGTCCTGATCGACGTGCGCGCCGCCGGCGTGTCCTTCCCGGAGGTGCTGCAGACGCGCGGCGCCTACCAGCTCAAGCCGGACCTCCCGTTCGTCCCCGGCAGCGAAGTCGCGGGCGTCGTGCGCGAGACCGGTGAGCGCGTGGCGGCGTTCTCGCGGCTGGGCGGGTTCGCGGAAGCGGTCCGGGTCCGGCCCGAGTTCGTCTTCCCCCTGGCCGACGCGCTGGACTTCGCGCAGGGCGCCGGGCTGATCCTCAACTACCACACGGCGTACTTCGCGCTGGTCACACGCGGGCGAACGCGCGCGGGGGAGACCGTCCTGGTGCACGGGGCGGCGGGCGGCGTCGGGACCGCGGCCCTGCAGGTCGCCAAAGGGCTCGGCGCGCGCACGATCGCGGTCGTCTCCAGCGACGAGAAGGCGCGCGTGGCGCGCGCGGCCGGGGCGGACGAGGTCGTGCGCAGCACGGGCGCCTGGAAGGACGAGGTGCGGGCGCTCGGCGGCGCCGACGTGGCGATCGACCCCGTCGGCGGCGACCGCTTCACCGACACCCTGCGCTCGCTGAACACCGGCGGCCGGGCGGTCGTCGTGGGCTTCACCGGCGGCTCGATCCCGGAGGTCCGGGTCAACCGCCTGCTGTTGAACAACATCGAGGTCGTCGGCGCCGGCTGGGGCGCGTACATCGGGCCGCACCCGGAGATCGTGAGCGAGATCGCGGGCAGGCTGGACGCGCTGATCGCGTCCGGCCACGTGCGCCCGCTGATCGGCGCGCGGTTCCCGCTCGAACGCGCCGGCGAGGCGCTGCGGCTGATCGAAGGTCGCGGCGCGACCGGAAAGGTGGTGCTGGAGCCATGAACCCCGTGACGTTGACGGTCCGCGACCGGGTCGCGCACATCGAGCTCAACCGGCCGGACGTGGGCAACGCGCTCGACCCGGGCCTGCTGCACGCGTTCCGCGACGCGGCCGAGAGCCTGGGCGATCGCGACGACGTCGGCGCCGTGCTGCTGACCGGCGCCGGGAAGAACTTCTGCGTCGGCGGCGACCTGCGCTTCATGCACGACGCGGGCGACGACGTCGCGGACGCCCTCTACGGGCTCGCGAGCACGATGCACGCGGGCATCGAGGCGCTGACGGAGCTCGACGCGCCGGTGGTCGCCGCCGTGCGCGGCGCGGCGGCCGGCGGCGGGATGAGCCTCGCGATCGGCGCGGACCTCGTGCTGGCGAGCGAGACCGCGCACTTCACGGTCGCCTACACCGCGATCGGGTTCAGCACCGACGGCGGCGCCAGCTGGACGCTGCCGCGGCTGGTCGGCCAGCGCCGCGCGCTCGAGCTGGCGCTGCTCAACGAGCGCGTGACCGCGGAGCGCGCCGTCGCGCTGGGTCTGGCGACGCGCGTGGTGGCCGACGCCGAGCTCGACGCGCAGGCCTGGGGCCTGGCGGAGCGGCTCGCGCACGGGCCGCTCGGTGCGCACGGCGCGATCAAGCGACTGTTCCGCGCGTCCTCGGGGACGTCGCTCGTCCAGCAGCTGGAGGACGAGGCGCACACGATCGCCGGCCTGGCCGCCGCGCCGGACGGCCGCGAGGGCGTGCTGGCGTTCCTGGACAAGCGTGCGCCACACTTCGGAGAGGCATGAGTTCGACGATCCACATCCCGCTCGACGAGGCCGGGCCCACGATCGGCGACGTGATGATGCGCGGGGCCGAGACGGTCGGGCCCGCGCTGGCGGTCGCCGAGGCGCGCAAGATCCTGAGCCCGCGCAAGAAACTGCTGCTGGTGGCCGAGGGCGACCACTTCCTCGGCACGATCACCGCGGCCGAGCTGCCGGACGGCGACGGGCCGATCGGCCCGCACGTCCGCGCCGACGCGCCGCGCGTGACGCCCGGCGACCCGGTGGGGCGGGCGCTCGAGCTCGCCGCCGACGGCATGACCCGGATCCCGGTCGTGGATCCCGGGGACCGCCTGGTCGGCCTCGTCTGCTTCAACTCCACCCACGAGGCGTTCTGCATCTACCCGTCCTGAGCATCCCGAGCCCGTCGCGGGGCACGATCGGGCTCGGGCCGCTGGAGATCCACGCCTACGGGCTGATGTACGCCGTCGCGGTGATCGTGGCGGTGCTGATCACCAAGCGGCGCTGGAAGGGCGACCCGGCGCTGGTCGACGAGGTCGCGCTGTGGGGGTTTCCGGCCGGGCTGATCGGCGGGCGCCTCTACCACGTGATCACGAGCTGGAACGAGGTCCCGCACACGTGGTGGGGGCCGTTCGCGGTCTGGAAGGGCGGGCTGGGGATCTGGGGCGGGATCGCGCTCGGCGTCGCCGTCGGGCTGTGGCGCGTGCACCGGCGCGGCGCGAACGTGGCCGCGTTCATGGACGCGGGCGCGCCCGCGCTGCTGGTCGCGCAGGCGATCGGGCGCGTCGGGAACTGGTTCAACCAGGAGCTGTTCGGCAAGCCGACCGACCTGCCGTGGGGGCTGGAGATCGACCCCGCGCACCGGCCGGAGCGGTACCTCGACCGGGCCACGTTCCAGCCCGTGTTCCTCTACGAGATCATCTGGAACCTGACGCTGGCGTTCGTGCTCTCGCGCCTGCGGGTGCGGCCGCCCGGGGTGTTCGCGCTCTACGTCGCGGGCTACAGCGCGTTCCGGATCTTCGAGGAGCTGATCCGGGTCGATCCCGCGCACCACGTCTTCGGCCTGCGGCTGAACCTGTTCGTGGCCGTCGCGCTGTGCCTCACGGGCCTGGTCTGGTTCGTCCGTACGCAGCGCGCACGGCCAGGGGAGCCAGCAGGACCGCGACCAGCAGACGCAGGGACTGGACGGCGAGGATGAACGTCGTGTTCGCGCCGGCCCCGAACGCGACCGCGAGCACCGCGTAGAGGCCGCCCGGCGTCGTCGCCAGGTAGGCGTCGCGCAGCGACACGTCCGCGGTGAGGTGCAGCGGGACGGCGAGCGCGGCGCAGCCGCCGAGCAGCGCCGCGAGCGCGATCAGCACCGGCACCAGCAGCCGGCCGAGCAGGCGCACGGTGCCGGTGGTGAACCGCAGGCCGACCTGCAGGCCGATCAGCGCGAACGCCAGCTCGCGCGCGACCGGCGGGACGGCGAACGTGACGCCGGCCAGCGTGAGCGCGCCGGCGGCCAGCAGCGGGCCGAGCAGCGTGCCGGCGGGCAGCCGCACGCGGCGCGCGAGCAGCGCTCCCGCGGGGGCGAGCGCGGCGGTCAGCAGCCAGTCCGGGAGCGCGTCGGTGGGCTGCGCGGCCGTCGGCGTGCCGGTGCCGCCGCCGGCGATCGCGACCAGGATCGGGGTCAGCAGCACGACGACGAGCACGCGCAGGTACTGCATGAACGCGACCAGGCGGTCGTCGCCGCCGATGTCGCTCGCCATCGTCACGATGCCGGAGGCGCCGCCGGCGATCATCCCGAGCGTCGCGGTCGGCCCGTCGAGCGTCGTGAAGCGGGCCAGGACGCGGCCGGCGCCCAGGCTGAGCGCGAGCGTCGCGGCGCTCACGAGCGTGACCGGCAGCCACGCGTCGCCGAGCGCGCGCAGCGCATCGCGCTGCAGGTAGGCGCCGAGCGTGACGCCGCACACCGCCTGGGCGGCGACGAACGCGCCGTGCGGGATCTGCACGCCCGCGTGCGGGCGCGTGAGTGCGAACGCCAGGCCGGCGAGCAGCGCCGCGAACAGCGTCGGCGACGGGAACCCCGCCGCGCTCAGCGCGAGCGCGGCGGCGGCGGTGGCGGCGCCCAGGAGGATCCATGGCGCCGCCGGCTTCACCCGCTGGAGCCTAGAGGGCCACCTTGAACTTCCAGGTGCCCTTCTCCGAGTGGCCGTCGCCGGCGCGGGCGCGCCAGCTGACGGTGTAGCTGCCCGACTTCAGCGCGGACTTGGGAACCGCGCGGATCACCTTCTTGTTGGCCGGGATCAGGCCGCTCGACTTCAGCGGCACGGTTGCGCCGGAGGCGGTCTTGATCTCGATGATCCCGGTCAGCATCTTGGCCTTGAAGGTCGCGCGGACCTCCTTGACGGCCTTGTGCTGGGTCGAGTTGCGCTTCGGCGTCACGCTCTTGAGCGGCGTGTGCGCGGAGGCGACGGCGGTGGGGACGAGTAGGACGGCCGTGACGGCGGCCAGCGCGCGCAGCCTCATGACGCTGCGTTGACCGTGACCGTCGGGGCCGGCGACTCGGAGCCGGCGCCGCCGTTCCACTTGACGACCTCGCCGTTGCTGTAGGTCTGGACGGACGGGAACGTGAGCGTCGTGCCGGGGACGTTCGGGATCTTCATCGAGAGGCCGAACTCCTCGAACTGGCCGGGCAGGATCCAGTTCGACTTGCGCGTCGCCCGCCAGGTGATCTTGCCCACCTCCTTGGTGATCGGGCCGTCCTCGGATTGGACCGGGGTCGAGAGCTTGCGCATCTTGACGGTCGCGGTCCAGCCCCAGACGCGCTTGTAGGAGGCCGAGTAGAAGCCGCTCGGGAAGTGCACGACGACGGTCTTGGTGCCGGCCTTGTCGCGCTCGTTGGGGACGCGCACGTCGAGGCGGGCGTAGGCGTCGGCGGTCACGGCACGCGGGTTGAGCGTGACGTGGGCCTGGGCCGCGGGCGCGGCGAGGACGGCGGCGGCGACGGCGGTCGTGGCCGCCGCGACGATGGAAACGCGCATGGGTGCTGCTCCTTGTTCGAAATGAAGGTCGTTACTGGCTGTGTGTCACGCCGCGAGCGCGGGCGGACCGCGCGGGGAGCGCGGAGTGCGCTCGAGCAGCGAGACGAGCGCCGCGGCGTGGCGGCGCGACCAGCGGACCTTCACGGCACGCGGCGTGCGCGTGCGCGCCGCGCGGGCGGCGAGGATGCGTTCCTCACCGACGTAGCGGCCGGTGAGCAGCAGTGAGACGACCACCAGCAGTGGCAGCGCCCAGGGGCCCATGGCGACGATCACGCCGATCGCGGCGAGCAGGACCAGTGGGGCGTAGCGCCTCATCGAGCGGGCAAGGGTACCGTTGCGCGACGTGAATGTGTCCCAGGCGATCGGCCAGACCCTGTTCCGGCTCGGCGGCGACGTGGTGTTCGGGCTGATGGGCAGCGGGAACCTGGCCGTGACGAACGCGATCGTGGGCTCCGGTGGACGGTTCGTGTCGGCGCGGCACGAGACCGGCGCGGTCTGCATGGCGGACGGCTACGCGCGGGTCAGCGGGCGGCTCGGCGTCGCGTCCGTGCACCAGGGGCCGGGGCTGACGAACGCGATCACGGGGCTGACCGAGGCGGCGAAGTCGCGCACGCCGCTGCTGGTGCTGGCCGCGGACACGCCGGCGGCGCAATTGCGGTCGAACTTCCGGATCGACCAGGACGCGCTGGTGGCCTCCGTGGGCGCGGTGCCGGAGCGGGTCCACGGGGCGGCGACGGCGGTGGCCGACGTGGTGCGGGCGGTGCGGCGGGCGACGGTCGGGCGGCGGACGGTCGTGTTGAACCTGCCGCTCGACGTGCAGGCCGAGGAGATCGCCGAGCTCGCGCTCGTGGACGGGCCGGCCCTCGTGCCTGCGCGGCCCGGGTCGGTCGCGGACGCCGCGGCGGCGCTGGCGGGCGCGGCGCGGCCGGCGATCATCGCGGGGCGCGGGGCGGTGCTCGCGGGCGCCGGGCCGGCGCTGCGGCGGCTCGGCGAGGCGTGCGGGGCGGTGCTGGCGACGACCGCGGTGGCGCACGGGCTCTTCGAGGGCGACCCGTTCGCGGTCGGGATCTCCGGCGGGTTCTCCTCGCCGGTCGCGGCGCGGCTGCTGGCGTCGGCGGACGTCGTGATCGCGTTCGGCGCGGCGCTGAACGTGTGGACGACGCGCCACGGGGCGCTGATCGGCGAGGACGCGACGGTGATCCAGGTCGACTGCGAGCCGGACGCGATCGGCGCGCACCGGCCCGTCGACATCGGCGTCGTCGGCGACGCGCGCCTGGCCGCCGAGGAGCTCCTGGCGGCCCTCTTTGCCGCCGCGCCCGCGTCGCCGGCGGCCGCCTCGCCCGCCGCTCCCGGCGACTTCGCCGTCCGCGCGCGGCGCAGCGTCGCGCTCGCGGCCGAGATCGCCGGCGGGCGCTGGCGCGACGAGCCGTTCGAGCCCTCGCGCGGCTGGCTCGACCCGCGGGCGCTGTCGATCGCGCTCGACGACCTGCTGCCGGCGGAGCGCACGGTCGTGGTCGACTCCGGCGCGTTCATGGGCTACCCGCCGATGTACCTGCGCGTGCCGGACGCGGCGGGGTTCGTCTTCCCGCAGGCGTTCCAGTGCGTCGGGCTCGGGCTGGCGGCCGCGATCGGCGCGGCGGCGGCGCGGCCGGACCGGCTCACCGTGGCCTGCGTGGGCGACGGCGGGATGCTGATGGCGCTGCCCGAGCTGGAGACGCTCGGGCGCGTGCGGCCGGACCTGCTGGTCGTGATCTACGACGACGCGGCGTACGGCGCCGAGGTCCACCACTTCCGCCCGCTGGGCATGCCGGTCGAGCTCGCGCAGTTCCCGCCGACCGACTTCGCCGCGCTCGCCGAGGCGGCCGGCTGCCGCGGCGTCACGGCGCGCTCGGTCGAGGACCTCGAGGCCGTGCGCGAGTGGCTGGGCGCGCGTGACCGCCCGCTCGTCTTGGACGCCAAAGTCGATCCCGACATCTGTGCCGAATGGCTTGAGGAGGCATTTCGTGGCCACTGACACCCTTGCGTCGCTCGCGGGCGCGCTCGCCGACGGCTCCGTCCGCGTCGTCGACCTCACGCAGCCGCTGAGCGAGACCACGCCGGTGCTGCAGCTCCCGCCGCCGTTCGCCAACACGCCCGGGTTGTCGCGGAGCGACATCAGCCACTACGACGAGCTCGGCCCGGCCTGGGCCTGGGCGACGCTGACGGTCGGCGAGCACGTCGGCACGCACTTCGACGCCCCGATCCACTGGATCACCGGCCGCGACGGGGAGGACGTGGCCTCGGTCGCGCCGGCCAAGCTCGTCGCGCCCGTCGCCGTGATCGACAAGTCCGCCGAGGCCGCGGCCGACCCGGACTACCTGATCACGCTCGCGGACATCGAGGCCTGGGAGCGCGAGCACGGCTCGCTTCCCGAGGGCGGCTGGCTGTTCCTGCGCACCGGGTGGGACGCCCGTGCGGCCGACCAGGACGCGTTCCTCAACGGCGGCGCCACGCCGGGCCCGGACGCCGAGGCCGCGCGCTGGCTCGCCGAGCGCGCGCCGATCGTCGGCGTGGGCGTCGAGACCGTCGGCACCGACGCGGGCGCGGCCCACTCGTTCGACCCGCCGTTCCCGGTGCACCACTTCGTGCTCGGCGCGGGCAAGTACGGGCTGACCCAGCTGGCGAACCTGGCGCAACTGCCGCCGACCGGCGCGGTCGTCGTGGTCGCGCCGCTCAAGCTCGTGGCCGGCACGGGCTCCCCGTCGCGGGTCTTCGCGCTGGTCTGAGCGGCGAGGGGGGCGCGGGCGAGGGGCGCGACGCGTGCACATGGCGCGTTGCCGCTCACCGGGCGCGGCGAGTGGTCACTTCCTGGCGCTATGCGCCGCAACGTGCCCGCTCGCCGCGTCAACGGCGCGGTGGTGCGCGGCGTGGCGAGACGTGCGGCACGGCGAGAGGTTGGCGACGAGCGCGGTGAAACCGCGGCGGCGCGCGCGCCGGTGCGGGGCGGCGAGACGCGCCATGAGCCCGGGAACGCCCGTTTCGGCGCGTTTCCGCTCGTCGCGCGCGGCGAGTGGTCGCTTTCTGGCGCTATCGGTCGCAACGTGACTCCTCGTCGCGGACGCCGCCCGCGATCGTGTGGAACGCGCGGCGCGGCGCGGCGCGGCGGGAGGAAGGCGCGCGGAAGCGCGGCGACGAGGTCCGAGCAAGCGCGGGTAGGCGCACGCGCTTGGCGCGTTGCCGCTCTCTCGGCGCAGCGAGTGGTCGTTTTCCGGCGTTATCCGCCGCAACGTGACCGCTCGCGGCGGACGCCGCCCGCGGTGGTGTGGCACGGCGAGCACCGCGGCACGGCGGGAGCGAGGAAGGCGCGCGGAAGCGCGGCGAAGAGGTCCGCGCGAGCGCGGGTAGGCGCGCGGCGCACGCGCTTGGCGCGTTGCCGCTCTCCCGGCGCGGCGAGTGGTCGCTTTCTGGCGCTATGCGTCGCAACGTGACCTCTCGCCGCGGAAGTGGCGCCGCAGAGTGTGCGCGGCGCTGAAAGGCGCGGGGCCGAGGAGGCGCGGCACCGAGGCACGGCCGGAGCGCGGCGGCGGCAAGGCGGGGCGCGGCGGCGGCAAGGCGGGGGCGAGGCGGCGGGCGCGCGGTGCGACGCGCGTGCGGCGGCGGGCGGCAGCGAGCGGAGCGGCGCTGCGGCAGGGGCGGCGCGGGGTGGTCAGGCGACGAGGCGGGCGCGGAGGGGGTGCGGGTCGAAGCCCTGCGCCTCGAGCCAGGGGAGCGGGCCGCCCCAGCCGGAGTCCAGGAACTCGAACACCTGCTCCAGCGTCGATGCGCGCGGGGCGTGGGTCTCGTCCGGCTCGTCGTCGAGGTCCGGGGCGTACGTCGGCGACGCCCGCAGCCGCGCCATGATCGCGCCGATCCGGGCGCCGGTGGCGACGTAGTCGGCGATGATCGCCTCCCGCGACACGCCCGCGGCGGACAGCGCGAGGGCGACGACGACCCCCGTACGGTCCTTGCCCGCCGCGCAGTGGACCAGCGCCGCGCCGGAACCGGTCGTCGCGATGTCCGAGAGCGCGCCGACGATCGAGTCCGGGCGGTGGCGCAGGTACCCCAGGTACACCTCGACGATCGGCGCGGTGCCGATCACGACGTCCTCGACCGCGACGTCGGTCCGCGACCCGCGCTCCGGGTACAGCGACCGGTGCCGGTGCTCGACGCGCCCGACCAGCGGCCCCGGCCCTTCGGACTCCACCTCGATCCGAGTGCGCAGGTCCACGACCACGCCGATCCGCGCGGCGAGCAACCCCACGTCGGACGCCGAGAGCCCCTGCAGGTTGTCCGAGCGCCACAGCACGCCCGGTGCCGTCACGCCGCCGCCCGCCACCGGCAGGCCGCCGAGGTCGCGGACGTTGACCGCGCCCTCGAGCTCAACCCAGCCGCTCAGGCGCTCCCCACTCCCGCAGCACGGCCGGGATCTCCACGACCCCGTCGGACGTCTGATGGTTCTCGAGCAGCGCGATCAGCGTCCGCCCGACCGCGACCGCGGTCCCGTTCAAGGTGTGCACGAACGCCGGCCGCCCACCGGAGGGCCGGTGGCGGATGTCGAGCCGGCGCGCCTGGAAGTCGGTCGTGTTCGACGTCGACGTCAGCTCGCGGTAGCGCTGCTGCGACGGCAGCCACCCCTCGAGGTCGTACTTCTTCGCCGCCGAGGCACCCAGATCGTCGACCGCGATGTTCACCACGCGGTACGGGATCTCGAGCGCCTGCAGCAGCTCCTCCTCGATCGCCAGCAGCCGCTCGTGCTCCGCAGCGGACTCGGAGGGCTCAACGAACGAGAACATCTCGACCTTGTCGAACTGGTGCACGCGGAAGATCCCGCGCGTGTCCTTGCCCGCGGCGCCGGCCTCACGCCGGAAGCAGGGCGAGAACCCGGCGTAGCGACGGGGCACGGAATCCATGATCTGCCCGGCGTGCAGCGAAGCCAGCGGCACTTCGGACGTCCCGGTCAGGTACAGCGGATCGTCCGCCAGCCGGTAGATCTGCTGCTCGGTGTCGGGCAAAAAGCCGGTGCCGAAGAGCGCCTGCTCCTTCACCAGTACGGGGGGGATGACCGCTTCGAAGCCGTGCCCGCGGAGCTTCTCCAGCACCCAGCGCACCAGCGCCAGCTCCAGGAACACGAGGTCGCCCTTCAGGTACGCGAACCGCGGCCCGGAGACCGCGGAGCCGGCCTCCATGTCGATCAGCGCGCCCGCCAGCTCCAGGTGGTCGCGCCCCGACGCGGCGCCCGTGCCCCACGTCCGCAGCACCGCGTCCGCGTCGGCCGCCGACTCCGCCGGCGGATTCGGCAGCGACGCGTTCAGGCCCGCGAGCTCCTCCTCCAGGCCCGCGACCTCGGGCTCGAGCGCCTTGACCCGCGCCGACACCTCCTGCATCGCCGCGATCGCCTCCGACGCATCCGAGCCGGCCCGCTTCGCGTCCCCGATCGCCTTCGCACCCGCGTTGCGGGCCGCCTGCGCCTCCTCCAGCTGCGGCCGCAGCGCGTTCAGCCGCTCCCGCAGCGAGAGCGCCGTCATCAGCCGCTCATCGGACCCGTCCCGCCGCCGCGCCAGCGCGGCCCGAACGGGCTCCGGATCGCGAGCGATCGCGCGCAGGTCGAGCATCGGCCTAGTCCGCTGGCGGACAGTCCGGCGGCTCGGTGGCGCCGGGCGCGAGGTGCACGTCGCTGCCCGACGTCTCGGCCAGGAACTGCGCGAGCAGCTCGGCGTCCTCGCCGACCACGATGTCCTGCGGCATCGGGCCCGAGGAGAACCCGCCGTTACGGATCGCGTACAGCGCGCAGTTCTTGGTGACCTTGCGCTGGTCGAAGTTCGGCCCGTCCTTGTACTCACGGGTCCGCACGTTGGTGGCCGACCCCTCCGTGCCCGCCACGCTGAGCGTGTGGCACCCGGAGCAGCGCTCGTCGAACAGCGCGGCGGCGCGCTTTTGGTCCGGCGTCAGCTTGGAAGAGATCCCCTCTTCGCCGCAGGCGGCAACGGCCCCCGCGGTCGCGGCGAATAGAGCGGCGATCAGCAGCACACGGCGAGGGCTGGTCATCGGGTGCGACAGCATAGGGGACCGATGCCCGTCCGCACCCGCACCCTCCTCTGCGTCCTCGCGATCGCCGCCGCCGGCTGCGGGGAGACGGCCCCCGTGGACGTCCCCGACGGCCGGGTGCGGATCACGCTCGACGAGTACCTGATCCGCCCGCAGGCCATCCGCGTGCCGGCGGGCCGGCCGCTGACCATCACGGTCACCAACCGGGGCCGGCTCGGCCACACGTTCCGCCTGCGGGCCGCCACGCGCAACGTGCTCGCGTTCACCACCATCAAGCCGGGCGAGACCAGGACCCGCACGACGCGCCGCCCCCTCGCCCCGGGCACCTACACCATGTACTGCGCGCTGGCCAACCACGAGGAGCTCGGGATGCAGGGGACGCTGACGGTGGGGAAGGGTTGATGGAGACCGTCGCCCCTGAACGCTTCCGCGCCGTCATGGGCCACTTCACCACGGGCGTCACGGTGGTCACGGCGCACGCGCCCAGCGGCCCGGTCGGCATGACCGCCAACGCCGTCTGCTCGCTCTCGCTGGACCCGCTCCTGCTGCTCGTCTGCTTCGACAACGGCGCCCGCACGCTGACCACGGTCAAGGACACCGGCCGCTTCGGCGTCAACGTGCTGGCCGAGGGCCAGGAGGCGCTCGCCCGGCTGTTCGCGTCCAAGACGCCCGAGCACGAGAAGTTCGCCGGCGTCCCGCACACCGTGCACGACGGCATCCCCGTGCTCGAGGGCACGCTGGCCTGGGTCGGCTGCACGCTCAAAGAGCTGATCGCGGGCGGCGATCACACGATCGGGATCGGCACCGTGATCGCCGCCGAGCTGTCGCGCACCGACGCCGATCCGCTGCTCTTCTACCGCGGCGAGTACCGCAGATGAAGGATCTCCACACCGTCTTCGGTGCGATCGCGATCGGCGCCAACCTGCTCGCGGCGGCGATCGGCGCGGGCGCCTGGCTGGCCAAGCGCAACCCGAAGCTCTTCTGGATCGTGCTCCGGATCGGCCAGGGCCTGATCATGCTCCAGGCCGTGATCGGCGCCGCGCTGCTGCTCGACGGCCGCGACCTCCCGCGCCTGCACCTGGTCTACGGCCTGACGCCGATCGCGGTCGCGTTCCTGGCCGAGCAGCTCAAGCTGCTGGCCGCGCAGTCGCTGCTGGACAAGCACGGCTACAGCGGCGGCGCGGACGTCGCGAAGCTCCCCCGGGACGAGCAACTCGCGTTCGTCACCGCGGTCCTGCGGCGCGAGGTCGGGACGATGGCGACGGCGGCGTTCGTCGTCGCGATCCTCGCCGCGCGCGCCCAGGGCGTGCTTTAGGTGCGCTTTGGCACTAAGTAACAGGGCCGCACAAGGTGCTACAAATCCGAGACGTGATCCGTGCGTACCTGCCGGCGATCGTCTTTGTGGTCCTCGGGGTCGGTCTCGGGGCCATCTTCGCGACCGCCAACAGCCTCCTGGGCCCGAAGCCGAAGTTCCAGCGCACGGCGACCGCTGAGCCCTACGAGAGCGGCCTCCCGTCGGAGGTCAAGAAGTCGATGCGCTTCGGCATCAGCTTCTACCTCGTGGCGATGCTCTTCATCCTCTTCGACATCGAGACGATCTTCCTGTTCCCGGTGGCGATCCAGCTGAAGGCGTTCGGGACCTTCGCGCTCGTCGAGCTCGGCGTCTTCATCGTCCTGCTGTTCGTGGCGTTCGTGTACGTATGGCGCCGGGGGGCCTTGGAATGGAAGTAACCCGTCAACGGCTCGGCAACGGCGACGGCGGCGAGTTCCGCGCCCGTCAGCTGCGTGCCCGCCAGATGCTCACCGGTGAGCTCGACAACGCCGACCTCGAGGCCTACGTCGAGGAACGGCTGATGACGACCACGCTCGAGAAGGCCGCCAACTGGGCCCGCGGCAACGCGTTCATGCCCGCGACGTTCGGCCTCGCGTGCTGCGCGATCGAGATGATGGGCGCGGTCAACGCCCGCATGGACATCGCGCGCTTCGGCTTCGAGGCGTTCCGCGCGTCCCCGCGCCAGGCCGACCTGATGATCATCTCGGGCCGCGTCTCGATCAAGATGGCGCCGGTCGTCCGCCGCATCTACGACCAGATGCTCGAGCCCAAGTGGGCGATCGCGATGGGCGCCTGCAGCTCGTCGATGGGCGTCTTCAACAACTACGCGATCGTGCCGGCGGACAAGTTCCTGCCGGTCGACATGCACATCCCCGGCTGCCCGCCGCGCCCCGAGGCGCTCGTCTACGGGATCCTGAAACTGCGCGCGATGGTCATGTCCAAGCCGGACCAGGGCTGGCGCACGCGCTACGGCGGGCGCGGGACCGAGGAGTTCATCGAGTCCGAGCTGGCGATCGATGCCTGACGCCACCGGGCTGGAATTGATCGCGCAGGAGCTGCGCGAGCGTGACGCGGACGCGGTCATCGACACCGCGTACTTCCGCGACAAGGCCACGCTGACGGTCGCCGCGGGCACGATCCGCGAGACGCTTCAGCTGCTCCGCGGCAAGGGCTTCAACTTCCTCGCGTCCGTGCACGGCGTCGACTACTTCCCGGAGGAGCCGCGCCTCGGCGTGCACTACGAGCTGCTCGACATGCACGAGGTCGACCGCATGACGGTCAAGGTCCGCGTGCCGCTGGACGCCCCGAACGTGCCGAGCGTCGTCGCCGACTGGCCGACCGCCGACCACCAGGAGCGCGAGGTCTACGACATGTTCGGCGTGATCTTCGACGACCACCCGGACCTGCGCCGCATCCTGATGCCCGAGGACTACGTCGGGCACCCGCAGCGGCGGGACTTCCCGCTCGGCGGCGAGCCCGTCCTGTTCACCCACAACGAGATCAAGACGCCGGGGTGGTGGGAATGACCAAGCCCGTGCCGACCGCGATCCCGGGGATGACCTATCGCGAGATGGAGTCGAGCGTCGAGCTCGCCCACCTCGAGCACCCCGAGCACGAGGAGCTGCTGACCCTCAACCTCGGCCCGCACCACCCGGCCACGCACGGCGTGCTGCGGCTGATCACGACGCTCGAGGGCGAGGTCGTGCGCGACATCAAGCCGGTGATCGGCTACGTGCACACCGGCATCGAGAAGAACTGCGAGGACAAGGCCTACTGGAAGGTGATCCCGCTCGTCGAGCGGATGGACTACCTCTCCTACTACTTCAACGCGATGGCGTACGTCGGCGCCGTCGAGACGCTGATCGGCCTCGAGATCCCACCGCGCGCGCAGTACCTGCGGGTCGCGCACATGGAGCTCAACCGGATCGCCAGCCACCTGCTGTGGCTCGCGACCGGCGGCCTGGACCTCGGCGCCATGTCGGTGTTCTGGTACGGCTGGCGCGACCGCGACCTGATCCTCGACCTGTTCGAGATGAGCTCGGGCCAGCGCATGCACCCGCGCTACTTCCAGGTCGGCGGCGTGGCCGAGGACATCCCGGCCGGCTGGGTCAAGAAGGCGAAGGCGTTCACCGCCCAGTTCCCGAAGCGCCTGGACCAGTTCGAGCAGCTGATCGACGCCAACCAGATCGTGCTCGAGCGCCTGCAGGGCGTCGCCGCGGTCGACGCCGACACGCTGCTCGGCCACGGCGTCACCGGTCCGCTGCTGCGCGCCGCCGGCAACCCGTGGGACCTGCGCAAGGCGCACCCGTACTGCTCCTACGAGGACTTCGACTTCAAGATCCCGGTCGGGACGATCGGCGACAACTACGACCGTTACCGCGTCCGGATGGCCGAGATGCGCGAGTCGGTGAAGATCATCGACCAGGCGCTCGACGGCCTGCCCGAGGGCGACTACATCACGCCCGACCGCAAGTACGCGCTGCCGCCCCGGCACGAGCTGGCGACCTCGATGGAGGCGCTGATCCACCACTTCAAGCTCGTCACCGAGGGCTTCCGCGTGCCGCCGGGCGAGGCGTACTACCCGATCGAGTCCCCGCGCGGCGAGCTCGGCTGCTTCGTGCGCTCCGACGGGTCCTCCAAGCCGGCGCGCGTGCACATGCGCGACCCCAGCTTCGTGAACCTGCAGGCGTTCAAGCCGATGGTGCAGGACCTCTACATCGCCGACCTGATCGCCGCGCTCGCGATGCTCGACCCGATTCTCGGAGGGATCGACCGCTGATGGAGGTCAAGCGCTACGCCCACGGCTCCCGCGTCCCCGGCTGGGACCAGTCGGTCGACCTGAGCAAGGACCCCGCCGCCGTCCCGGACCCCGCGACCACCCACGTGCCCGAGCACGTGCGCGCGTCGATCGAGGTCCTGATGGCGCGCTACCCGGACACGCGGTCGGCCGCGATCCCGTCGCTGAAGATCGTCCAGCGCGAGCACGGCTGGCTGTCGCCGGAGGCGATGGAGCAGGCCGCGTGCGTGCTGCGGCTGACGCCGGCGTACCTGATCGCGGTCGCGAGCTTCTACGACATGTTCGAGCTCGCGCCCAAGGGCGCGACCGACGTGTACGTCTGCACGAACATCTCCTGCAGCCTGCTCGGCGGGGACGAGATCTACGCCCACGCCAAGCAGATCCTGGGCGACGACCCGAACTTCAACGTGCGCGCGTTCGAGTGCCTGGGCGCGTGCGAGATCGCGCCGATGGCCTCGGTCGACGGCACGTATGTCGGCCCGCTCACGCGCGCCGACATCGAGCGCATCCGCGACGACGTCGAAGCCGGTCGCGAGGTACTCGAGGACAAGCAGCTCAAGCGCCGCCCGGCGGCGTCCAAACACTGGAACCGATGAACGTCGACACCACCCTCTTCAAGGACATCGACGAGCCGGGCCTGAACACGCTCGACGTCTACCAGCGCCGCGGCGGCTACGAGATGCTGCGCAAGGCGCTGACGATGGAGCCGAACGCGGTGCTCGACGAGATGCTCGCGTCCGGCGTGCGCGGACGCGGCGGCGCCGGCTTCGCGATGGGCCGCAAGATGTCCTTCATCCCCAAGGGGACGATGGAGAAGTACCTCGTCTGCAACGCCGACGAGTCCGAGCCCGGGACCTTCAAGGACCGCGAGCTGATGCAGAAGAACCCCCACCTGCTGATCGAGGGGATCATCATCGGGGCGTACTGCATCGGCGCGACGAACGCGTTCATCTTCATCCGCGGCGAGTACGACTACGTCGCCGACATCCTCGACGCGGCGGTCGCCGAGGCGCGCGCGGCCGGCTACATCGGCGAGCGCATCCTCGGCTCTGACCACTCGCTGAACCTGGTCGTGCACCGCGGCGCCGGCGCGTACATCTGCGGCGAGGAGACCGCGCTGCTGGACTCGCTGGAGGGCAAGCGCGGCAACCCGCGCCTGAAGCCGCCGTTCCCGGCCGTCCAGGGCCTCTACCAGGGGCCGACGCTGATCAACAACGTCGAGACGCTGATGAACGTCCCGGTCGTCCTGCGGATGGGCGGCGCCGAGTACGCGAAGATCGGCACGGAGACCAGCACGGGCACGAAGCTGATCTCGATCTCGGGCCAGATCCGGTACCCGGGCAACTACGAGATCGTGCTCGGCACGAAGGTCCGCGACATCCTCTACGACCTCGGCGGCGGGCCGCTCGAGGGCCGCAAGTTCAAGGCGTTCTTCCCGGGCGGCTCGAGCTCCCCGGTGCTGCCGCTGACCGAGGACGTGCTCGACCTCAGCTACGACTTCGACACGATCGCCAAGGCCGGCTCGATGCTCGGCTCGGGCGCGATCATCGTCTTCGACGAGACGACCTCGATCGTCGACGTCGCCTACAAGACCGCGCACTTCTACCGCCACGAGTCCTGCGGCAAGTGCACGCCCTGTCGCGAGGGCACCAACTGGACGGAGAAGATGCTCGCGCGCATCCGCAACGGCGACGCGACGCCGATGGACCTCGACATCATGGCCACGGTCTGCGTCCAGATGACCGGCACGGCGCTGTGCGTGCTGGCGGACGCGATGGCGATGCCGATCGGCTCGATGATCAAGCACTTCCGCGACGAGTTCGAGGCCTACATCGAGGCCAAGCGCGAGGAGGCGGGCTTCGGGCCCGCGATCCCGCAGGTCAACCGCGGCGCCAACGCCGGTCCCCAGCCCCTCCTGCAGCCGGTCTGATGCCGCGTCCCACCGTCAAGACGATCACCTTCACCATCGACGGGCGCGAGGTGCAGGCGCCCGAGGGCCTGATGCTGGTCGACGGCGCCAAGTACGGCGACGTCGAGATCCCGGTCTTCTGCTACGAGCCCAAGCTCGGCCAGCCGGTCGGCGCCTGCCGCATGTGCCTGGTCGAGATCGAGGGCATCCCGAAGCTGCAGACGGCCTGCTCGACCGCGGTGCGCGACGGCATGGTCGTGCACACGCAGACCGAGCGCGTGCACGCCGCCCAGCGGGCCATCGTCGAGTTCCTGCTGCTCAACCACCCGCTCGACTGCCCGGTCTGCGACAAGGGCGGCGAGTGCCCGCTGCAGGACATCAGCTACGGCTGGGGCTCGGGCACGTCGCGGTTCATCGAGCCCAAGCGCCACTTCAAGAAGCCGCTCGAGCTGTCGCCGCTGATCGCGATCGACCGCGAGCGCTGCATCCTCTGCTACCGCTGCGTGCGCTACTCGCAGGAGATCTCCGAGGACTACCAGCTGGTCCTGCACGAGCGCGGCGCCGCGACGTACGTCGGCACGTTCGACGGCCATCCGTACGTCGCGCCGTTCAGCGGCAACATCATCGAGCTCTGCCCGGTCGGCGCGCTCACGTCGCGCGCGTACCGCTTCCGCGCTCGTCCGTGGGACATCGAGGGCGCCGGCACGGTCTGCGCCGGCTGCTCGGCGCAGTGCAACGTCGAGCTGACCGTGCGCGACGACCGCGTCCTGCGCGTGCTGGCGCGCGACAACGCCGAGGTCGACGACGGCTGGCTGTGCGACAAGGGCCGCTTCAGCTACCAGGCGGCGCACTCCGACGAGCGCCTCACCACGCCGCTCGTGCGCGAGGGCTCCGAGCTGCTGCCCGCGAGCTGGGACAAGGCGCTGGCCGCCGCCGCGAGCGCGCTCAAGAAGGCGGGCGCCCGCGCGTCCGCGCTGGCCGGCGGGACGACCACCAACGAGGAGGCGTTCCTGCTGCAGCAGCTGCTGCGCGACGATCTCGGGTCCCCGCACCTGAGCGCGCGCGTCGGCGGCGAGCCGCCGCTGGACGTGCTGCGCGCGCTGGCCGACCCGAAGCTGCAGGCGAGCGTCCCCGACCTCGAGTTCGCGCACACGGTGCTGCTGGTCGACTGCGACCCGATCGATGAGGCGCCCGTCTGGGACCTGCGGATCCGCAAGGGCGCGCGCCGCCACGGCACCAAGGTGCTGGTCGCCTCCGCCCGCCCGACCGCGCTGGACCCGGTCGCGACGTCGACGCTGCGCTTCGCGCCCGGCGGCGGCGAGGCGTTCCTGGTCGCGCTCGACGCCGCGCTGGCCGGCGACGCCGGCAACCTCGGCGGCGCCGCGTCCGCGGCCGGCACCAACGCGACCGCGATCCGCGAGCTGGTGGACACGCTGCGTGCCGCGGGCGAGGAGATCGTGATCGTGTACGGCGAGCGCGCGCTCGCCGGCAGCGCGCTGCTGAACATCGCCTCGCGGCTGAACCTCGGCGCGATCGCCAACGCGGGCCTGCTGCACCTGCCCGGCGCCCCGAACGGCCGCGGCGTCCGCGAGGCGGGCTTCGCGCCCGGCCACGGCCCCGGCTACGCGGAGGTCGCCGCGCCCGGCCGCGACGCGACCGGCATCGCCGAGGGCCTGGCGTCCGGCGAGCTGCACACGGTCTGGCTGCACCACGTCGACCCGCTGCGGTACTTCCCGGACCGCGCGCTCTGGGAGCGCGCGCTGCACACGGCGCAGACCGTGATCGCGGTCGAGTCGCAGCTCACGCAGACCGTGCTCGAGCACGCCGACGTCGTCTTCCCCGCGGAGGCCTACCCGGAGAAGGAGGGCACGCTCGTGCACCCGGACGGGCGCCTGCAGCGGCTGCGGCCGGCCGTCGGCCGCCCGCGCGCCGAGAGCGGCGCTTCGGGCTCCGGCGTGCGCCCGCTGTGGCAGGTGATCGTGCACGTGGCGCGTGAGCTCGGCCACCCGACCGGGGACTTCATCACCGGCGCCCAGGTGTCCCAGCGGCTGTTCGAGACCGTGCCGTTCTACGCCGGGATCACGCTCGACGAGATCGGCGGCCGCGGCGTGCGCTGGGTCGAGCGCGAGGACTTCGTCTCGCCCGACTGGCAGCCGGCGGCGCTGGCCGTGCCCCAGGCCGCGCCCGCGGCCGGGGACGGCAAGCTGCGGCTCGGCACCTACCGCCCGCTGTGGGCGGCCAAGGATGTTGACCTGTCGCCGGCGCTGCACTTCGTCCGCGCCCGCCAGATCGCCGAGCTCTCGCCGGTCGACGCCGCCGCGCTCGGCATCTCCGAGGGGGACCGGGTGGAGGTCGGCAACGGCACGCGGGTGCGCGCGTCGGTGAAGCTGCGCGAGGCGGTTCCGGCCGGCAGCGTCTTCCTCGCCGAGGGCACCCGCGAGGACAACGCCAACGTGCTCACCCCGGGGCTCGTCGAGGTGAGCAAGGCATGACGCTCCTGGCCGAGATCGGCTACTTCGAGCCGTGGTGGATGCAGATCCTGAAGTCGATCGCGATCTTCTTCGTCGTCTTCAACCTCGTCCCGATCGCGCTGATCGCCGACCGCAAGGTGCTGGGCCGCTTCCAGCACCGGTACGGCCCGAACCGCGTCGGCCCGTTCGGCGCGCTGCAGCCGATCGCCGACATCGGCAAGCTGCTGTTCAAGGAGCAGTTCCGCCCGCGCACGTCCAACGGCTGGCTGTTCGCGATCGCGCCCGTGATCTCGATGGTCACCGCGGCGGCGACGATCGCGATCATCCCGTTCTCGGACACGGTCGACATCTTCGGGACCAAGACCGGCCTCTACGGCGTCGACCCGTCGATCGGGATCCTGTACGCGTTCGCGTTCGGCGGCATCGCGTTCTACGGCCTGATGCTGGGCGGCTGGGCGTCAGGCTCGAAGTACTCGTTCCTGGGCTCGATGCGCGCGGCCGCGCAGCTGATCTCCTACGAGGTCGCCCAGGGCCTGTCGCTGCTGGGCGTCGTGATGATGGTCGGCTCACTGTCGCTGGTCGACATCGTCAACTGGCAGCAGACGCACTTCTGGATGGTCGGCCCGCAGCTCGTCGGCTTTTTGATCTTCATGGTGGCCGGCTTCGCCGAGACCAACCGCGCGCCGTTCGACCTCGCCGAGGCCGACGCCGAGCTGGTCGGCGGCTACAACACCGAGTACGGCGGCGGCCGCTTCGCCGCGTTCTTCGCCGCCGAGTACCTGAACGTCGTCGTCGTCTCCGGTCTGCTGGCGACGCTCTTCTGGGGCGGCTGGGACATCCCGTTCTGGGATCAGCCGCACTGGATCGAGCCGATCGTCGTGATCGTGAAGATGCTCGCGTTCGTCTTCTTCTTCATCTGGGTCCGCGCGACGCTCCCGCGTCTGCGCTACGACCAGCTGATGTCGTTCGGCTGGAAGATCCTGCTTCCGCTGGCGACCCTCAACGCACTTGTGACAGCGATCCTCGTGGTGGTGCTCGACTAATGCCTTACGACCCCGGCGACGTCGTCGAGGTGATCCGCGGGCCGCGTGACAACGCGGCCGCTGGGACCTACCGCGCGTTCGCGGCCACGTTGAAGGGCCTCAAGATGACCTTCGGGCGGATGGTCGAAGGGCCGACCACGATCAGCTACCCGGAGGAGAAGACGCCGGTCTACCCGCGCTTCCGCGGCCGGCACAAGCTGCACCGGTTCGAGGACACGGGGCTGGAGAAGTGCGTCGGCTGCTCGCTGTGCGCGGCCGCCTGCCCGGCCGACTGCATCCGCGTGGTGGCGGCCGAGAACACGCCGGAGAACCGCGTCAGCGCCGGTGAGCGCTACGCCGCGGTGTACGAGATCAACCTGTCGCGCTGCATCTTCTGCGGCTACTGCGAGATCGCGTGTCCGTTCGACGCGATCACCATGGGCCACGACTACGAGATGGCGGACTACAACCGGTCCGACCTGATCTTCACCAAGGAGATGCTGCTCGCCGAGCCGCTGGAGCGGACGCCGCTCCGCCACGCGGACGAGTAGCCTGGCGCGCCGATGTCGGTGGTCTTCTTCTTCATCGCGGCGGTCGGGGCCGTGGCCGGTGCCGCGGGCACGGTCATGTTGCGCGACGCGTTCTACAGCGTGCTCTCGCTCGTGTGCCACCTGATCTTCCTCGCGATGCTCTTCCTGCTGCTGCGCGCGGAGTTCGTCGCCGCCGCGCAGGTGATCGTCTACGCGGGCGCGGTGATGGTGCTCTACGTGTTCGTGGTCGGGTACGTGGGCGGCATGCAGGCCGGCCTCACCGGCCCGAGCGGCCGCGGCCTGCGGATCGTCTCCGTGCTGTTCGCGCTGGCGCTGTTCGTCGAGCTGGCGATCGCGCTGATCGGCTCCGGCGTCGAAGCGCTCGACGGCAAGGGCGCGCCGTATGAGGCCGGCTTCGGCGAGCCCGCCACGGTCGGCTCGCAGTTCCTGACGACGTACCTGGTCGCGTTCGAGATCGCGTCGCTGCTGCTGCTGGTCGCCGCCGTCGGCGCGGTCATCCTCGCGCGCCGCCGCTCCGGGCTGGCCGACGCGCGCGAGGTCTCCGTGACCGAGTTCCTGCGAACCCCGCTGACCAAGGGCGACGAGCCCGAGGGCACGATGATCGAGGCCGGCGGACCGGCGCAGCACTAGATGGGCATCCACTGGTACCTGGTCGTTTCCGCGCTGATCTTCTGCATCGGCGCCGGCGGCGTGCTCACGCGCCGCAACCCGCTCGTGATCCTGCTCTGCCTGGAGCTGATGCTCAACGCCGCGAACCTCGCGCTGGTCGCGTTCGCGCGTGCGCACGGCGACATGGGCGGGCAGATCTTCGCGCTGCTGGTGATGGTCGTCGCGGCCTGCGAGGTCGCCGTCGGGCTCGGGCTCGTCGTCGCCATCTACCGCCGGCGCCTGCCGATCGACGTCGATGACTTGAGGGAGTTGCAAGGGTGAGCCTGACGACGTACGCCTGGCTCGTGCTGGCCTTCCCGCTGGCGGGCGCGGTCCTGATCGGGCTGACGTTCCGCGCGCTGCCGTCGCGCGTGCACGGATGGCTCGGCACGCTCGCGATCCTGCTCTCGTTCCTGAGCGCGCTGGGCATGCTCAACGCGCTCGACGGGCGGCAGGTGACGTCGGTCGCGTGGGACTACGCGAACACGCTCGGCGTCGACGCGCAGGTGTCGATCCTGATCGACCCGCTGTCGGTGCTGATGTGCCTGGTGGTGGCCGGCGTCTCGACGCTGATCCATCTCTACTCGGTCGCCTACATGGGCGGCGACCGCGGCTACACGCGCTTCTTCGCCCTGCTGAACTTCTTCGTCTTCAGCATGCTGCTGCTCGTCCTGGCGGGCAACTTCCTGCTGGTGATCGTGGGCTGGGCCTTCGTCGCCGCGGCGTCGACGTTCCTGATCTCGTTCTGGTACCGCCGCGCCACCGCGACCGCAGCCGGCCTGAAGGCGTTCATCGTCCAGGTGATCGGCGACGTCGGCCTCGTGCTCGGCGCCTTCTTCGTCTTCAAGGGCACCGGCACGCTGGACTTCCTGAAGGCGTTCAACGCGGTCGACCACTCGTTCACCGTCAACCAGCCGGAGCTGGTGGCCGCCTGCATCCTGCTGCTGGTCGGCGCGTTCGCCAAGTCCGCGCAGGTCCCGCTGCACACCTGGCTCCCGGACGCGATGGAGGGCCCGACCCCGGTCAGCGCCCTGATCCACGCCGCGACGATGGTGACCGCCGGCGTGTACCTGATCGCGCGGCTGCACCCGCTGTTCGAGCACGCGCCGGACGCCGCCGCGGTCGGCGCGATCATCGGCTGCGTCACGCTGCTGATCGCCGCCACGATCGGCCTGGTCGTGACCGATCTCAAGCGCGTCATCGCGTACTCGACGATGTCGCAGATCGGCTACATGATCATGGCCGTCTCCTCGGCCGCGTACGCCGCCGGCATGTTCCACCTGATGACGCACGCGTTCTTCAAGGCGCTGCTCTTCATGGCGGCCGGCTCGGTGATCTCCGCGATGGGCGGCGTCCAGGACCTGAACAAGATGGGCGGCTTCCGCAAGGCGATGCCGTTCACGTTCGGCTGCATGGTCATCGGCGGCCTCGCGCTGTCGGGCATCCCGCCGTTCTCCGGCTTCTTCTCCAAGGACGAGATCCTCTCGCTCGAGTTCGAGCGCGGCGGTTGGCACGCGATCCTCGGCGTCGCCGGCTACCTGGGCGCGTTCCTGACCGCGATCTACACGTTCCGGATGATCTTCCGGGCCTTCATGGGCCCGATGTCGCCGGAGGCGTCCGAGCTCGCCCACGGCCACCTCTACCACGCGCCCGAGCCGACGAACCCGGCCACCGGCGAGGTCGAGGACACCGACGTCGGCTTCCCGGGTCCCGAGCACCACATCGCCGAGCGGGCCGCGCCGATGAAGGTCGCGATGGGCGCGCTCGCGCTGCTCGCGATCGTCGGCGGCTTCCTGCAGGTCCCGGGCGTCTCGTCGGAGCTGCACCACTTCCTCGAGCCGACGTTCCACGACTCGACGTACTACGCGTCGCTGGAGCCGAGCACGAGCTCGGAGTGGATCGGGCTGGTGATCGGCGCCGTGATCGGCCTCTCCGGCATCGGCGTCGCCTGGACGATCTGGGGCAAGGGCGGCACCGCCGCCGTCTACCAGGCGCGGCTCGGCGCACTGCACAAGTTCTTCGTCAACAAGTGGTACTTCGACGAGGCGTTCGACGTGCTGCTCGTACGGCCGGCCGCCTGGCTCGGGCGGTTCGCGTCCACCACGTTCGAGCGGCTGTTCGTCAACGGCCTGTTGGTCGGCGGATCGTCGGGCCTGGTGCGCGCGCTGTCGGCGGCCGTCCGCGGCGTCCAGTCGGGTTACCTGCGCTACTACGCCGCGCTGTTGCTGATCGGCCTGACCGGTCTGAGCGCCTACTTCCTCATCTCCGCATGACTCTGCACCTGACCATCCTCGTCTTCTTCCCGGCCGTCTGCGGCCTGCTGGCCGCGTTCAATCCGCGCTGGGTCGGCCTGATCGCGGCGTTCGTGCCGCTCGCCTACGCCGTGGCGATGGTGGCCGACTTCGACGTCGCCGGCGGCCTGCAGTTCGTCACCGACGACAAGTGGATCCCGGCGCTCGGCATCCGGTACAAGCTCGGCGTCGACGGCCTCAGCCTCTGGCTGGTGCTGCTGACCACGGTGATCGCGTTCGCCTCGATGCTGTGGCTGGCGGTGCGCCAGCCGTCGGACCGGCCCGGCCTGTTCACGTTCCACCTGCTGCTGGGCGAGACCGCCGTGCTGGGCGCGTTCGTGGCGCAGGACCTGGCGCTGTTCGTCCTGTTCTTCGACCTGATGCTGGTGCCGTTCTACTTCCTGGTCGGCCAGTGGGGCGGCGAGAACCGCATCCCGGCGGCGCTGAAGATGGTCATCTACACGCTCGTCGGCTCGCTGCTGATGCTGGCGGGGGCGGTGGCGACCGCGGTGCTGACCGCGTCGAACTCCGGGCACGACCTGTCGTTCGTGCTCTCGGACCTGGTGGCGAACCCGCTGCCGGCCGGCACGCAGAAGTGGATCTTCTTCACGTTCGCGCTGGCGTTCCTGATCAAGATGCCGTCGTTCCCGTTCCACGGCTGGATGCCCGACGCCTACCGGACGATGCCGTTGCCGGCGCTGGCGTTCTTCTCCGGCGTGGTGTCGAAGGTCGCCGCGTACGGGTTCCTGCGGCTCGTGCTGCCGCTGTTCCCGGCCGCCGTCGAGTCCTTCCACACGTGGTTCTTGGTGCTGGCGGTGATCTCGATCCTCTACGGGTCCGTGCAGGCGTTCACGCAGACCAACGCGCGGCTGATCCTCGGCTACTCGTCGGTCGCGCAGCTCGGGTTCATCACGCTCGGGATCTTCGCCATCGACGCCGCCGCGCAGGGCGCGCAGGGGGCGCTGCTGCAGGCGATCAACCACGGGCTCGTGGTCGCGCCGCTGTTCTTCGTGATCGCGCTGCTGGCCGAGCGGGCCGAGGGGTCCGAGGACATCCGCGACTACGGCGGGATCGCGTTCCGCGCGCCCGTGCTGACGGTGCTGTTCCTGATCACCGCGCTGGCGACGCTGGCGATGCCCGGCTCGGCGAACTTCGCGGGCGAGTTCCTGATCCTGCTCGGGACCTTCAGCTCGGTGCAGGCCATCGCGTTCGTCGCCGCCCTGGGCGTGATCCTGGCGTCGGTCTACGCGCTGCGGTTCTACTTCCGCTCGATGCACTACCGCGTCGGGGCGCAGGTGCAATCGTTCGAGCTGTCGCTGCGCGACGGGCTCGTGCTCGTCCCGCTGGTGCTGGCGATCCTGGCGTTCGCGCTGTATCCGCAGCTGGCGCTGCAGTCCGGTGAGGAAGCGGTCAAGACCACGGTGCAGGCGGTTTCGCGATGAAGGGTCCGGCGATCAATTGGGAAGCGCTTTCGCCGTTTGTGGCGCTGACCGCCGGCGCGTGCATCGTGCTGCTGGCGGGCCTGGCGCGGTCGCGCGGAGTGCGCCGGGGCGCCGTGCCGGTGCTGACGCTGCTGACGATCGCCGTGACGGCGGGGCTCGCCGTCTGGCAGTGGGACATCCGCGAGGCGATCGTCGCGAAGGCGCTGATGGTCGACGACCTCACGCTGACGCTGCTGCTGGTGTTCCTGGCCGGGGCCGCGGCCGCCGTGCTGCTGTCCTGGCGCTCGGAGGCCTCCGAGGAGGCCGGCGAGGGCGAGTACTACGCGCTGCTGCTGATGTCCGTGCTGGGCATGGCGGTGCTGGTGGCGGCCAACGACCTCGTCGTGCTGTTCATCGGGTTCGAGCTGCTGTCGATCCCGCTGTACGTGCTCTGCGCGACGCACATGCGGCGCGAGCAGTCGCTGGAGTCGGGCCTGAAGTACCTGATCATCGGCTCCGTCGGGTCGGCGACGCTGCTCTACGGCCTGGCGTTCTTGTACGGCGCCGCGGGCGGCACCAGCTTCGACGCGCTGGCGGCCGCGGGTTCGCGGATCGCCGACGACGTGCTGTTCTTGACCGGCGTGGCGCTGGTCATGGTCGGGCTCGCCTTCAAGGCGTCGGTGGCGCCGTTTCACCAGTGGACGCCGGACGTCTACGAGGGCGCGCCGACGCCGATCACCGGGTTCATGGCGGTGGCCACCAAGGCCGCCGCGTTCGGCGTGATCCTGCGGCTGTTCGACGTCGCGCTGGTCTCGGCGGCGACGACGTGGGCGCCCGCGTTCGCGACGCTGGCCGTGATCACGATCGTCGTCGGCAACGTGGGCGCGATCGGGCAGTCGTCGCTGAAGCGGCTGCTGGCGTACTCGTCGGTCGCGCAGGCGGGCTACATGCTCGCCGGCGTCGTGGTCACCACGCGGCTCGGCGTCGCGGCGACCGTCTTCTACCTGGCGATCTACGTGGTCATGAACCTGGCCGCGTTCGCGGTGATCGTGGCGCGCGAGCGCGAAGCCGGGGTGGGGGACGACATCTCGTCGCTGTACGGGCTCGGGCGCTCGCGTCCGTGGCTGGCGTGGCCGATGACGATCTCGATGCTCGCGCTCGCCGGGTTCCCCGCGACCGCCGGGTTCTTCGGGAAGATCTACCTGATCAACGCGGCCGTGGACAACGGCTACGCGTGGCTCGGCATCGTGATCGTGGTCGGCTCCGCGGTCTCTTTGGCGTACTACCTGCGGGTGATCGCCGCGGTCTGGATGCGCGCGCCGTCGGAGACGCCGGCGCCGCTCGTCGCGGGCCGCGCGCGGCCGCTGATCGCGGGCGGGTCCGCCGAGGCGGACGCCGAAGCCCGGGCCGCAGGCGTCGCGCCGGGCGCGGGCGCGGGGGCGCGGCTGCGGCAGCCGGAGGTCGTCTTCGTCGCGGTCGTCTGCGCACTGGTCACGATCGTCTTCGGGCTCTACCCGCAGCCGCTGTTCGACGTCGCCCGTGACGCGGGCAACGCGATCGTCTCGCTGATCTAGCGCGTCGTCGGCGGCGCCGCGCCGCGCGAGCGTCGAGTTGTGCACCGCCACGGTGCATAACTCAACCCTCGCGTGGCGGGAGACCGGGCGGGGGGCGAACGTTGCGCCGCCCCGCCTATACCGGTCGTGCGCTCGCGAACCACCGCCGGCCAGGCGGCGCTCGACTACCTCGCCGCCATCGCCCTCGTCGCGGTGGTGCTGCTCGCCGCTCCGCCGGCGGTGGGAACGCCGGCGGTCGGCGCCGCGGTCGCTCGCGCGCTGCGGCACGCGGTCTGCGTGGCCGGCGGCGACGTCTGCGAGAGCGCGGACGCTCGCCGGGCCGGGCTGGCACCGTGCCCGCTGCGGTCGGACACGACCGGGGGTGAAGGGTCGGTCACGGCGTTCAGCGTCGAGGTCGGCGGGCGCTGGGTCCTCACCGTCACGCTGCGGTCGGACGGGAGCGTCTCGGTGGTCCGCACCGCGGCCGGCAGCGCGGGCGTGAGCGGCGGCCCGAGCGCGGGCGTGACCCTCGGGCCGGTGGCGTTCACGGTCGGCGCGGAGGGCGCGCTGCGCGCCCGCCTCCAGGCCGCCCGCGGCTGGGAGTTCCCGGACGCCGCTCGCGCCCGGCGCTTCCTCGAGCACGCGGTCGCGCACAGCGTCGACGACCGCCGCTGGCCCTGGGCGTGGGAGGCGGTGGAGCGCGCGGGCGAGGCGTCGGCCGCGGCCGGGATCAGCGCCGGCGGGGACGGCGCCGGCGGCGAGCTCGTACGAGCGGCGGGAGCGGCGGAGGGCGCGCTCGGCCTCCGCCTCGCCCGCGACGGCTCCACCACGACCTACCGCCGCGTCGCCCTCACCGGGCCGCAGGTGACGCTCGCGCTGCTGCCCGCGCCCGTCGGCGCCGGCAGCGCGGAGTGGGTCG
>DATMGH010000149.1:0-6707 GCA_035555675.1 Solirubrobacter sp. | reverse complement strand
CGCCGCGCCAGCCCGAACGCCGTGTCAGCGGGCCGCAGGTACCAGACGGTGGCCATCGGATCTCACAGGCCGGCGCGGGCCTCGCTCCAGCGGGCCGTGAGCGCGTACAGCACGATCACGTCCAGCGCGATGATGATCGTCGACCAGATCGGATAGGCGGCCAGGAACGCGATCTGGATCAGAACGCTCACGCTCACGACCGCGATCGCGGTGTAGCGCGCCCAGCCCTGGCCGACGCCCACGCCGAGACCTGAAGCCAGCTGCAGGGTGCCCCAGATCAGCAGCACCCAGCCCCAGGTCGCGAAGTCGGCGATCAGCAGCTGGTTGTTGGTGCGCGCGACGAAGTAGCCCTCGTCGAGCAGCGCCGCCAGCCCTTGGACGATGTTGACCGAGCCGACGACCGCGAGCAGGATCGCCGCGAACGCCAGCCAGCCGGACCAGGGGGTCCCGGTGGAGGTCGTGGCCGTGGGGGTGGCGCGCATCTGCGTCTCGGGGATCATCGCGCTCACCCCAGGACCTTGCGCTTCTCGGCCGCGAACTCCTCTTCCGTGAGGATGCCGTCGTCGCGGAGCTGGGCGAGCTCGCGCAGCCGTGCGACCGAGTCGTCGGCCGGCGCGGCGGCGACGGGCTCCGGCTCGGCCGCGTACTGCGGCGGGTAGCTTCCCTGCTGCGCCCAGCGATTGGCCTGGCGGCGGGACACGCGGTTGCTGACGGCGGTGGCCGTGCCGGCCACGACGGCCGTGCGAGCGACTCCGCGGAGCAGTCCGGGCATTGGGTGCCTCCTCTCTTTCAGGTGGTGGTGAGCTCCGCCGCTTCCAGCGCGGCGAGGATGGCCTGGACCGAGATGCGCCCGCTGGCGACCAGCTGGCCGCCCGAGCGGCGCAGCGCGACCGCGACCGGGGCGGCCCAGCGGTTCTCCCAGACGAGGATCGCCGCGGACGTGCCCGGCGCGAGCGCCTGGGCGGCCTCCTCGAGATCGTCCTGGCCGAGCAGGCCGGACGGCGCGCCCGCGAGCGCGTCGAAGTCGCCCCCGAGCTGGGCGAGATCGACGGCGGCCACGCCGCCGTCCTCGTCCTTGACCATGACCGCGACGTCCAGCACGCGGATGATCCCGCGCTCGGCGAGGTCCACGATCAGCGGCACGACCTCGCCCTTCGGCTGGCGGCCGGGCCACTCGAGCACCACGTAGTCGATCGGGCCGAGCTCTTCCAAGTCTTCGTACGTCATGCGCTTGCTCCTCGACGGGGAGTTCGAGCATCGCCGCGGCGCGGCGGCGCGGCATCATCCGATCCGGGTGAGGGGGCCGCGGTGGTGATGCGCACCGGCGTCCGCCGGTGATACGTGCACCCTTGCCGCGCCCGCCGGCGCAGGGAAACGTGGCGAGACGTGAACGAACCCCAGCCCAGAGCCCCGTCGCTGGCGGACGCGCTCGCCCCCATCGTCGTGCTGATCGGCCTGATCGCGCTCACGATCGCGCTGTTCGGCGTCGCCGCGACCGACGGGCCGCTGCAGGTCGCGCTGATGCTGAGCGCGGCGTTCGCCGCCCTGGTCGCGCTCAAGAACGGGTACACGTCGGCGGCGCTGGCCGAGGCCGCCGTGGGCGGCGTCAGCACCGCCGTCGGCGCGATCTTCATCCTGCTCGCCGTCGGCGCGCTGATCGGCACGTGGAACATGGCGGGCACGATCCCGACCGTTGTCGACTACGGCGTCCAGCTGCTCAATCCGAACGTGTTCTACCTGGCCACGGCCGCGATCTGCGCGATCGTCGGGCTGGTCACCGGCAGCTCGTGGACGACCGCCGGCACGCTCGGCGTCGCGTTCGTCGGCATGGCGAAGGTGATGGGCGTCGAGCCGGAGATCACCGCCGGCGCGGTGATCTGCGGGGCGTACTTCGGCGACAAGATGACGCCGCTCTCGGAGACCACGATCCTGGTGCCGCGGCTGGTCGGCGGCGGCCTGACGACCGGGGAGCACATCCGCAACATGGCCTGGACCGCCGGGCCGGCGCTGGGCATCAGCCTGCTCGCGTTCCTGCTGCTCGGCCTGTCCGCGGACGGCAGCGGCGCGACCAGCACCGACGAGGCGCTCGCCGCGCTGGAGCGCGCGTTCCACGTCTCGATCGTGAACCTGTTGCCGCTCGCGCTGCTGGTCGTGTTCACCGTCAAGAAGGTCCCGCCGTTCCTGGCGATCCTCGGCGCCGCGCTGTTCGCCGGCATCCTCGCGTGCTTCACCCAGTGGGACGCGGTCAAGGCCTTCGTGGACGAGCCGGGCACCGGCGCGCTCGCCACGGGGATCAAGGCGATCTACGGCGCGATGGCCACCGGCTTCGTCAGCCACAGCGGCGTCAAGCCGGTGGACGACCTGTTCTCGCGCGGCGGGATGGCCGGGCTGCTGACCACGGTCTGGCTCGTGCTGTCGGCGATGGCGTTCGCCGCCATCCTCGAGCACGCGGGGTTCCTGGACCGCCTCCTGCAGCCGATCGTCACCCGGGCGCGCAGCCGCGGGCAGCTGATCCTGGCGGTCAGCGCCAGCGGGATCGGGCTCAACGTCACCGCCGGCGACCAGTACGTCGCCGACGTGCTGCCGGCGCGCATGTACGCCGAGGAGTTCCGCCGCCGCGGGCTGGCGCCGCAGGTCCTCAGCCGCGCCGTCGAGGACTCCGGGACCGTCACGTCGCCGCTCGTACCCTGGAACACGTGCGGCGCGTACATGTCGGGCGTGCTCGGCGTCTCGACCGCCGCCTACCTGCCGTTCTGCTTCTTCAACCTCGCCAGCCCCGTGCTCGACGTGCTCTACGGCTTCCTCGGCTTCAAAGTGCAAGCGCTTCCGACGGTTGCGGTTCCGGCAGCCGCACCATCCGGAACGCGTTGACGAAGCCGAGCAGCGCGGCGAGGATCGGGATCAGCAGCGCGACCTGCAGGGCACGCGGCCGCGCGTCGGTGTTGATCCGGACGATCTCCTCGCGGACGTCCGGCGGCTGCTCGGCCAGCGTCTGCTCGAGCCGCGTGTTGCTCATCACCTCGGCGTCGTGCTCGAGCACGTCGGCGACGTGGTCCTTGGCGCCCTGCGGCAGCACGTCGCTGGTGGTCGCCATGTGCGTGAACGTCAGCGACAGCGTCGCCAGCATGATCGCGCCCGCGAACGCGAGGCCGAACGAGAGCCCGAACGATCCGCAGGCCGAGTTGACGCCCGCGGCCTCGCTCACGCGCTCCTCGGACACCGGCGCCAGCGTGTAGTTGTTGAGCTGCGAGACGAGCAGGCCGAGGCCGCTGCCGGCGATCAGCAGCGGCACCGCCAGCGCCCAGCCGGTGCCGGCGCGCGGCACGATCGGGAGCAGCAGCGCCAGGCCGACCAGCAGCGCGCCGAACCCGAGCCGGATGATCGTGCTGGGGCGCCGGTCACCCGCGCGGCGGCCGGCCAGCAGCGCGACCGCGAACATGCTCAGCGAGAGCGGCGCCAGCGACAGCCCGGCCTGCATCGCGTTGTACTCGAGCACCATCTGCAGGTGGATCGGCAGCACGATCATCGTGCCGCCGAGCGCGATCTGCTGCAGCAGCTGCTGGGAGATCCCGATCCGGAACACCTTGCGGTCGAAGAGCCCGACGTCGAGCAGCGCGGGCCGGTCGTGCGCCTTGCGGCGCTTGAGCCAGTACGCGAGCGTGCCGAGCGCGGCCAGGCCCGCCGCGATCAGCAGGCCGACGAACGCGCCGCCCTCCTGCCAGACCAGGATGCCGAGGACCACGCCGCCCATGCCGAGCACGGACAGCCCGGCGCCGACGACGTCCACGCCGCGGTCGCCCGTGTAGGGGACGTCGCGGATCAGCCCGACGCCCGACAGGACGACGGCGATCACCGCCGCTTCGAGCGCGAACGCCACGCGCCAGGAGAGGTACGTGGTGATGAAGCCGCCGAGCAGCGGCCCGACGGCGGCCGCGATCGCCGCGGCCGCGCCGACGAGCGCGTAGACGCGCTTCTGCTCCTCGCCCTCGAAGTTGCCGTGGATCAGCGACTGCATGCCGGGCAGCAGCAGCGACGCGCCGATGCCGCCGATCAGCGCCCAGAAGACGATGATCGCGGTCAGGTCCTGCGCGAGCGTCATCGCCACCGCGCCGACCGCGTAGCCGAGCAGCCCGAGGACGTAGGCGCGCTTGCGCCCGATCAGGTCGCCGACCTTGCTGCCGATCAGGATGAACGCGGCCGAGACGAGCGCCTCCAGCGCGATCGCGGACTGGACGCCGCTGACGGTCGTGCCGAGGTCGTGCACGACGGCCGAGATCGAGACGTTCATCAGCGACGTGTCGACGACGAGGACGAACATCGCCATCGCCAGCAGCAGGGCGAGCCGCCCGACACGCGGCGGCGCAGCGGATTCAGGCATGTCGCCGAGCTTCACCCCGGCCGGGCGGGACGGCCAGGGCGCGCGCATCCGTCCGGGGGGAGGCGCGCACCACGACGTGGACCTCCACGCACGCCTGTAGTAGCGTCCGCACATGGCCATCAGCGTCGTGCTGGCCGAGGACAACCTCCTGGTCCGCGAAGGCGTCAGCCAGCTCCTGAGCTCGGACGGCGCGATCGACGTCGTCGCCGCGGTCGGCGACCTCGACGGCCTGCGCGACGCGTGCGACCGGTTGCGCCCGGACGTCGTGGTGACGGACATCCGGATGCCGCCGACCCACGGCGACGAGGGCATCCGGTTCGCCGCCGAGCTGCGCGAGCGCCACCCGGAGATCGGCGTCGTCGTCCTCAGCCAGTACTCGGACCCGAGCTACGCGATCGCACTGCTCGACGAAGGCTCGGACGGGCGCGCGTACCTGCTCAAGGAGCACGTGCACAACCGGGCGGAGCTGACGGCCGCGATCCACGCCGTGGCGGAGGGCAGCTCGGTCGTGGACGCCAAGGTCGTCGTCGGGCTGATCGACGGCCGCTCGCAGCACGCGCGCTCACCGCTGCGCGAGCTGACCCCGCGCGAGCGCGAGGTCCTCAGCGAGATCGCCCAGGGCAAGAGCAACACGGCGATCGCCGACTCGCTGTTCCTCACCAAGCGCGCGGTCGAGAAGCACATCAACGCGATCTTCCTCAAGCTCGGGCTCGCCAACGCGCAGGACATCTCCAAGCGGGTGACGGCGACGCTGATACTGCTGGCCGAAGCCGGCACCGCGCCCGAGACGCCGACGTCGCACTGACGTTCACTGCGCGCTGAAGAACTCGAGCGCCTTGCGCGTCTTGGTCTCCTGCTCGCCACCGAGGTCGAGCCCGCGGTTGGCGAGGAAGCCGCGCGCCTCGGCCGCGACCTGGAACGCGTCGTCCGGCGGGCATTTGGTCGACAGCTCGAGAATCCGGGAGCCGTCCGGGTAGAGCCACAGCTCGGACACGAGGCGGCGGTCGAACCCCTTCGGCAGCTGCTTGAGCTTGAGCACGAAGACGGGGCCGAGCACCGCGAGGTCGTCGAGCGAGACGCCGTCCGGCGCGTGGTCGGCGAACAGCGCGCGCTGCTCCTTGGAGAACAGCCGGTGCAGCGCCTGGCGCCCGGCGACCGCGTCGCGGACGTCGTCCTCGCCGAGCATCGCCTTCATCGTCCCCGAGCAGACAAAGCCGCCCGGCAGCGCGTCGACCTCGACCGTGAACGCCGCCGAGCCGCGCAGTCGCTTGGGCAGCTCGGCCGGCTGGATCGGCCGCAGCTTGACGACGGAGTCGTCGCGCCGCTTCTGGACGCGCCGAGCACGGACCACGACGCCGTGCCGGCTGAGCGCGAGATCGGGCGTGTCGAAGAAGTACACCTGGCGGATCTGCGCCGCGAGCGGGTCGAGCTCGAGCGCGTCGATCGCCGACCGGTGGCGCTCCTCGGCGATCGTGACTTTCAGCTCCACGCTGTCCGCGCGCTCGATCAGGGCGAGCAGCTCGGGCAGCTGCTCGTCGGTGTACGCGCGCTGGCTGGTCGTCATAGCTCCTCCTGTTCGGTGCGCTCGAGCTTCACCCGCTGCCCGCCGCGCCGCCACCGCGCCGGCCGGGGGCGGCCGGTCGTGCCCACCTCTCAATCGCACTCGTGCGCGCGCCCTGGCGTCACCCGCGCACCTGCGCAGAATCGATGGCCGATGTCCTCCGCCGCCCAGCCCGTCTCCGCCGTCCTGCCGACCGTCGGCCGCTGGGAATGGCGGACGTTCGAGATCGACCCGGGCGCGGCGCGCCGGCTGGCCGCCCGGTCGACCGTGCACGTGCAGGAGAGCGACGAGCTCTACCTCCTGTCGGTGCGCGACGACGCGGCCGTGAAGGTGCGGAGCGGGCTGCTCGACGTCAAGACGCTCCAGCACGTGCGCGCCGACGGGCTCGAGCAGTGGCTGCCGGTGCTGAAGGCGCCACTGCCGCTGACGCCGGAGGACGCGCGTCGCGTGCTCGCCGCGCTCGGCGTCGCCGGCCCGCCCGTCGCCACGGCCGAAGCGCTCGCGTCGCTGCCGGACGTCCGCGCGGTCCAGGTCCACAAGCGGCGCCGCCACTACCGCGTCGACGGCTGCATGGTGGAGCTCACCGACCTGCGCGTGGGCCGGCAGACCGCACGCACGCTCGCCATCGAGGCCGAGGACCCCGACCGCGTGGCGCGCACCGTGCGCACGCTGGAGCTGGCCGGGCGCGACAACGTCTCGGTGGTGCGCGGCCTCAAGCGGCTGACCGCGCGGCGCGCGGCCGTGATCGACGTCGGGACGAACTCGGTC
>DATMGH010000148.1:0-4828 GCA_035555675.1 Solirubrobacter sp. | reverse complement strand
ATCGAGGAGTTCGCCCGACGCCCCGTTCCCCCTCCCGGCGGCCCCACCGAGCTCGCCGAGCTGACCGCGCGCGAGCGCGAGATCCTCACCCTCGTCGCGCGCGGCCTCACCAACGCCGAGATCGCCGACCGCCTCGTCGTCGGCGAGTCGACCGTCAAGACGCACATCGGCAACGTCTTCACCAAGCTCGCGCTGCGCGACCGCGTCCAGGCCGTCGTGCTCGCGTACGAGACTGGGCTCGTGCGACCGGGCGACGCCGCCCGCGACGACATCGACCGGCGCCGGTAGGATCGCGGGGTGACGAGATGGCATCTCCCAGTGGCGCTCGCGGCGTTCGGATTCGCCGCCTGCGGCGGCGACTCCGACCAGAAGTTCCGGGAGCGCGCCCAGACGGTCTGCACCTCCTACGCGGCGAAGATCCAAGCGATCGAGCGGCCGCGGGACCTCACCCACCTCGCCGAGACGTCGGGCCAGACGGCCGACCTGCTCGAGCAGCAGCTCGCCGAGCTGCGCGGCCTGGAAGCGCCCGGCGCCGTCGCCACCGACTTCGGCCAGTGGCTCAAGCTGACCGGGGAGGCGGTGTCGAACGCGCGTGCGATCCAGACCGCGGCGAAGGGCCAGGATCAGCAGCGCGTGCTGGAGCTGGCCGGCGAGGCGGCCAAGAACACGCTCAGCGCCGACCGGATCGCGCGCGACCTCAAGCTCTCGAAGTGCATGATCGAAGCCGCGTAGTGGCGGCGGGCGCCGGCCGCGCGTAGCGGCCGGCGCCCGTCAAAGCCGGCCTACGGCGTCGACGTCGACAGCGTGAACGTCAGCGTCTTGCTGTACGTCCCGGTGCGCAGCGCGTCGTCGGCCGCGATCTCCTGCGTGAAGGCCACGGTCGCGGCGTCGTTGGACACCGGCCCGCTGTAGCTCTTCACGACGGCCGGAAGCGCCGAGCCGCCGACCTTCAGCGGCTTGGGCAGCACGAACGCCCCGTTGACCAGGTGACCGGTGCCGACCGCGCTCGGGTCGGCGACGCTGAGCGTCGCGTCGCCGGCGGTCGAGATCACGTTCGCGGTCGTGGAGGCGGTGTACGTCTGCGCGATGCCCGGCGTGAACGTCCCGAAGGACGGCGACGCGCCCAGCACCAGCGACAGCGTGCCGGAGACCGTGCCGCCGACGTTGCCGTCCGCACGCACGGCCGGGTTGACCGTGTACTCGCGCGTCACGACGGTCTCGTTGCCGGCCGCGTCACGCGCGGTCACCGTGAGCGACTTGACCCCGGGCTCGGCCGTGTCCAGCGCCGAGCCGGCGGCGACCGAACCGGCGCACGACGCCACGGCGTCGTCGTCCGCGCACGTGTACTCCGCGTGCACGACGTCACCCTGGAGGAAGCTCGCGCCGTCCGCCGGGGTGGTGATCGTGACCGTCGGCGCGGCCGTGTCGATCACGAAGCGCGCCTCCTGGACGTCGGAGACGTTGCCCTTCATGTCCTTCGCGATCCACTTGAACGTGGACGTCTCCGTGATCCGGAACCGCTGGCCCGGCTGGCGCGGAGCGTCGGCGTTCCACGCCGGCGAGTCCAGCGTCGGCGTCGAGCCGTCCGTCGTGTAGTGGATGACCGAGGGCTCGTTGACCCACTCGAACGTGGTGTCGATCGGCGCGTTGGACGCGCCGACGTTCGTCATCTTCGCCACCGGCTTCTCGGTGTCGCGGCTGTACTCGAGCGCGGCCTCCATCAGGCCGTAGTTGCCGTTGGCGAACTCCATCGCCTCGTGCCGGCCCTCGGTGGCGAACGCCGGCTGGAAGCCGACCGCCGACTGCGAGGTGCCGGACGTCGTCGAGGAGAACCGGTCCGAGCCGGCCTCGAACGAGTAGGCGATGATGCCCTTGCGGTACCAGTGATCGTCGGCCGTGTTGCCGGCCGCCGAGTACAGGACGTCGGCGATCGGGCCGGTCCGCTGCGGGAGCACGACCGAGCCGCGGTACTGCGAGATCCGCTCGATGATCGTGTCGGCGGCCTTGAAGAAGTACCCCTCGACGCCGATGTTCGGCGCCGGCAGCGTCACGCGACCGGCCGAGGTGTACGCGCCCGGCGACCACATGAAGTAGCCACCGTAGGTGTGGATGTTGTTCGAGAACTTGATGTTCGGGAACGTGTCGACGATCCAGGCGTCGTTCTTGGCCTCCGGCTCCGACAGCGGCTCGGGACCGCGGTTGGTCTCGCCGTTGCAGGAGGTGCTGGAGCCGCTGTAGCCCGCCGCGCCGTTGCCGGACGGGAAGTTGCGGTTGATGTCGACGCCGCGCTGGGAGAGCACGTTCGCGCTGGTCGGCGCGAACGTCGCGCTCGTGGGTGAGCAGTGGTTGGCCATGTTCGTCCGCTTGTTGCTCAGGCCGCCGCTGCCGCCCTGCGTGTTGAGGATCGACAGGCCGCCGCCGTCCGGGTTGGCCGACGGCAGGATGAAGATGTCGAGGTTGTCGACGAGCTCCGTCGTCAGCGGGTCGGTCCCGTAGTTGCGCAGCAGGCGCTCCGCGGTCTCGATGCAGGTGATCGGGGTGACCCACTCGCGGGCGTGCTGCTGACAGAACAGGTAGACGCCGGTCTTGGACCCGTCGCGGTGCTTGCCGATCCGGATCATCTTCTGCGTGAACGGCCCGAGGCGGTAGTGCGCCGGGGCGGTGATGAAGTCGCTGAGCGCGATCAGCGCCCGCGGCTGGACGACGCCCGTCCCGGCCTGGGAGGTCGGGTAGGTGGTCGCGTTGACGAGCGCCGAGGCGCCCGCGTGGGCGTTGATCGCCGCCACCACCTGCGCGGCGGTCGACGTCAGCGCGCCGGTCGCGCCGGTGGCGAGGTCGACGACGATGTCGCTGCCGCCGAGCGCGTTGTCCGCCGTGACCGTCACGGTCAGCGGGGCGTCGGCCGCGCCCGGGTTGCGGAACTGCACGCGCGTCTGCTCGCCCGCGGGCGACGGCGTCTTGGAGTACAGGACGACCGACTGCGCCCCGGCGGTGCCGCTCGGCGCCGTGCCGATGCCGCCGGTGCCGTTCATGATCGCGGTTGGCCAGCCGAGGCCGTGCGTCTTGTTGGGCAGCTCGACGATCTCCGCGATGCCGTTGGCGCCGCCGAACTCGGTCGAGAGGTCCTCGATGCGCTGCGTCGCCTGCGACGGATCCATGTAGGCGTTGAAGAACCCGGTCAGCATGCCCTCCGGGAACGGCGGCAGCTGGTTGACCGGGAAGCTCTTGACCGCCTTCTCATTGACGCCGCCCGCTGAAGAGGCGACGCGGACGAACGCCGGAACCGGCGTGGTGGAGCCGGCGGCGCCGATCCGGATCAGCGTCCGGTGGTACATGTACTGGCCGCCGTCGTTGAACTGCGACATCGACGTCGAGCTGCCGTACGTCCCGTCCTCGGCGCGCCACGAGACCGAGAGCGTCGGCGTCGAGCCGGTGCTGGTCCCGGGCCGCTTGGCCTCGACCGAGAGGAACCGGCCGGCGTAGTTGACGAAGTAGTCGGCGCGGCCGATCGCGACGGCCGCCTCCGGGAGCACCTCAGGCGGCGCCAGCGACGCGCCGCGGCCCTCGTTGCCGCCCGCGCGCTCGGACCCGAGCTCGGCGAGCTTGGCCGACCGCTCCTCCGCGGCCAGCGTCGCCTCGCGCTCGGCGATCGCCGCGTTCGCGGTGTCCGCGTCCTCGATCGTCGCGCCGATCTTGAAGCCCTGCTGCTCGAGCTTCGCCATCTCGGCGTCGGTCAGGTAGGCGTTCAGCGTGATCGTGCCGTCGTCGTTCTCGCGCAGGTACTCCGCGAGGTCGACGTTGGCGTTGACGAGCTCGTCGACCTGGAAGCGATCCTTGGCGATCACTTCCACGAGCGCCTCCGACGGGTTCAGCGCGTACCCGGAGTCATGGCCGTGGCCCTCGCCGGCCGACGCCGGTGCGGCGAAGACCGCCAACGACGCCACGACCACAGCCGGTAAAGCCAGCCCCCTGCGAGCTCGCGCAGCGAGCGACAGCACATCCGTGACCATCTCCGACCTCCACTTGTTGAGGACTGCAGCCGTCCTGCCCGACATTTGTCGGGATGCTGCAGCGCCGTTCCTAACCCGTCGGGCGCACCGCGTCAATGAGCGTCGCGTGTATGTCTCTGCACAGTGCAATGAGAAACTAATGAGTGCAATGACCGAGCCGGTTAGCCTTGGATGCCGTGCGCCGTCTCGTCCTCGTCTGCCTCGCGGCCGCCGCCGTGCTCAGCGCCTGCGGCGGCACCGAGCGCCCCGCCACCGAGCCGCGCGTCAAGCTCACGCTCAAGGCGCCGTCGGACGGCAGCACCACGCGCGCCGATCAGGTCGAGCTGCGCGGCACCGTCACCCCCGCCGACGCGGCGGTCGCGGTGAAGGGGGAGGCCGTCCAGGTCGAGGCGGGTGAGTTCGTCGTCCCGGTCAAGCTCGAGCCGGGCGGCAACGTGATCGACGTGACCGCGTCCGCGGCCGGCCGCCGGCCCGCCAGCGACGCGCTGCGCCTCGCGCGTGACATGACCGTCGACGTCCCCGACGTCCTCGGCCAGAGCCCGGACGACGCGACCGCCGCGATCAAGGCGGCGGGCCTGACCGCGGAGACGGACGACACCGACAACTGGCTCGGCCGCCTGTTCGGCGACCCGGTCGTCTGCAGCACGCGCCCCGCGGCCAAGACCGCCGTCGACCGCGGCACGAAGGTCGTGCTGACGATCGCGCGCGACTGCTAGCCCGGCTGCACCGAGATCAGCGAGATTCGCGGGCGGCCCCGCTCGCGGATCACGATCCAGGTCATCGTGCCCCGGTTCGGCTTCGCGTCGCTGTAGCGGGCC
>DATMGH010000147.1:0-64987 GCA_035555675.1 Solirubrobacter sp. | reverse complement strand
GCGAACGGCGCGTCCGGCCGCTCGAGCTCGCGCAGGCGCGCACCCAGCGAGCGCAGCGTCGCGCGGTCGAACCCCGTGCCGACCTTGCCGGCGTACCGGAGCGTGTCAGCGTCGTAGACGCCCACGAGCAGCGCGCCGAAGTGCTCGCGCGTCCCGCGCGGCGCGGTGTAGCCGCCGATCACCAGCTCCTGCCCCTGCTGGCACTTGAACTTCAGCCAGTCGCGCGAGCGCCCCGGCGCGTACGGGCTCGCCGCGCGCTTGGCGATCACGCCCTCCCAGCCGTTGCGGCACGCGTCCGCGTACAGCCGCTCGCCGTCACCGGCGACGTGCTCGGTGAAGCGGAGCGGATCGCGGAACGCGAGCGCGTCGCGCAGCAGCGCCTTGCGCTCGAGCAGCGGCCGTGAGCGCACGTCCTCGCCGTCGAGCCAGAGCACGTCGAACACGAAGTAGGCCAGCCTCGCGCCCCGCGTGCCGAGCGCCTGGAAGCTCGTCTGGTCGTCGCCCACCAGCGCGACCACTTCGCCGTCCACGGCGAAGCGCGTCCGCCGCTGCGCGTCGAGCGCCTCGGCCACGGCCGGGAAGCGTCCGTTGAGCGCGAGGTCGTTGCGCGAGAGGAGCCGGACCGGGCCGCCGTCGCGGATCGCGACGCAGCGGATGCCGTCCAGCTTGCGCTCGAAGATCCAGTCCGGGTCGCTGAACCGCGCGTCGGTCAGGACCGCCTTCATCACCGCGGCGTGCGTGGGCGCCATCGGCAGAGGGTGGCAGCCTTCACTCCGCCGAGCGATGGCCGCCGGCCCCGCGGCGCGCGAGGATCGCCGGCATGCCCTGCGTGCTCAAGCTCATCGTCGATCTGATCCTCGGCCCCGAGGAGCAGATCTCCTACGTTTCGGTCACCACCCGCTGATCCGGCGGCGGCGTCCGGTCCTCAGCGCGTCCAGTAGAGGTCCGCGCCCGCCGGGATCGGCGTCGCCGCGCGGGCCAGCTCCGCGCGCGTGCGCGCCGGGTCGGCCTGCATGACCATGATCACCTCGGCGGTCGCGAGCGGCTCCGGCGCCCACTCCAGCAGCTCCTCGACGCTCGCGGGCTTGCGCCGGCGCGTCAACCCGAAGTTGGCCAGCGCCGCCTCGTAGGCCTCGGGCGGGTTGAAGCCGGGCAGCGAGAACGTGCGGCCGTCGAACCGCAGCTCGTAGCTGGGCGCCGTGTAGCGCCGCTCGCCCGCGGGCCCGCCGAGCTTGTGGTCGAGCGCCCGCGCGGCGGGGGAGGGGGCGCGGGCGGCCTCAATGTCCGCCCGCAGCGCGTCCTCGACCGCGGGCGTCGCGCTCCAGCGCGCCAGGTCGTCGCCGTCGAGCCCGACGTCCGCGGCGGCCGCGGCCAGCAGCGCGGGATCGTCGAGCAGCCCGCCGAGCATCGCCCGGACGCGCAGCCGGCGCAGCAGCGGCGCTTCGGCGCCCGGCGCGTTCAGGCGCGCGGCGACGACGGCGCGGCACGCCGGCTCCGACGAGAACGTCCGCGCGTACGGACTCGGGTCGATCGGCATGCCGTACCGGCGCTGCAGGCCGGGCGCGCCCTCGGCGAGCTTGGCGTCCTCGCCCGGCTCGAGCGTCAGCACGATCATCCGCGGCCGCCAGCGCAGCTGGTCCCCGTAGTGCCAGCGCAGGCGCTGGCGCACGGGCTCCGCGGAGAACGCGAACGGGCAGGCGGGATCGGTGAAGAGCGTGATGTCGACGGCCACGCGGCGCCAGGCTACTTGACGCGGATCTTGCCCTCCATCCCGCGGTGCAGCGTGCAGCGGTAGCTGATCGTGCCCTTCTTGGTGAGCTTGCGCCGATAGGTGCCGCTCTTCTGCAGCCGGCTCGCGAACCCGGGCCCGACCACGTTATGCGCCTTCTTGCCCGTCCAGCGCCAGGTGACGGTGCCGCCGCGCGCGATCGTGACCGTCTTCGGGGAGAACGTGTTGTCGGCGACGGATACCGTCGTCGCCTTCTGGGCGACCCGGGCCCTGGCCGCCGCGCGCAGCGTGACCGTGCGCGTGGTCGTCGTGTCGTCGAGCGTCGCCCGCACGGTCAGCTTGAGCTTGCCGCGGCGCTTGAGCGCGGCCTTCGCCTTGGCGTTCACGGCGACCTTCACCTTCACGGTCGCGCCGGCGGCGACGGTGCGGCTCACGCGGCCCACCCGCACCAGCTTCGCCTTGCCCTTCACGCGCAGGTCGGTGCGGCGGGCGAGCGCCTCGACGCGCACGGTCGTCTTCGCCGACCCGCCGGTCACGGACGCGGTCACCGCCGACCCGCGCTGGGCGGCGGCGATCGTCAGCTTCGCGGCGGTCGCGCCCGGACCGGGACCGGCCGTGGTCCCGCCACCGCCGCCGGCGCCGCCGCCACCACCGCCGCTCGGAGCGGGCGTGGCCGTCGCGCGCGGGGTCGCGGTCGGCGTCGGCGTCGCCACGACCGGCAGCGAGCCGTCCGCGTTGGCGACCGTGACCTTGCCCGTCATCTCGACGTGGTCGTCGCAATAGAACGTGTAGATCCCGGGCGCTGCGAAGCGGCAGTCGACGCTCCAGCCCGGCGCCTCCGACGGCTTCGGGAGCACGCGGCCGGCCGCGCCCGGCGCGCTGCCGGTGACCTGCGTGCACGCCGGCCCGGCCTGCTCGAAGTGCACGTTGTGCGACTCCTCGCCGTCGTCGTAGGCGAACCGCACGGTCCCGCCGAGCGCGACCGTCGAGCTCGCGGGGGCGTACGCGTTGTCGATCACCGCGACGTTCGCGGACGCGGGCGGCTGGGCGCCGGCGGCCGTCGCGAGCGCGGCGAACGCCGCCCCGCCGGCCAGGCTGACACGGAGGATCATGTTGTAAGGGTAGCTTGACGAGTCAAGGCAAGCTACCCGACGAGGCTCGCGGCCTGCTCGGCCATCTCGAGCTCCTCGTTGGTCGGGATGACGTACACCGCCACCGCCGAGGCATCGGCCGAGATCACCGTCTCGCCGCGGGCGTTGCGCGCCTCGTCGAGCTCGATGCCCAGCCGCTCCAACCCGGACAGCGACCGCGCGCGCACCACCGGATCGTTCTCGCCCACCCCCGCGGTGAACGCGATCGCGTCCGCGCCGCCCAGCGCCGCCAGGTACGCGCCGACGTACTTGCGCACCCGGTAGCAGTAGACGTCGAGCGCGAGCGCCGCGGCCTCGTCGCCGCCGGCGATCCGCCGGTGCACTTCGCGCAGGTCGTGGTCGCCGGCCAGCGCCAGCAGCCCCGAGCGGGAGTTCAGCACCGCGTCGATCTCGTCCGTCGAGAGGTTGCGCGTGCGGCGCACGTGCAGCACGAGCGCCGGGTCGACGTCGCCCGAGCGCGTCCCCATCACCAGCCCTTCGAGCGGCGTCAGCCCCATCGACGTGTCGACGCTGCGCCCGGCCGCGACGGCGCTGGCGCTGGCGCCGTTGCCGAGGTGCAGCACGATCACGGACGCCTCCGGGTCGCCCAGCAGCGCGAGCGCGCGCCGCGAGACGTAGGCGTGCGACGTGCCGTGGAACCCGTACCGGCGCACGCCCCACGCGCGCGGGACGGCGTACGTGTACGCGCGCGGCGGCAGCGTGGCGTGGAACGCGGTGTCGAAGATCGCGACGTGCGGCACCGACGGGAACGCGCGCTGCGCGATCTCGATCCCGAGCGCGTTCGCCGGGTTGTGCAGCGGCGCGAGCACCGCCAGGTCCTTGATCGCCGCCAGCACGGAGTCGTTGATCAGCGCCGGCGCCGAGAACCGCTCGCCGCCGTGGACGACGCGGTGCGCAACCGCCCCAATGCCGTCGACCGGCGCCTCCGCGAGCACGTCGCGCAGCGCCGCCGCGTGGTCGGTCACGCGCTGGACGGTCCCGGAGCCGAGCGTCGAGCCGTCCGCCACGTCGACCACCGACCACTTCAGCGAGGAGGACCCGCAGTTGACGACGAAGACCTTCATGCCGCCTGGATGGCCGTGATCGCGACCGTGTTGACGATGTCGTGCACGGTCGCGCCGCGCGAGAGGTCGTTGACCGGCTTGTTGAGCCCCTGCAGGACCGGTCCGATCGCGACCGCGCCCGCGCTGCGCTGGACCGCCTTGTAGGTGTTGTTGCCGGTGTTGAGGTCGGGGAAGATGAACACCGTCGCGCGCCCCGCGACGTCGCTGCCCGGCAGCTTCGTGCGCGCGACCGAGGCGTCGACCGCCGCGTCGTACTGGATCGGCCCCTCGACCGAGAGCCCGCGGGAGCGCACGAGCTCGGTCGCCGCCCGCACGCGCTCGACGTCCTCGCCGGTGCCCGACGCGCCCGTCGAGTAGGACAGCATCGCCACCCGCGGCTGGATCCCGAACCGCGCCGCGGTCGCCGCCGAGGACACCGCGATGTCCGCCAGCTGCTCGGCCGTCGGGTCCGGGTTGACCGCGCAGTCGCCGTAGACCAGCACGCGGTCGGCCAGGCACATCAAGAACACCGACGAGACGATCGAGACGCCCGGCTGCGTCTTGATCAGCTCGAACGCGGGGCGGATCGTCTCCGCGGTCGTGTGCGTCGCGCCCGAGACCATCCCGTCGACCATGCCGAGCGCGACCATCAGCGTGCCGAAGTACGACACGTCGGAGACCACGTCGCGCGCCTGGTCGACGGTCACGCCCTTGTGCGCGCGCCGCGTCGCGTACTCGGCGGCGAAGCGCTCGACCAGCGCCGCCTCGGTGGGGTCGACCACGTGGGCGCCGTCGAGGTCGAGCCCGAGCCGGCCGGCGGCGCCGTGCACGGCCTCCGGGCGCCCGAGCAGCGTCAGCTCAACGACGCGCCGGCGCAGCAGGATGTCGGCCGCGCGCAGCACGCGCTCGTCGGTGCCCTCCGGCAGCACGATGTGGCGCGGCTGCGCCCGCGCGCGGTCGAGCAGCGTGTACTCGAACATCAGCGGCGTCACGACGTCCGAGCGCGCGACGTCGATCCGGTCCAGCAGCGCCTCGCCGTCCACGTGCGTCTCGAACAGCGCCAGGGCCTTGTTGATCTTGCGCGGCACGGCGCGCGTGATCGCGCCCTCGCGGGCGCTCGCGAGCGTGACCGTCTCGTACGTGTCGTGCTCGGTCAGCACGACCGGGATCACGCCGCCGAAGCTCCCGAGCGCGGTCAGGATCTCCGGCGGCGGCCGCAGCCCGCCGGTCAGCACGATGCCGGCGGGGGAGGGCAGCGCCGTCGACGCGTGCGCGAACATCGTGGCCAGCAGTACGTCGGCGCGGTCGCCGGGCGTGATCAGCACCGCGCCGTCGTCGATCCGCGACATCAGGTTCGGGAGCGTCATCGCGGCGACCGTCAGGTGCAGCGCCTCGCGGCTGAGCAGCGCCTCCTCGCCCGCGATCACCTCGCCGTGGCAGGCGGCCGCGACCTGGCCGACGGTCGGCGCCATCAGCAGCTCGACCTCGGGCAGGGCGTAGACGTCGCGGCCGGCGACCGCGGCCAGGTCGTCCGGCCGCACGCGGTTCGCGACCACGGCGACGACGTCCGGCCCCCAGCGCCGCCAGGTGGTCAGCGAGACCGAGATCGCGGTCTTGACCTCCTCGACCGTGCGGTCGTGCCCGCTCACCACCAGCAGCGCGGGCAGCGCCAGGTTGAGCGCGACGCGCGCGTTGAACGCCAGCTCGCTCGCGGTGCCGGCGAAGTCGGTCCCGACGACCAGGACGCCGTCGCAGCGCGCCGCCAGCGCGCGGTAGCGGGCGACGATCTCCTCGAGCGCGTGGGCCTCGTCCGCGCGGACCTCGGCGTAGCCGACGCCCCAGGACGCGTGCTCCGCGCCCAGCAGGTCGAGCAGCGCGTCGTGCTCGGGGTCGCTGACGACCGGCCGGAAGACGCCGAGCCGCTCGACCCGCCGAGCGAGCAGCTGCTGGACGCCGAGCGCGACCGCCGACTTTCCGGTCGCGGGCTCGCAGCCCGCCACGTACACGCCGGGAGTCATGGCCCCAGGGTCTCAGGTGACGCGCACGGACGCGTCACCGAGCGTGACTTCATCGCCCGGGTGCAGCTGGCGCCCGCGGCGGCTCTCGGGCGCGCCGTTGACCGTCACCTCGCCCTCGGCCAGCACGAGCTTGGCCTCGCCTCCCGTCTCGACCAGGCCGGCCGCCTTGAGCAGCTGGCCGAGCCGGATCATCCCGTCGCGTGCGTGGAACTCGTCCATGTCGGCCACCATGATGGCGGGCCCATGGAGCTCCGCCACCTGCGCTACTTCATCGCCGTCGCCGAAGAGCTGCACTTCCGCCGCGCCGCGGAGCGGCTGCACATGTCCCAGCCCCCGCTGAGCCAGCAGATCCGCCAGCTCGAGGAGGAGGTCGGCGCTCAGCTGCTGGTCCGCAACCAGCGCCGCGTGGAGCTGACCGCGGCCGGCTCGGTCTTCCTCGTGCGCGCGCGCGACATCCTCGCGTCGGTCGAAGATGCGGCCCGCCAGGCCCGGCGCGTCCAGCGCGGGGAGGTCGGGCGGCTCGCGGTCGGCTTCGTGGGCAGCGCGATGTACTCGTTCGTGCCCGAGCTGCTGCGGGCGTTCCGCGACCGCGCGCCGGACATCGCGCTGCGCCTTCACGAGCTGGGCACGACCGAGCAGCTGCGCCAGCTCGAGGACGGGCGCCTGGACGTCGGCTTCCTGCGCACGCCGGGCCGCCGGCCCGGGCTGCAGTTCGAGACCGTGCTCGAGGAGCAGATCGTGGTCGCGTTGCCGGACACGCACGCGCTCGCCCAGCGGCCGCTGGTGAGCCTGCGCGACCTCGCGGGGGAGTCGCTCGTGCTGCTGACCCACGGCGGCTCGCCCGGCCTGCGCGCGGCACTGGCGGGCGCGCTGGCCGAGCTCGGCGGGGAGGAGCTGGTCACGCAGGAGGTGGCGGAGATGCAGACCGTGATCGGGCTCGTCGCCGCGGGCGTGGGCCTCTCGCTGGTGCCGGAGTCCGTGCGCGCGCTGGAGCGCCACGGGGTGACCTACCGGCCGTTGACCGGGGGTCCGCCGGCGGTCCGGCTGGCGATGGCGTGGCGCGCGGCCGACGACTCGCCGGTGCTGCGCCGGTTCCTGACGCAGGCACGCGCGGCGGCCCCCACCGAAGGAGAGAGAGGTCGGTGAGGGCCAGCGCGCAATTGACGTCGCCTCGGCCCCAGGGAGGAGAGATATGTAACCGGGACCGCTGCGAGGTGGGGAGCCACCAAGTCGTCGTCAAGGACTCTACGGTGCGCCGGGTGATCGGTCCAATATCGAGTTCGCCGGTCAGTGATAGCTTGTTCGTCTCAAACGTTGAGACTTCTCATCAGAAACCAATCTTGCTCTCGTCTGACACGCACGATAGGTTCGCGTGAAAGAGGTGTGCGGTACGGATCGCCGCGCGCCGCGAAGCAGAGGGGTCGTACATGCGAGGTCGGTCTTGGGCCGCCATCGGGGGCATCTTCGTCAGCTTGGCGCTCAGCTCGACGGCGAGCGCGCAGACGTACTCGCCCGGGGGGCGCAGCCTTGGCGACCGGCTGCTGCCGAACATCGGCAACACCGGTTATGACGTGCAGAACTACGATCTCACGTTCTCCTACGACCCGGCGACGAACGTCTTCCAGGCCGGCACCAAGGCCGACCTGACGATCAAGGCGACGCAGAACCTGTCCGAGTTCTCGCTCGACCTGCGCGGCCTCAACGTCGGCGACGTGACGATCGACGGCGTCCCCGCGACCGTCCGCCGCGAGAACGACGACGCCGCGTACAAGAACAAGCTGATCGTCACGCCGGCGGCCGGCATCGCGAACAAGCGCGTGTTCCACCTGGTCGTCAACTACACGGGTACGCCGACCGCGATGGAGGACCCGGACGAGTCCTTCGAGGGCTGGATCCGGACGACCGACGGGTCGTTCGTGGTCAACGAGCCGATGGGCGCGATGACCTGGTTCCCGAACAACAACCACCCGGCCGACAAGGCGACCTACGACTTCCACATCACGGTCCCGGCGACGCACACCGCGCTCGGCAACGGCGAGCTCGCGTCGAAGGTCGACAACGGCGATGGCACCGTCACCTGGAACTGGCACGACGGGTACCCGACCGCCACGTACCTGACGACCGCGACGGTCGGCGTGTTCGACTTCAGCGAGGCGACGGGCGCCACGGCGCGCGGCTTCAGCGGCAACCCGCTGCTGCTCTACAACGCGTGGGAGAGCACGTTCACCGCGACGCAGAAGAACAGCCTCAACACCGCCGCGGCGCGCGAGGACCAGATCGTCAAGTTCCTGTCGGACTACAACGGCTCGCCGTACCCGTTCGACTCGATCGGCGCGGTCGCCGACCGGCTGCCGTCCTCGCTCGGCTACGTGCTCGAGGTCCAGACCAAGATCCACTTCCCGTCGGCGTCGATCAGCGTCAACACGCTGGCGCACGAGATCGCCCACCAGTGGTTCGGCAACAGCGTCTCGCTCAAGCAGTGGGGCGACATCTGGCTCAACGAGGGCTGGGCGACCTGGTCGTCCTGGAACTGGGCCAACAAGTTCAACAACGGCGCGACGCCGGCGCAGCAGTTCACCAACAACTACAACTCGACCTCGCAGCCGTCGCGCTGGAACATCCCGCCGGCCGAGCTGCCGAACGCCTCGAACCTGTTCGACACGTGGCCGGCCTACACGCGCCCGGCGATGATGATCGAGGGCCTGCGTCAGATCCTCGGCGAGCCGGCGTTCCAGGCGATGATCAAGCGCTGGACGACGAACTACCAGCACGGCTACGCCGACGAGGCCGCGTTCATCGCGCTCAACAAGCAGGTCGCCGCCGAGGTCGCCGGGTTCGTGCCCGCCAACGTGGCCAAGCTCGACATCTACTTCCAGCAGTGGCTGCACGGCGTCGGCAAGCCGGCGATGACGCCGACGGCGTTCTTCGCGTCGACGACGGTCCCGGACGTGCCGGTGACGGGCAACGTGCCGGCGACGCTCGCGCTGTCGCTCGGCGCGGCCGCCTCGTTCAACGTGTTCACGCCCGGCATCGGGCGGACGTACGACGCGTCGACGACCGGCACCGTGGTCTCCACCGCCGGTGACGCGACGCTGACCGTCGTGGACCCGAGCGCGACCGCGCCCGGGCACCTGGTCAACGGCGCGTTCGCGCTGGCGTCGCCGCTGCAGGCCCGGAGCGGCGCGGCGGCGTTCGCGCCGCTGAGCGGCTCGCCGCTGACGCTCAAGACGTACGACGGCCCGGTCTCCAACGACGCGCTGACGATCGACTTCGAGCAGACGATCGGGGCCAACGACCCGCTGCGCACCGGGACGTACGCCAAGACGCTGACGTACACGCTCAGCACGACGAATCCGTAGGTGACGTCGCCCTCGGTCCGCGCTTGCGAGGACCGAGGGCGAAACACCTATTCTCCGGCGATGCTCACGAGCCTCGTCGGGTCCTATCCGCAGCCGCAGTGGCTGCTCGACCGTGAGAAGCTGCGGGGGCGCCAGCCCCCGCGCATCCGCGCGGCGGACTTCTGGCGGGTCGACGAGGCCTGGTTGGAGGAGGCGCAGGACGCGGCCACGCTGATGGCGATCCGCGACCAGGAGCGCGCCGGGCTGGACATCGTCACCGACGGCGAGCAGCGCCGCGAGAGCTACTCGAACCGCGTGGTGATGGCGCTCGGCGGCGTCGACCTCGACGCTCCGGGCACGACGTTGGACCGCAGCGGCAACCCGTTCCCGGTGCCGCGGATCGTCGGCCCGGTCACCCGCTCGCGCCCGATCCTGCTGCGCGACGCCGAGTTCCTGCGGGCCAACACGGCGCGGCTGACGAAGGTCACGATCCCCGGGCCGTTCACGCTGGCCGCGCAGGCCCAGGACGACCACTACGGGTCGCCGCGGGACGTGGCGTTCGCGTTCGCCGACGTCGTCCGGGCCGAGCTGGAGGACCTGTTCGCGGCCGGCATCGACGTCGTGCAGCTCGACGAGCCGTGGATGGAGTCGCGCGCCGACGCCGCGCGCGAGTACGGGATCGAGACGCTCGCGCGAGCGCTCGACGGCGTGCGCGGGACGACCGCGCTGCACATCTGCTTCGGCTATCCGCTGTTCGTGCCCGGGCATCAGCGCGCCTACCGGTTCCTGGGCGAGCTGGCCGACGCGCCCGTCGATCAGATCTCGATCGAGACCGCGCAGGCGGAGCTCGACCTGTCCGTGCTGGCGCAGCTCGCGGGCAAGACGATCATCCTCGGCGTGATCGCGCTCGACACCGAGGAGGTCGAGAGCGCCGAGACGGTCGAGGTCCGGCTGCGGCGGGCGCTGCCGTACACGCGGGACCTGATCGCGGCGCCCGACTGCGGGATGAAGTACCTGTCGCGCGAGTCCGCGTTCGGGAAGTTGCAGGCGCTGGTCGCCGGGGCACTCAGGATCGACCCAGGAACCTCTGCGCAACCGCCCAGGAGCGCCGAAGGCGGGGGTTAGCCGGCGGGCCGATGATCGGCCCATGGATGCACGAGCGAACAGACGACGACCGATCGGGGCTCGTCGCGCCGCGGCGGTGCTCGCGGCGACGGCGCTGCTCGCGGTCGGCGTGAGGCCGGTGGCGGCAGCGACCGCACAGACCCGGTACGCGGTGGAGTCGGCCACGAGCAACAACTGGGCCGGTTACGTGGTGGGCGGGAAGACGTTCTCGAACGTCTCCGGCAGCTGGGTCGTGCCGACGGCTCACAGCGACACGGACGGATACTCGGCCACCTGGGTCGGCCTGGGCGGCGCGAGCAGCTCGTCGAGCGCGCTGGAGCAGGTCGGCACCGAGTCCGACTATGCGGACGGCCAGGCGACGTACTCCGCCTGGTGCGAGCTGGTGCCGAAGGCACCCGTGACCCTCAAGTTGACGGTTCGCCCCGGCGACCACATGACCGGCAAGGTGACGGTCAGCGGCACGCAGGTGACGGTCGCGATCGCGGATACGACCACCGGCACGTCGGTCACCAAGACGCTCCGGATGAGCGATCCGGACACGTCGAGCGCCGAGTGGGTCGCCGAGGCGCCGTCGCTGGAGTCCGGTGACGGCAACGCCCAGGTCGTCCCGCTGGCGGACTTCGGCACGGTGGCGTTCACCGGCGCGACCGCGACCGCGGACGGGCACACCGGCTCGATCAGCGACGGCGACTGGAGCGCGTACAAGGTCGACCTGGTGTCCGACCAGGCGGGCGCCTGGGGCGGCGGCCGGATGTTCGGCCCGGACGCGGTGGCGTCCGGAACCGGGACGGCGACGACGTCGGCGCTGGCGCGCAACGGCTCGTCCTTCAGCGTCCGCTGGACCGCGGCCGAGGCGGCCGCGGGCTCGGGCGGCGACGGCGGCTACGGACCCGGCGGCGACGGCGGCGGCGGGTACGGTGGCTACGGCGGCGGCGGGTACGGCGGCTACGGCGGCGGCGGGTACGGCGGCGGCTGGTTCAGCTGAGCGGCGCGGCTCTCGCGCCCGACCAGGTCCGCGTAAGGCGGCCGGCGACGTGCTCGACGGTGTTCTCCAGGTGCTCGCGCACCGCGGCGGCGGCACGCGGCGGATCGTGCGCGACGCAGGCGGCGAGGATCTCGCGGTGCTCGCCGTCGAGCCGGTCGGCCGGGAAGTCATCCTGCGCGCGGTAGATCTGCAGGTACGCGCTCGACGCGTCCCGCAGCCCCGCGATCATCGCCACCAGCTGCGGCCGCGCCGACCGCTCGTAGAGCGCGGTGTGGAACGCCTGGTTGAGCTCCAGGTAACGCGCCGCGGGCGGGCCGCCGCGCATCTCGTCCAGCAGCGCTTCCAGCTCGCTCGCCCACGGCGCCTCGAACCGCTCCGCCGCCTTGGCCGCCGCCAGCGCCTCCAGCGCGGCCCGGATCTCGTAGTGGTGGCGCAGGTCGTCGACGCTCGGCAGGAACACCACGGCGCCGCGCTGCGGGTGCGCGCGCACCAGCCCTTCGCGCTGCAGTGCCGCCAGCGCTTCGCGCACCGGCGTCGTCGACACCCCGTAGGCGCGGGCGATCTCGACCTGGCGCAGCCGTTCGCCGGGCACGCGCGCGCCCGCCAGGATCTCGGCCTTCAGGCGCTCGGCCACCTGGCCGGCGATCGTCCGCGGTGCGGTCAGCGTCACGGTGCGGCAGTATTGACGCCGAATGTCGATTGTGCAAATTTCCGGGGCCGAGGAGGAGATCACATGAAGCAGCCGCTCAAGGGACCCCACCACTTCACGGGCGTCACGCGCGACGTGACCGCCAACGTGGACTTCTGGTGCCGCGTCATGGGCCTGCGGTTCGTCAAGAACACGCTCAACTTCGAGACGACGTTCCGCTACCACACGTACTTCGGCGACGAGGAGGGCAACCCCGGCAGCGTCGTCACGTTCCTGGAGTTCAAGGAGGCCCCGCAGGGCGTGGCCGGCGACGGCGACATCCACCGCATGGTCCTGCGCGTCGCGTCCTACGACTCGCTCGAGTACTGGATGGACCGGCTGATCGCCAACCAGCATCACTCGGAGATGCTGCGGCTGGACCCGACGCAGCCCCAGTCGCTGGTCTTCTGGGACCCGGAGGGTCACGAGGTCGAGCTGATGGTGTCCGACACGCCGGACGCGCCGCTGCTGGCCGACGCCGACGACATCCCGGCCGAGCACCGCATCCGCGGCCTCGAGGGCGCGCGCTCGTACACCACGATCGAAGAGCAGGAGCCGTTCGCGGCCCACCTCGGCTTCCGCCGCGACGGCACGCGCCTGGTGCTCGACGGCGCCGAGCGCTCCGGCCGCTGGTACTTCAGCGCGCCCACCGGCCGCCCGTCCAACGACGGCCGCGTCGGCGTCTGGCACCACGTCGCCTACGACGCCGGCACCGGCGACGAGGTCCAGCGCGCCCGCGACGAGGCCAACGAGGGCGTGCGCCCGTGGACGCGGATCTTCGACCACTACTTCTTCGACAGCTGCTACTCGATGTCTCCCGGAGGGCGGATGGAGATCTGCACCACGGGGCCTGGATTTCAGCTCGACGAGAAGCTCGAGGACCTCGGCGACCGGCTCTGCCTCTCGCCTCGAGTGGAGCCGCTTCGCGCCAAGCTCGAGTCCGAGCTGACCGCGATCGTCAACCCACGGCCACGCTCGAAGCGCAAGGCGGCCAAGCCGTCCACCAACGGCGTCCCGGCGACGGAGCCCGCGACCCTCGCCTGACCTCACGCTCACGTTCGACAACGGCCCGGACCCGGCGGCGACGCCCCGGGTCCTGGACGTGCTGCGCGAGCGCGGGCTCACCGCCACGTTCTTCGTCGTCGGCCAGCACCTGCGCGCGCACCGCGCGCTGGCGGAGCGCGCGGCGGCCGAGGGCCACCGGATCGGCAACCACACGCTCACGCACCCGCGGCCGCTGGGCGCGCTCGGTGCGGCGGCCGCGCGCGCGGAGATCGAGGACGCGCAGGCGCTGCTCGGGGACCTCGGCCGCGAGCGGCTGTTCCGCCCGTCCGGCCAGGGCGGGGACCTCGAGCCGGGCCTGCTCAACGCCGCCGCCGTCGACACGCTGCGGCGCGGCGGCTACACGTGCGTGCTCTGGAACGCGGTGCCGCGCGACTGGGAGGACGAGCACGGCTGGGTCGACCGCGCGCTGCGGGCCGTCGCGGCCCGCGACTGGACGCTGCTCGTCCTGCACGACGTCGCCGGCGCGGCGGCGGCCCGGCTGGAGGCGTTCCTCGACCGCGTGGACGCGACGATCCGGCCGGACTTCCCGCCGGACTGCGTGCCGATCCTGCGCGGCGAGCTCGTGCGCCCGGTGTAACGCCGGGCCCGCTCGGCGGACTGTCCGCCCGAACGGAATCCCCCACAGGAGGTCGGACGTGCTGGCGAGAATGATCGGGTTGGGCGTGGCGGCGGCGCTGGTGGCCGCGGCGCCGGCGGGCGCGACCGTGTACCCGGTGCAGCAGTGCGCGACCTACAACGCGCAGCACGGCACGGTGCAGGTGCGGCTGGCCGCGGTCAACACCGACGTGGCGATCGTGACCATGCCGCCCGGCGACGCCAACTCCTTCTCGCCGCCGCCGCTCGACCGCAACCAGCCGAACCAGTTCCTGCCCGGCTTCACGCCGTGGGACCTGACGCTGGCGGCCGACAGCGGCACCGTCGACTGGCGCCTCGACGGCACCGGCCTCCCGGCGCCGTTCTCGACCGCCGCGGCGGGCCTGCCGTTCGAGCGCCCGTGCGCCTACCGGGGACCGGAGATCACGGCCGTCGAGCCCGCAACTCTCACCGTCAATGGGACCTTGACGGTCTTCGGTCAGGGCCTCGGCGCCGGCGCCACGGTCACGCTCGACGGGGCCGAGCTCACGCCCAGCGCAGCGACGAGCAACCGCCTCGACGTGGCGGTCAAGGACACCGCGCCGGGCACGCACGACCTGCTGGTGACCGACGCCGACGGCAACCAGACCGGCTGCCGCGGGTGCGTGCACGTCGCCGCGCCGGAGCCGGCCGTCACGCCGGAGCCCGTCCAAGGGCCGCGCGGGGAGACCGGTCCGCCCGGCCCGGCCGGGGCGCCCGCCCCGGCGCCGCAGACCCGGACGGCGCACGCGAAGACGGTGCGGGCGAAGCGGCTGGTGACCAGCGCGGTGAGCTGCCCGGCCGGCACGGCGGTCCTGTCCGGTGGCTACGAGCTCGCGCCGGCGCGCGGCCCGAACCCGCCGCTGGTGACCGAGAGCCGCCCGGCCGGCGCCGGCTGGCGCGTCACGGCCCGTGGCGCGGCGCGCGGCAAGCCGTTCAAGCTGACCGCCTACGCGGTCTGCGCCTAGTCCTTGGGCGGGACGACCGGCGCGGCGTCCTCGTCGCCGGCTTGGACTTTCTCCAGCCGGTCGCGGAGGCGGTCGCGCAGCTCGTCCGGCGTGTAGTCGGACTGCGGGCGGCGGTTGCGGGCCGCGATCGCACCGGTCGCGGCGACCCCGGCGACGCCGGCGAGACCGAGCAGCTTCCAACGCGCTCTCATGGTCGCGTAGGTTACCCGGCGTGACCGGCTCGACGCTGCCCTTCGACGAGGCCGTCGCCACCGCGGCGACCGGCGACATCTGGCTGTTCCGCGGGCGCTCGCTCGCCGACCGCGCGATCCAGACGCTCACCAACAGCCCGGTCAACCACGTCGGGATGGCGGTCGCGCTGGAGGACATGCCGCCGCTGCTCTGGCACGCGGAGCTCGGCAAGTCGCTCCCGGACGCGTGGACCGGCGAGCGCCAGCGCGGCGTGCAGCTGCACAAGCTGGCCGACGCGGTGCGCACGTGGGACGAGAAGTACGGCCAGCGCGCCTGGTTCCGGCGCCTCGAGGGCGGCGAGCTCACGCGCGAGCACGAGGACCGCCTGATCGAGACGATCGACCGCTACGACGGGAAGCCGTTCCCGACCACGCCCGGCCTGATGCGCTCGTGGGCGACCGGCCGCGTGCGCCGCCGCGAGGTCTCGCGCGAGGCGATCTACTGCGCCGAGCTGGTCGCCGTCACCCTGCAGCACATGGGCCTGCTCCCGGACAAGCGCCCGAGCGGCTGGTACGACCCCGGCAAGTTCTGGTCCGGCGACGACGTCCAGCTGGTCGAGCCGTTCGCCCTCAGCGGCGAGATCGCGGTGACATGAGGATCGCGAACGCCCCACTGAGCTACGGCGCGTTCGAGCTGACCGTCGGCGGCGCGTTCCCGGTGCCCGACCCGGCGCGCGTCGTGCGCGCGATGGCCGACGCGGGCTACGCCGGGACCGAGCTCGGCCCGCCCGGCTACCTGGACGGCGTCGACCTCGGCGACCTCGAGCTGATCGGCGGCTTCGTCCAGATCCCGTTCAGCGAGCCGGACGCGCCGCTGGACGAGCTGCACGCGACGCTCGACCGCTTCGGCGAGCGCACCGGGGCGCGGCCGGTGCTCAGCGACGCCGGCGGCCCGGAGCGCGTCGCCAACCCGGGCCGCGGCGGGGAGGACCCGGCGCTGGCGCTCGACGACGCCCGCTGGCGGACCCTCGTCGCGAATGTGGCCCGCGCCGCGGACGCCGCGCGGGCGCGCGGCTTCGAGCCGGTCTTCCACCACCACACGTCCACCTACGTGGAGAGCGTGGCCGAGATCGAGCGCTTCCTCGCGGACACCGATGTGCCGCTGCTGCTCGACAGCGCGCACCTCGTCGTCGCTGGCGGCGACCCGCTGCGCGCGCTCACCGACTGGGCCGGCCGCATCGAGGCGATCCACGTCAAGGACGTGCGGCTGGACGTGCTGGCGGCGGTCAAGGCCGAGCGCGCGGACCAGCTGACCGCCTGGCGGCGCGGCCTCTTCTGCGCGCTCGGGCGCGGGGACGTCGACCTGGACGCGTTCTGCGCCGCCGTGCAGGCGTCCGGCTACGACGGCTGGATCGTCGTCGAGCAGGACCGCGTGCTGACCGCGCCGGAGGCGTTCGAGGCGGCGGCCGCCGACCAGGTCGCCAACCGCGCCTGGCTGCGCGAGCACGCCGGCTGGTGACGCGTCAAGCGCTGACCCGGTACTCCGGGTTCGGGTGGTCGGGCAGGTCGAGGTTCCACTCGCGCGTGTCGTTGCCGTAGGCGGGGATGCCGCCGGCGTCCTTGAGCAGCCGCGCGAGGTGCAGCAGGTTCCAGGTCATGAAGACGGTGTTGCGCGTCGTCCAGGCGTTGCGCTCGCCCCCGCCCTCGCGGTACGACGGCCCGGGCCCGGCCTCGCCGACCCAGTAGGCGTCCGCCTGCGGCGGCACCGTCAGCCCGATGTGCTGGAGCGCGTACAGGATCTGCGCGCTGACGTGCTTGCCGCCGTCTTCGTTGCCGGTCGTCACCGCGCCGCCGACCTTGCCGTAGTAGGACCACTGCCCGGCCGCGTTGACGTCGCCCGAGTACGCGTATAGCCGCTCGATGACCTTGCGCGTCAGCGAGGACTGGTCGCCGAGCCAGATCGGCCCGGCCAGCACGACGATGTCCGCCGGCACGACGAGCTCGCGGTGGATGGCTGGGAAGTCGTCGCGGTCGTAGCCCTGCTCGGTCATGTCGGGCCACACGCCCGCCGGGATCTCGTGGTCGGCGGTGCGGACCACGTCCACGCGCACGCCGACGCGCTCGAAGATGCCGCGGGCGATCGCGAGCAGCCCGTCCGTCTGGCTCGGCTCGGGCGAGCGCTTGAGCGTCCCGTTGAAGATCACGGCGCGCAGGTCGTCGAAGCGCCCCGGGGCGGCGTCGGCCTGCGCGTCGATGAACCGCTGGATGGGGGCGGGGATGGTCATGCCGCCGTTGTCCCCGTCAAGCCGGGGACGTTACGCGTAACGCCTCGCCGGCTCGCGTGACTACAGCCGCCGACCATCGATCCTCCCCAGGAGGCAGCCATGAAGGTGACGTGTCTTGCCGCTCCGGCGGTCGGCTTCGCACTGCTGTTCGCGGGCCCGGCGTCCGCTCATTCCGGCGGCGCGCTGTACACCCAGAGCAACGCCGCGACGGGCAACGCCGTGCACCGCGTGGACCGCGGGCCGGACGGCGCGCTGACGCCGGTTGCGACCTACCGCACGGGTGGGCGCGGCTCGGGCGCCGGGCTCGGCTCCCAAGGTGCGGTCGCGCTGTCCGACGACGGTCGCGTGCTGGTCGCGGTCGACGCCGGCTCCAACGACGTCGCCGCGTTCCGCGTGACCGGCGACGGGCATCTCACCCGCACCGACCGCAAGCCCAGCGGCGGCGTGACGCCGGTCTCCGCCGACGTCGCGGACGGCTCGGTGTACGTGCTCAACGCCGGCGGCGACGCGCCCAACGTCGCCGCGTTCGACGTCGACCGCGCCGGCCGGCTGCACGCTCGCGCGGTCCGCGCGCTGGCGCCGGGCGCGGCCGGGGCCGCGCAGGTCTCGGTCGCGCCCGACGGCCGCTCGCTGGTCGTCACCGAGAAGCAGTCGAACCGCCTGGAGACGCTGGCGCTGCGCCACGGCCGGCTGGGCGCGCCGGTCGTGACGGCGTCGGCGGGCGCCGTCCCGTTCGGCTTCGCGTTCTCCCCGCGCGGCGACCTGATCGTCAGCGAAGCCGGCGCGTCGACCGTCTCGTCCTACCGCGGCGGCCGCGTGATCACGGCGGCGCTGCCGGTCGGGCAGGGCGCGGCGTGCTGGGTGGCGATCGACCCGAGCGGCCGCTTCGCCTACACCGGCAACGCGAGCGGGTCGATCAGCGGCTTCGCGATCCATCGCGACGGCTCGCTGCGCGCGCTCGACGCGGACGGGCTGACCGCGGTCTCCCCGCAGCCGAACGACCTCGCCTTCGCCGGCGGCTACCTGTACGCGATCAACCCGGCCAGCGGCTCGATCACCGCGTACCGCCAGCGCGCGGACGGCGCCCTGACGCCGCTCGCGGGCGCGAGCGACCTCGGCGCCGGCCTGGCCGGCCTCGCCGCCCGGTGACCCCAAAGGGCGAGGCCGGCGTGCCGCCGGCCTCGCCCAGCAGTTGTCAGAGCGCGTACGAAACCGGGCCTAAAGTCGGCTCCGCCGAGAGCCGACAGATGTCGTAGGTCATGTAGGTCACAACCCGCCGAAGGGCCCGCGTCCGGGCCCTGGGGGGAGGTCTCGATGCGTCGTCTCGTCACTGCTCTCACGCTGTCGCTCACCGCTGCCGGCACGCTCGCCGGCGCGCCCGCCGCCGGTGCCGCGCGCTGCGCGGGCGCCGACGTCGCACCGGCCGAGCTCGGCCAGGCCGCGACCGTCCGCACCACGCTCTGCCTGCTCAACGCCGAGCGCACCCGCCGCGGCCTGCGTGCGCTGCGCGCGGACGCCAGGCTGCGCCGGGTCGCCGGCCGCCACGCCGGCGACATGGTCGCCCGCCGCTACTTCGCCCACGACACGAAGGCCGGCGTCAGCTTCGTCACCCGCATCAAGCGCACCGGCTGGACGAAGGCGCGCCAGCGCTGGGTCGTGGGGGAGAACATCGGCTACGGCGAGGGCGACTTCGCCACCCCGCGCGAGATGGTCAAGGGCTGGATGCACAGCCGCGACCACCGCGCGAACATCCTCGCCCGCGCGTTCAAGGTGATCGGCGTCGGCGTGGCCGACGGGGCGCCGACGGGCGACGCCGGCGCGACCTACGCGACCGACTTCGGCGGCTGAGCCGCGCCCCTCATAATGGGGCGTCGTGGCACGAGAAGCAGTTCGACGGCGCCAGGCCGAGATCCTCGTCGTCGGCGCGGCCGAGCCTGAGATCCAGTCGTGGCTGCGCGCGGCCGGCCATTCGCCGCGTGCGGTGCGGCGGGCGGCGGCGGCCGGCGCGGCGCTGGAGGCCGAGCCCGTCGACCTGGTGATCGTCGACCGCGACGCCGCGGGCCACGACGCGCCGGCGATCTGCCGCATGCTGCGCAAGGACCCGCGGCTCGGCGACGCGTGGCTGCTGGCGATCACCGTCGCCGCCAAGGGCCGGATGGCGGACTCGGTGCTCAACGCGGGCGCCGACGACTACCTGCACCGCCCGTTCTCGCGCGCCGAGCTGATCGCCCGCGCCCGCGCCGGGCTCAACGCCGCCGAGCAGCGCTCCAACGACCGCCTGCTGCGCTCGCTGATGGAGAACGTGCCGGGCGCGATCTACCGCTCCGCCTGGCACGCGGACTTCGTGCTGGAAGCGATCAGCGACGAGATCGAACGCATCAGCGGCTACCCGCCCGCGAACTTCCTCGCCTCGCACAAGCGCACGCTGTTCTCGCTCGTCCATCCCGACGACGTCGACGCGGTGCTCGAGCGCGTCGCGCACTCGACCGAGCACCACACGCCGTTCGTGCTCGAGTACCGGATCGTGCGCGCGGACGGCGGCATCCGCTGGGTGCTCGACCGCGGCCAGCCGGTCCCCGGCCCGCGCGGACGGCTGTGGCTGGACGGCGCGCTGTTCGACATCACCGAGCGCCGCGCCGCCGAAGCCGCCCTGCTCGCGCACCAGGTCCAGGCGGCGCGCACGGCCGAGCTGCGCGCGTCGCGCCAGCGCATCCTGGAAGCGGCCGACAACGCGCGCCGCAAGATCGAGCGCGATCTGCACGACGGCGCGCAGCAGCGGCTCGTCTCGCTCGTGCTCGACGTCCAGGTCGCGCGCCGCCGGCTGGCCGAGGACCCGGCGGAGCTCGAAGCGTTCCTCGGGCGGCTGGGGTCAGAGCTCAAGGAGGCGTCCGACGAGCTGCGCGAGCTCGCGCGCGGGATCCACCCGGCGGTGCTGACCGAGCGCGGGCTCGGCCCGGCCGTCGGCGCGCTGGCGACGCGCGCGCCGCTGCCGGTGGAGGTGATCGACCCGCCGGCCGAGCGGTTCCCGGCCGCGGTCGAGGCGACCGCGTACTTCACGGTCGCCGAGGCGCTCACGAACGTCGCCAAGTACGCCCAGGCCACGCACGCGGTCGTGCGGATCGCGTGCGCGGACGGCGAGCTGGTGGTCGAGGTGGTCGACGACGGCGTCGGCGGCGCGGCCGTCGGCGCCGGCTCCGGGCTGTCCGGCCTCGCCGACCGCGTCGGCGCCAGCGACGGCACGCTGACCGTCGACTCCCGGCTCGGCGAAGGCACGTGCGTGCGCGCCGTGCTACCACTCCACGCCACGGTATGAGCGACGCACGCAGGGTCTACTCGACGACGGACGGCGACCTGCGCAAGGCGCGTGCGCCCCAGGCGCGGGCGGCCGCGGGCGGCCGCGTGAAGGTCCGCCGCGAGGTCTCCGGGCGGCGCGGCAAGGCGGTCACGACGATCGCGAACGTCCCGCTCGACGACGGCGGCCTGCGCGACCTGGCCGGGCGCCTGAAGAAGCGCTGCGGCGTCGGCGGCTCGCTCAAGGACGGCGTGATCGAGCTGCAGGGCGACCATCGCGACCTGGTGATCGAGCTGCTGCGCGCGGACGGCTACGACGTCGTGGCGGCGGGCGGCTGATGCTGCGCGTCCTGGTCGCGGGCGTCACCGGCTGGACCGGCGCGCCGCTGGCGCGCGCCGTCGCGGCCGCCGACGACCTCGAGCTGGCCGGCGGGATCGCCCGCTCCGGCGCCGACTTCGCCTCGGTCGCGGAAGCGCTGGCGGCGGTGCCGGCCGACGTGGTGGTCGACTACACGAGCGCCGCCGCGGTGCGCGCCAACGTGGACGCCGCCCTGGCCGGCGGCGCGCACGTCGTGGTCGGCTCCTCGGGGCTCTCGGAGGCCGACTACGCCGAGATCGACGCGGCCGCGCGCGCCGCGGGGCGCGGCGTGATCGCCGCCGGCAACTTCTCCGTGCTGGCCGCGACGCTGCTGCACGCCGCGACCGTGGCGGCCGAGCACATCGCGCACTGGGAAGTGATCGACTACGGGTCCTCCGGCAAGCCGGACGTGCCGTCGGGGACCTCGCGCGAGCTGGCCGAGCGGCTCGGCGCCGCGCAGCCCGCCGAGCACGACGCGGACCTGATCGGCCCGCCCGAGGCGCGCGGCGCGAACGTCGCCGGCACCCGCATCCACTCGCTGCGCCTGCCCGGCTACTCGCTCTCCACCGACGTGATCCTGGCGACGCCGGACGAGCGCCTGGTCGTGCGCCACGAGGCCGGCGCGTCGGCCGACCCCTACGTCGCCGGGACGCTGCTGGCGATCCGCCGCGTACCGGACGTCACCGGCGTCGTGCGCGGGCTCGACCGGCTGCTGTTCGGCTGAGCTTGCGTTCCGTCATCCGTTGTTGACAAGATGAACATCGTGCCGCCTGACCAGCGGCGCGTCGCACCCGTCGACCGGCGGCGCGAGCGGCTTGGGAGTCGCGTCGCCGGTCAGCGCCCTACGGGGTCAGCACGAGCTTGCCGAACACGTCGCCGGCCTCCATCGCGGCGAACGCGTCGCGCGCGTCGCGCAGCGGCACGGTCGCCGCGATCGTCGGCCGCACGTCGCGTTCGACCAGCAACCGCACGAGCCGCTCGAGCTCGTCGCGCGAGCCCATGGTCGAGCCGACCACGGACAGCTGCAGGAAGAACACCCGGTTCAGCGCCGCCGGCGGGTTCGGCCCGGACGTCGCGCCCGACACGACCACGGTGCCGCCCGGCTTGAGCGCCTTGAGCGTGTGGTCCCAGGTCGCGGCACCGACGGTCTCCATCACCGCGTCCACGCGCTCCGGCAGCCGCGCGCCGGTCTCGAACACCGCGTCGGCGCCGAGCTCGAGCGCCCGGGCGCGCTTGGCCTCCGAGCGGCTGGTCGCCCACACCCGCAGGCCGCCGGCGCGCGCGAGGGCGATCAGCGCCGTCGCCACGCCGCCGCCCGCGCCCTGCACGAGCACGGTCGCGCCCGGGGCGAGGCCCGCGCGCGTGAACAGCATCCGGTAGGCGGTCAGCCAGGCGGTCGGCAGGCACGCCGCCTGCTCGAAGGAGAGCTCGGGCGGCTTGGGCACGAGGTTGCGCGCCGGGACCGCGACGCGCTCGGCGAACGTCCCCGGGTAGCGCTCGGAGAGCAGCGAGCGGCGCGGGTCCAGCGTCTCGTCGCCCAGCCAGCCCTCGGACGCGATCACGCCGTGGACGATCACGTCGCGGCCGGCCTCGTCGACGCCGGCGGCGTCGCAGCCCAGGATCATCGGCAGGCGGTCCTCCGGCAGGCCGACCCCGCGCAGCGACCAGAGGTCGTGGTGGTTGAGCGACGTGGCGCGGACGCTGACGGTCGTCCACCCGGCCGGGACCTCAGGCTCGGGGCGCTCGTCGACGACCAGGCCCGAGAGCGGATCGTCGGCGTCGATCCGCGAGGCGTAGGCAGCAAGCATCGCCCAAGGGTACGATCAGGCGGCTCCGAGCCGCGGCACGCCACGAGACCCTTCAAACCAGTCTACTCGCGGTTTTGGCTTGATGACGTGTGGAGTCATCTGGACGAATGGTGGCTTGACGTGCCCTCTCATATCTATGTACCGTCGCCCGCACTCGGGGTGTGTCGTCGCCTCATGGGGAGGGGCGTGTTTTACGATGCTCCACTCGATCAATAACGGGTCCACGCAGGTGCTTGCAGGAGGGAGAGTGGCAGCGATGCCCTCAGTCGGTCGGATAGGGAAGATTGCGGTAGCGGGGATCGCCGCGGCATCCCTCGGCGTCGTCGCCAGCAGCGCGTCAGCCAGTGAAGCGTGGCTGTGGGGTTGCCACGGCCCCGATGGAGTGCCCGTGCCGCTGAACCCCGACGGCAAGGCCGAAGGCGCCGTCAAGGTGTCCACGTACGGCGCCGGCTGCGGCGGGCAGTCGACGACCGTCGCCGGCGGCGGCGTCCGGATCGACTTCTCCAATGCAGGGTCTAACCCTGAAGCTAAGCGTGATGCTTACACGTGGCCGGTCTCCGGCCGCGGGCTCGAGGTGATCGAGGCGACGCTGCAGCGGCGGACCAACGGCTTCGCGGCGGCGGGGGCCGGCGTGACCTACGCGGCCTCCCTGTCGGCGGACGCCCAGGAGTCGCTCGCGGGCGGCGGCACGGACCTCAGCGGCGACCAGACGTTCAAGCCCGCGGCGCCGTCGACCCCGCCGCGGACCGCGCTCGACCTGTTCTTCGGCTGCAACGCCGGCGGCTGCCAGGGCGTCCCCGCGTCCGTGGACGTCTCGCGCGTCGGCCTGCGCGTGGACGACACCACGCCCCCGAAGGGCAACGTCGACCGCCACAACCCGGTCACGATCCTGTCCTACGCCCCGCAGGTCGGGCCGGACGAGGTCGCCGTGCGCGTCAGCGGCAGCGACGTCGGCGTCGGCCTCGGCCGCGCCGTGCTCAACATCGACGGGCAGGACCGCGCGACCGCGAACATCGGCAGCTGCACCGACATCACCCCCGGCGGGCAGCTCGACCTTCCGCTGGATGCGAGCCGCTGCCTGTCGGAGAACCGCAGCATCGGCGGCACGGAGCTCAAGGTCGCGGCGACCGGCCTGGCCGCCGGCATCCATCACCGCAAGGTCACGCTCTACGACGCGGTCGGCAACAGCGCCGTGATCCTGGACGAGGACTTCGAGATCCTGCGGCCGGAGCCGCCGGTCTCCATTCGCGAGCTGAGCATCGGGACGTCGAACCTCTTCATCCCGGAGCCCAGCCCGAACCCCAACGTCAACCCCAACGGCGGCGGTACCAAGGGCGCCCAGGCCGGCTCGTGCCGTTCGCCGCGCCTGTCGGTCTCGCTCAACCAGAAGCCGCTGCGGATCTCCAAGGGCGTTCCGGTGCTGCAGTACGGCAAGAAGTACCGGTTCACGGGCCGTCTGACCTGTGTCCAGAACGGCAAGCGCAAGTCGGCGCCGAAGCGCACGATCGTCCAGATCTACAACAAGGTCGGCAAGAAGACGGTCAAGAAGCGCTCGACCCGGGTCGCGACCAGCGGCAAGCTGAAGATCTCGCTCAAGTACCCGGTCGGCAAGCGCACGATCATCTTCCGCTTCGTCAACGCCGACAAGCAGCGCTCGCAGGTGCAGATCCGGGTCCAGATCGTCAAGAAGAAGTCGGCGAAGAAGCGCTGAGCGCGTTCGCACGGCAGGGAGAAGGCAGATGAAGCGGTATGTGGCGCTCGGCGCCGTCGTGGCGGCGCTTGGCGCCGGCGCGGCGCTGAGCCAGAAGGCGGCGGCCGGTGGGGCCGCCGCCGCGCAGGACCAGGGCGGGCTGTCGATGTCGCCCTCGTTGATCGTCCACGACGCGCAGCCGGGCCCGTTGGCGACCGTTACGGTCGCCAACCGCTCGGCGGGCCCGCTCACGGTGACCGTGACGCCGCGCCCGTGGACGCAGGCGGCCAACGGCCGCGTGTCGCCGAACCGGCGCGGCAAGCTGCCGGGCGTCAGCGTGGACAAGTCCACGTTCACGCTCGCCGCGGGGGCGACGCAGGACGTCACGGCGACGCTCGGCGCCGCGCCGAGCGCCGGCTACCTGTACGGCGCGCTCGAGGTGATCGGCGTCCCGACCGACGTGGCCAAGCGCAAGGGCGTCGTGCTCGGCTACCGGCTCGTCGGCGCGGTGCGGATCCCGCCCGCCAAGCCGACGTACGGCCTCAAGCTCAACAACCCGAAGACGGCCGGCGGCACGGCGGTCATCCCGGTCAAGAACACGGGCAACACGCTCGACGCGGTCAGCGGCAGCGTGCGCGTCAAGGGCGCGTCGGGGACCAAGAACCTGGCGATCGCGGCGGTGCGCATCCTGCCCGGCAAGACCGTCAACCTGCCGGCCGGTACGAAGCTCTCGCGCGGCGCCTACACCGCGACGGTGACGCTCAACCAGCGCGGCAAGAAGGCGCTGTCGGCGACGAAGAAGTTCAAGGTCAAGTGACGCGTCCGATTCTGCCCGCGGGCGGCTACGCTCGACGCGTTCCGGCTGGCAGCCGCTCCGAATCGCTCGGCGCGGTGTTGGTAGGAGCGGTGGTCATGAAGAAGCTCCTGGAAGGGAACCGATGAAGCTGCGAACGATCCTCGCCACTTCCGCGCTCGCCGCGCTGGCCGTGCCGTCTGCGGCCCTGGCGCAGTCCGCCGATCCGGTGGGCGGCGGCGTCGGCGTCGGCGGCAGCGTCCCGAGCTTCCTGGAGCTGATCCTGCCGCAGCCGGCGAAGGGGTTCGCGTCGTTCTCGAAGACGAAGTCCTACGAGATGTCGATCGCGGTGACCGCGATCTCGACGGACGGGCCCACGCTGCTCTCGATCGCCGACGGCGACGCGACGAAGGGCTCCAAGCTCGGCTACATCTCGGTCGGCAAGAAGAAGCTTCCGTCTCCGCTGGAGGCGAGGGTCGGCAAGGCGGCGTTCCAGCCGCTCAACGCGTCGGTGGACCCGCTGCTGACCAAGTGGACGGACGCGACGGGCCGGTCCAACGGCACCGCAACCATCAAGCTGCGCCAGAAGGTGAAGGGCAAGTCGACCGGCAGCTATCGCAAGGTGGCGCTGGTCACGCTCTCGACGGAGACGCCGTAGCGGCCTCTCCACTGAAACCCAGAACAAGGAGAACGACGAAGTGAAGCGCGCTAGGAGTCGGCTTGTCGCCGGCGCTCTCAGCCTTGCCGTCGTGGGTTCCGCGGCGGGCGGGGTGATCGCGGCTCAGGCGGACGACTCAGCGCCGACGGCGCGGGCGGCCCAGTCGCAGGGCGGCGTCTCGTTCACGCCGGCCACCATCGAGACCACGGCCAGGAAGGGCAAGATCGGCACGTTCACGGTCAAGAACACGACCAAGGACACGATGCGGGTCACGATCACCGTGCGCCCGTGGAGCCAGAACCGCGGGTCCGGCCAGGTGGCGATGAACCGAAAGGCGAACCTCTCGCCGTACGTGGTCGGCAGCCCGAAGTCGTTCGACCTCAAGCCCGGCTCGCGCAAGGTCACGCTGAAGATGAAGCGGATCCCGCGCGGCGGCTCGCTGTACGGCGCGCTCGAGGTGTTCGCCAAGCAGAAGAAGGCCAAGGCGCGCAACGGCATCGTCCCGCAGTGGGACCTCGTCGGCCGCCTGCGGCTGAACCCGAAGTCCAAGCGGCCGAACCTCAAGCTCGGCAGCACGCGCGTGCTCGGCCGCGGCAACAACCGCTCGCTGGCGCTCGAGGTCCGCAACACCGGCAACACGCTGGACCCGGTCGGCGGCACGGTCAAGATCACCGGCCCGACCGCGCGCAACGCGACGATCCCGCAGGTCGGGGTCGTGCCCGGGCAGGTCGTGCAGCTCAAGGGCGGCGCGCTGAAGGGCATGAAGGGCGGCAACTACACCGCCAGCTGGACCGTCACGCAGGGCAACAAGCGCTACACCGCGCGGGCGACCTTCCGCCTCTAGGGTTCACGTTCCATGGACGCGCCGCCCACGCTCCACTCCCTCGAAGCCGAGGTCATGGAGGAGCTGTGGGCGCGCCCCGAGGCGACGGTGCGTGACGTTCAGGAGGCGCTGAACGCGCGCGGCGGCAAGGTGCGCGCGTACACCACGCTGCTGACCGTCATGACCCGGCTCGACGCGAAGGGCCTGCTGGTCCGGCGCCGGGCCGGGCGGCTGGACGTCTACGCGCCGGCGATGTCGCGCGACGCGTACCTGCGCTCGCGCGCGGAGGCCGAGGTCGCCGCCCTCGTCGAAGGCTACGGCGACCTCGCGCTCGCGCACTTCGCCCGCCACATCGGCACGCTCGACGCCGAGCGGCTGGAAAGGCTGCGCCGGCTGGCGAGCGATGCGTGACCTGCGGCGGACCGAGTTCGCGATCGCCGCGTTCGGCGGGACCGTGTTCCTGGTCGCGCTGGTGTTCGAGCTCGACGTCGCCCGCTTCCACCGCGACGTCCTGATCAGCGCGGTGCAGGCGCTGCCGCGCGGCGAGCTGCACCTGCAGGGCGTGCTGCTGCTCTTGCTGGCGCTGTTCGACCTGTTCGCGTTCGGGCGGCTGGCGATCTCCGTGTCACGGGGGGTCGCGGCGCACCGGCGCGTGCGCTCCGGACTGCCGGTGAGCGGGACGCGGGCGATCGGCGGCCGGACGGTGTGGATCGTCCCGACCGCGCGGCCACTGGCGTTCTGCGCCGGGCTGCTGCGGCCGCGGGTCTACGTGTCCGAGGGCGCGCTCGCGGCCCTGAGCCCTGAGTCCTTGGCCGCGGCCGTGGCGCACGAGTCCCACCACGCGTGCCGGCGCGACCCGCTGCGGATCCTGATCGCGCGGGCGATCGGCGACGCGTACGCGCTGGGCGCGCTGCCGCGGCGCGAGCAGGCGCTGGCGGAGCTGGCGGCGGACGACGCGGCCGCCCGTTCCGGCGGCCGCGCGCCGCTGGCCGCGGCGCTGCTGGCGTTCGAGGAGGGCGGCATCGCCCCGGGCCGCGTGGACCGGCTGACGGGGGCGGACGGGCGTTCCGAGGTCCCGGGCACCGCCGTGGTCGCGAGCGCCGGGGTCGTGATCGCGGGCCTCGTCGGCGTACTCGCGGTCGGGCTCCTGGTCCACGACCGCCCGCCCGTCTGCATCCCGCTGGCCTCCGCGCCGCTCTGGTTCGCGTGCGCGGTCATGGCCCGCCTCGCGGTGATGATGCCCGCGTGGCTCGGCTGGCGCCGCGCCAGCGCGTACCTCGCCTGACCGCGCGCCCGCGGCGCGATGCGCACGCGCCGCCCGCGGCGCCACGTGCGCCCTCGTCCGGGCGGCGCCATTCGCGCCCCTCGTCCCGCGGCGCGCCTCGCGCCTCGTCCCGCGGCGCGCCTCGCGGCCCTCGTCCGGCGCCACTCGCGTCGTCGTCCGGCGGCGCCCGCGGCGCTACTTGCGCCCTCGTCGGGCGGCACCTGCGGCGCCACTCGCGCCCTCGTCCCGCGGCGCCCGCGGCGCGCCTCGCCCCGGCGCCACTCGCACCGCGCGCCCGCGGCGTGCCTCGCGCCCCTCGTCCGGCGGCGCCCGCGGCGCTACTTGCGCCCTCGTCGGGCGGCGCCCGCGGCGCCACTCGCGCCCTCGTCCCGCGGCGTTCGCGGCGCGCCTCGCCTCGGCGCCACTCGCACCGCGCGCCCGCGGCCGCCTCGCGCCTTTCGTCCGGCGGCGCCCGCGGCGCTACTTGCGCCCTCGTCGGGCGGCGCCCGCGACGCTACTTGCGCCCTCGTCCCGCGGCGCCCGCGGCGCGCCTCTCCTCGGCGCCACTCGCGCCCCTTGTGCCGGGCGCTCGCGGCACGCCTCGCTTCGTCGTCCGCCGGCCGGGCGGTGGCGCGGGCGAACGGCAGCAGGTGAGGGGGTGGTCGATCGAGCGTGCGCCGTCCCTCGGCGGGTACGCTCGGTGAGCGGCAACGCGCCATTTGGCGTGGCGAGTGGTCGCGGATGTGCCGTGTGGGCGTGTTTGTGACCCTTCGTTTTCTGGTGCGACGAGACGGGGCAGAAGCGCGCCATCGTCGCGGCGCCCGCCCAGCCGCCGCTCGCTCCGCCGCGCGCCGCGCGCCATCGCACCGTCATCGCCGCCCGTCGCGTCGTCGCCGGGCCGGCCGTCGCGTCGTCGCCGCGCCGCCCGTCGCGTCGTCGCGCGCTGCCGCGTCCGGCGCGCTCGGTGAGCGGCAACGCGCCATTTGGCGTGGCGAGTGGTCGCGAATGTGCCGTGTGGGCGGGTTTGTGACCCTTCGTTTTCCGGTGCGACGAGACGCGGGGGAGGCGCGTCGCGTCGCGCCGCCCGCGCGGCCGCCGCTCGCTTCGCCGCGGGCCGCGCGCCATCGCACCGTCGTCGTCGCCCGTCGCGTCGTCGTCGCCCGTCGCGGCGCCCGCGTCGTCGCGGCCGCCGCGTCGTCGCGGCGCCCGGCGCGTCGTCACGCCGCGCCCCGCGGCTTAGCCCTTGACGCGCTTCTCGCAGTCCTTGGCGACGGAGACCCGGCGCCGGTTGCCCTTGAAGCGCGAGACGATGACGGTGTCGTTGCCCGGCCCGCACTTCACACGCGCGGAGCCCCGGTTGAAGATCGCGGTGATGGTGTCGTCGCCGGGGCCCGCGTCGACCCGTGAGGTGCCGCCGGTGACGCGGATGTTGTCGTTGCCGCGCCCGCCCAGCAGCGTCGAGCGCAGCCCGTTGCCCTGCAGGTAGTCGTTGCCGTCGCCGCCGAGCAGCGTGTTCGTGCCGCGGCCGCCGTAGAGGGTGTCGTCGCCCGCGCCGCCGGACAGGAAGTCCTTCTGCGCGCGCGCCCGGGCGCCGCCGCTGTCGTGCGCCGCGTCGCCCCAGATCACGTCGTCGCCGCCCTGGCCGTAGAGCTTGTTCGAGCCGTGCCCGCCGTTGAGCCGGTCGTTGCGCTCGCTGCCGTGCTTGGTGCCGTTGCCCGTCCAGCTGATGCCGCGCGTCGGGTCGCGGTCGGCGGCGAGGTCGATCACGTGCTCGCAGTTCGGCTGAGCGGCCAGCAGCCGCCGGTTGCTGACGCCGTTCGGCGGCGGCGAGTTGTACACGGTGTCGTCGCCGTCCCCGCAGTCGATGCTGCGGATCGCGCTCGGCGGGTCGCTGTTGAGGTGGATGACGTCGTCGCCCGGCCCGGCGTCGATCACGTCGGGCCCGGTGTCGGAGTGGATCTCGTCGTTGCCGTTGCCGCCGTGGATCTCGTCCCCGCCGCTGCCACCGTCGAGCACGTCGTTGCCGTCACCGCCCCACAGCACGTCCGGCGCCGCGCCGCCCTCGAGCGTGTCGTCGCCCGCGCCGCCGAGCAGCGTGTCGTGCCCGAAGCCGCCGATCAGCTTGTCGTTGCCGTCCCCGCCGTCGAGCCGGTCGTCGCCGGAGCCGCCGTCGAGGCTGTCGTTGCCGGCGCCGCCCTCGAGCGTGTCCGGCCCGGTGTCGCCGGTGAGCGTGTCGTCGCCGCCCAGGCCGCGGATCAGGTCCCGCCCGCCGAGCCCGTTGATGACGTCCGGCCCGTCGGTGCCGGTCAGCTGGTCGGCGGCGTTGGAGCCGGTGATGGTCTTGGCGAACGCCACGGAGCTGCAGGCGAGCACGCCGGCCGCGACCGCGGCCAGGAAGATGCGAGTGGACACGACTGCACAGCTTGCCCGAAACGCCGGCCCGCGAACGGTCCAGGGTACGCGTGAGGACACCCGGCTACGGCGTCAGCTCGCCGGCCAGGTCGCGCGCGAGCAGCTCGCGCAGCGCATCCGCACGGTGTCCCTCCGAGAGCAGGACGACGAGCTTGGCGTACGCCGCCTCGGTGGTCATGTCGAGCCCGCCGACGGCGCCCGCCCGCACCAGCGGCCCGCTCGACGCGTACGCGCCGAGGTCGACCCGCCCGTCCACGCACTGGCTCACGACCAGGATCACGACGCCCCGCGCGGCCCCTTCCGCCAGGACCCGCAGGACCTCCGGGTCGGCGGCCGGCACCGTCCCGGCGCCGTAGGCCTCGAGCACGAGCCCACGCACCGGCGCCGCCAGCGCCGCCTCCAGCAGCGCCGCCGGCATCCCGGGGTACAGGCGCAGCAGCCCGACCGGCGCGTCGAGCGCGGCCGGCAGCGCGATCGGCGCCGGCGCCGCCGTGCGCAGCCGCGCCCCGTCGACCTCGATCGTCACGCCCGCGGAGCCCAAAGCCGCGACGTTCGGCGACTCGAACGCCTCGAAGCCGCTCGCGCTGGCCTTGATCGCCCGGCACCCGCGCAGGATCCGCGAGCCGAACACGAGGCAGACCTCGCGCACGTCGTCGCGCGCCGCGACCAGCACCGAGGTCAGCAGGTTCCGCCGCCCGTCGCTGCGCAGCACGCCGAGCGGGATCTGCGACCCGGTCACGACCACCGGCCGCCCGAGCCCGCGCAGCAGGAACGCGAGCGCCGAGGCCGTGTAGGCCATCGTGTCCGTCCCGTGCAGGACGACGAACCCGTCGAACGCGTCCCGCCGCTCGGCGATGTCCCGCGCGATCCGCAGCCAGTCCACGGGCCGCATGTTCGCCGAGTCCAGCAGCGGCTCGTACTCGGCGATCGTCAGCTCCGGCACCTCCGGCTCGTTGAGCTCCGGCCGCCCGCGGACCTGCCCGGTCAGATGTCCCGGCGCCGGCTCGTAGCCGTCGGCGCCCGGCCGCATCCCGATCGTGCCGCCCACGTAGGCGACGTAGATCCGCTTCACGGCGCCGCCAGCGTGTCGAAGTGCGCCTGGGCCGCGTCCGCCCAGCGCTCGTGGCGCTCGCGGAACAGCGCGTGCGCGCGCTCGCGCGGCCAGTCGCCCGGGAGCAGGTCGTCCGGCAGGTCCGGGTCGATGAACGGGAACCGCCGCCACGCGTGCACGATCGCCGTCTGGGTCGCGAACGTCGCCGCCGCCGAGCGCGGCCGCGAGGGCGCGAAGTCGGCGATGAACTGCGCGTAGTGCTCGCGCAGGTCCGGCAGGTTCCACGCCTCGTCGATCACGCGCGAGACCTCCCCGAGCGCGCCCAGCTCGGCTCGGAACGACAGCAGCTGCGCCGGCGCCTCCGCCTGCACGAGCGCTTCGCGGTCCACGTGCGGCGTGATCCAGAGCCCGTTGCCGAGCGACCCGAACCCGGCCCACGCGAGCTGCGTCGTGAGCCGGTGGCGCAGCTCACGCCGCGGCTCGGGCACGCGCAGGACGAGCAGCAGCCAGCGCCCGTCCCAGCTCACCGGCCCGCCGAACCCGTAGATCCGCCGCGCGCCGTCGCGCAGCAGCGCCGCCGAGGTCGGCGTCAGCCGCATCCGCGACCGCCGGCCGACGCGCTCGCCTGCCAGCCAGCCCTCGCGCGCGCTGCGGGCGACCGCCTGGCGGGCCGCGGACTCGCTGAAGCCGAGCAGCCGCAGCGAGCCGATCAGCGCCTCCTGCCAGACTCCGGCGGGCCGCGGCAGCAGGTACTCGCCGAGCACGGTGAGCAGCGTCGAACGGGCGGCGGGGGCGCCGACCGAGCGGCGTCGCAGGACGTCTTCCACGACCGCGGACACTATCCTCGCCCGACATGAGGCACCGCGACCTCGACGAGGTGTACTGCTCGGTCGCGCGCACGTGGTCGGTGCTCGGTGACCGCTGGACGATGCTGGTCCTGCGCGAGGCGTTTCGCGGCACCAGCCGCTTCGACACGTTCCAGGATCGCCTGCAGATCGGCCGCACGCTGCTGTCGGAGCGCCTCAACCGGCTGGTCGACGAGGGCGTGTTCGAGCGCGCGCGCTACTCCGAGCGCCCGCCCCGCCACGAGTACCGGCTCACGCGCAAGGGCCTGGACCTGTACCCGGTCCTGCTGGCGCTGATGGAGTGGGGCGACCGCTACAAGGTCGACGACCCGCCGGTGCGCCTCTACCACAAGGCGTGCGGCGCGGAGGCGGACCCGCACCTGGTCTGCAGCCACTGCGCCCAGCCGGTCGGCTACGGCGACCTGCGCGCCGAGTACGCGCCCGGCGCATGGTGACCTACGTCGGCGGCACGGTCGCCGACGTCTACACCGGGACGTGGATCGACGCCAACGTCGTCATCGAGGGCGAGCGGATCGTCCACGTCGGCCCGGACGCGCACGGCGAGCGCGTGGACGTGCGCGGCCGGGTGCTGGTCCCCGGCTACATCGAGCCGCACGCGCACCCGTGGTGTCTGTACTCGCCCGCGTCGCTGCTGGAAGCCGCCGTGCCGGACGGGACGACCACGCTCGTCTACGACAACCTGTTCTTCTTCCTCTCGCACGGCGTCGAGGGGCTGCGGGGGATCGTGGACGCCATGAACGCCGCGCCCGCGCACGTCAAGTGGGTCGCGCGGCTGGCGCCGCAGACCGCCGCGGAGGCGTTCGACGTCGAGACCGTGGCCGAGCAGCTGCGCTGGCCGGAGGTCGTCGCGACCGGGGAGATCACGAACTGGCCGGCGGCGATCCGGGGCGAGCTCGACGGCGGGATCGCCGCCGCCAAGCGGGCGCGCAAGCGCGTCGAGGGCCACAACGCGGGCGCGTCCTACGCGCGCTTGAACGAGCTCGCCGCGGCCGGGATCTCCGCCGACCACGAGGCGATCACGGGCGAGGAGGCGCGCCAGCGGCTGCGGCTCGGCCTGTGGACGATGCTGCGCCAGTCCTCGCTGCGGCCGGACCTCGAGCCGATGCTGCGCGACCTGCTGGACGTCGTGCCGAGCGCGCGCCGGCTGATGTTCACCACCGACGGCGCCGTCCCGTCCTTCTACGCCGAGCGCGGCATGATCTCCGGCTGCCTGGAGATCGCGACGCGGGTCGGCGTCGATCCGATGCGCGCGCTGCAGATGGCGACGATCGACCCCGCGACGTTCCTGGGCCTCGACGAGGAGCTGGGCGGGATCGCGCCCGGCCGCCGCGCGACGTTCAACGTGCTGGAGGCGATCGGCGCCTGGCGCCCGGAGCGCGTCGTGGTCGACGGCGAGGTCGTGGCCCGCGGCGGCGCGCTGCTCGCGCCGCCGCCGCGCATCGACTGGCCGGCCGGCCCCGGGTTGACCGCTCCGGAGGCGTTCACGCCGCTGACCGGCGTCCAGCCCGTCGCCCGCTACGAGAGCGCGGTCATCAACCGCCGCGTCGACCGCGACGTGCGCCCCGGCGACCTGCAGGCGGCGCTGGTGGCCCGCGACGGCAGCTGGATCACGCGCGGCGTGCTGGAGCACTTCCTGGACACGCCCGGCTTCGCCACGACCGCGACGACGTCGCTGCACCTGCTGGTGCTCGGCACCGACCCGGCCGCGATGGCGCGCGCGGCGCGGCGGGTGGTCGAGCTCGGGGGCGGCTTCGCGTTCGACGGCGGGTGGGAGGCGCCGCTGGAGATCGACGGGCTGATCGCGGCCGGCGGCTTCGACGCCGCGCTGCGCGTCGAGCGCGAGCTGACCGCGGCGATGGCGCGGGCGGGCCATCCGTTCCACGACCCGCTGTACTCGCTGCTGTTCGCGTCCGGGGACTTCCTGCCCGAGCTGCGGCTCACCCCGCGCGGCCTGCTGGAGGTCAAGTCGCGCGCCGTGCTGGCGAGTCCGTCACGAATTGATACGGTGCCGCCGTGCTGAATTCCGGGACGCTCGTCGACCGGCAGCTCGAGGCCGGTCGCGGGGAGAAGATCGCCATCCGCTGCGCGGGTGAGGAGCTGACGTACGCGCGGTTGCACGAGCGCATCTGCGCGGCGCAGACCGTGCTGGCCGAGCACGGCGTCGGCCGCGAGGACCGCGTGCTGCTGGTGCTCGACGACACGCCGGCGTTCCCGGCGCTGTTCCTGGGCGCGATGCGCGGCGGCGCGGTCCCGGTGCCGGTCTCCTTCCTGGACACGACCGACAACTTCCGCCACTACGCGACCGACTCCTACGCGAAGCTGGTCGTGGCCGAGGACGCGCTGGTCGAGCGGATCCCGGGCGCCATGGCCCGCTCGGCGTTCGAAGCGCTGCTGGATACGCACGCCGGCCTCAACGACCCGGTCGACACGCACCCGGACGACATGGCGTTCTGGCTGTTCAGCGGCGGCTCGACCGGCTTCCCGAAGGGCGTCGTGCACCTGCACCACGACATCCCGTACACGTGCGACACGTTCGCTCGCGAGATCCTCCGGATCCACGAGCGCGACGTCACGTTCAGCTCGACCAAGCTCTACCACGCGTACGGGCTCGGCAACAACCTGACGTTCCCGTACTCGGTCGGCGCGACCACGGTCCTGCGCCCCGGCAAGCCGGATCCGCGCGGCCTGCTGGAGACCGCCCGCGGCGCCACGCTGTTCTTCTCCGTGCCTACGCTCTACGGCGCGATGGTCAACCTGCCCGACGCGGCCGAGCACGACCTGTCCTCGGTGCGCATGTGCGTGAGCGCGGCCGAGCCGCTCGCGCCCGAGGTCCTGCGCCGCTGGCAGCAGACGTTCGGGCTGGACATCGTCGACGGGATCGGCTCGACCGAGATGCTGCACATCTACTGCTCCAACCGCCCGGGCGCGGTCGCGCCCGGCACCAGCGGGAAGCCCGTGCCGGGCTACGAGCTGGCGCTGCTGGACGAGCGCGGGGCGCCGGTGGCGCCCGGCCAGGTCGGCAACCTGCACGTCAAGGGCGACTCGTCGCTCGCGTACTACTGGCACCAGCACGAGAAGACCAAGGCGGCGATCGACGGCGCGTGGTTCTTCACCGGCGACCGCTACCGGACCGACGCGGACGGCAACTACGTCTACGAGGGCCGCGCCGACGACATGATCAAGATCGGTGGGCTGTGGGCGTCGCCGATCGAGATCGAGAACGCGCTGGTCGAGCATCCGCGCGTGCTCGAAGCGGCCGCGGTCGGCATCGACGCGGACTACACGACGCGGGTGAAGGCGTTCGTGATCTGCCGCGACGGGACCGGCGACGAGGCGCTCGTGGCCGAGCTGCAGGAGTGGTGCAAGACCCGCCTGCGCCGCTACGAGTTCCCGCATTTCATCGCGTTCGTGGACGAGCTGCCCAAGACGCCCACGGGCAAGATCCAGCGCTACAAGCTGCGGGCATGATCTTCACGGCGCCGGAGGTCAGCGACTACGCGGGCATCGAGGCCGCTTTGAGCGACGCGTTCGCGCGCGCCCAGGCCGCCGCCCGCGACGGCGAGCCGATCGTGTTCGTGCTCTCCCAGGAGCACCTGCTCGGCCAGCGCGGCGCGCCGGGCGCGATGCTGGCGAACGCGCTGCTGAGCGGCATGCGCACGCTGGCGGCGGAGAAGCACGCGGCGAACGCGGTCGCGATCGGCGCCGAGGCGGACCCCGGGCACGTCGCCCACTGGGTGGCGCAGCTGGAGGCGGGGCGCGGTGTGAGGGGCGAGCTGGTGCGGGTCGACGCGGCCCACGTGGGCAAGGTGCAGGTGTGACGGCGATCGTCACCGGCGCCGCGCGCGGGATCGGCCGCGCCGTCGCGGACCGCCTGCGCGCCGACCACGAGGTCCTGCTGGTCGACCGCGACCCGGCGGTCGCGGACCTGGGCGGGATCGTCGCCGACGTCACCGACCCGGCTGACCGCGCGGCGATCCTGGAGGCCGTCGAGGGCGAGATCACCGTGCTGGTCAACAACGCCGGGATCACGCGCGACGCGCGGATCGTGAAGATGACCGAGGAGCAGCTGCTGGCGGTGCTGCGCGTCAACCTCGGCGCCGCGTACGAGCTCACGCGGGCGGCGATCCCGCGGTTCGCGGAGGGCGCGTCCGTCGTCAGCCTGGCCTCGCGCGCCTACCTCGGCAACTTCGGCCAGTTCAACTACAGCGCCTCCAAGGGCGGCCTGGTCGGCATGACCCGCGCGCTCGCGCTCGAGCTGGCGCCGCGGGTGCGCGTGAACGCGATCGCGCCCTCGCTGACCGCCAGCGAGATGACCGCCGCGATGCCCGAGGACGTGCTGCAGAAGATGATCGCGAGCATCCCGCTCGGCCGCATGGCCGAGCCGGCGGAGATCGCGGAGACGATCGCCGCGCTGGCGTCGCCGGCGATGGCGTACGTGACGGGCCAGGTGGTGGTCGCCTGCGGCGGCCGCTCCCTGGCCTAAACGTTCCCTAAAGGGGCCAGGCCCCTTTAGGTTGCTTTGAGGAAAGGAACCCTGGAAATGGCATCAATGTTGATTGCGGGCGAGAAGACGGAGGGTCAGGCCCGCGAGGGTCTCGCCGTCGTCGATCCCGCCACCGAGGAGACGCTCGAGACCGTCCCGCGCGGGACGGCCGCGGACGTGGACGCCGCGGTGCAGGCCGCGCACCGCGCGTTCGCCGACTGGCAGAAGACCGACGCGGAGGACCGCGCGAACCTCCTGCGCAAGGCGATCGGGCTGATCGAGCGCGACCGCAAGGACCTGACGCTCAGCCTCGTGCACGAGCAGGGCAAGCCGGTGACCGAGGCGGCGGGCGAGGTCCACCACCTGATCCACGGCCTCAACTACTACGCCGATCTCGCGACCAAGGTGCGCGGCTCCTACCAGCCGCTGCCGAGCGCGCTGAGCAAGGCGTACGGCATGGTCCTGCGCCGCCCGATGGGCGTCGTCGCCGCGATCGTCCCGAACAACTTCCCGCTCACGCTGCTCGGCACCAAGCTCGCGCCGGCGCTGATGGCGGGCAACACGATCGTGGTCAAGCCGGCGGCGACGACGCCGCTGACCACGCTCAAGATCGCGGACCTCCTGCTGGAGGCCGAGTTCCCGGCCGGCGTGGTCAACGTGATCACGGGCCGCGGCTCGGAGGTCGGCGACGCGCTGGTCACGCACGACCAGGTCCGCCGCGTGGCGTTCACGGGCTCGACCGCGGTCGGCCGCCACATCATGGGCCTGGCCGCCCCCAAGCTCAAGCGGATGACGATGGAGCTGGGCGGCAGCGACCCCGTCATCGTCGCCCCGGACGCCAACGTCAAGGCCGCCGCCCGCGGGATCGCGATCGGCCGCTTCTGGAACTGCGGCCAGATGTGCCTCGGCGGCAAGCGGATCTACGTCTTCGACGAGGTCTACGACGAGCTGCTCGAGCAGCTGACCCGCACGGTCGCCAAGTACGAGCCCGGGCTCGGCTGGGAGAAGGCGGAGAAGCCGGCGATCCGGGTCGGCCCGCTGCACACCGCCGACGGCCGCACCGAGATCCGCGAGCAGCTGCAGGACGCGCTCGACGGCGGCGGCGAGCTGCTGCTGGGCGGCGGCGACGTCGACGGCCCCGGCTACTTCGTCCAGCCGACGATCGTGGCCAACCCCGCGCAGGACGCCCGCGTCGCGCGCGAGGAGACGTTCGGCCCGCTGCTGCCGGTCTGGCGCGTGTCGAGCCTCGACGAGGCGATCGAGCGCGCCAACGACAGCGAGTACGGGCTCGGCGCGTCGGTCTGGACCAACGACATGCGGATCATCCACCGGGTCGCCAACGAGGTCGAGGCCGGGATGAAGTGGGTCAACCAGTTCCACTACGGCTACGACGAGCTGCCGTTCGGCGGTGTCAAGCAGTCCGGGTACGGCAAGGAGCACGGGATCGAGGGCCTCGACTACTACCTCGAGGACATCAGCGTCGTCGTGGGAGGGCTCGAGTAATGGCGGTCACGTTCGAGGGCGGCGCGCCCGTCGGGTTCATCACGCTGGACAAGCCGCCGGCGAACTCCTACGACTTCGCCTTTATGGAGGAGATGGGCGCGGCGGTCGACGCGGCCGCGGCCGACGACGCGGTCAAGGCCGTGATCGTGCGCTCGGGGTCGAAGAAGTTCTTCTGCGCGGGGGCCGACATCAAGGCGTTCCTGGCCAACGACACGGCCGGCAACATGAAGATGATCGAGCGCGGGCACGCCGCGCTGGCCGCGATCGCGGAGGTCCCGAAGGTCTTCATCGCGCAGATCGAGGGGCACGCGCTGGGCGGCGGCCTGGAGATCGCGCTGGCCTGCGACCTGCGCTTCGGCGCGCGCGGGACGTACAAGCTGGGCGTCCCGGAGGTCACGCTCGGGCTGCTCCCCGGCAACGGCGGCACGCAGCGGCTGCCGCGGCTGATCGGCGTCGCCAAGGCGCTCGACCTGATGGTCACGGGCCGGGCGGTCTCGCCGGGCGAGGCGCACGCGCTGGGCATCCTGAACCGCCTGTTCGCGGCGGGGGACACGGCGGCCGAGACGCTGGCCTACGCCGAGCGGCTGGCCGGCGGCGCCACGGCGGCGATCGGCGAGATCAAGCGCGCGACCTACGAGGGCATGGAGCTGCCGATCGCGGACGCCTTGGCGCGCGAGCGGGCCGGAATTGAGAAGCTGTTCGCCACGGCGGACGCACAGGAAGGCCTGAGCGCGTTCGCGGAGAAGCGGAGAGCGGAGTTCAAAGGTGCGTGAGATCGACTTCCTGATCGTGGGCGGGGGCGACGCCGGGTTCTCGGCGGCGCGCACGCTGCGCGAGGAGGGAGCGTCCGGGAGCGTGCTGATCGTGTCGCGCGACCCGGACCCGCCGTACGACCGGACGGCGGTGTCGAAGGGCTACCTCGGCGGCGAGAAGTCCCGCAAGGACGTGCTGCTGGGCGATGCCGCGTGGTACGCGGACAACGACGTCGAGCTGCTGACGCGCACGAGCGCGATGAAGCTCGACGTCGAGGCGCGGACGGTCACGCTGGCGTCCAAAGAGGAGCTGCGCTACGGCAAGCTCCTCCTCGCCACCGGGTCCAACGTGCGCCGGTTGCGGGTGGACGGCGCGGCGCTGGACGGCATCCACTACCTGCGGGCGCTCGGCAACGCGGACTCGATCCGGGACGACACGGCCGAGGGCTCGCGGGTCGTCCTGATCGGCGGGTCCTACATCGCCACCGAGGTGGCGGCGACGCTGACGTCGATCGGGCGCCGCTGCGCGCTGGTGATGCAGGAGCAGGTGACGCTCGAGCGCGGGTTCGGCGCGACCGCGGGCGAGTACTTCCAGAAGGCGCTGACCGACCACGGCGTGCAGGTCCACCCGGGCGAGGACGTCGCGCGCTTCGAAGGCGCCGACGGGCGCGTGTCGGCCGTGGTCACCGAGAGCGGGCTGCGCGTGGAGTGCGACGCGGTCGTCGTCGGCGTGGGCGTGATCCCGGACGTGACGCTCGCCTCGCGCGCGGGGCTGGAGATCGGCGAGCGCGGCGGCGTGCTCACCGACTCGCGGCTGGCGACGTCGGCGCCGGACGTGTTCGCGGCCGGCGACATCGCCGAGTACGAGAGCGTCGTGCACGGCGGGCGGCGGCTGCGGATCGAGCACTGGGACGTGGCCGAGAACCAGGGCCGCACCGCGGCCCGCAACATGCTCGGCCGCGACGTCCCGCACGACGTCGTCCCGTACTTCTTCTCCGATCTGTCGGACTGGACGTGGATGGAGTACGTCGGCCCGGCGCTGTCCTGGGACGAGGAGATCGTGCGGGGCTCGATCGCCGACGGCGAGTTCACGATCTGGTACGTGGACGGGTCGCGGCTGGCGGGCGCGCTCGCGGTCAACCGGTCCGACGACCTCGAGGTCGCCCGCGCGCTGCTCGTCTCTGGCGACCCCGTCGACCGGGACGCGCTGCCATAGCGCGCTACGTCATGTAGTGCAGCCGCTTCGCCCGGTACTCCTGCGCGGCCGTCTCGACCCAGTGCTGCGAGTTGCCGGCGAGCTCCTTCTTGACCCGGGCCGGGACGCCCGCGGCGAGCACGCCCGCCGGGATCTCGGCCCCTTCGCCGACGACCGCGCCGGCGGCGACCAGCGAGCCCGCCCCGACGCTCGCCCGCTGCAGCACGATCGCGCCCATCCCGATCAGCGCGCCGTCGCCGATCACGCAGCCTTCGAGCATCGCCATGTGGCCGACGGTCACGTTCGCGCCCACGATCGTCGGCAGCTCGTCCGCGCAGTGCAGCACGCAGTTGTCCTGGACGTTGGAGCCGCGGCCGATCACGATCGAGCTGTTGTCGGCGCGCAGGACGGCCCCGAACCAGATCGAGGCCTCGGCTTCGACCACCACGTCCCCGATCAGGACCGCCGTCGGGGCGACGAACGCGCCCTCGGCGACCCGTGGGGTCTTGCCCTCGTACTCGACGATCATCGTTCGCGCACCGCCCGCTTGTGCTCCTCGGTTCCGATCAGCAGGCTCTGCGCGAGCCCCTCGGCCACCATGCCGCTCTCCAGGTCGACGTTACCGGCCAGCCACAGCAGCCGCTTGGCCGCCGCGTAGGCCTGGGGCGAGCGCTTGAGCATCAGCGCCACGCGCGCCCGGGCGGCGTCCGCGAGCGCGTCGTCGGCGACCACTTCGGTGATCAGCCCGGCCGCGTGCGCCTCCTCCGCGCTCAGCCCCTCGCCGCCGAGCAGGACGTCGCGGGCGCGGGCGAGCCCGATCAGCTTCACCAGCCGCGTCACGCCGCCGTGGCTGGGGATGATCCCGAGCCGGCCCTCGCGGTAGACGAACCGCGCCGAGGCCGCGGCCAGGCGCACGTCGCAGACCAGCGCGAGCTGCGTCCCCGCGCCGGTCACGACGCCGTTGATCGCCGCCACGGTCGGCTTCTCGAACCGCTCCAGCAGCGTGATCAGCGCGGTCAGCCGGTGCGAGTCGTGCCGGAAGTCGCGCGGGTCCCAGTCGCGCTCGAAGCGTGAGAGGTCGCCGCCCGCCGAGAACGCGGAGCCCTCGCCGGTCAGGATCAGGGCACGGACGCCGGGATCGTCCGCCGCCGCCTCGAGCGCGTCGCGCAGCGCGGCGGCCAGCGCGCCGTCGATCGCGTTGCGGCGCTCGGGGCGAGCGAGCGTGACGGTCAGGACGCCGCCGTCGTTGTCGGTGCGCAACATGACCCCGATGCTACGGTCGCGGATCGTGTTCGCGGACTACGAGCACTTCCTGCGGATCGCCGCCAAGGCGCAGTGGGACGAGCGGACGATCGAGCTGGACGCCGACGCGCGCGCCTGGCCGGACGTCGCCACGCCGCGGCTGACCGAGCTGGTCGCCGGCTTCTGCGTGGGGGAGGCGGGGGTCGCCGAGCACCTGCGGCCGTTCGCGGCCGGGCCGGCGCAGGCGTGCTTCGAGGCGCAGGCGCGCGACGAGGAGCGCCACGCCCGGTTCTTCGCCCGCTACGCCCGCGCGATCGGCATGGAGGACCCGCGCGCGCACTGCTCGGACGCGTTCCTGGAGCTGTTCGAGACGCGCCTGCCGGAGGCGGTGCGGCGCGCGCCCGGCGAGGCCGTCGGGCTCTACCACATGGTGCTGGAGGGCGTCGTCTTCACCGCCGGCCAGCTCGCGCTGCTCGATCTGGTCGACGACCGGCTGCCGGGGCTGAAGACCGGGACCGAGCTGGTGCTGCGCGACGAGCGCTGGCACGTCGGCTTCGGCGCCCGCTGCCTGGCCGATCTCGACTACGACGAGGCCGCGATCCTCGCCGAGGGCTCGCGCGCTGCCGCGCTGTGGGCGCCCGAGCACGCGGAGCGGGTGATCGCGGGCCTGCGCAGCCGGCTGCGGGCCGTCAAGCGGCAGGCCGCGGCGTGAACCTCGAAGTCGTCGAGCTGGACGGGGCGGAGCCCGCGCTCGTCTTCCTGCACGAGGGGCTCGGGTCGGTCGCGCTCTGGCGGGACTTCCCGGCGCGGCTGGCCGCCGGGCGCCGCGCGCTGATCTACTCGCGCGCCGGGCACGGGCAGTCCGACCTCCCGGACGGGCCCCGGACGCCGCGGTTCATGCACGAGGAGGCGCTCGACGTGCTGCCCGAGCTGCTGGCGGCGCACGGGATCTCGCGTCCCGTGCTGGTCGGCCACAGTGACGGCGCGTCGATCGCGCTGATCCACGCGGCGCGGCACCCGGTCGACCGGCTGATCCTGCTGGCGCCGCACGTGTTCGTCGAGGACGTGACGATCGCCAGCATTGAGCAGGCGCGCACGACGTTCGAGACGACCGACCTGCGCGAGCGCATGGGGCGCTACCACCGCGACCCCGAGCGCACGTTCCGGCTCTGGAACGACATCTGGCTGGCACCGGCGTTCCGGGCCTGGAACATCGAGGACGTGCTGGGGGACGTGACGGCGCCGACGCTGGTGATCCAGGGCGAGCACGACCAGTACGGGACGCTCGCGCAGGTGGACGCGATCGAGCGCGGCGTCGCCGGGCCGTTCACGCGGGCGATCGTCGACGCCCGCCACGCCCCGCACCTCGAGGCGCCGGACGCGACGCTCGCGGCCGCTCGGGCGTTCCTGTGAGGGAGCATTTCGTCGTCGCGCCGGAGGACGCCTTCGACGCGCGCTACGGGCTCGAGTACGTCTCGCCGACACAGGCCCGGGCCACGCTGGCGTGCGCGCCGACCGCCGGCGTCTACGCGGCGATCGCGGAGTCGCTGGCGTCGGCCGCGACCGCGATCGAGGTGCTCGACGCCGGCTTCTTCCCGTCCGGGCTGAGCAACGCGACGTACGTCGTGGGGGAGGCCGGGCCCGGTGTGATCGTCGCGTCGGCGCGCTGCCGCGCGCGGGGCGAGCTGGAGTGGCTGTGGGACGTCGAGATCGGGCCGCCGGACGGCGCGCCGACCGCGCTCGCGACCGTCGTCATCGCGGTTCGCCCCGTAAGCCGGTAAATCGTTGGGTGTGTTACACGGTGTGTTGATTATCCGTTAAACACGGTCGTTGACCGGTTCGGTCTTGCCTTGACATTGGCCTGACAGTCAGAGAGAGTTGGCGGCATGGCTCTGGCGGTGAAACCCGCCGGCGTGAGTCACGCTTACGCCTGTCTCCGTGCGCTCGAAGGGTTAATCGACGAGCGCATGAACGAGGACGGCGGCATCGACGCCGCGACGGTCGCCGAGGTGCGCGCGCTCATCGGCTCCGGCGTGGGGGTCGATGACGGGTGGGCGCAGGTCGGGGTTCACCCGGCCGGGGCGCGCCGCCGCGAGCTCTACGTGCGGATCGCCGGCTTTGCGCGGGAGCTCTTGGGCGCCGGGGGAGCCGAGGAGCTCTTCTTCATGCACAAGCCGCCGGGGCTGCGGCTGCGGTTCAAGGGCGCGCCCGCGGGCGTCGTCGACGCCGAGGTGGCGCGGTGGCGGCGTGACGGGCTGGTGGACGGCGTGGAGCCGGGTGTGTACGAGCCGGAGGAGCGGCTGTTCGGCGGCCCGCGGTCGATGACGTTTGCGCACACGCTTTTCACCATTGACTCGCTCGTGTGGCTGGACTTCCACGCACTGAGTGAACAGCAGCCGGCGTGGTTGCTGTCACTGGCGATGCTGCGCCCGGTGTTTGAAGGGTTGGGCGTCGTGGGGTGGGAGGACATCGGCGTCTGGGACGGGGTCCGGCGGCATGCCGGCCGGCGGTTGCCAGAGCACGCAGTGGCGCCGGAGTATGTGAACGTCGCTCGTTCACTGCGCGCGGTCTGGGCTGATCCGGGCGCGGTGGTCGATCCGGGCGTCGCGGAGATCCTCGAGCCGTATGCGGGCGCCCTGCGGGCGGCGGCGTCTGGCTGGCGCGCGGGCTACTTCGGCCGGCGGGGCGCGGAGCTCGGTCCGCGCGCGGCGCTCGCCGTCCACGTGGTCTTCCACTGGAACCGCGGGGCGCTCTCCGGCGGTCTGCAGGCGCTGCTGGCCGAGTCGCTCGCGGAACGGATCGGCGATGACGGCCGCTGACGCTCTCGGGTGCTCGGGCCTGCTGCGCGTCGCGGGGCTGCCGGTGCGGTTCTGGTTGGCCGGAGCGGCGCCGGAGCTGATGGTCGCGGTCGCGCGGCTCGAACGCGCCGCGTCCGCGCGCGATGCCGCCGCGGTGTCGCTGGCGGAGCGCATCGGCTCGCGGCTCGTGCCGGATCCGCGGTTGACGCGCGAGGACCGCGCGTTCGTGCTGGCGCTGCGCCGGCGCCTGCACCGGGGCGCGTCGATCGCGGACGTGCCGCCCGAGCGGCTGCGTTCGCTGGCCGCGGCCGACGCGGCGTCGATCGAGGCGCTCGCGGCGCTGATCGCGCGTGACCGCGAGCTCGCGACGTCGTCCTCCGAGCTGGACGTGGACCTCGAGCGCGAGCTGGACCGCCTCCTGTGGCTGCCGGACCGGATCGCCGAGGCGTCCGCGGTCGCGCGGGCCGTGCTCGGGCCGGAGTCCGGGCCCGCGGCGCGGCTCAGCCGCAAGTCGCGCCGCCATCGTGCCGAGCACCAGTGGCGGCGGATTGCGCGGGCCGCGACCGCCACGACGCCGCGCGGCTGGCTCAGCCACGTCGCGCTGGTCGAGCTCGACTCGGCGGCCGGGGCGCCCGCGGTGACGGCGCGGTTCGCCGCGCACTGGGTCGAGAACGTCCGCGCGGGCGGGGTCGGCCTGACGCGCCCGGCGGACGACTGGCCGGCGGCCGGGACCCGGCTGGCCGTGAACCCGCTGCGCTGGGAAGCGGACGGCGCGCTGACGTGCGTCGCGCTCGACGCGAGCCGGGACCACGGGCTCGTCACGGTGCGGCGCACGGCGCTGCTCGACGCCGTCTGCGACGTCCTGGCCGACGGCTCGCGCAGCTTCGCTGACGTCGCCTCGGCGCTCGGCTGCGGCGCGGGGGAGGAGCGGCTGGCGCTGCGCGGCTTCGTCCGCCATCTGGTGGCGCTGGGCGTTCTACAGCCGAGCGCGCCGCCGCGCGTCGGCCTCACGCGGCGCGCCGACCCGGCGGGCACGTTCGCCGCGGCGGACGATGGCTGGGTCGACGTGTACCGGCACGCCGCCGCCGGAATCCCCACCGACCTCGCCCGCACCATCCAGGCCGGGGCGCTCGACGTGCTCCGGATCGTGGCCCTGGCCGCGGATCGCGTCCAGGTCGCCGCTCCGGCGCCGGGCGACGCGTGGTCGCTGACCGACCTGCTCCGCGCCGACAGCGGCGCGGGGTGGAGCGTCGCGGAGCGATCGCGTGGCGAGGGCGGCGCCGACGCGGGGTTCGCAACGCTCGCGCACGCGCTCGCCGCGCAGGCGGACGCCGGCGACATCGTCATCGACGCCGCGCTGCTCGACGCCTGCGGCGCGCCGCCCGCCGCGGCGCTCACCTGGCCCGTCGACTGCCTCGTCCGCGTGCCCGCGCCGGGCGCCGGCTTCACCGCCGTGCTCGAGCAGCTCTGGCCGCCCGGCATGCTCGACGCGCGCTTCGCCGCCGCGCTCGCCGAGCTGCACGGCCCGGTCCCGCACGTCGAGGCCTACCGGGCGTTCCTGCGCGAGCTCGAGCGGCTGACCGGGTACCTGCTGGTCGAGCTGCTCCTGCCGCCGCTGCAGGACGGCGCGGCCAACGCGGTCCGGCGCCCGCTCTACACCAGCGCGTGGACCGGCGATCCCCACACCGCCGCCTATTTGCAGCCCGATCAAACGCCGGCCCGCTACCTCCCGCCGCGTGCGATCCGGATCCGCCGCGCCGCCGACGGCCGCCTGCAGGCCGACGCCGACGGCCAGCCGCTCTGGCCGGTCTACCACGCCACACGCTCGTTCTCGCCGCCGTGGGACCGGCTCGCGCGCGTGCTCCTGGCCGCCGCGCCGATCGAGCTGCCCTGGGACGCCCAGCGCGCGCTCCGCCGCCTCATCGAGCTGCCCGACCGCTCCACCGTCCCGCGCATCCGGCTCAGCGGCGGCCTCGTGCTCGCGCCCGCCCGCTGGCGCCTGCCGCCGGACGCGCTGTGGGACCGCGACGCGCCGCCGCGAGCGAAGCTGCGCGCCCTCGTCCGCCTGCGCGAGCGCCACGCGCTGCCGCGCTGGATCCAGGTCGAGCGCGGCGACCGTCAGCCGCCGCTCCCGGGCGACCTCGACAGCGTGCACGTGCTCCGCACGCTGGAGCGCTGCCCCGCGCCGCTGACCGTGAGCGAGCTGCTGCCGGCGCCCGACCAGTTCCCGGTCGCCGACGGCGCGCACCGCCCCGGCGACCGCCTTGCCGCCCAGCTGCAGATCCGGCTCCCGTACGACACGCCGGCCACCGCGCTGGCGGCGCGGGCGGCCGCGGCGGCCCGCGGTCCACCGCCGCGCGCCGGAGTCCCCAGCACCCCTGCCATCACGAGAGAAACGGGATCACCATGAGTGATATCGGCGACCAGGTCGCCAGATCCGACGTCGTCGCCCTCGCGTCGCGGATCCGGGAGCTCGAAGCGCAGCTCATCCGCACGCCCGGCCGGTTGGAGGAGGGGGAGACCAACTGCACGCACTGTGACACCGACTGCACCCACTGCCCCGGCGATCAGTTCCTGAACGTGCTGTTGCCGGGCGAGTTCGATCGCCTGTCGGGCGCTGCCCTGGTCAAGCAGCTCAGAGCCGGAAAGTAGTTCAACCCACCAGGAAAGGCACAGGCGATGAGTGACATCGGCGACCAGGTGGCCAGGTCCGACATCGTGGCGCTCGCGGCCCGGATCCAGGAGCTGGAGGCGCAGCTGATCCGGACCCCGGGACGCGCGCTGGAAGGCGACACCGACTGCACGCACTGCAACACCGACTGCACGCACTGCCCGGGCGACCGGTTCCTGGCCGTGCTGCTGCCGGGGGAGGCCGAGCGCCTGTCGGGCGGCGCGCTCGTCAAGCAGCTCCGCGCCGGCCGCTCGTAGGACCGGACCACCGCCATGGCGAGGCTCGCCGACGCGGGCCTCGCCGGCGCGACCCAAGGAGGCGATCGAACGTGCAGCGCAGCGACGCCGCCGGCCTGGCGGACGCCGTTCTCGAGCACTACGCGACGGCGGCCAACGGCACCCGGACCATCTACGGCCACGACGCGGGACCGGTGGTGCTCGCTGGCGTCGCGCACGGGCTGGGGGCCATCGACGACGACCGCTTCGCCGCCGTGGCCCGCCGCTGGTTCGACGAGCTGGCCGACCACGTCGAGGCGGTGGGCGCGTTCGGCGGGCTGGGCGGGTTCAGCGCCGGGATCCGGGCGCTGATCGCGGTCGACGACGGCTTCGCGCCGCTGCAGGACGCGCTCGAAGCGCAGACGCGCCGCGTGCTCGCCGGCGCCCGCTGGAGGACGTCGGCGGTCGCCTGGGTCGACTACGACCTCTTCCGCGGCCCGTCCGGACTCGTCCTCTCCGGGACCCCGGACGCGTCCGCTCCCGCCGCCGTCCACCTGGCCCGCCTGTGCGACGAGCCGGGGCTGGAGCGACTGCGCGCCGGCTCGGAGATCAGCGCGCCGAGCGCGTTCAACATCGGCCGCATCAACACCGGCATGGGCCACGGCGTGACCGGCGTCGCGTCTGCGCTGCGCCACGCCGTCGAGACGTTCGGCGACGCGTACCGCCCGCCGCTGCGGCGGGCGTGCGACTGGCTCGTCGGCGAGGCCTATCTGGCCGAGCGCGACTTCATCACCTGGCCGCCGGTGGGGCGCGACGCGGCCGAGCCGACGGCGGGCGCGGACCGCCGCCAGGCGTGGTGCTACGGGACCCCCGGCGTGGCGTGGGCGCTGTGGGACGCCGGCCGCGTGCTCGGCGACGGGTCGCTGCGGCTGCTGGGCGAGGAGGCGATGCGCTCGTTCTGCCGCGTCTACGACCCCGACTTCAGCTTCCCGATCCACGACGCGTCGGAGGAGCTCGCGGTCTGCCACGGCATGGCCGGCACGCTGGCCGTCGCCGACGCGTTCGCACGCCACGCGGCGCTGCCCGAGGCGCAGGCGCTGCGCGCCGAGCTCGCCGCCGCCCTGCTCGACCGCGCCGGCCGGGTGGCGGACATCGCCCGCACCGACATGTCCGTACTCAACGGCGCCGGCGGGATCGTCGCCGTCCTGCTGAGCGCGTGCGGCGGCCCGCGCGAGTGGCTCTGTCAGCTCGCGCTGCGCTGAGGCCGCGTGGGCGTGGTGGCGGCGACGAACGCGAGCACGTCGTAGCTGGCGGCCGGGACGACGGTCCGGCACATCGCCTCGGGCGTCTCGAAGAACGCCCCGATCTCACGCGTGACCTGCGGCTCGCGCAGCCACGCCGGCGGGTCTCGCAGGTCGAGCAGGAACGCCGGCAGGCCGGTCTGCAGGAGCGCGGCGTCAAGGCTGCCGTCCGGCGGCGGGCCGACCGACACGGCGCGCGGCCGGCGCCCGCGCTCGTCCTCGACCACGGCTCGGAACCCGCCCGCGCCGAACGCGAAGCCGACGACGACCATGTCGAACCGGCGCGCGAGGTGCATGCCCATCGACGCCGCGGCGCCGCCGAAGATCCGGCTCGTGTCGCGGGTCACGTGCCCGTTGTGGGCCCACACCACGACCTTCGCCTCGTCCTCGAGGATCCACGCGAGGTTCTCGGCCATCGCCCGGTCGCGGGCCGCGTACCGCGCCGCGGCGTCGTCACCGGCGCGGCGCAGCTCCTCCACTTGGCGGCGGAGCTCGGCGTGGCGCCGGCCCGGCAGGGCCGAGCTGAACTGCGCGTCGAACCCGGTGAACGACACCGGGCGCCCGCCGCCGGCGTTGTACGCGCGCAGCCACTCGATCAGCGCGAGCACCTCCTCGGTGTTCCACGTCCAGAACCGCAGGCCGGCCAGCGCCGCCGCCGGATCGCCGCGGCCGTGCCGCACGTAGTCGTCGACGGCCTGGGCCTCGGGCCAGTTGGCTTCGAGCGCGAACGCCGTGAACCCCAGCTCGCGGACGAGGAACTCCAGCAGCCGGTGCTTGAGCTGGAAGAACTCGCGCGTGCCGTGCGTCGCCTCGCCCAGGGCCACGATCCGCGCGGAGGAGACGATCGCTCGCAGCGGCTCGAGGTCCGCGAAGCCGCAGCCGGCCCGGACCCCCCGCAACGGGATCGCGTACCGCCGGAGCTGTCGGGGCGAGCCGGACGCCCCGCGAGCATACGCCTCGATTTCTGATGTTTGAAACCGGTGCAACGGGGTAGCGGCGCTGCGTGCCCCAAGCTGCGTGGTCCTTCGGTGCCGCGCGCGAGACCCCCATGCAGGCCCGCCGCGCAGTGCTGGAGTGGGCGCGTGCCCACGTGGAGGATCGCGCGCTCCTGAGCGATATCGCGCTCGCCGTGTCCGAAGCCGCGACCAACGTCGTGCTGCACGCCTACCGGGACCGTCCCGTGCCCGGCGGGCTGGTGGTCGAAGCGGCGTGTGCCGACGACCACATGACGATCTGCGTGCGCGACGAGGGCTCGGGGCTCGCACCGCGCGTCGACTCGCCCGGGCTCGGCCTCGGACTCGGCCTGATCGCCCAGGTCGCGGACTCCTCGGACGTCCGGACGCCCGAGAACGGCGGCACCGAGGTCATGATGCGCTTCAAGCTCTCGTAGCATCAGTGGGCGTGCAACTGGTGCGCTCGGGGCCTGCCGGTACGGCCGCCCTCGAGTTGGCGGTCTCGCACGCGCTGCTCACGCGCGTGGCCGCGCGCGAGCTCCCGTCGACGCTGCGCGTCTACCGGCCCGCCGCGGCGGTCGCGTTCGGGAAGCTGGACACGCTGCGCCCCGGCTACGCCCGCGCCGCGGACGCCGCCCGCGCGCACGGCTACGAGCCGGTCCTGCGGCTGCCCGGCGGCCACGCCGCCGCCTACCACGAGCGGTCGCTGGCGATCGACGTGGTGTGGGCGCTCGACGACCCCGCCACCGGCACCCACGCCCGCTTCGCCACCGAGGGGAGCCGGCTCGCGGGCGCGCTGCGGGCGCTCGGTGTCGACGCCCGCGTGGGCGAGGTCCCGGGCGAGTACTGCCCGGGCGAGTACAGCGTCAACGCCCGCGGCCGCGTGAAGCTGGTCGGCACCGCCCAGCGCCTGGTGCGCGGCGGCGCCCTGCTGGGTGCCTCGATCGTCGTCGGCGACGGGCCCGGCATCCGAGCGGTCCTCGACGACGTCTACGGCGCGCTGGACCTGCCGTGGGACGCGGCCACCGCGGGCGCGGTCGACGAGGAGGTCGCCGGCGTCACGCTCGACGCCGCCGAGGCGGCGGTGATCGCGGCCTACGGGGAGCTCGAGCCGGCGGTGCTGGACGAGGCGACGCTCGCGCTGGCGCGCGAGCTCGAGCCGCAGCGCCGGCTCTAGACCCAGCCAGCGACCACGCTCGAGCTAGGCGCCGGCGAACGCGTGGGTCAGCCGGCCGGTGACGCCGGGACGCAGGCGCAGCAGCGACCCCGCGGCCGGCTCGGCCGCCCGCTGTGCCGCGGTCAGCCGGTGGCGCGAGGACGTCACGTAGAGCTCGTCCAGCCCGGGCCCGCCGAACGCGAGGCTGGTCGGGCAGCTGACCGGCAGCGGGACGTGCGCGTCGAGCCGGCCGGACGGGAGGTAGCGGCGGATCGCGCCGCCGCCGAACAGCGCCACCCAGACGCCGCCCTCGGCGTCGACGCAGAGCCCGTCGGGCAGTCCGTCGTCCGGTTCGACGTGGGCGAACGCGCGGCGCCGGCCGAGCCGTCCGCGCTCGGCGTCGAAGTCGAGCGCGTCGACGCGCTGCGTGACCGAGTCGATGTAGTACATCCGCGTTTCGTCGAGGCTCCAGCCGAGCCCGTTGGAGATCGTCGCCCCGGCGATCGCCGGCGCGGGCGGACTGTCGGCCTCGACGCGGTAGAGCGCGGCGGTCCCGGCGACGCGTGTGGTCGACATGGTGCCGGCCCACAGGCGGCCATGGGCGTCGCAGGCGGCGTCGTTGAACCGGTTCACGTGCGCCTCGCCGATCCGCGCGCGCCGTTCGGGCGCCGCGTCGAGGTCGGCGAGCCGGACGAGGTCGAGCCCGACGCCCGCGACGAGCCCGCCGTCGCGGGCCGGAAGCGCGAATCCCACCGGCGCCGGTAGCCGCCGGCGCCGGCCGGCGGCGACGATCGCCGGCCCGTTGATGTCGACGCGCAGCAGGTCCTGGGCGTCTGCACGCCAGACCGGGCATTCGCCGAGCTCGTCCGCCGCTGGTTCCACGATCTCGATGACCATTGATACAGTCATTATATCTCTATGGTCGCACTTGTCACCGGAGGTACTCGCGGCATCGGCCGAGCCACCGCTCACCGGTTGCTCGCGGACGGCTACACCGTCTGCTTCTGCGGGAGGGAGCCGGACCTCGGCGCCCGCGTGCAGAAGGAGCTGTCAAGGCTCGGGCGGGCGCTCTTCGTGCCGGCCGACGTCGGCTCGGAAGCCGACGTCACCGCGCTCGTGGAACGCTGTACGGAGCGCCTCGGGGCGCCGACCGTGCTGGTCAACAACGCCGGCCGCAACGCGAACTACGACGCGGCGGCGATGACCGAGGCGGAGTGGGACGCGTTCTTCGCCGTCGACCTCAAGGCCGCGTGGCTGTGCGCCAAGCACGTGCTGCCGCCGATGCTGGCGAACGGGGGAGGGGCGATCGTCAACGTCTCCTCGATCCACGCCGCCGCGACGCTCGAGGGCTTCTTCCCCTACGCCGCCGCCAAGGCCGGGCTGGCTGGGCTCACGCGCAGCCTGGCGCTCGACTACGGCCCACGCGGCATCCGCGTCAACTGCGTCTGCCCGGGGTTCACGGACACGCGGCTGGTGCGCGAGAGCATGGACCGGGCGGACGATCCGGCGGCGGCCGGGCGCGCGATGGCGGCCGGCGTCGCCCTCGGCCGGATCGCGGCGCCGAGCGAGATCGCGTCGGTCATCGCGTTTTTGGCTTCGCCCGACGCGAGCTACGTCACCGGCGCCACGCTGTTCGCCGACGGCGGGCTCACGGCGCGGCGCGCCGGCTGAGCGCCGGATCAAAGCTGTCCCTCGCGGGTTGAGGTATTGGCTATAGACCGGGGTCCGCTTGTCACTGAGCATGGCCGCCGGTGCGGGCGCAAGTCCAGTTCGGGTCCAACCTCCGGCGGTGGAGGAACGCTGCGGGGTGGTCGCAGGAGGAGTTGTCGCACTGTGCGGGCATGCACCTGACCGAGATCTCGCGTCTGGAGAACGGCCACCGCAATCCACGCCTGGACACGATCGTCAAGCTCGCCGACGCGCTCGCCATCCCGCCCGGGGAGCTGCTGGCGGAGATCGGTGGCCAGGGCCGCTGACCGCGGCGGCGGTCAGCCCCAGAGCGACGGCACCGGGGTCGTCGGGGCCGGGCGCGCCCCTCCGCTGAGCTGCGCGTAGGCCCGATCCGCGTGCTGCTCGCTGAGCTCGGCGGCCCGGGTGAGGAACGCGACGATCGCCCGCCGCTGCTCATCGTCGAAGGTCTCGATCACGCGATCGAGGTCGGTGACGAGCGGGCTGAGCGCGTGGCCGGTGCGCTCGATCATGGGTGGCGAGAGCCGGACGACGTTGCTGCGCCCGTCGGTCGGATGCGGTTCGCGCACGATGTGGCCGTGCTCCTCGAGGCGCTGCACGAGCGCGCTGACGCCGCCGGAGGACAGGTCGAGCAGGTGGCCGAGCTCACCGGGCGTCAACCGCCCGCGCTGGGCCAGGTGCGCGACGGCCAGCATCTCCGAGTCGCCGAGCCCCAGCTGGCGGCTGACCGCGGCGCGATAGCGCGTGGCGGCAAGGTCGCGCCGCTGAAGGAGGTGGCGGATGTCGTCGTGCGGCATTGGCCGGGCCAAAGGTTGAGCTATTGGCTAAGGCTACCGGCCGGAGCGGCGACGCTGGAAGAATGTGATTAGATCACTGGATGTCGATCGTCGCCGTTCACTACGACCCGACGGACGCGGCCACGCACGCCGACCCGTATCCGCTCTACGCGGCGCTGCGCCGCGACGCGCCGTTGAGCTTGAACTCCGAGCTCGGCGTCTGGGCGCTGGCGCGGCACGACGACGTCCTGGCCGCGCTCGAAGACCGGGCGGCGTTCGCCAGCTCGCTCGTCTCCCTGTCGCCGCTCGATCGCTACCTCGGCCTCCGCGAGGCCGGCTACGTGGCCGGCGACTCCGCGCGTCACGACGTGCTGCGCCGCGTGCTGCGGGGCATCCTCGGCCGCAGGCCGGTCGAGCGGATGGAGCCCGACATACGGCGGATCGCCGAGACGCTGCTCGACGAGCTGGCCGGCACGACCGTGCCCGACCTCGCCGCCGGCTACGCACGGCGCCTGCCCGTGCTCGTGACCTGCGCGCTGCTCGGCCTGCCGGAGGCCGACGAGGCGACGATCGCGGCCGGCGTCGAAGCGGTCTTCAGCCGGGTGCCCGGCCGCGTCGAGCTGCCGGCCGCCGGCCCCGCTGGCTACACCGAGCTGTGCGCGTACCTGCGGGCGGCCGGGCGCGACGGAGCGTCCGCGGCGCTCGCGACGCTCGCCGCCGCGCACGAGGCGGGCGAGATCACCGACGCCGAGGTGATCGACATCGCGTTCATCCTGGTCGCGGCCGGGGTCAAGACGACGTCGACGCTGATCGGCGGGATGCTGCTCGCGCTCGCCGAGAACCCCGACCAGGCGGCGCTGGTCTGGAACGACCGCGTGCCGGTCGCCGACATCGTCGAGGAGACGCTGCGCTACGACGCGCCGGCCCAGTGGGTCGCGCGCGTGGCGGTGCGGCAGACGGCCACGCCGCACGGCGTGATCCCAGCCGGCGCACGCGTGCTGCTCCTGCTCGGCTCAGCGAACCGCGACGAGCGCCGCTACGACGATCCCGGGCGGTTCGACGTCGAGCGCGAACGGCGGCGCCATCTCGCGTTCGGTTCCGGGCTGCACTTCTGCTCGGGCTCGGGGCTCGCGCGGCTCGAAGCGCGTGTGGCGCTGGAAGCCCTGCGCGCACGGGCAGCCCCGCCGGTGCTGGCCGGCGCGCCGGCCCGGATCTTCTCGCCGGCCGAGCGTGAGCTCGGCGCGCTGCCGCTGCGCATCACGATCGCACCGCGCTGAGCTGGCGCCCGTCGCCGCCCACCGGTGCGGCGGCGCGCGTCGCCGCGGCGCGCTGCACCGCGTCGCACACGGCAGCGCATCGGTACCCGTCTTCGAAGCTCGCCGCCGGCGGCCCGAGCGTCTCACCGCGGGCCACGCAGCGCAGCATCAGCCGCGCCTGGTGCACGAACGACGGATCCCAGCCGAGCGGGTGACCGGCCGGCCACCAGAGCTCCATCCACGGATCGCTCGGCTGGGTCGTCGCGAGCAGGCGCTGCTCGCCCGCACGCCGCAGCCGCAGCTCGTTCGGGGACTGCAGCGAGAACGCCAGCGTGCCGTCCGTGCCGTCGACCTCGAGCTCGCTCGTCAACTGGTGCCCACCGGCGGCGCGCGACGCCTCGAGCACCGTGCGGCCGCCGGAGGCCAGCTCGAGCACCGCCAATGCGACGTCCTCAGCGGTGCCCGGCCGCAGCGCACGCACGCTCGCCAGCGCGGCGACGGGCTCACCGGCCAGCCACCGCACGAGGTCGACGTGGTGCGACGCAAGATCGTCGACGACGCCGCCGTCGTCGCGCCGCCAGCCACCGTCGTGATCCGCGTCGAGCGCGGTACCCAGCAGAAAGCGCGAGCGCGCATGCAGGATGTCGCCCAGCTCCCCCCGCGCGATCAGCCGCTGGGCCACGCCGAGCGCGGGCACGAACCGGTAGTTGAACGCGCATGCGGCGGGTACTCCGGCCCGCGCCGCCGCGTCGCGCAGCGCCCGCGCGCCGGCGAGCGAGCCGGCCAGCGGCTTCTCACACAGCACCGCCTTGCCCGCCGCCAGGGCGGGCAGCACGGCGTCGACGTGATCGGGGTTGCGCGACGCCACGATCACGAGCTGCACGTCGTCACGCACGGCGCCGGCGGGATCGGCGCAGGTCGCCGCCCAGCCGAACGCCCGTGCGAGCGCTTCGCGGCGTGCGCGGTCGCGGCCGCAGACGACGACCAGGCGCGCCCGCGCGCCGGGATCGAGCGCGCCGGCCGCCCGCAGGGCGTAGGAATGCATCCGCCCCATCAGCCCGGTGCCGACGAGAGCGACGCCGACCGGGGCGCTCATCGGTAGACCCGCGCGTCGTCGTGCGTGGCGACCTCGACCAGGTGACCGTCGGGAGCGGCGCAGTAGCACAGCGCGGTCCGCGCGCCGGGACGATGGGGCCACAGCGCGCTGAGCTGCCGTCCTCCCGCACGCTCGATCGCCGCGATCCGGCCGCCGGCGTCCGGGTCGACCACGCACAGGTGAAACGGCCCCGGACGCCAGCGGTCGCCGGGGCGGTGCGGGGCCCGGAACTCGAACAGCTCGAGCAGTGCACCGCCGCCCGGCGCGGCCACGTGCGCCTGGCGGAACGTCCGCACGCCCTGGCCCAGGACGTCGTGCTCCTGCGGACCCGCGACCACGGTGCGCGGGCCGTGCCGCAGCTCCCACCCGAGCGCCTCACGGTAGAAGCGCAGGGCGACGTCCAGGTCGGCGACCGCGACCCCGACGTGGGCCAGCGGGGCCTCAGGCGGCCGCGCGCACATGGCCCTGTTCGCGCGCCGTCTCCAGCGCGCGGATCGCGGACGGGCCCCAGGCGGCGTACAGCGTGCCCCGCCGGGCGCCGCCCTCGGCCGGCGCGGGGAGCGCCGGATACGCGACGCGAGCGGTCGGCGGCAGCTCCAGCAGGCTCGCGTCGATCGCGATGCCGGCGTACGTGTCGTAGCCGTAGCCGGCGTCGTCGGGCACGCGGCAGTCGTCGATCACGACCAGCACGTCGTCCCAGCCGGCCTGGAGCGTCATGAGCTCCTCGTGCAGCGGCAGCCGTGCTTCCCAGTGGGCGTCGAGGTACGCCAGGGGACGCCGCGGGCGTGGATGGTCCCGCAGCCAGCGCAGCCCGGCGACCGAGTCCGCGCACAGCAGGGTCACGCCGGCGGCTCGGCGCGTATGGGCGCGGGCGAGATGGAAGAACGCCGGCTTGAGCTCGATCGAATAGACCGGCCGTCCCCACGCCGCGAGCGCGCGCGTGGTCAGGCCGAGGAACGTGCCGGTCTCCACGATCGCGTCCGGTTGGAAGTCCGCCACCAGCGCGGCGAGCGCGGCTGCCCGCCCGTGCTGGCCGGCGAACGGCGCCGGGAAGCCCGGCCACGGTGGCGCGGACAGGCGCCAGTCGGCGAGCCGGAGGGCAGCCGCCGCGGTGGCGGCGAGCTCCCGCGCCGGGCGCCGGCGGTCGAGCCTGACCGCGACGCTCATGACGCCGAGTGCCGCGCGCGCAGCGCGTCGCGCACTTCCCGGTCTTCGACGTCGTCGACGATCAGCGTCGCACCCACCTCGGTCGGCAGCACCCAGCGCAGGCTCCCGGCCCGGATCTGGCGCACCTTGCCCATCGCGGCCAGCACGGCGCCGGGCTCGACCGGCGCCCGCAGCTCCGCCAGCGTCGTCGGCAGCTGTGCGCGGCGCAGCAGCGCGACCAGCCGCTCGAGCAGCGCGCGGTCCAGCAGCCCGCGGCGGACGGCGAGCTCGCACGCGACCACCATGCCGACGGCGACCGCCTCGCCGTGGAGCAGCGGCCCGTAGCCCGTGACCGTCTCGAGCGGATGGCCGATCGTATGGCCGAAGTTCAGCGGTCGGCGCAGGTCGTGCTCATACGGATCGCGCCCGACCAGGACCGTCTTGATCACCGAAGCGTGCGCGACGAGCCGGAACAACGCCGCCTGATCGCGCTCGAGGATGCTGTCGACGTCCTGCTCGATCAGCGTGAAGTAGTCGGGGGACGCAATCATCGCCTTCTTGATCGCCTCCGCGAGGCCCGCCGACAGATGGCGGCGCTCGAGCGAGCGGAGCACCGAGACGTCGGAGACCACCGCTCGCGGCTGATGGAAGGCGCCCAGCAGGTTCTTGGCCGTGGCGTGATTGACCGCGACCTTGCCGCCGAGCGCGCCGTCGACCATGCCGAGCAGCGTCGTCGGCAGGTTGACGTACGGCAGCCCGCGCATGTAGGCGCTCGCCACCCAGCCCGTGAGGTCGCAGATGACGCCGCCGCCGAACGCGACCAGCACGTCCCGGCGCCCGAAGTCGACGCGCGCGAGCCAGTCCCAGAGCGCGTCGGCCGACGCACGATCCTTCGTGCGCTCGCCGGCGGGGAGCGTGTACATCAGCACGTCACGGCCGCCGCGCCGCAGCCGGCCGACCAGCCGGGTGGCGTAGAGGGCCGCGACGGTCTCGTCGGTCACGATCCCGACGCGATCCTCGCCCAGCGCGGGGCTCAGCCGCGCGACGAGCTCGTCGACGGACGTCACCACGTCGATCGCGTAGCGGTCCTCGCGCGCGGCGACCGCCTCGACGTGTCCCTGCGGCGGCGTCGCCAGCGGCACCGCGTCGGCGACGAGGAACCCGCCGGAGTGTTCGGTGAGCGTCGTGTCGGCCATCTCGACCTCCTCATCAGTAGGGGAGGCGCACTTTCGACGCCGGCGTCCGGCCGCGCCATCGGTCATGCAGGCGAGCCGCAAGGGCGACCGCGGCGTGGCCGCCGACGTACGCCCGAAGACCGAGTGGACACGAAGTATCTCGACATGTCGAGATAAGAAACTTGCCTGCAAACAGACTGAATTGACGCTGGACAGAGCAGGGCGATCAGTGATCCAATCACTGCATGTCGCGCCTGCACCGACAGCTCATGCTGGTCCTCATCGCGGACATCGTCTCCGGACACCTGGCCGTGGGCGAGAGCCTTCCGCGAGAGACGGATCTCGCGAGCCGCTTCCGGGTCAGCCGCGGCGTCGCCCGCGAATGCATCCGCGGTCTCGAGGAGCGCGGACTGGTCACCGTCAAGCACGGCCGCGGGGCCACGGTGTCCCCCGAAGCGGACTGGGACCTCTTCAGCCCGGACGTCCTGCGGGCGGTGCTCCAAGGGCCGCGTGGCGCCACCGTGTTGGGGGAGTACCTCGAATGCCGGCGGATCCTCGAGATCACCGCCGCCGGCCTCGCCGCCGAGCGCGCGTCCGCCGACGACCTGGCCGAGCTCTCCGACGCGCTCGAGCGAATGCGCGTCGCCGCCGAGCGCGCCGCCGTCAGCGGCGCGGCCGAGGACCTCTATCACGAGGCCGACATCGCGTTCCACGACGCGGTGATCCGCGCGACCGGAAACCGCGCCCTGGCGTGTATGACCGAGCCGATCCATCGAGCCCTGGCGACCGCGCGGCGGCCGCTGGCGCGTCCGGACGTCCGGCTCGTGCGATCGATCCCCGAGCACCGGCAGATCCTCACGGCGATCGCCGCGGGCGATGCCGAGACCGCGCGCGAGAGCATGCGCGCGCATCTGGCCACCGTGGAGGAGTACCTGCGCGAGTACGCGCGGGATCGTGCCGGGGAGCGGCCAGCGCATGAAGCCGATGTCTGAGCGCGGAGAGGTCCTGGTGACCTGGCCCGGCTTCGACCTCGACGGCCCCCAGGCCGGAGCGCGGTTGCGCCAGGCGGGGCTGCGCGTGCGGCTGGCCCCGAAGACCGGGCCGCGGACGGCGGACGAAGTGCGGCTGCTGGCGCGGGGCGCCGTCGCCGCCATCGTCAGCACCGATCCGTTCGACCGCGCCACGCTCGCGGCCGCCGAACAGCTCCGGGTCGTGGCGAGGGTCGGCGTCGGCACCGACTCGATCGACCTGCCCGCCGCCACGGAGGAGGGCGTGATCGTGACCGTCACTCCCGGCGCCAACCGGGAGACCACCGCCGACCACGCGGTGGCGCTGATCCTCGCGGCGCTGCGCCGGATCGTCGAGCACGACGCGTCCGTGCGCCGCGGCGAGTGGGAGCGCGGCAGCGCGATGACCCCCTGGGATCTGCACGGGACCACGGTCGGCCTCATCGGCCACGGCGCCATCGGGCGCGCCGTCGCGCGGCGGCTGCGCGGGTTCGGCGTGCGCCTGCTCGTCTGCGATCCGGCCGTGCGCGAGGAGCCCGACGCGGAGCTCGTCACGCTCGCCGAGCTGCTCGAGCGGGCGGACGTGATCTCGCTGCATCTGCCGCTGAGCGCGGCGACGCGCGGCCTGATCGGCGCGCGCGAGCTCGCGTGCATGCGTCCGGAGGCGACCCTGGTCAACGCGTCGCGCGGCGGCCTCGTCGACGAGGCGGCGCTGATCGACGCGCTCACGACCGGACGCCTGCGCGCCGCCGCGCTCGACGTCTTCGCCGACGAGCCCGCGGTCCCGCCGCGCCTGCTCGAGCTGCCCAACGTCACGCTCACGCCGCATATCGGCGGTCTCAGCACGACGTCGATCGCGCGGATGGTCGAGATGGCGACCGCCAGCGTGCTCGCCACCCTCGACGGCGCCGTCGATCCCGGGCTCGTCGCCAACCCCGCTGTGCTGCAGACGCCGGAGGCGATCGGATGACCCACCTGGCCACGGTGATCTCGTTGCCCGACGTCGTGCTGGCCGAGACGATGGGGTACGCGTTCGATGCCGCCTGGATCGACCTCGAGCACGGCTCGCTCAGCGCGCGGGACGTCGCGCCGCTGACCGTCGCGCTGCGCGCCGCCGGGTGCGAGGCGCACGTGCGGATCACACGAGCGGCCAGCGAGGCGCTCGCACCTGCGCTCGACGCCGGGGCGGACGCCATCGTGCTGCCGCAGGCGGAGGATCCGGAGGCGGTCGCCGGGCTCGCCCGGCGCCTGCGCTACCCGCCGGAAGGCGAGCGCGGCTACGGGCCGCGGCGCGCGGGCCGGGACGGGCAGCGCCCGCCGGTGCCGCGCCTGATCGCCCAGATCGAGTCGCCCGCCGGGGTCCGCGCGGCACCCGCGATCGCCGGCCACGTGGATCTGCTCGTGATCGGCACCGCCGACCTCGGGCTGCGCGTGCCGGCGCCCGCGCTCCCGGCGGCCGTCGCCGAAGTCGAGGCGGCGGCGCGGGCGGCAGGCGCCGGGTTCGGCCTGGCCGGCGGTGAGCCGGCGGCCCTGCTGCGTCTGTGCTCGCGACCGCCGGACCTGCTCGTGTGCGGCGTCGACATCAAGCTGGCCGCACGCATCGCCGACGACGTCGCGGCGGCCGCCCGCGAAGGGCTGGCGAGCATCGGGACGCCGGCGCCCGGCGCTGGAGGCATCGATGGCCGCTGGTGAGGCGCTGTTCGTGACCCGCACGATGCAGGCGATGGAGGTGCTGGCGTTCCAGCCATCCTCCGCCGCCCAGCTCGCGGAAGCGCTGCAGATCCACCCGCGCACCGCGCGCCGGCTGCTGGCGCGGCTCGTCGCCGACGGCTGGGTCAGCCGCAGCGAGGGCCGCCGCCGCGACTACGCGCCGACGATGCGGCTCGTGGCCCTGGCCGCGCAGCTCGCCGAGCGCTCGCCGCTGACGCGCGCCGCGACGCCCGCGGTGACGGAGCTGTTCGAGCAGACGGGCGGCGTCGTGCACCTCGCGATCCCGAGCTACACGTCGGCCCTGTGTCTCGTTCACCGTGCCGGCAGCGAAGAGGCCCGCCCGCACCTGCGCGAGCTGGTGCCCGCGCACGCGACCGCCTCCGGCAAGGTCCTGCTGGCGTACCGCGACGCGTGGCGCGAGAGCGTGCTGGACGTGCTGCTCGAGCCCGTCACCGCCCACACGGTCACGGATCCCGAGCGCCTCCGGCGCGAGGTGGCCGAGATTCGCGAACGCGGGTACGCGCTCGAGCGCGAGGAGTATGCAGAAGGCCTCGGAAGCGTGGCCGCGCCGGTGCGCGACCCCGCGGGCGAGGTTCCGGCCGCGCTCGCGCTGACGCTGCCGATGCCGGTGCTGCAAGAGACCGATCTTGACCGGCTCGGCGCTCGCGTCCGCGCTGCCGCCGGGACCGTCGCGGACGCGCTCGGAGGACGAGGACATGGCTGAGGTGCTGAAGGAGGCGGCGGAGTCGCGAGCGCAGGACGACGCGCGCATCCGGCGCGACGTGAGCGAGATGCTGCTGCGCATCGAGCGCGACGGCGAGCGCGCCGTCCGCGAGTACTCGCGTTCGCTCGACGGGTGGGATCCGCCCGACTTCCGCGTCGGCGCGGCGGCCATCCTGCACGCCGCCGACGAGCTTGACGACGAGCTCAAGACCCACATCGCCTTCGCGCTCGACCAGGTGCGCGCGTTCGCTTCGCGCCAGCGCGACACGCTGCAGGACCTGCGCGTGGAGACGCTGCCGGGTGTCGTGCTCGGGCACCGCCACGTCCCGGTCACCGCCAGCGGTGCGTACGTGCCCGGTGGGCGGTACCCGATGCTGGCCTCGTCGTTCATGACGGTGGCGGTGCCCAAGGTCGCGGGCGTGGGCCGCGTCGTCGCGTGCGCCCCGCCCCGCGCCGGGAAGGGCATCCACCCGGCGATGCTGTACGCGATGGACGCCTCCGGCGCGGACGAGATCGTCTGCCTGGGTGGCGTGCAGGCGCTGGCGACGATGGCCTTCGGGCTGCTCGGCGTCGAGCCGGTCGACCTGATCGTCGGCGCCGGCAACGCGTACGTCGCCGAAGCCAAGCGCCAGCTCTTCGGCCGCGTCGGGATCGACCTGCTCGCCGGACCGACCGAGGTGGTCGTGATCGCCGACGACACCGCCGACGCCGACCTGGTCGCGGCCGACCTGCTCGGTCAAGCCGAGCACGGGCCGACGTCGCCGGCGGTGCTCATCACCACGTCACGCGAGCTCGGGCTCGCGGTCGTCGACGCGGTCGAGCGCGCCCTGCTCGACTGGCCGACGCGCGAGATCGCCGCCGAAGCGTGGCAGCGGGAGGGCCGCGTGCTCGTCGCGCGCGACCGGGACGAGGCGGTCGAGCTCTCCGACCAGCTCGCGCCGGAGCACCTCGAGCTGCAGGTCGCCGCACACGAGCTGGACGCGTACGCCGGCGCCCTGCGCAACTACGGCTCGCTGTTCGTCGGCGCCGACTCGACGGTCGCCTACGGTGACAAGGCCGTCGGCACCAACCACGTCCTGCCGACCGCGGGAGCGGCTCGCTACACGGGCGGGCTGTGGGTCGGCAAGTTCCTCAAGACGCTGACGTTCCAGGAGCTGACCGAGGAAGGCACCCGCCGCGTCGCACCCGCGGTGGCGGCGATCTCGCACGCCGAGGGCTTCGGCGGCCACGCGCGCACCGCAGAGCTGCGCCTCGAGCGGGCCGGGGCGGCGCAGTGAGCGGCGCGCTCGACGGTCGTGTCGCGCTCGTCACCGGCGCCGGAGGCGGCCTCGGGAGCGCCTGCGCCGTGGCCCTGGCCGAGGCGGGCGCGTCGCTCGTGCTGGTCGGCCGCCGGCTCGGGCCGCTGCGCGACGTCGCGCGCCGGACCGGCGGGCGGGCGGAGGTCTGCGACGTCACCGACGGCGCGGGCCTGCGGGCGCTGATCGGCGCGCTGCCGCCAGTCGACGTGCTCGTCACGTGCGCGGGCGGGAACCGGCCGCAGCCCTTCCTGGACGTCGACGAGCGCGGGCTCGAATGGTCCTGGAGCCTCAACGTCCGCGGCGCGTTCGTCGCGGCCCAGGCCGTCGCGGCGCGGATGCTCGAGCGTGGCGTGCACGGCTCGATCGTGTTCGTGACGTCGCAGATGGGCCACATCGGAGCGCCCGCCCGCACCGTGTACTGCATGGCCAAGCACGCACTCGAGGGTCTGACCAAGGCACTGGCGCTGGAGCTCGCGCCACACGGCATCCGGGTCAACGCGGTCGCGCCCACCTTCGTCGAGACGCCGATGACCGCGCCGTTCCTGGCGGCTCCGGACGCGCGCGACGCGATCGTCCGCCGGATCCCGCTGGGCCGCCTCGGCACGCCCCGTGAAGTGGCCCAGGCCGTGGCGTTCGCGGCGTCGCCCGCCGCATCGCTGATGACCGGTACGAGCCTGCTGGTCGACGGCGGGTGGACGGCACAATGACGCCGCGCCTGGCCACCGGCCCCGTGTCCTGGGGCGTCGACTTCGCCGACACGCCGGGCAACCCGCCGTGGGACGTCGTGCTCGACGGCGCGCGCACCGCGGGTTACGCCGGCGTCGAGCTCGGCCCGCTCGGGTACCTGCCGACCGACCCCGGACGGCTGCGGAACGAGCTGGCGAGCCGCGACCTGCAGCTGATCGCCGGGTTCGTGTTCGAGCCGCTGCACCGGCCGAAGGAGCTGCCGCGGATCGTCGTCGCCGCGCATCGTGTCGCGGAGCTCGTCGCCCCCGCCGGCGGCACGCACCTGATCGTGATCGACCAGATCGATCCAGGCCGGGCGGCCGCCGCCGGCCGCGCCGAGCGCGCACCCGCGCCGACCGCCGACGAACGGCGCGCGGTCGCGCGGGCCATCCGGACGCTGGCCGACGTCGCGGGCGCCGCGGGCCTCACCGCCGCCGTCCATCCGCACGCCGGCACCCACATCGAGTTCGCGGCCGAGATCGAGCAGGCGGCCGAGCTCGCGCCGATCTGCCTCGACACCGGCCACCTCGCCTACGCGCGGCTGGACCCGGTCGAGTGGCTGCGCCGGCTCGGCGACCGCGTCGCGCTGCTGCATCTCAAGGACGTCGAGCCGCGCGTGCTGGCGCGCGGGCTGAGCTTCTGGGACGCCGTCGCGGCCGGCGTCTTCTGCCCACTCGGCACGGGCTGCGTGGACCTGAGCGCGCTCGCGCGGGCGCTGCCGCCGCTGGCGTGGGCCACGGTCGAGCAGGACCGGCGTCCGGGCGGGGATCCGGTGGCGGATCTGGTCGCGAGTCGGTGCGCATTGGAAACGGCGGGATTGGGGGTACCGGCGTGAGCGCCACGGTGCGGTTGACCACGAGCCAGGCGCTCGTGCGCTATCTGCAGGTGCAGTTCTCCGAGCGCGACGGCGAGCGCCGGCGGGCGATCCCCGCGATGTTCGGGATCTTCGGCCACGGGAACGTGTGCGGCCTGGGCGAGGCGCTGGTGGAAGGCGTGGCGGAGCTGCCGTACCTCTCGCCGAAGCACGAGCAGTCGATGGTGCACGTCGCGCTCGGGTACGCCAAGGCGACGCGGCGGCTGTCGACGCTGGCGTGCACCGCGTCGATCGGACCGGGCTCCACCAACCTGGTGACCGGCGCCGCCACCGCGACGACGAACCGCCTGCCGGTCCTGCTGCTGCCGGCCGACACGTACGCGACCCGGCGCCAGGGTCCGGTCCTGCAGCAGCTCGAGCACCCGGAGTACGCCGACTGGTCGGTCAACGAGTGCCTGCGGCCGGTGAGCCGCTTCTTCGACCGCATCGCCCGGCCCGAGCAACTGCTCACCGCACTGCCCGAGGCGCTCCGCATCCTGCTCGATCCCGCGACCACCGGGGCGGTCACGATCGCCCTGCACCAGGACGTGCAGGGCGAGGCGTACGACTTTCCCGCCGGCTTCTTCGCGGAACGCACGTGGACCGTCGCCCGCCGCCCGCCGGAACGGCGCGCGATCGAGGCCGCGGCCCGCGTGCTGCGCACGGCCGAGCGCCCGCTGGTGCTCGCCGGTGGCGGCGTCTGGCACTCCGGCGCCGAGGAGGCGCTGCGGGACTTCGCCGCGGCGGCCGGCCTGCCGGTCGCGGAGACGTCGGCCGGGAAGGGCAGCTACCACGGGCCGCTGGCGCTGGGCGGGATCGGCGTGAACGGCACGCGGGCCGCGAACGACCTGGCGCGTGACGCCGACGTCGTGCTGTGTGTCGGCACGCGGTTGAGCGACTTCACGACCGCGTCGCACTCGCTGTTCGCCGCGGAGGACGTGCGGTTCGTCGCGATCAATGTCCTCGAGCCGGACGCACACAAGCTCGGCGCGCTGCCGGTGGTCGCGGATGCGCGTGAGGCGCTGCGCGCGCTCGCCGGCGAGCTCGGCGGCTGGCGAGCGCCGGCGCCGCG